>CAKTUZ010000028.1 GCA_934621605.1 uncultured bacterium | reverse complement strand
TTTTGTTGCAGATATACTCTACCACATGAGCGAGGCTATGGTTTTTTTATGTGTTCAACTTAATTTTACAATCCGCACTTAAAACTGAGATTTTTTTTTGTAAAAAATGCCAAGGTCGCTGTGTCGCCTTCTATAGACAATATACAGAAATGCCGTCCCTTTCAGAAAAGAGAGAGACGGCACCTTTTAGTCAGTCAAGTCTGTTCTAGCGAGTGGCAGCAGCGGTAGACTGAGTTGCGTTAAGAACGTCCACGCTAATGCTGGGGCCCATGGAGCTGGTCAGGTAGATGGAACGAACGTAAGTTCCTTTGACAGCTACGGGACGAGCCTTCAAAATGGCATCGAACAATGTGCGGAAGTTCTGCTCGAGCTTCTCAGCGTCAAAGCTAACTTTACCTAAAACGCTGTGGACGCAGTTGTGCTTATCGTTACGATACTCGAGTTTACCCCTTTTGAACTCGGAAATGGTCTTAGGCAGATCGGGGGTTACGGTGCCTGATTTGGGGTTAGGCATACGCGGACCCAAGACGCGACCGAGCTCCTTACCGATGACGCCCATTACGTCGGGAGTAGCAATGCAGATGTCAAAATCTGACCAACCGGACTTGATCTTAGCGATTACATCTTCGAAACCAGCTACATCAGCTCCGGCTTGCTCAGCGGCTTCGATCTTGTCAGCTTTGGTGATTACGCAAATACGAAGGGTTCGACCGGTACCGTGGGGTAATACGATGGTGCCACGAATGTTCTGGTCGGACTTCTTGCAATCGATACCGAGATGAAAGTGAGCCTCTACGGTCTCATCGAACTTAGCATAGGAGAGTCTTTTTACTAAGTCCACGGCCTCGGTAAGGGTGTACATTTGGCCTTTTTCGATTTGCTTTAATGCTTCTGCGAATTTCTTACTCTTCTTCGCCACTTTAAACCTCCAATGTGGTGCTGCAGGTTGATAAGTATTTCAACCCTCCCACTGGCGCCTCACTTTTTAGTTCGGCGCATACGTAATTTTGGTTAATTAGCCCTCTACGACGATACCGGCGCTGCGAGCGGTGCCGGCAATGATTTTCATGGCGGCTTCGATGTCGTTAGCGTTGAGGTCTTTCATCTTGATCTCGGCAATTTTGCGGATCTGAGCGGAAGTTACGGTGCCGACTTTAGTCTTGTTGGGCTCGGCAGAACCGTGTTGAATACCGGCTTCCTTGAGGAGCAGGGTTTTTGCCGGGGGGGTCTTGGTGATGAAGGAGAAGGTTTTGTCCTCATAAACGGTGATTTCTACGGGGATAATCATTCCTACATCTTTGGAAGTACGCTCGTTATACTGTTTAACGAACTCCATAATGTTGAGGCCGTGCTGACCCAGAGCAGGACCAACAGGAGGAGCGGGGTTAGCCTTACCCGCAGGAATTTGTAATTTAATGATGGCCTTTACTTTCTTTGCCATTTTCTACACCTCTGTAGCTGAAGCCGTGCTTCCCCAAAAAAAACATACTGTGTCGTTTTTTTTGTTAGGAGAAGGCAGCTGCTAGATTTTTTCAACTTGACCGAATTCAAGAGTGGTCTTCACTGTGCGACCAAACATCTCGACATTAAGACCGAGTTTTTCGCTCTCTGGATTAACTTCGATTACTTCGCCTGTTTGATTCTGTAAAGCACCACTAATAACGCGAACCGTCTGACCAATTTCCAGCTCAAGCTTTATTTTCTTAGGTGCGGACAAGCCCATCAACTGCTTGATCTTTTCTACTTCGTCTTTAGGAAGAGGAACTGGTTTCAAGCCGGGGCTGACAAAACCGGTGACGCCGGGAGTATTGCGGACGACATACCAAGAACGGTCGTTCATTTTCATCTGAATAAGAACGTAACCAGGATAAACCTTTCTCTTGATGGTGCGTTTTTTCTGCTTTTTGTTTCCGTCAGTGCTGAAACTGACTTCTTCCTCGACGGGCACCAGAACTTGGAAGATCTGGTCGCGCATATTTTGAGTTAAAATACGCTTCCTAAGGTTCTCAGAAACTTTATTCTCGTATCCGGAGTATGTATGAACTACATACCACTTGGGGGCGTCGGGATCGTTCTCATCAAATTCGGGAGCGCCCTCGACCGCTTTCTCCGAGGTCTCTTCATTTGAGGCGGAGGAGAACTCTTCAGCCTCAAAATCCTCAGTCTGCGTTATTTTATCTTCTGTCATGGTCATACACCTTTGAGCAATCAAACTAAGCTTTTAGCTTTTTCTGTCGTTCCAGTAGAATCTGCATTCCGCGATGGGAGTATCTTTTACTCCGAATATAACTCGACTAAACTGAAATTTCAGTTGTGCCGAACAATGCGGTTAGTATTTTGTTTACAATTCCCATGTAGCACGAAACCATAATCAAAGTAACCAATACCACGACGGTCGCGGTGCGAAGATCTTTGGCAGTAGGCCAGGAAACTCGCCCCCACTCATCTTTTACAGATACTAAGAACTTGATTACTTTGTCGTACAGGCCGACTATACCGGTCGTCTCATGTAAGCCTACACTTTTTTTGGAACTACCGGCGTTTTGAGACTTTGCCAGGCCTACTTCAGGGGATTGGTCCTTCTTAATTCCGCCGCGACGGGCTTTACTGCGCGCTGCGCTACCGGAACTAGCCACGACTACTTAGTCTCCTTATGAAGCGTGTGCTTTTTGCAAAAACGGCAGTATTTCTTGATCTCCATACGATCGGGATCGTTCTGCTTGTTTTTCTTAGTCGCGTAATTGCGGCGCTTGCAGCTCTGGCAAGCTAAGTTGATGATTACGCGCACTTCTTTCTTGGCCATTTTTGACTCTCCTTGTCAACTATTTGGCGGTAAACCTAAAAAAGAGCCCTGACAGTAATCCCGCCATATCATGGCTTCACAGATCACTCCAGAACCCTTTTTCACTAGAGGCCCCACCCGTCAAAAAAAGAACAACCGAAGCCGTTCCTTCTCTGACTGTCAATCTTGCTTACCACAAGCTGTACCCAAACAACTTGCAATCAGCAAAACAATACATGGAGCTGAGAAACAGGCTCGAACTGTCGACCTCGTCCTTACCAAGGACGTGCTCTACCTACTGAGCTATCTCAGCATAATCACTAAATGTTATATAGGATACTCACTTCAGCGTGGAGCTGAGAAACAGGCTCGAACTGTCGACCTCGTCCTTACCAAGGACGTGCTCTACCTACTGAGCTATCTCAGCATAATCCTATGCAACATTTAGCTTTTGGAGCGAGGAACGGGGCTCGAACCCGCAACATCCAGCTTGGAAGGCTGGAGCTCTACCATTGAGCTATCCTCGCGAGAACTACGCTTGACCCCCGCCTTGCGCATAGAGAGTATATGCTCAGACGCTGCTTATGTCAAGCGCCTTAAGCTAAAAAGAAAAGTTTTTTTTGTGTAATTGGTGGAGAAAACTGCGAATGTTTGATTACTATTTTTTTGATAAAGTATTTTTTTACCCAGAATTATGATGATGAGGGAGGAAGGCTTTGGGGGAAAAACGAAAAATACGCACCGTCTCGGTGGCTGTTTAGCTGTAAAAGGCGGCTACAATTCCCGCTGGGCTAAGTTTTTTAGCTGAACTTCTCTTTGTTGTGCTGTTATATTTTGGCGCAGTTTAGATACAAGACTTAGCTCGGAAGATTGTCCCTTACGGGTGCCATCGCTAGTTTAGTTCTGGAGATTATTTGTGCGTATAGCGAAATTTTTTGCGGCTTTTTCCCTTTTGTGCTGTCTAGGCGCCGGTGTCAGTGCTCAAGCTGATGTTGTTTATTCAATCAGAAATAATGACACTATAGAGAGAGTTGCCGCCAGGTACAATGTTACTCCTGAGCAGATTAACAAAGTGAATCCCAAATTAAAACAGTCTGGTTTTAAGCCCGGTGTTTTTATTGTTATTCCTAACAGTCCGGATGATGTGGCTATTACCAAGGCTCAAGAACAAGAAATTCTGGCCAGGTTGGAAAAGGATTTACCGTCTCCCAGCTTGGTTAAGTTAGAAGTTTCAGAGATGAATCGTGCTGGTAATCGCCATCGTAGTCAGTTGGCTTACCGTGGTGGTATGGGAGTTAACGGGCGTCTTATAGATAATGCTCATAAATACTTGGGAACGCCTTATGTATTTGGCGGAACCGGTAATGGCTCTTTCGATTGCTCTGGCTTTACTATGAGAATGTACCAAATGTCAGGTATTAATTTGCCTCGCACTGCCGATGTGCAGTATGGCGTTGGTGTCAAGGTACCTTTTGGCTCGGAGATGCCTGGCGACCTGGTCTTCTTTGAAACTTATCTTCCCGGCCCTTCCCATGTCGGTATTTATATAGGAGATGGCAAATTTATTCACGCTTCTTCTAGTAAAGGAGTAACGATCAGTCGTCTAAGCCAACCTTACTATGCTGCTCGTTATCTTGGCGCCAAGAGAGTATTTAAAGAGGCGCTCTAGTTTGCTTCTCTTAAGAAGAACTCTCCGCTTAGTGTAAATAGCTTTCCGCAGCTTGTAGGCTGTGGGGAGCTGTTTTTTTTGTCAAAAGATTTTCTATACAAAAATAGCCGCTCATACCGACTATATTGTGAAAAATACGGCAGATAAAAGCGGCTTGTTGTTCTTTATGATTTTTTGTCGGGATTTAGTAGCGATCGCGCCGTTCCAAACCCAAGAAAGAGCGCATGGAATTCTCTGAGAGACCCTCGGGATTGGCTTTTACCAAGTGACTATCTAAACCTACTGCTTGGAATTCTGCTCCTACTACACCGAACGGTCCGGTTGCATAGCCGCCGTTGTAAGGATCGTAGGCCCAATTATCCATAGTGCCTGTGGCTGCATTGTAAGAGTGCATAAGTTCGTGATGGAACCCTACCAAAGGAGGACGATCTTGCCAAGCTGCGTCGGTATGCAAAGAAACTGAAGCGCGGTTGTAGTAAATAGTGGAGTCGGAACCGGAGTTGGGCTTATTGTCTTCATGATCGAAGTAGCCGTTGGCGCCTGAGCTGCACTGATTACCGCTGGGAGTTTCGCTGATATTTACTTTTTTACCCGTCTCTTCGATAGCCGTAAAAGCTTTTTGGCCGATGGGAATATCGGAAAGTGCTTCTAAGTCACTGTTGACGCGGTTCTGAAATGAAGTATCTCCACTAATTTGGAAAAACTCTGGCACAGAGGCGGAATTCATTATCTCTACTGAAGTATTGGCTCCGGCCTCCACTTGAGTCTGTTCTGAAGCATAAACGCGACTGTTACTGTCGGCTGTGTTGATAGTATTCTTGCCGCTGCCGTCTACAATGACATTGGAACCGCCTTGTACGTTGATTACATCGTCGCCGCGTCCACCAAAGAGCATATTGTGTCCGCCTTCAGCGGTGATAATATCGTTGCCTCGACCGCCGTCCACATAGTTCTGTCCGGAAGTTACGGATATAAAGTCGTCTCCATCTAAGCCGTAGATTACGCCACCTCCGCCTTCATCGACGATATAATCGGCATTATTACTGCCTTCGATGTAGTCGCGTCCCAAACCGCCGGAGATGATATTACCATTTATATTATGCCCGTCGACAGTCTTTAATGTGGGAGCATCGGCTGCTAAATCTAAGCCGCCGGCAATTATTGTATCGTTACCTTTGCCGCCGTAGATTTCATTTTGACCATAATTATCGATAATGGTGTCGTTACCGGAACCACCTTGAATATAGTCGTTGCCGCTACCTCCAGTGATAAATAAAGGCGCACGTACGTCTTCTTGAACGATAATTCTATCGTTACCTTCGAAGCCGTCGATTACCAATTTCTTAGCTTCTTCTGAAGTAAAGTTGGTCTTTTGGCCGTTGATATCGACAGTAATTCCGCCCTTTTCTCCTGGGGAGATGTTGATTATATCGTCCCCTTTGGTAGCTGTAAGGATCTTGACTTCCGAAGGATCGCCACGCTTACCTACGATACGTCTGGCCAGAAGATCGGCATCGCTGCTGTGTTGGCCGTCGGCTGAGAGAGGATTGCCTAATTGTAAACTGTCTTGAACGGTTGCATTCTCTTCAGAACAGGGAACTGTTGCTTTCGATTCGCCTAAATGGGAAGCTTCAGCATTTCGATATTGATTGAGGGAAAAGTTTACGTTTATCATCTCCTCAACAGTGTATCATAAAAAACGTTAATTCGGTTTCAAAAGCTGTTGAAAAATCATTAACTTTAGGGCTGAACTTAGCGTTTCCTTGAATAGTTGGCTCAGTTTATAAATTGTTAATAATTTTGTACATTTTTTCTAGATTGTCTGTCTGCTTTTGGCAATATCTACGTCTCATAATGAAAATATGAAAGCGTTGAGTCGTTGTTTAAGTTTGGGATGCAATTACAAGTATGCCTGGCCGTTATGGTGCTTGCTAGGTATTTGTTGCGGCTTCGGAGTAAAAATTTGGCCGCAGTTTTGTATATGTTGGTTGTCGATAGGGCTATTGATTTGTTTATGGGCATTGGTGTCATTATCAAGCTTACGTTGGCAGATCGTTTTGGCTTCCATTGTTGTAGTACTAAATGCTTTTTTTATAGTTTATCGATATGATAGTCCTGAGCGTGAGTTGCAAAGTAAGACCTGGGAAGCTTTGGCCTATACTTATGTGTCCGGTTGCGGTAAAGTTACCAAAATATACGTTTCGCCTTGGAACACAAAGGCTTTGTTGCGTTTAGAAAACGGCTATTTGCTTTGGGTTGAAAGTGTCGATAAGCGTTTACGGAACTGTAAAAATAAAACATTAAAATTTCGAGGTTTGCTTTTGCCTCTTGCTATTGGAAGCGACACTTGGAAAAAAAATGATTTGATATATATGATTAAGCTGAACGATTTTTGTGACGTTTCTGCTTCTCGAACATATATTATCCCTGATGGTTCAAGGTTGCGGTCCTATATAAAAAATAGGATAGAGCTCGCTTTTAGTCCTGGCAGTAGAGAGATCGCAATGGCTATGTTTTTAGGTTGCAGCGATTATCTTCCCAAAGGAATTAAGGAGCTATTTAGAGACGTGGGATTGAGTCATATGACTGCTGCTTCTGGCTTTCATCTTTCTATTATGGCAGCTATGGCTATGTCGCTTGTAATTTGGAGTGGTCGCAGTCGCAAAGTGGGGGCCTACGGTGCAATTGGGCTATGCGCTATCTATGTATGGACTGTTGGATATATGGCTTCGTTGTTAAGAGCTTTTATTATGGGAACTTTAGCTCTTGGGGGGCTTGTTGTGGGACGTCCGGTGCGTTTGGAGCGAACGGTGTGTCTGGCTTGGAGCGTTATGTTGTTGATCTCTCCGTCTTGGATTGAAGATATCGGTTTCCAACTTTCGTTCGGAGCCATATTCGGTATTTTATGTTGGACGTCATTTTTGAACAAGATCTTTTATTTTCTACCTAATTTTGTCAAACAATCTGTCAGTATGACGCTGGCTGTTAATCTGTTTCTGCTACCATTGTTGATAAGCTATTTCCAAAAATTACCCAGCGCTTTTATATTAGCCAATTTGTTGATCGTACCTATTTTGGAAGCTGTTTTCGTTTTGATAGTTCCCGCTTTATTACTGTCGCAGTGTCCGGTGATAGGTCAGATTATCCCTTTAGTTTGCATTTACTTATGTCGTTACTCTTTAACTGTGGCAGCTTGGTTACAAGAAAAACTGCCTGTTTATGATTTTTATCCACTTTCTATTCGTCAAATCACTCTTTATTATTTTGTGCTAATCGTTGGCCGTTTATCTCTTTGGGCTTTTGCATATAAAATTGGGGAAAAGAATTTTGTTTATGATTTAAATAACGCATCATAGGTACTGGTCAAAATGGGTTAAAAACCGAAAATATTGGCCTTTTTAGATTTTGACTTGGTAGGATTGAGGTATCAGTTTGCGGAAGGAGCGAGAATTGCCGCCGGGTGTGCCTAAAATCTTAGGAAAAAGCTTGTTTGGCGGTTCTTTCCAGTCGTTTTAGAATGGCAGGCCTTTGTGATGACCGATTGTATCGTAAAAGTAGAACTGATTCGAGAAAATGCTAAACTTCCCCAAAAAGCTTTTCCTACTGATGCTGCTTATGATTTATTCCTGCCGGAATCTGTTGTAGTGGCCTCGGGGCAGATTGTTGCTCTGAAACTTGGAATCCGTTTGGAACTTTCGGAAGGTTGGGAAGCGCAGATTAGAGGGCGCAGTGGTTTAGCTCTTAGAGGACTCAATGTACATTTTGGTACTATCGATCATTTGTATCGCAAAGAATTGGGTGTGATCGTGCACAATATTTCTCCGGATATTATAAAACTTTCTGAAGGTGACAGAATAGCCCAACTAAAGTTTGAGAGAGTTTGGAATACAGAGCTAATCTGTGGAGTTGTAACCGATACGGAGCGTGGCGGTTTTGGATCTACGGGTATTTAAGAGAATTGATTAGATAATGTTTATCTCTCAAGTATATTTGTTTAATGTTTAAAGAGGTTTGTGAACTGAGCAGCCATGAGCGGAAGTTTTTTTTCTTATAGTGATGATGATTTTGATTCTGAAGACGAAGTCGGTTTAATTGATTTAAGTTCTGATGGGGACCGTCAAGCCAGTAAGCAGCAGAAAGTGGTCAAAGTGGAGGAAGTTGAAGAACTGAGTGGGGAGGTATCTTCTGAAGACGAACTTCCTGCTTTATTTAATGAAGCTGATGCCTTAGTCAAACAGGGCAAATTTGGAGAAGCTATCATTAAGTATGAATCCGCTTATAAGTTTAAACCCACTTCTTATAGAATTGTAAACAATCTGGCTCGTTTATATGCTATATGTGGTCGTCTTAAGAAGTTAGTTGCAATCTCTTTAGGCTGGATGCAGCAACTTGAAAAAGAAGAAAAGTTTGAGTTGGCTCTTGCGGTGGCCAAAGCTGTTATGCGCTTCGATTTGGGGTCTTTAGAGGCGCGTTTGGGAGTACTTCGCTGTATAAAAAGCAGTAATGACGAAGAAAAATATATTCAGACAGTTTTAGATTACTCCAATTACTTTGTAGATATCGGCAATGGTGAGCTTTCTATCAAGGTTTTGCAAGTTGCTTTGGAAACTTATCCTTTGCGTGTAGAGTTGGCTGTCAAGTTGGCTGATATCCATATGCAGCTGGGTAACATTCAAGAGTGTACTAAGCAGTGTCAGAATATTGCCATTTTTTATGAAAACAAAAATGATTATGTTCATGCTGCTGAGTTGTATCGCCGCTTACGTATGCTTATTCCCGATGATTTAGGAATAGCATTGCGTTTAGGTGAACTTTACAGTCTTACCGGAGCTTATGAGGATTCTATCGCTGTCTATCGTTCTTGTATGCACATTGCTTATGATAGTCGCGAAGTACTTATGGGACTGGCTTCGGCTTCTATGCATATGGACAAATTTTCCGATGCCAGTTTGGCTTTGCGGAAAATTTTATCCAATACTCCCGATGATTTAGAAGTCAGGGAGCAGTTAGCCGAAGTTTATATAAAAACCGATAATCCTTCGGAAGCGATTTCTGAACTCACAGCTGCCGCTCGCGGATACATAGAAGCGAAAGAATATGATAACGGGGTGCGTACATTAGAGCGTTTACTTGAACTCGACTCCGGTAATGCCTACGCTGTGCGTGAACTTTCTAATATTAAGGATATTATCGCTCAGCGTGAAGCTCGCTTGGCCAGAATGTCAGAAATGGCCAAACAGGCCAAGGCGATGGAAGGAGAAAAAAAGGACGAGTTGGCTGCTGTCCCTGCAGTGCAGGCGATTAGTGAAGATGAACTGTATGCCGATGATGGGCCGGTAGGAGGTTTTGACAGTGAGTTTGGTGCTCCTGAAGAAGAAACTTTGGAGAGTTTAGGTGGCGCAGATGAAGATTATTTACCTCTAGTGGCTTCTTCGTCTGCCTTTGAAAGTAGTGCAGCTCCTGTCGAAGTAGTACAGAGTAAAAAGACTCCCTCTGTCACTAGGGTATTGGTTGGTAAGGCTGTTTCCGGTTCGCTTCAAGTACCGGTACCCTTTGTAATGGCTTCTTATCCCGATACTATTGAACTGATGCAAACTATTATTTCTGAGCCACCGTCTAGAGATGTGTTGCCTTGGGAATATTTAGCTGTTCTTGATGCCGAAGTTGAAGTTGAAGCTAAAGTTGAAAAGGCTGTTCAACATACAGAAGAAGTGGCTGCTGTTGAAACTGGGAAGAAAACTGATAAGAAGGAAGTTAAAGCCGGTCCTGTGGCTTCTGCTTTTGCTTCTTCAGGTAGTTCGATGTTTGGAGAAGGTATTTTCAGCGCCGCCAGTGTGCGCTCTGCACACCGTTCTTCTAAGAAACGGCGAGGGCGCAAGTCTCGTTTCGATTCTGAGGCCGATGAAGTTGCTGAAACTCCCAGAGAGAGAAGTGGGGGCAGTTCCAGTGTCCAGGCCGCTTTAATGGCACGTTTTAGTAAGCGTTAATTTAATAGCTTACTGTATTTATAAAAAATGCCGATTCTTTAGAATCGGCATTTTTTAGTTTACTTTAATGAAATCCACCGTTTATCGTTACGAGGAATTTCTGATTTTTTTAGTTTATATGGTAATCTGTTTCAGATTCATCCAATAAAGTGGCAATAGGGGTTAAGCCGGCTTGGATTTTATCTCCAACTTTAACTAAGGGATGATATTTATCACAGGGTAAATAAACATCGGTGCGTGACCCCATGCGGATTAAACCGTAACGCTCACCTTGAGCCAATAACTCGCCGCGATTGACCCAGTTGTAAATACGTCTGGCAATTAAACCTACTCTTTGAGCTACTACTACTGGGCCGTGCTCGGTTTCTAAAATGACATAAGTTGAATAATTGTGGTTAGCTTTAGGTAAATTGGCACTGGCGTAGCCACCTTTGACATCGAATTGATCGACTACTTTGCCGGAAACTGGCGAGCGGTTTATATGGACGTTAAAAATAGATAAAAATGTGGCAATGCGCAGCCATTCGCCTTCACCCAAGTGCGGATCTTTTACTATGGCTACGTCTAGAACTGTACCGTCGCAGGCTGAAAAGGCCAAATGACGATCAGCTTTTATGGCACGTCTGGGATCGCGCAAAAAAGCCGCTATTCCAGCTAGTAAAATCATGGGCCAATACCACAAGGCAGAGCTGAATTTTTTTAATCCCCAGCTTAAAGCACCCAAAGGAAGAATGAAACGAAGAATGTCTTTGGCTATTTTTATAGGGCCAAGCGCAAGAGAAGCTCGTCCTTCTACTGCGTGAATTTTCAAAGCGTCAGCACAAGAGCTGGGAGTAAAGCGCAAATGATCAACCCAGACTGGGGGCAAGTTGGTTACTACAGTTTCTTTGTAAACTCGGAAAGAGTTGATATAGCGCTCTAAGCAAGTAGGCTGAACGGGTTGACAGGAATTCTTGCGCCAACAAGAAGTTATAAAGTTACGAATTTTACGTAACCAAGCCATTTCTAAGCAACTTACAGTGCCTCCGTCTACTAAAAGTAAACGGCAGCTTTCCATACTTTTTTGTAGAATATCGTCGGAAAGCAAATCTATAGGATAGCTGAGAATGACAAAGTTAAAATATTGGGGCTTATCCAGCTCCCAAAGCATTTTGTCTTCGAAGTGGATTTGAGATATCTTGGTGTGATAAGTTGACTCTCTTTTTAAATTGTCTTTTAAAGATGCAATTTGGGTGGAAATACTATCGATTATAAAGAGCTCATCTCCGTCGTGAAGCGATTTTATCAATTTAATCGCTAAGGCCGGTATTTGAGCTCCCACCAATAAAATACGCTTGGGAGAATTCAGACGAAAGGTCTCTTGGAGTAAGGCTTGATATAATCTAGGAGAAGTAAGCATATTTCCCTCATTGAGTAAAAACTAAAAATATATCGATCGGGGTGACAGTTGCTCACCAGAAGACAAGTGTTGCACAGTGGGATCGATATCTCTAAAGCGTTGTAGTTAGCCTATTTCGTCAATATTAAGGAAAGTCCCCACATTTAATTAGAAAGAAATCCATTTTTTCAACAGATTGTTTATGTCTTGGGGAGATAAAGTTAGTTTTATTCCTCCTCGGAAAGCGGCTTGGGATGGCATACTGTCTATCAGGCAGCTGGAATTTTCTTGAGCTACGGTCAAACCTCCGGCTTTTCTTAAATTTACCAGACCATCAGCTCCGTCGTCTCCCATACCACTAAGTATAATTCCGACGGCTTGAACACCGTAAACTTCGGCTAAGCTGGTAAACATGGCTGTAGCAGAAGGGCAGTGGCCTGTCAGTACATCTTGCGGTAAAAGTCGAAAAGTTCGATCTTTACTGACAACAAGATGATAGCGATCTGGAGCTGTATACACAGTGCCCGGAATGGGTCTTTCTCCTGCGGAAGCTTCTTTAACAGTTAAGTTTGAATCTTTGGCTAACATAGTCATAAGCGCTTCATTAAAGCCTGTGCTAATGTGTTGCACCAGGATAATGGGTATAGGATAATTTTTTGGCAGTTCGTTTAAGATTAGTTTGACGATTTTAGGTCCACCTGTGGAGGAGGCTATACCTATAATTTGAGGTTTGCTGTATCTTCCGGGTAAAATTGAGGAAGAGCCTTGAAGAACTGCATTGATGTTGCAGTGCAGATTTTTTAAAGCCGAATATTTGTCAGCTAAATTGTGGTGGATGGGTATATCCGTTCTCTTGTTGGTTGTGGTGTTGTCGAGTTTACCTTTCTTAGGTACATTTCGTTTGGGGCTATAAAAGCCGCGCTTTACAACTGGCACTATATGCATAAGCTGAAGATTATTTATAAGATCGGCCATAAATTCGTCATTGGCAGAAAACGGACAGGAAGGGACAACCATAGAGGCAACGGCACCACACCAATTTATATCTTCGTCTCGATCGACAGAATCTGCTTTATAGAGCAAAATTATCGGAGTGGGAGTTTCCTCCATAATGGAAAGAGCTAATTTAGCACCTTCTAATTTATTGGACATAGGAGAAATTAAAATAATCTGTGGTTTGTTAACAGCTATGCTTTTAATTGCCAGACTAGGAACAAGCACTGAATCGGCCACCCAAAAACCGGCAGCACTCAGCTTATTGCTGAACCAGTTGTTTCTTGCAAAATCTGTATCTATTACGACCACTTTGATCATAATCTATGCTTTGTTTTTTACCTCTCCTAAAAATCTGGTTACGGCCTCCAAAAGCAATCCCTTGTCGAAACTGCTCTTTTCTATGTAAGCATTGGCGCCTAATTTTAACCCTCGCTGTCTATCTTCAATTCTTTCTTGTCCGGTAATTAAAATTATGGGCATCTTGTTTAATCTGCTGTTGGAACGAACTTTTATTGCCAAATCAAATCCGGTCATGCCAGGCATGTCTACATCTGAAATAATTAAGTCAAATTTTTCATTTTGCAACATCTCCCAAGCTTGACTGCCGTCGGCTGCTGCACGCACAATAAATCCTGAAGCTTCCAGAAGGCCGCGAATTAAAGTGCGCGTCGTGATAGAATCATCTGCTACCAAAATAACGGGAATACGGACTGTGTCGGCAGGAGGGGACTGACGGATATGACCTCGTATGTGAGTCAGCAAATCAGAAACATTAAGCACAGGCACCACTTGATGATAGCCTACCATGCAAGCGCCCATGACAAAACGTACTTTTCTTAATTGTGGTCCCAAGTCTCGTGAGAGTACTTCCTGTACACCGAATATTTCGTCCACCATTAAGGCTAAGCGCCTTCCTCCGGCAATTGCAATGACAGCGGGCCAGCTTCTTCTCAGATCTTCTGAGGGTAATTGGGGCAGTTTTAGCAATTGTCCCAGGCGAGTAATAGGCAGTACGTGATCGCGAAAACGCACTACTTGGCTGCCTTCTATGGTAAAAATATCTTCTAATTTTATTTTGGCTGCAGCTTCGACTCCACTTAAAGGGAAGACCAGGAATCGTCCCTCTTCTTTGACCAGCAACCCTTCAAAAGTAGCCAAACTGGTGGGGATTGATAAAATGAAGGAAGTTCCTTCGCCTACTCTTGTTTTTACTCTGACGGATCCCTTGAGCATTTCCACTTTTTCGCGCACTATGGCCATGCCCAAGCCGCGCCCAGATAGTTCAGTCACTTTAGAAGAGGTAGAAATTCCCGAGGTAAATATTAGATCCAAAGAGTCAGCTTCGGCTCCGTCTGAAATCAGTCCTTGCTGTTTGGCAGAGGCCAAAACTTCTTCCGTCTGGATACCGCGTCCATCATCGGAAACGGTAAATTCCATCATACCGGTGCCACGTGAAGTGACATTTAGATTTAAATGACCTTCTTGGTTTTTGTGTAGAGCAATGCGCTCCTCTGTACTTTCCAGGCCATGATCCAGGGCATTGCGTACTAAATGCAGCAGAGGAACTTTCAAAGCTTCCATTATACTGCGGTCAAGTTCCAAATCTCCGCCGGTAATAGTTATACGCACTTTTTTTGCCAGTTGTCTGGCAATACGTCGAGCGGCTATTTCCAGCTCTTCTAATAACGGTCGAACTGGAGCTAGACGCGCTCCTTTGACTTCACTGAGTAAAGACTGAAGTTGATTATTCAGTTCGTGATAATCGGCGCCAAGACTGCGGGTGTGGCGTTGCAAAGAACCTACTATAGAACGCATATCTTCGGTTAAGTGCTTTAGGAACGGATCTTCTTCTCCTCTATCGGCAATATCCTGCAGTAAGCGGTTTGCTAGTATTGTACTGTTGAGCAGTTTTTGAGCTTCGCTCCAGCGTTGTTTACTATTGAGTCTGGCCAATACTAATTGTTCGCCGCGTCTGAGCAAAAGATCTAGTTTGTCGGAATTGATGCGTATAGTCTCTTGTTTACTTTGTGCAGTGTCGGGAGAAGAGAGGGGAACGCTAATTTTAGGTGTGAAGCTACTTATATCCGAAACTTTGCCGGTATTGGGTTCGGAAACTGAAAGATGTTGTTGTGTCGCTGCTGCCGGTGTCTGTGTTGGTTTGAAAACGGTTGTATTTGCAAGAGAGATGTTCGGTTTATTTTTGTCAATTTGTGGGCTATGACTTGAAGCAGAAGCGGCTAAATCAATCTTTAAAGCGGAGGCTGCACTTAAAGCTGATTCTACTATAGACGAAAGTTCCGCTTTGTTAGCTTTGGCGGGCAGTTTCTTCCAGGTTGAAAGTATATTCTCAGACAATTGACAGATTTGCCCAACATTGTCAAAACCTATAGCCTGAGAGGCTCCTTTGAGGCTATGAAACTGGCGAAAAACAGGTTCAATTAAAGTGGAATCAGATAAAGGGCCGTCATCCAAAGAACCCTCTATTGCTGATAAACCGACTAGAATTCCTTTTATATAGTCTTCTGCTTCTACTTGGAACGTGGCCAGTAAACGGCGTCTGAATTGTTCCTCGTGAGTACCCAATCTATGTTTCTGCCTTTCGGTTAAAAACTATAATTCACCGTTTTTGAGTAAATTATGCAGCGAAAAGGACATATTTTTCATATTTTTCGCTTGTTCTTCTGTTTGATGAGTATTCTCTAAAGTTTGTTTGCTGGCCATTTGAATAGCTGCAATAGCTTGGGCTATTTGTTCTACGCCGGCTGATTGCTGCTCTGAAGAAGCTCTGATTTGACTGGCTGAGCTGCTGGAGAGACTTATTGTTTCCGCCAAGGTTCTAATTACATCGCCGGCTTGGTTGACCAATTCGACACCGGTTTCTACGGCACGTGTTCCTGTTGCTGTATTATTTAGGGCGGCTGTAACTGCTTTTTGTATTTCACCTAGGATCGAGCGAATTTGAACGGTGGCTTGACGAGATTGTTCGGCTAAAGAGCGAACTTCACTGGCTACTACGGAAAAACCGTAACCGTGTTCACCGGCACGGGCGGCTTCAATAGCTGCGTTGACGGCCAACATATTGGACTGTTCGGCTAATTCCTGAACTGTAGAAATAATTTCGCCCACCGCCTGAGTTTGTTCAGATAAATGTTGCATATCTGAAGCAATAGCTTGAACCTCTTTGCGTATAGACAACATGCCGCTAATAGTGCGCTCTACCGCTTCGCGTCCGCGCAGAGTCACTTTTTCTGAAGTTAAAGCCAAATGGGCCACTTCTTCAGCTTTTTTAGTTGACAGAGCGGTAACTTGTTTTAATTCTCCTACTGTGACGGAAGTTTCTGAAACAGCAGAGGATTCTTCCGACATGGCATCCGCTTGCTTGGTGGTTGCTTCTAAAATACCACTGGAAGCTTCGGCCACCATGGAAGCAGTTTTTTGTAAAGCTTTTATTAAATTTTCTAACTTAAGGCGGGCGTCTCGTTCCGAAGCGATCTTCGTTTCGATTTGTTCAGCCATATTGTTGAAAGACTCTGCTAAGGTAGTAAGCTCATCGTTACCGATTACGGGTACACGTGAAGTTAAATCTCCGGAAGAAATTTTAGCAGCTGATTCTTGGAGAAAAAGGACTCGATTAGAGACACTGCGAGCCATAGCCAAAATTACTAAGGTTAAGCATAAAATAAAGATATTGACGACTGAAGTCATTAAACTGACTTGATTGGAAATTTTGTCTGTACGGTCGGCCAACATGTCCGTTACGGTACTCAAAGACATAAGAATTGGTGATATGTCACGCTCGAAAGAAAGAGGCTTTTCTGGCGAAGTTGCATTACGCTCATCGGTCAAATTATTTAGACGAAGTGAAATTCTGTTCCATTCATCATAGGCTTTGGCCATATTATCGCTGATGGGTCCGAAAGAACTGGGAAGTGCGCTGCTTAAATCGCTTAGTTCTTTGGTAAGTTGCCTTTTTTCATTAATTAATTCTTCAATAATTTGATGTTTGCTGACAGGATCCGAGTTGGTTGTAAGTCTGGCTGATAAATCGGAAATTTTCCACAATCTGCTTTCGGTGCTTGAAGTTGTTTGGCAAAGTTTATTGGCACTTTTTAGCTTGGGCTCCATAACTAGTACCAAAAAACAAGTGGCTCCCAGAGTAATAACCAGCAATATAGCAATTACATAACTTAAAGTTTGGGAAGTAGAACGTCTTTTAAAGGTATCTGTTTGAAGTCTATCTGCTGCCACTTCTTTTTTTGCCTCACTTTAGTATCAATGTGCACAATCATCGGTCGTTGCGGCTTTCTTTCTAGTGCCTCAAAGACTGTCCCTACAAAAGATGTTTAAATTTTAATCGTCTTTAATTATTAAACGCGCATCTGCTGAAAAAGCAGCTAAATCTAAAACAATGGTCGTATGGTCTATGGTGCCTTTTATAAAGCTGCGCGGAATTTTTTCGTGAATATCCGGCGGAGGGCAGAGAACATCGATATTGATTATCTCTAACTTTGAATCGGCCATAATGCCGAATCTCAGGTGGGCAGTTTCTGCCAAGATAGCTCTGGGATGATCAGAAATTCCCTGTTTGGGAATAGAGAAAAAATCACGTATGTCTATAACTGACCAAATTTTCCCTTGAACTGAGAGTAGGCCGATTATAAAAGAAGGCACACCTGGCAGAGGAGTAAGATCGCCGGTGCCTACTACCTCGCATACATATTTGGCTTCAATGGCGTAAGTTTCTAAACCTAATTGAAAGCGCAATAAACTGATAGACTTGTCGCTGCGATTTGAAGATATAATCGGTTTGGCTAAAAGTTTAGCTCGTTTTTGTAAAATATCAGATTCATAATTTGTAATCATGGTAGTGCGCAATTCCTTGAAGTTAGTTCAGTTTTTGCAAGGCTGCAGCTAAATGTTTGGCTTCGCTGACTTTTAGGCCTAAGCCGTGCAAAAGCAGAGTATTGTCGTCCATATTCTCGACCAATTTGTTAAAAATGTTGATATAGCGTCGGAAATTATGGTCTTTGCTTTTATACATTACCTGAGCTAGCTGCAAGTAGGCAGCTGCCATATTGGGATCGAGATAGAGAGCTCTGTGCAAAGACTCTATCGCTTCATCGTATAGGCCAAGTTCGCTTTGAACAGCAGCTAAAATAATCCAGCCGTCAGTGTAAGTCGGGCAGGAGTCTAGACTTTTGGCGGCTGTCATTAAAGCTTTGGTAAAATCACCTTTGTCGGCATAATTTCTGGCTTGCTCAGCTAATTTTACGGCTTGCAGAGAGGGAGAGATTTGAGAGACAGAGGGGAGTATAGACAAAGGTGTCCTAAAATTTTCCTCTTGCGTTAATTTATGCAGCAGAGAACTGTCCGGTTTTATAATGGTTTGCGATAACGATGTTAAAGATGATTTTGTGAAATTGGTAGCGTGTGGACCAAAACAGAGCGGAGCAGAGCTGTAATCTATGAAATTGTCGTTGTTACTTTGATGCTTACTAAATTCTAATTTTGGTGACAACGTGGTATTGACCGCGCACTTTGGCCTCAGTACAAGTAAGCGCGAATGCATATGTTGCAATTGTAGACAATCAGGCAATTCGAAAGGTATTTCCGTCGGCGCCAAAATAAGCCAACCGTGTGGAGACAAACATTTACAAAACTGGGCAATGATTTTCTCTACATAGTCTTTGCTTAAGTAAATCAGTACATTACGGCAAAGGATTATATCTACTTGTGAGATTTTTTCATTGGGATAGTCGAGAACGCAAAGATTATGTTTGGCAAAATGAACCATATCACCGATGGTACTGCTCAGTTTAAAATTAGTTCCATCCGGACGGAACCATCTTTTTTTCAGATTAGATGTCACCTCTCGGGTGGAGCGCTGGTTGTATACGGCCAACTTCGCTTTATCCAAAGATTGTTCCGAAATATCTGTACCTAATATATCTATTCTCCAATTATTTAAAGCCGGTATAAATTCTCGGATAGTAATGGCCAAACTGTAAACTTCTTCCCCCGTTGAACAGCCGGCGCTCCAAACTTTCACAGTACGTTTGGAAGCGTTATCTTCCATTATTTCTGGTAATATTTCGTCTTTTAAGCTGTCCCATAGTTGCTGATCCCGAAAGAAATAGGTTTCGCCTACTAATATTGATTGGATTATTTCATCTCTTATGGCAGAAGATGGGTTTTGTTCTAAAAAAAATAAGAACTCTTCAAGGCGATTGACAAAACCGCAGCGCGTTGCAGACTGAACTAGAGCCGCTTTGAGGTCGCTGCGGCGATTTTCAGGAAACCATTGACCTGCCCATTTATAAAGGAGCAGTTCGAAACGCGCTAAAAGAGTGTCATGCATGATTTGAAGTTAATTTCTTAGTTATATTTATCTGTCCTCTTCGAGTTGGTTGTCTGTGAAGGGAGCAGATGATTGAGTCATTCTGTTTTGGAAATTTTTTATTTGTTCAGATAAATCGCTTAAATCGATTGAGTCTAGCAAGTGTTCCGGAGTAATAAGTAAAAGAACTTGATCTCCTTCAACAGTAATAACTTCGGAAATTTTTAAGGGGAATTTGAACAGTGAGTTCGTTTCTACATTGGTTGTGGGAGAGGTTAACCCTATAATTTTGTCAGTTACGATAGCTAAATTTTGTGATTTTCTGTTTAAGATGATAAATTGATTCTCGGGGCGCAGGGGAGACGATTCGAAGGTCAGAGCAGATCTTATGTCTACTACAGGTATGAGAGTTCCGTGATGATTAAGTAATCCCAATATATGTTGGGGCAAATTGGGAATTTTTGTAATGGCTGCTGCTTGTTCTACACGCACTACATAGTCTATAGGTATGGCAAAATTGCTTTCCCCTAGCTTGAAGGTTAAAATAGTTGCACTTTCTGCTTTTCGATTGAATTTATCCATGCATTTCATGGTACCATAAGAGGCCTTATCTTGGCTATTAAAGTTACTTTAAACGAGGGGTTAGATGCTAATTGGATAGTAATTAGGCTATCAAGAACAAGGGGCTTTGGGCAAACTTTTTCTTTAAGAAGCAGGTTGTTTTGAAAGCCAAGCTGATCAAAAATAACCAGCTTTTAGGTATGGAGAGTGTAGGCAAAATTGCGTTGTATAGAAAGTTTTAAAGCTTCGCGTGACGGCAAACGGGTCGGTGAAGTTATAGATAATGGCGGTATTGTGGCTTGCGCCGTTTCGTCCGGGTGTTTGCTCTTATGCAAGGCCGATTGCCGTGAGGCCGTACAGAAAATCGAAAATTGGCATGGCCGAAAGAACATGCTGTGCTTCTGCGTTCCTGAGTTGAAAGAAGCTTGGCAAATTTGGAAAGAAACGCCGGACAAAAATGAGATAAATGATTTTTTATCTTATTTATATTTAGACTATGTTGTTACTATCCTTACTGCTGCCCCCTCGGTATATAAAACTGATCATTTAGGAGTAAAAGCTGCGGTATGGGTTGGACAACGCGGTACAGTGAATAGCGTATTGCGTTCATTGTGTTGTCGGATGATTGGAAGTTTTATTGTTCCTGACAATGAAAAAAATGAAAGTAGCATGGCTGAAGCTACTTCAGGTTGCGATCTTTTATTGGGGGCGGCAGGTAGCGCTCCTCTTCGCCATCAGGAGATGTTGACAGTAGATTTGTCTGCTCATGATTGGCGCATTATTCAGCGTGGCATTTACTCTTTGTCAGAATTAAAGGGCTATACTGAAAGACGTTGGATCCTCTCCGGTGATTCGCCGCGAAGTAATAAATTTAATAGATTATCACTCACTAATGTTGTGCTTTGTGTTGGTGATGAAGAGCGTATTTCTCGACGTTTTTGTCATTTTTACGAAAATGTGCGTACTTCCAAAGATGTCGTTTTCTTTGTCAGTTCTGAGTGTGTTCATAAATCCTTGCATGACTTGAGCGCTCTAAATGAACAGTCAGATGATATAAGGGAAATCTATCCCTTATTTGATAGTCGTTATGTGAAAGACAAAGAGTATCTTCAAAAGCGAAGTCGTGAATTGATTGAAAAGTTGACTTATTTCCGCTGTAACGACGAGACTAATACTATATACATAGAAGCTGTAGATGAAGAAATTGGTGGTGATTTTTTGGCAAAAGTAAGAAAAATAGCTGGTCAGGTAGTGTACCTAGATAGTTTGGAACATTGGGAAGGGGGGGCTTCACTTTCTTGTATCTAGATTGAAATGCCTAAAAAAAAGTTATTATTCTGCAGGAAGAAGCTTCGCCAGTAATGAAGTTACGGAGTGTTTTTTGGGTTGGGCCGCAATACCCCCGAATTTGAAGTACGGTGGGATAGGGCCTTTTAACAGGAGGGGCCTTGGCAGGTCCCTGAGGAGTACGAGTGTATAGTTGCGCTGGACTTCTCAAAGTTTCTTTGCTGTGGCATAGAAATGTCAACGTGTACTGTACTTTTTGGAGCATTTGATAATGAGTAAATGTGAAAATAACGTGGCCGCTATTCAGGCTGAAGTCGCTAAACATCGTGAAGATATCGTCAAGTTTTTGCGCGAAATTTGCGCTATCCCTTCCATGAATTCTCAGCTCAAAGAGGTAGGCGAGCGCATTAAAGCTGAGATGGATAAACTTGGCTTTGATAAGACCTGGTTTGACAGCATGGGCAATATCGTCGGTGAAATCGGCAACGGCCCTCGCACTATCGTTTTTGACAGTCATATCGACACCGTCGGTATCGGCGATCCCGCTGAGTGGAAATGGGATCCCTTCGAAGGCAAAATAGAAGACGGTATTCTTTATGCTCGCGGTGCCTGCGATGAAAAGGGCAGTACTCCCGGTATGGTTTACGGTTTGGCTATTGCTAAGCGTTTGGGATTACTCGAAGGCTGGAAAGCTTATTACTTTGGTAATATGGAAGAATGGTGCGATGGTATCGCTCCTAACGCTTTGGTCGAGCACGAAGGCGTAAAACCCGACTTCGTTGTTATAGGCGAACCCACTAAAATGCAAGTTTATCGTGGTCACAAAGGTCGCGTAGAGATCGAAATTATCTCCAAAGGCCGCAGCGCTCACGCCGCTTCCAACCACTTAGGTGATAACGCTGTTTACAAGGTACTCCCTGTAATCGAAGGTATCTCCAAGCTCGAGCCCGAGTTAGGTGATGATCCGTTCCTCGGTCATGGTAAGATTACCGTTTCCGACGTTAAGGTAGAAACACCTTCCATCAACGCCGTACCCAATGAGTGTCGCGTTTATGTTGACCGCCGTATGACTTTTGGTGAGACCGCCGAAGGTGCTTTAGAACAGGTTCGCAAGCTCGTTCCTGAACAGTACAAGAATGACATCACTGTGGAAATGATGAAATACTCCGAGCCTTCTTATACCGGCTTTGTTTTCCCTGTGGATAAGTACTTCCCCGCTTGGGCATTAGATGCCGAGCATCCTTTGGTAAAAGCTGGTTTAGAAGCTCGCAGAGAGATCGGTTTAGAGGATCTTCCCGCTAGCAAATGGGCTTTCTCTACTAATGGTATCTACTGGATGGGTAAGGCTAACATTCCCTCCATCGGCTTTGGCCCTGGCGATGAAGTCACTGCTCACACCGTACGTGACAGTGTGCCGATCGACGACGTTGTAAAAGCCGCCGAATTCTATGCCATCCTTCCTAGCTTGATTCCTTAGTTAGTCTTTATTTTCCGCTTGATTCGAAAGCGCTTGAGAGCAGTGGGTGCGCTTTAGAGGAGTTTGCCGCTTCTATCTGTTAGTGTGTCTTCTTTGCCAGGTCGTTTTGAACAAGTGGTTAGTCGGTAAAACTGCCGCTCGGCTGAGCAACTTTGTTAGCTGGATAGTCCTTCTGCAGAGCTTTTAGGCCGGGCGGTTTCTGTCATAACAGGCAGTGCAGTTGCGCCTTAGATAAAAAACATATCTGAAAATCAAAAATACTCGGAGGCTTTACCATAATGTCCCAAACCCCGTTCCAGATGGCTCAGGCCCAGTTCGACCACGTAGCCGACTTGTTAGATTTGCCGCAAGATGCTCGCGAATTGTTGCGTAATCCCATGCGTGAATACCATTTCTCCATTCCGGTTCGTATGGATGATGGCTCTACCCGTGTTTTCCGCGGCTTCCGCATTGTCCATAATGACGCTCGCGGTCCTGGTAAGGGTGGCATTCGCTTCCATCCCGAAGAGACCGCTGATACTGTACGTGCTCTTTCTACTTGGATGACTTGGAAATGTGCCGTCGCCAATTTACCTTTAGGTGGAGCTAAGGGTGGTGTTATCTGTGATCCTCGCGAATTGAGTGAGCGTGAGCAAGAAGGAATTTGCCGCGGTTGGGTACGTGCTATTGCCGGTACCATCGGTAATGTGAAAGATATTCCTGCTCCCGATGTAATGACCAATGGTCAGCATATGATCTGGATGCTTGACGAACTTGAGCACATTCGTGGCGCCCACGAGCCAGGTTTTATCACTGGTAAGCCTGTAGGTATGGGCGGTTCTAAAGGTAGAACCGAAGCCACTGGTTATGGCGTAGTTTTCACTTTGCGTGAAGCTCTCAAATACTACGGTCACAAGATTGAGGGTATAAAGGTCGCCGTTCAGGGGTTTGGTAATGTAGCTCAGTATACTGTTGAATTGCTCAACAAACTGGGAGCTAAGGTTATTGGCGTTTCTTGCTGGGATAAGAACGATCGTTGCGCTTATACTTATGTCAAAGAGTCAGGCGTTCTTCATAGTGAACTCATTTCTGCCACTGATAAGTATGGTAGTATTGATAAAGAAAAAGCTGCCGAACTCGGTTACGAGCGTTTGGCCGGTGACGAATGGATGAAGTTATCCGTCGATGTTTTGATTCCAGCCGCTTTAGATCGTGCTATTACCGAAGATAATTGTGATCAGGTTTCCCCTACGGTAAAAATGATCGTAGAGGGTGCCAATGGCCCTACGACTCCTGCCGCTGAAAGTGCTTTGCTCAAGCGTGGTATTATTCTCGTTCCCGACTTCTTGGCTAATGCCGGTGGTGTAAGCTGTTCTTACTTCGAGCAAGTTCAGTGCAATATGAACTATTACTGGGAGCGCGAGGAAGTTCTCGATAAACTTGAGAAGTTGATGGTTACTGCTGCTTTGGCTGTTTTCGATCTGGCTAAGGAGCGTAAGGTTTCTTTGCGTGACGCTGCTTATATGATCGCTATTGATCGCGTTGTGAGGGCTTGCCGCATTCGTGGTTGGATCCGCTAATTGTTTATTTGACTGAGAGTGTCGCTCGTCAGCTCTTATACTGAGGGTGACGCCTCAGCTGAGGTGGGCTGAAAGTAATTGCTTGACAGTTGCTTTCAGCCCATTTTTTGCTTTTTATGTGAGTTTTAACCGGCGAAAATATTTTCCGAATTGTAAGCCATTTCTTCTTCTTGTTTAGCCATAATAATATCGTATTGGGTCAAAATAACATCTTGCAAATCGAGTTTGTCCTGTTTATCGGTAAAGTGAATAATTTCTATCCAGCGTCCGTTTTTAGTGCGTTTGGTCGGCATACTGAGCCAGCGATCTCCGTTCTTCTCAAAGATTTTTGCCCCTCGGATCATCAGCGGGCCCAGGCGAAACATTACAGAAGCTCTGGTACAGTTGTCAGTTCGGATAGGAATAATTTGGCGAATCTCTGTGTCAAATTTCATAATTTTTAAGCTCCTTTTTTTTGTACGAATCTACTAGGGGTAAGTCGTTGCCAGCAAGGTGCAATTCAGTCGCCTTGATTTCTGGTTTTAGTTGCAGATAATCATTTAACTGTAAGTTTTTTGATATTTATCAATAATTGCTTGCTCAACCAAAGTTTTCATTTCTTTATCTAAGAAGTATACGAAGTCACCCCAATCTCCGGAGTCAGATATTCTGCCCGGCATACCAAGCCAGCGTTGACCATTTTTTTCAAAGAGTTTAGCTCCTCTGATAACTATCGGACCCAGTTGAAAAACTACTCCAGCTAAAGCAAAACCGCTGTCATATTTGGTAATACTTCTGATTGTAAAATCTTCCAGCATAATTTCCCCCACAAATGTCGATGTGTATATAACTACAGGCGATAGAATTCGGCTTTTAGTTATGAATTAAATATAAGGCAAGTTCTTTGCCGATATGTTGCTTGGAATTAAAGGAGAGTTTGTCATAATATAGCCATATTATGAACATCGCCTGTTGGGGGTAGCTATGGCTATAAAAGTTGTTTAGCCTAAATTTGATTTTAGTATTGTTTTGGTTTAGCATAAACCAGTTATGTCAAAAATACGTTTTGGAATCGAATTGCCTAATACTATGCCCTGGCCGGAATTGCGTGCGGCGGCTTTGGCTATGGACAAGCAGCGTTGGCGCGGCTTATGGACTTATGATCATTTAATGCCTTGTACGGCTGAAGAATTGCCATTAACTGTTAATTCTGTGCAAGAATGTGAAGAAGGGCCCATATTTGAGGGGTGGAGTTTGCTAGCTGCCTTGGCAGCAATTACTAAAAAAGTGCGTTTAGGCACTATGGTGACCTCGGCGACTATGCGTCACCCGGCTTTACTTTGTAAAATAGCTGTTACTGTTGATCACATTTCATCTGGAAGAGTAGAGCTAGGGCTGGGGACCGGTTGGCATGAACACGAACATCAAGCCTTTGGTATTCGCTTGGGAGGTTTGAAAACACGTTGTGATCGTTTTGAAGAGAGTGCCGCTTTAATAAAGCGTCTTTTAAATGGTCCTTATCCTGTTAGTTGGGAAGGAAAATTTTTCCATTTAGAAGGGGCTCCTTTCGCTCCTACGCCGATTCAAAAGCCTCTTCCTTTGCTCTTGGCCGGTGGTGGTGAAAAGAGAATTTTGCCAACTGTAGCTAAGTACGGAAACGCTTGTAATTTATATGTAAATATGTTCTCTTCTTTGGAAGAGGCTAAACATAAATTGGAAGTGCTACGGCTACTGTGCGAAGAAAACGGACGTGATTTTGCAGAAATACGCAAAACAGTTACTATGTATGCTGATATTATTGATAATGAGCAAGAAGCACAGCGTTTTAGACGCTTTATGGGTCAGCATTTATACGATGAAGAGGCTGATGCTCTACCTTTTGGTTCTCCGCAGAGAATAATTGATTCTATTGAACCTCTGATAGATTTAGGCATTGACGAAGTTATTTTTAACGGCCCTTATCCAAGTCCGGAACGTTTGGAACGTTTGAATAATGAAGTCCTGAGCGCTTTTGATTGATAACAAAAAGCTCGCCGTTAAAAAGATAAGACCACTGACTATATTTTTGAGCTAGAAATGCCAGTCCATTTCAAATCGCTTATCAAAATTCGGCAGATACGGCTTCGTCCTCCCCCCATCTAGAGAGGGGGAGGGCGTATGCCGTATCAGTTTAAATTAGCCAACGGGTCGTCGTACTTTCCTGTTGGATAATCCTAATAGTTTTGTTATAAAAATCTTGAGCTTCTGCCGGGCTGTTGCCAATACAAGTTACTCCAAATTTTCCATACTGAGAGACAGCGCCTATCATATGGAAAATAACTCCAGTATTGGTTGTGGAGTTGAAGTGCAACTTGGCATAAGTAATGATATCTATTAAATCTTCAGGCAGCAGTCGCTTGTATTTTTCGGAAATTAGATTATCCGAGGCTACATAATATTTGTTTGAACCGCGCGGGGTGGTAAACAGACCTGTATCAGGATTATAGTGGCCGCCAGTTAAAAATTGCAGACTGCGCAGAGGGTGAGTTGTACCACCTTTGCGCATATTTATTTCTATAGCATACAATTTCCAAGGATTGTTTTCGCTAACTGGACGTTCGGGAATTGTAGGCACGGCCATATAATCTATAGATACGCGTTCTACTAAGCCTTCTCGTGCCAAACGTTTGCCTATTTTCAAGCCGCCGTTATGGAGCATATCTTGAAAAGGAGGAGCGGCCGGAAAGCGACATCCCAAAAATACCTGACCGTCTTCGCCTCCCATAATTTGGTCGTGTGTAGAAATGATTTGCACTTCTTGCGGCGGCACTATTCTGGTTTGCACACTGGGGGAAGATTTTTCTACACCTTCCAAAAACTCTTCCACTATGCCCTGCATTTGCTCAAATTTAGACATAAAATCTGCATAGGGCAAGTTGACAGCCTGCATTTTCAAATGATGAGGAAGATCACGACAAACCAGTTCTATAGCTTTGGCTCTATTTTCAGGGACAGGTTCAAAATCAAGCAACTTATTAAATTTATAAATGGCGTTGCCTTCACCGGAGAAGCCTTCGTTTATCTTGACGACGGCTCTTTTTACACTCGGCTTGGTAAAATAAAGATCGACGATAGCTTCAGCTATTTCCCGTTCGTCTCGTATATCTTCATAACCGAAAGGACAAAGTACATCACATTCTTTGAAAAGTTTACGAGCTCCTGATTTGGTGCCGTAGGGTAAAAACTTGGGATCGGCTCCCATTAAAGGCAAGCCTAAAGCTACGGACAAACTTTTTTCGGCCGGAGTTACGTTAAAAACCGAAAGATGAGCCACTTGGGAATGAATAGTATGATTGCGAATACGTTGCAAAATAGCTGGACGCTCCAAAACTTTTTGAGTTAAAGATTTATCTCTGGAGGCATCGTTAACATTGTAAAGGTGAAGACGGCGTCTGGCATGGGAATAGGGTACGCCGGGGAGCAGTTGCAAATAATAATCGACAATACGATCGCGAATAGGCTGAGAAGTTATGAAAATAACCTCTGTATTGGGATTGGCCAACTGGATCAAAAGAAAAAGCAAACGCTCCTCATAGTATTCTATGCCGTCTATTTTGCGCAGCTCTTCGGCGTCTAGAGTAAGTGAGGGTACTACTACTACAGTTTCTTTAATATTGGTATTGTGTTTTAGAGCTTCCCAAATAAAAGGAAGCTTGGCGTAAAGGCGCTGGAATAAACGATCTTCTTCGGCACTTCCTCGGGCAGGCAGTTCAGAAAGGGGGCAATAAAGGGCCGGATCGTTCAGAATTATGTCTTGATCAAAAGCAAACCCGTTGGACGAACCAATAGTAGATTGTCCATCAAGATCGGCCACGCGTAGCGAAACTTTTTGGTTATTCAAGTTGAATTGAAATCCGTCTCTTTCGTTTTTATCGTTGGATAGAAATATTACCCGATTGCTTTGTCCTTTTTTCTTTTTCTACCTCCTGGGGGAGGAGAAAAGGGGAAGTATTAGTCCAGTGTGAAAGGGGGCCAAGAGTTTATACTCGGAGTTAGCAAAAAAATGAAAGAACAGGAAAACCCCGTGGATACAGAAAAATTGGAAGAAGCTGTGGCAGTGCCTAAAATGGGGCGCATTTACAGACGTCATCGTCTAAAACGAAAAGAGCCGATAAAGAACGGTCGCAGTAGAGCTTTCCGTATAAATAGGGATAATCGTTCTCTTCCTATTGAAAAAGCCAGTCCTATGTTTTTAAGGTTGCGTTTCTCTGTACCTAAAGAGGGAAATTTCTGTCCGGGATGGGCTGAACTGTCGGCTTGTTTGGTAAATTTGGACAATACTTTGTTATTACCGGAAATGAAGGACGTAAAACTGCAAAATCCGCAGTATGAATACTATAACAGTGATACTAGGGCTTATGCTAAATTTTTTGGCTATAGAGCGGAAAAAACTGACGAACTTGGACTTTGTTTTGAATTGAGTCTTCCTTGTCCGCATGTTTTTGCTTTAGAATGTTTGCTTCTTCCTTTGGTGGTGGCGCGAGAATTTAAGTTACGCTTAGACTACCTACCCTGTGCGTCGGCCAAAGAAAATGCCGATGAACAAGGGTATGCTTTAAATCCTGTTTATAGTTCGGTAAGCCCCAGTTTAGAGGAGCTTATGGCTGTTTGGAGAGTAGTTAATAAAAGAGCACGTCAAATTTGGGAGTGTATTCACGGACCTTCACCCTGTTATCGTCGTTCATTTTTAGAATGTGTTTGGGAATATCGCACCATCGCTCCAGTATTACGCAGTCGTTATGCTAAAGGTAAAATGAAAAGGACTTACTGCGAGTTGGAATTTTATCAGGATGAAAATACTCATCAAGTTTTTACTATGTGTGAATGGTATAACCTTGAGCCTGCCGCTTTTCCTATAGCAGATAGAATCCGTTTGCATGTAGCGGATGAATACGATTTTGATGGCAAGATTATTGATGCTCGAAAATTTTTTAGTGAGGGCAAGTCTTGGTTGAAAAAAATGAGCACTCCTATTAAGCATTATTATACTCGAGAAAATCAGCCTTTCGAAAAGAAAAAAATGTTGGATTTCTTGCGAGAAACACCAAATTTGGCTCCAGAATCATTTGAGCGGGTCGCTTATCAGCGTTTGGAAGATATTTAAAAATAGAAAAGGTCTGCTTAACTGTGTTTGCTGATTCTGTTTATTTATTAGAAGCAATGGTTTTGGGCATTATTCAGGGGGTTACCGAGTTTTTGCCTATATCTTCTTCTGCTCATTTAATGCTGTTGCCAAAGTTAACTAATTTTCCCTATTTGGGTAAAACCTTTGATGTTATTTTACATGGCGGTACATTGCTGGCTATTTGTTTTTACAAATGGGATTTAATAAAAAAAATGCTTATAAGCTTGTCTGAATATGGACAAGATTGTTATAAGCAAAGAAAGCTCATCTCTTGGTCAAATTGTGATAATCGTTATTTAAAGTTGTCTTTACTGATATTGATTGCGGCTGTGCCTGTCGCTATTTTGGGATTTACTTTGGAAAATGTTATTGAATATTCTTTTCATGGATGGTTGTTGACAGCTTTTACCCTGGCTGTGTTCGGTTTTTTACTGTACAAAGCAGATTGTAAAGGCGGTCGCTGCCTTGAACTTAATTCGGTAGGTATTAGAGAATCGCTATATATAGGAGCAGCTCAGGCTTTGGCTCTTTTTCCTGGAGTTTCCCGTTCCGGTATTGTATTGACTGCCGCTCGCTTTTTGAATATTCAGCGTTCTGAGGCCGGTCTTATCTCTTTAGTTACCGCTTTGCCTGTTATTGGAGGAGCCTTCTGTGTCAAAGTAGTGCGTTGCTTAAGTGCGCCGACAATTTTGGAACCCACATTTGTATGGGCTGCTTGCGGGGGATTTTTAGCTTCTTTTTTGGCTGGTTTAATCGGTATAATGCTTTTGGAAAAGATCGTTTCCCAATATACATTTAGATCTTTTGCTGCTTATAGGATAACTTTTGCTTTGATACTTTTGGTGGTGTGGTTGGTAAAATAGGCTGGACTAGTGCTTGGGCACATTTTTTAGAAATTGTGAAAGGTACGATTTATTATGCGTCAATATCTGGAATTAGTAAAAGATATCTATGAAAACGGAACTTTGCGTGCTGATCGTACTGGAACCGGGACGAAAAGTGTCTTTGGTCGTCAGATGCGCTTTAATTTGCAAGGTGGTTTTCCTGCCGTTACTACTAAAAAGCTGTTTATGAAGTCGGTGATTTACGAACTTTTGTGGTTTTTAAAAGGTAGTTCCAATATCGCTTACTTAAAGCAAAATAACGTTTCTATTTGGGATGCTTGGGCAAATGAAAGCGGAGAATTGGGCCCTATTTATGGCGTTCAGTGGCGATCTTGGCCGGATTATAAAGGCGGTGCTATCGATCAAATAGCAAATGTTATCGCAGAAATAAAAAAGAATCCCACATCTAGACGCTTGATTGTGAGCGCATGGAACGTCGGCCAACTGGAAGAGATGGCTTTACCCCCTTGTCATGTTTTATTTCAATTCTATGTGAATGACGGACGTTTATCTTGTCAGCTCTATCAGCGCAGCGCCGATGTCTTTTTAGGGGTTCCCTTTAATATTGCTTCTTATGCTTTGCTGACTATGATGATTGCCCAAGTATGTTCTTTGGAACCGGGAGATTTTGTACATACCATAGGCGACGCTCATCTTTATTTAAATCATTTGCAGCAAGTTGAAGAACTTTTGCAACGTGAACCTTATGCTTTGCCAATTATGAAGCTCAATAGAGAACGTTGTCGTTTGGAAGATTTTGAATTTGAGGATTTTACTTTAGAAAATTATCGCTGTCACTCAGCCTTGCGAGCACCTATTTCTGTTTAAGTTAAAAATAGGTATAAAAAGGGCTTAGATCTGTTAAAACGCGTTGCGTATATGTTCTATTTTAAGGTAAGGATGAAAACCAATCAGACCCACTACATCAAAACGTGCTTTGCTGAAGTGTGGTTTCTCTATGGCTATATAGGCTTCACCTAAGAGACGTAGGCGGCGTTGTTTAGTTGGTGTTACTGCTTCTATTGGCCGTCCAAATCGATCGTTGCTGCGCCATTTCACTTCTATAAAGACCAGTAAATCGTTTTCTTTGGCTATAATATCTATTTCCCCTAAGATATTGCCTTTGCTGTGGAATTTGCTTCCTTTAGTTTTGGGTTGACGGCGAAGAGTATAATTCGTTTCTATAATGTGCATACCCACCGATTGTAGATAACGCAGAGCTTCTTTCTCTCCGTAATTACCCAAATATGTATTGTCCTGTTTAGTGTGCATCTTTCCCCCTATTTTTATTTTTTTTCATTGTATCATTTTTTTATATATGTATCTTGAGTAGAAGTGAGGCTGAAAAGGAAGACAAGCTTTGGCCACAAATTGTTAGGCTATGTTTAGTCTCGACCACTTGAAATGCGGGGGCGATGTCGTTATCGGTCGCAGCCGCTTCGCTCTCAGATTGTGCACCGTTTTGCTTATCGGTTCTTTAGGGATCGGGGCAGTAGCTTGTTCTGGTTCGAAAAAACAGGACGCTCCGGCGCCTGTGGCCGGTTCGGCAACTTCAATTCAAGATTCTTCCTTAGAAGAAGATGGTGTTTTTATTGAAGATTCGTCACCTTATGAGCGAGGGGCTTCCTTATTGGATGACTATTATAAGCAGAAATATAACAAACGTGAACGGGCGGCTGTAGTTAACGGAGTTAAAGAACTTCTGTCTTTTTATAATGAGAAGCAAGTTGAGCAAACTGTTAACACTGTTTTAGGCTACCATTATATCGTATATCATCAGACAGCAAGACACAACTTGTTGGATAATCATGCTGTTGCACGTCAGGTAGAAGCCCAACTCAAGGAAATTTGCACTACTCTAGATGTTCCCTTTAATCCTATGTGGGCTATTGTTAGTTGGGAAAATTCAGGTGATGTAAGTAAAGTTTCGTTTGCCAATGCTGCAGGCTTAGGCCAAATGACTCCTGGAGCCATAGAGACGGCGCATTCTTTTGGTAAAGCTAAAGCAGATGAATGGAGACTTGAAGCGGCCAGATTGCGCACTTCTGAAGCTAGAGAGGATAAAATTAAAGCTGAAAGGCTGGATCGTGCTGCCAAGCTAGCCGATTGTGAAGAGCGTCATCAAGAGTTAACAGAGAAAAATCGATTGAAAGATGAGCGTCTTTTGGTTGATTGTAATTTGGAAGATTCGGTTCTGTTTTTTAAATATTTACTCTTTAAATACGGAGAGCGTATAGATTTAGCTATTTCCGCTTATCATAACGGAGTAGTAAATAATGACGATATAATTTATGCTTATTTGCGTCAAGAAAAGGAATTGAACCTTGATGCTGAGATTGATCCCAATCGAGTGGGACTTTTAGAAGCTTTGGAACTTTACGATCTCAAGTATCTCGATTTGTGGAATAATGTTTATACCAGAGAAATTCTTTGCGGTTTACGTACAGTTTACGGTGATAGGGTAAATGCAGAAAATTCGTCCTTGGCGTTGGGGGATGAATCTGATTTATACCTTTGGAAGATTATTGCTTCCTATGTAGGTTTGAAGTCTGGCGAAAATTTTGTCAGAACTTTACAGAGTCGCTATGATTTGCCTTTAGATTTGTGTGAGGTAAGAGGATTACCTATTTATGATTCCAGTGAAAAATTAGTGGAAGGTTTGAAAAATAATTGGCTTTGTGTTGTTGATTCCTCTAAATTTAAGAATTATGGAGTCGATATACCTTTAGCAGAAAAGGTAGTACAAAAGGTCAGTCAGGCTAAAGCGGCCGATAAAGCTAAAGCTAAAGGCGATAAAGCGAAAAAATCGGAAGTAAAAGAAGTTATTCCTCAGTTAAGCCCTGAAATTAAAACTCAATGTTGGTATACTTCTCCGGAACTTTACGGCTATTTGGCCTGTTTGCAACAACGTTTTATATCCGCCAGTGGCAATCCCAATGTGAGGTTGCCTTTGCAAAATCTTTCTGGAGCTTGGGCCATGGAAAAGAATCAGAATGCTTGCAAAGCTGACAGTCAGGATACTCATTTTCGTGCAGTGGCCGCCGATTTGAATTTAGGTAAATTGCCTGCCGTACATCGTAAAATCTTGGAAGATTTAGTTTTAAAAGATTTCTTACTTGATGTTATTTATATTAAACGTGCCGAAGGAAATGTCATTCATCTGGTATTAAACCCTCGTTGCGGTAATGAGTTTATAAAGAATTATGTTGAATACGTGTCTCCGCATGGCAAAATTGCCAAAGCTTTGGCACAGGTTTCCGATCGTGAAGCTGCAGAAGCCAAGGAAGCTGCTGAACGTGAAGCTGCTAAAGAAAGTGCCAATCCGCAGTACAGTCATCAGATGGCCAGAGAGAGAGAACGTCAGAAAAAGCGTGAAGCAGAAAGATTAGACGCCGAGGCTAAGACCCGCGAGGCTGTACAATCTCGAGCTAGCGCTTTGAAGCGTCGCAGCGGTAAGAAAGAGACTACCGCTACGGAATCCGTTGGAAGGCCCCCTGAAAGTGAAGAGACAGAAGAATTGTTGGCTATACCTGACGAGCCGATTGACGGCGGCAATATAAAAGGTATTCCCGGGGAGCGTCAGCAGAATAAAAATGCTGATGAGGGTGTTTATGATTTTTAAAAGGATGATAATTCCTATTTCGACGGTGCGTATTTCGGCAACCAGGCGCAGATTGCGGGCTATAGGAGTTGCCTTGTCGCTCAGTTTGTTGTGTCTCCTGTTGCCTGCACAAGTTTTGGCCGTTCAAAAAAATTTAGAGTTTCGTAATTTATTTGCCAGCCTGGGTAAGCAAACTCTGGAAAAAATCAATACTGAAAATGGCTCTAGTGCCGATTTACGTAAATTTACGGCTTCAAGTATTTCTTCTACTTTGTTTAGGGCTTTTTATAGTGATTCTTCTCTATTGAACACGTTTCCTGAAGCTTATTTGGTGGTCGTCAAACAAGCTCAAGGGGCCGAATTAGCTAGGTTTAAATCCATCGATTTAGTACAGTGTTATGCTGAGCATAAGGGAGGAGTCAGTATCTTTTTATCCGGATTGCGCAATTTGGGTAGGGAGTTAAATATCATTCTCGACTGGGATGATCCTAAAGTTATGAAGGCAGTCACTAAGGTCTACGGTTGCATATCTAAGTTGGACGCTCAGGACATAACTATTTCAGCTTCCAGTCATTATCGTACCAATGATTGGAGTGGGGAGATACGTTTTAGTTGGTATCCTACTGATGGCATGGCTCGTCTGTACGCTGTTATTACTTTTTCCGGGCCTATTAATGTAAAAACTGCTATTTTGAGTTCTTCCGGCAGAGTTTTTACGCAGAGACACAAGCCTTTTTCTAGAACTATAACTTTAAATGATTATTCTTTGAATTTGAGCACCAAGACTCTCAATGCCAGCGGCAGATACTGTTTGCCGCATGTTCCCAGTATGGATGGCAGTGGAACTCTCTTTGTTGATAATAACTGTCGCTTGAAAGTACGAAATTTTGAAGTTAGTGGCAGAGTTTTAGAGACAATTGCTGATTCGGGACGAGAAGGTAGCCTTTGGAACATTGAATATGTTTTGAATGGAACTATTGATCATTTGGGAAACATGGGCGGCACTTGTGTAATTAAAGGTAAGCAAGCTGCTTTTAATGCCAGGTTTGGCAACGGAGTAGCGACCGAGGGGGCTACCTGGAAAGCTTCGCGTCACGGTAAGTTAATTAAAGGTGTGATAAATGTGGGAGGAGCTCGTAATATTTCGTGGCAAGCCAGCATAAATGATTAGATTGCAATCCTTTGTCTGTCTATAGGGAGGCACTGTGTCTGTTATATCCATACGCGGTTTGACTCGTACTTATTTAATTGGCGGAGATGTTGAAGTACACGCTTTGCGTGGTGTAGATCTTGATGTGCAAGAAGGTGAAATGGTCGCCATTATGGGGCCGTCGGGGTCGGGGAAATCGACTATGATGAATATTCTTGGCTGTTTGGATAAGCCGACTTCTGGATCTTACAAACTTAATAATCAAGAAGTGTGCCATTTAAGTAATGATGAAAGAGCCTTAATTCGCAATAAAAATATTGGTTTTGTCTTTCAAGGCTTCAACTTATTAGCCAGAACCTCCGCCATAGAGAATGTAGAAGTTCCTTTGCTCTATACAGGAGTTCATATTAAGGCTGAGGAGCGTCTGCGTCGTTCCAAAGAAGCTCTCTGTCGAGTTGGTTTGGAACAAAGAATTTATCATGTTCCTACGCAGCTTTCAGGCGGTGAACAGCAGCGTGTTGCTATTGCCAGAGCTTTGGTCACTAATCCGGCTCTCATTTTGGCTGATGAACCTACCGGTAATCTTGACTCAAAACGTTCTGATGAAGTAATGGCTCTATTTCAAGAGCTTAACAGCAAAGAAGGACTGACTATTGTAATGGTGACTCACGAGCCTGATGTAGCGGCTAAATGTCAGCGAGTTGTATTGTTTAAGGATGGTCATATTGTTGGTGATGGCAATCCTGATGAGGTATTAAATAAACTGGCCTATGGAATTATTCGTTAATTTGGGCTAAAGGGCTTGACAGGGAAGGCAGGTGGCAGTAATATACTCGGGCAGTTGCGACAAGCAACTAAGCAAAGTTTTGAAAACAGAATAGCAGCTTTTAACTATGAAGCTTGTGTAAGTGCCCTGT
>CAKTUZ010000027.1 GCA_934621605.1 uncultured bacterium | reverse complement strand
GTTGGCGGTTACGATTATCAGCCCGAAGCTCAGCCTATGGAAGTTCAACCTGAAGGCGAACAGCTTGTCGGCGGTTACGATTATCAGCCCGAAGCTCAGCCTCTGGAAGCTCAGCCTGAAGGCGAACAGCTTGTCGGCGGTTACGATTATCAGCCCGAAGCTCAGCCTCTGGAAGCTCAGCCTGAAGGCGAACAGCTTGTCGGCGGTTATGATTATCAGCCCGAAGCTCAGCCTCTGGAAGCTCAACCCGAAGGCGAACAGCTTGTTGGCGGTTACGATTATCAGCCCGAAGCTCAGCCTCTGGAAGCTCATCCCGAAGGCGAACAGCTTGTCGGGAGTGGTACTTCTGAGCTTATTATTCAAGAAAGTGGTAAGAGCGAAGAAGCTGAACAAGTTCGGACTAGTGGTAAACGCAAAGGACGTCGTGGACACAGACGTACTGTCGAGAGTAAAGTCGTTTCTGAACAAGTGGCCGAGAATGTCCAGCCCACTGTTGTGGTCAGCTTAGCCAAAGCTGATGAGAGCTCCGAAGTTGCTGTTAAATCTGAAGTGGCTGAAGTTGAACAACCTGTTGCCGATAATATTGTTGAACCGGCAGCTGAGGTTATCGGCTCGAGCGCTGTCGCACAGCAGTCTGATGTTGAGATTGACCAACTTGTTGCCGGTGCTGTCGAGGCTGAGCAATCTGTTGCTGTAGCCGAAGTTGAAGTTGATAAAACTGAACAGCCCGCTACAGAGGCAGTTGAGTCTGAGACTATTGAAGTTGAGCAACCTGTTGCAGAGGTTATTGAGTCCGAAGACGCTGAGGCTGAGCAATCTGCCATTGAGATAGATGCAATCGCACAACAGCCCGAGATCGAGGCCGGACAACTTACTGCCGAGGTTGACAAAGTTGAGCAGCCTGCTGTTGTAGTCGAAGCTGAAGCTGCTGAGGTTGCGCAGCCTGCTGCAGAGGTTATTGAGTCCGAAGGCGTTGAGGCTGAGCAATCTGTTATTGAGACAGATGCAACTGCACAACAGACCGAGATTGAGGCCGAACAACTTATCGTCGAAGCGGCTGAAGTTGAGCAGCCTGCTGTCGTGGTTGAAGCTGGAAACGAATCTATTACTGCCGCTGTGGCTGAGTCTGCGGCGACTGAAACTGAACTGCCTGCTATTGAGACAGCTGAGGCTACTCAGCTTGTCGAGGCTGTCGAAGCTGCAGCAGAATCGTCGGTTGACGACGGCTTATGTTCACTTTCCGTGGAATCTGAACTTCTTCCCGAGTATTTGGAAGAGGCTCAGCATCTGCGTGAAAAATTGGTCGGTGCCGATGTTACCACGGTCATTGGAGATTATCGTCGCGCTATCGAAAATTCTCCCGAGAATTTGGTCTTACGTACCGACTTGGCCGATGTGCATCTGCGTTTTAGTTTAATGGATGATGCCATTAACCAATATCGCCAGATCTTGCGTCGTAAACCTGATTCCGTGGCTTTGCGCCACCGTTTGGCTTGTGCTCACTTGTGGAATGAAGATTTTGACGAAGCTGTCAATGTGTATTTCGATTTAGTAGAGCTCCATACTAAGAATGAACAATACGCCGATGTAGTTGACGTGTTGCAAACGATACTGAGTTTAGATCCACAGAACTTCAAAGCTCGTCGTCTCTTGATCGATCGCTTTATCGCTCAGGATAAGATCGATTTAGCCATCCATCATTTGCGTCAGTTCGTAGATACGGCTCTTTCCTTAGATAGTGTCGATAATGCCATCTCTGCTCTCAAACAACTGATTGAGCTTTCTGATGACCCTGCTTTCGTGGAACGTTTAGCGAAGGTTTATGAGGATCACGACAGCGTAAGTGAAGCGATAGTTTATTATCGCATACTTTCCGAGCGTTACAACCAAGAGAAGAAGTGGGACGAGGCCCTAACTGTTTGCGAGAAGTTAGTTTCCTTAGAGCCTGATAATTTCGATGAGCGTCGTCTGTTGATCAGTTTGTATCAGAACTTGGGACGTCACGACAAAGCTATCACTGAACAGTTTAGTCTGGCTGGTCTTTATAAAGAACAGGACAAAATTGAAGAAGCCATCGAGCTTTACGAATCTATTGTTCAGAAGGATCCCAACCACTATGAAGCTCGTCGCTGTTTGGTAGATTGCTATTTGGTAAAAGGTGATTTGGCCGCAGCTATGATTCAGGTTAAGCCCTTAACTGAACGCTATCAGTCTGAACGCTTATATGCTCAGGCTATTGAAATGTATAGGCATTTGGTAGAAGCCGATCCTTCGTCGGTAGAGTTGCGTGAAAAATTACTTTCCTTCTATACTTTGGATGATCAGCGTGACAATATGCTTAGCGAATTGCTCACGTTGGATGAAATCCATGAAACTAAGGGAGAGTGCCGTGAGGCCGTCCGTTATTTGCGTCGAGCCATCGAGTTGGCTCCCGAACGTGCTGATTTGCATTGTCGCTTGGCTAAACTCTATGATGAACAGTTGCAGAGCGTAAGCGGAGCCATGCAAGAGTATAAAAAGGTATTCGAGTTGAATCCCGGTGACGCGTCGGCGATGAGCCGCTACGCTCAACTGTTAGTGGGACAGCGCAAAGCTAAAGAGGCCGCATCCGTTTTGCTTAAACTTCAATCAATAGATAAGGAAGTTGGCAAGAAAGTTATCGATGGTATTTGTCAATCATTTCTGGATAAGATTGCCCAAGATGGAGCTGATTTGACTACTAGGTTCAACTATGGTGAGCTTTGCTACCATCTCAATCGTATTAGTGATGCTATTGAGCAATTCCAGAAGACTCATGTTGACAGAGATTTAGAATTACGCTCACGCAACATGCTGGGTCTGTCCTTTATCAAGATGCCTCGTATGCGTGAAATGGCTATTCGTCAGTTCCGTTTAGGGTTGGACACTAAAGGACATGCGGAGCAAGATTATCTTGAACTTCGCTATAACCTGGCTATGTTGTTCTACCAAACTGACCGCCTCCAAGAGGCTCTGACCGAGTTCAAGAGCATTTTGGCCTTTGACGTCACTTACCGCGACGTTGAAGCTAGAGTGAAAGATTTGCAAGCTAAAATCGCTGTTGGCGGAGGTGCTTCCAAAGGAAGAGGTGCTCCTCCTCGTCGCAAATAGTGAAACTCTCAAGTATGCCATAAGGCCTCGAGTCGAATGAGCGGAATTTCAGAACTGAAATACTGCACGGTGAGGCCTTTGGCAAGCCCTTTGAGAACAGGGGCGTCTTGAATGCCAAATTTCTCAAGAATCCTCTGCCTGCGGGTATGAGGAGCGTCAATGGAATCGGAGAAAAAATGACAGATCGTAGCAATATGGAGTCCCTTATTCAGCAGGCCGATGAACTCGTTGGTGCTGGCAATTGGGAAGAGGCCCGAGAAATATACAAGCAAGTGGTCAGTCAGGATCCTGATGATGTAAAAATACGCGGGAGCGTACTCGCAGCTGCGAAGAAAGCTTTGGATTTCCAAGTTATTATCAGTCAGGATATGGCCTTAGCTGAGCTGTTTGCGGCCGCCGGAGAAGCCGAGAAGGCTATAGACAGTTATAAAGATATCCTTAACTTGGAGAAAATGGCTCAAAGTCAAGGTATCAGCGGTAATAGACTTGGTGAAATTCAAAATTTGGTGGCCCAGGTAAAACCTGAGATCTTCGCTAAGACGGGTACTATTTATCTTAATGAAGGTCGCTACATGGAGGCCATTAAGTGGTTGCGTCCCAGCTTGGATTTGGATCCTAGCCGTTGGGATACCCACATGGCTATGGGGCGCGCCTTAATGATGGACAATAAAAACAAGGAAGCTATTTCTGAGTTTCAGGAAGTTGTCCGTTTGGCCAGCAGTGAAGCTGCCAGCGCTTATGAATTGCTCGGTGAAGTGTTCTTGCGCATTGGACGCTCTCCGCAAAATACCGTTGTCTGGTTTCGTAATGCCGGTGAGCTTTTTGTGCAGCGCGGAGAGTATACTGATGCCATAAGAGCTTATGAGCGTATTTTACAATTTGAGCCGCGCAATAAGGATATTTTAGTTCGTCTCAGTGATATTTATGCTGCTGAGGGTTATGTAGAAAAGGCCTGTGCAGCCTATTTCACTTTGGCTCAGATTTGCGAAGACGAAGGGTTCTCCGATAAGGTTATGGGGTATTTGGAGAAGACTATCGAGTTAAATCCAGCGGACGACGAGGCCAGAACTAAGCTGATCGCTATTTATGGGAAAGCTTTAGACAATGATCCCGGTAACGTCAGTCTCAGAGTTCACTTAATAGAAAATTTGCTCAAAAAGGGTATGTTTGCGCAAGCAGCCGAAAATCAACTTTATTTGGCTAGAGTATATGTTGATAAGGGTGGTATTGATGAAGCTATTGCTACTTTGCGCAAACTTATAGAAATCGAGCCTGATAATACTGAGGCAAGGCGTCTCTTAGGAGATCAATATCGTCGCAAAGATATGGGCACGGAAGCTCTCTCTGAATACCAGGAAGTTGTTCGTCTGTATCAGGAAAGCGGATTAGATGAGCAAGCTATCGAGTTTCAACACCAACTGGTAGAGATGTTCCCCGAGACTTCTGATTTGCGTTACCAAGTGGCTCTGTCTTTGCGCAGTCAGGGCAACCATATTGGGGCTGTTAATGAGTTGACTCGCTTAGTCGATAATAATTCCGATGATATGATCGCTATGAATTATCTGGCTGAGGAATATGCTGCTTTGGGCCATTGGGATGAAGCTATTGCTGCCTATCGTACCATTTTGGACCACGATCCGGCTCGCTATGATGTGCGTAAACGTTTAATTAAGTATTATCTTGAACAGGGTGTTTATGATCAGGCCATGGAAGAAATTCATATTCTTCCTGAGGATGATTTTGAGAAGAAGGCCTTCGCTTATAAAATTATTGAGCGTTGTTTAGAAGAAAATCGCACCGAAGAGGCCGAAAATTACATTAGCGGTCTGGAACCAGACGACGATCGTTTGGTGTCCTTCCATAAGGAACTTCTTAAGCGCTATCTCGATTTAGGTGAGCTGGCCCAGGCCGATCGCGTGGTAACGCTCGTGCCTCGCTCTGATAAAGAGCGCAATAAGCTGGTGACTCGCCTTATGGAGCTTTACTTGGGCGCTTCGAATATGGAAAGTGCTGTGGCTCTTATCGATCGTTTGCCCGATGATGATTCTTTGCGTCTTTCTTTTCAGCGTCGTCTAATTAATTCTTATCAGGAAATGGGGCGTTTTGAGGACGCGGCCACCGAGATGGCTAAGTTACCTCCTGGTGACGAGTCTTATCACGACTTCTTTATGCGCCAAATTTCTGGTTTAATGCAATCAGGCAGGTTGAATGACGCCATGAATTGCATTAAAGAACTCGATGAAAGCGATCCTGCTCGCAATTCCTTTATGGGACAGCTTATCGAGGCTTACCTTCAGGACGGTAATATAGATAAAGCTGCTCAAGAAGTTGCTGGTTTACCACCTAAAACCGAAGTTTGCTCTCGCTATATGCGTCGTATTATTCAAGCTTATCTTAATAATAATCGCTTCGAAGACGCCGAGCGAGATATTATGTTGCTTGATGCTGATGATCCAGAGAAGCTTTCTTTCTTGCGTATTTTGTTGCAAAAGTATGAAATTAACGGTTTAGTTGATAATTTAAGAGAACTTGTAGTTAAGTTGCCTGACGGTATGCCGGAAAAACAACAATATTTAGATGGCATAGTGCATTCGTTCTTGACAGCAGGCAATATGGTTAAAGCGCGTCAGGAGATTTACAATTTGGCTGAAACTGTTTCCGAAAAGGGTAATCACCTTGAAGCCGAACGTCTCTATTCCGATTTGTTGGCCTATCATCCGATGGATGTAGAAATTAGGATGCGGTTATGCCAGGAAGTTGCCGCTCAAGGCAAATTGGAACGCGCTTGCGAAGGGCTGTTGGTGCTGGCTGGACGTTTTCGCAAGGAAGGTAATGCGACTTCTGCTGTAGATATTTACACTCGCTTGTTGGAAATAGACCCCGGCAATCTCAACGCTCGTTACCGATTAGGAGAAATTTGGGCCCAGCATGGTCAGACTGCCCAGGCTTTGGAACATTTTTCCTTCTTGGCAGGTGAGTATTTGCGCCAAAACCTCAATGAGGTTGCTCAGAAGGTACTACACAGAATTTTAGACTTAGATAGCAAAGATATTGTGCATCGTCGTCAGTTGATTACACTGTTGGCTCGCAATATGCGCTTGGAAGAGGCTATTGAAAATTATCGTGTGTTATTGGGTATCCATCTTGACAGAGGAGAGCTGGAAGAGGCCTTGACTTGTGTACGTGAAGTTAAGTCTCTGCAACCGCTTAACCTTGAGCTTAGTCAGTGTTTGGGTGGTATGTTCTTGAAAGCCGGCTACCTCGAAGAAGGACAACAATTGCTTGAAGAGCTCATTCCTGCATATAAGGGGCGTTCCGACCATGAAAATGTGGTAAAGGTACTTCAAACTTTGTCGGAAGCTTTTAATGCCAATCAGCAGTGGGAAGCGGCTTTGGAGTATTTGGAGCGTGTAGGCGACGAGCAAGTCGAAGCTGATGAGTGGAAAGAAGCCCAGGCTAATTATCTTAAAGCTTTGGAAGAATATTTGCGTCGAGGTCGTCGAGAGTATACTGACATGCTCTTCGTAAAGTTGAGCGACGGATTCTTCCGTCATAAAAACGTAACTGAAGGCATTGGACTTCTTAAGGAACTCGAAGGACGCTTCACTGCTGCAGGCAGAACGGATTTGGCTTTGATTGTCAAGGATCGTTTAGCTTCGATTATGGAACGTTTGGAAGAGTGGAGTGAAGCCCTTGACACGGTTATTACCATTGCCGACGCTAATTTAGAGCTGGGTGACATCGAACAAGGTATAGCCTACTACCGTCGCGGTGTTGATTTGGCTGTCAATCACGATATGACCAAACGCGGCGTAGAGCTGGCCTTTAAGATGGCTGGATTATTGATAGATTATCGGGGTATAGAGTCTGCACGTCCTATTTTTGAAGAGGTTCGTGTTTATGATAACCATTCACCGGAAACCGTTGAGCGTATTGCTAATATTCTCTTTGAGCGTGGCTATCGTGACGAAGCCTGTCCTATTTACAAAGAGGTGTTGGAAATGGAGCCCGATAGAGCTCAGTCCCTTTCGCGTGTTTCCATTATTTACGCTTTGGATGGTAAGTTGGAGGAAGCTGCCGGCTTAGCTCGTCAGATCTTTGCCAAAGGTTTGGTTGGACAGATTACTGAAGAATACGGCAAGGCTTTGGATTGTCAGCCCAATGACGCATCCTATCATATCAAGATGGGTGAATTCTTTAGACAGCTGGGCTTCTTGGAAGAAGCCATTGATGAGTTCCATAAGGCCATTACCGATCCGGCTAAGGTTTTGATAGCCGTCAATAATTTGGCTATGGCTTTTCAGGATAAAGGATATCGTGATTTGGCTATCAAGCAGCTGCAAAAGACTATGGAACAGCCAGGATTCAGTGATGAAGAACTACTCGATTTGCGTTACAATTTGGCCATTATTCTGCAGGCTGAAGGGCGCTATGATGATGCTATACAAGCCTTCCAGGAATGTTATGCCGTAGATATCAAATATCGCGACGTTGCCGAACGCTTAAGCGAGTTATTTGAGAAGGTCGGTGATGGTATTTCCGGCGAAGGCAACGGTTATGACGACAGTTATTACTATTTCGAAGGAGAGGAGTAGGAATAGTTTTTTCATGAATTACTCCATTGCTCCATATAGGTTAGCTTTACGCAGGGGTGTAGCTGCTGTGGGCGCTGTTGTGGCATTTTTCTGTCAATCTTGCCGGGCGTGGGCTCAGGGAGGCGAAGCTGCTGCTGGTGAGAGTGGAGTTGTGCAGTTTTTAGCTTCTCATATGTTGACTTTGCAGATTGTTTGTGGAGCGGCTGTGGCCGTGTTTGTAATTTGTCTGTGTTGGGAAGTATGGGTAACTGTTCAGCTTCGTCAGAATGGTGGGGTTCTGCCTGAGCCCGAGCCTGAAGAAGAGGAAAAGACAGAAAAGGAGTCGCGTTTTACGCCTCCTGTTTTAGATGAAACTGAGGATCCATTTAAAGCTCTTCTCAATAAAGCTAGCTCTGCTGATGAAGATAAGCAAGAGGAAGAAGATAAAGCTCAGGCTTTTGTTTCGAAAGCTCCCGAAACAGAAAAGGTCGGCAGTGATATTCCTGGTGCCAAGAAGTTTGAACCGTATAAAAATATAGAACCTGTGAAAAACAGCAACGATCGTATTACTCGTCGCGACAAAGAGATTCCTAGTTTTGACGGGAGTGCGACTATTGCCGTCAATGCTGGCGTCTCCGGACAGAGGACAGGAGGTTTTGGCCATGCTCCCGGTGGAGCTATTGGTTTTGGTACACCTCCCAAGCCGCCGTCATCGTCTGGTGCTGTCGGTTTCGGAGCTCCGGCCAAACAGCAGAGTATAGGCTTTGCCCCTCCGAAATCTCCTGGCTCCGGTGTAGGGTTTGCGCCTCCAAAAACTTCGAGTTCTGGTGTAGGGTTTGCACCTCCCAAACCTCCTGGTTCCGGTGTGGGTTTTGTGCCTCCGAAACCTCCTGCTCCCGGCGTAGGTTTTGCGCCTCCTAAACCTCCTGTTCCCGGCGTTGGGTTTGCGCCTCCAAAATCTCCTGGTTCCGGTGTGGGCTTTGCGCCTCCGAAACCTCCCGCTCCCGGCGTAGGTTTTGCGCCTCCGAAACCTCCCGCTCCCGGCGTAGGTTTTGCGCCTCCCAAACCTTCCGCTTCCGGCGTAGGTTTTGCACCGCCTAAATCTCCTGTTTCGCCTCCGGCCGGTTTTTCGTCACCGAAGCATGGCGGTTTAAATATGGGACTCGGGGCCTCTGCCGCTCGTCCTGTGGCTCCTCCTACTGGAGCTGCTCGTCCTTCTGCTCCTTTTGGGGGAGGGACGGGGGCTACTCGTTCCGCTGCTCCCGCTGCATCCGGAGAATCCTGGAAAGCACTAGCTAATGATATGGAACATAAGGGGGCTGCTCGCGGAGGTATTCGCGGTCAATCTTTAGATATTAAGCGTGGCGGTTTTCCGCCTACTCAGACCCCATAACAGCGTGAAGTTCGACGGAGGTTCTCCAGTTGTATATCCCTAAAGGCAATATCTTAATTGAAGACGTGTCGTTGTCTTATGACAATATGCGTGAGATGCAGACTAACTTATCCAATGACGGCTTCACCGGATATGTTAAGTTAGATTTGGAAAATTCATCTGCTTATATCTTTTACGATAACGGAACCGTAGCTCAAGTTTTGGAAGTTGATAACGATACTGGTTTGGTCAGTTTGCAGTTAGAGCAGCGTTTGCTTAATCGCATTAAGCTTGACGAAATTAAGTGTTCCAGTTATGTGACTTCTAAACGTATAGTCAGTGTTCTTACTGGTATATTCGCATTTCAGCCTCTTTATGTCGATTATGAGGTAAAGAAGCGTGATATGCCGCGTATTTTAGAAAAAATGCAGGATGGCGGGTATAGTGGCTTGATGAAGTTGTCCACTCGCGAAGGTACTTATTACCTGGCTATAAATAACGGCGAGGTTGTGCGCGATCGTTTTTGCTACAATTATGGGGAAATTCTCAGTGGTACTGAGGCTGTGGATAGAATTCTAAATTTCGAATTTGACAGTGACGGTGCTACTATGAGCGTTTATGCCGAGCGTGTCGAAGAAATTGACATTAAACGCAGCGCCAAAGAAGAAGAGCTCGAGAAGATTAAGACTTTGATTGTCAAATCTGATGGCGGTTTCCTTAGAGCTAGCGATGTTGTTAAAGTGGATAACTATATTGTGCGCGAATGGAATATCGCCGATGTAAAATCTACGTTCTCTGTGGAAATTGAGACTCCGGACGGCTCCTTGTATGAGTACAAGTGTCAGGCCGGTTCCAAGTTCGGTGATAGAGCCGGCTTGACGCCTGCTATGATGAAGAAGATGGGACTTGCCGAAGGAGATAATATTTCGATTCGTCCTCTGTAGAGTTTGTGGTAAGTGCTTCTCTCCTGCCTTTAGGCATCGGAGAAGCATATTTGTTCCTTGAAATAAGCAATTTTGGAAGGAGAGAGCATGTCTCAGTTGACGTCTCTGTTGCAAAGTTTTCAGCGCTTGGATGGAGTTTTAGGTGCTTGTATTTTGAGCAAAGATTGTGAGGTCTTGGCTGAAGAACTTAGTGAAGCAGTGAAGAGCGATCCTTTGGCTAGGAATTTTAAGGAGTTTATACCTAAAATAAATGCTTTGGCCGTAGAGTTGGGAACTTCCAAATTGGACAGACACCATGTAGTCTTAGATGACAAGCAACTTATGATCGAGGAATTGGTCGGCGGGGCTATGCTGATAGTTTTCACCGGCACTGATAGCAGTAATCAGGGGCGTGTGCGTTTGGAAATTCGCAAAGGCAAGAAGAACATAGAGGCAGTTTTAGCCGAAATGTAAGGGCTGAGCCGAGCTCGACGAGTCTGTTTCTTGTTATGTCTGTGACAATTAAATGATGAATAGTGAGGCCGGAAACTAAAATGGAAGTAATGACAACTCTGGAAAGGCAAATTCAGAGAAATCGCCGTTTGCTGGATAGCGATCCCAATAATGTCGATTTGATGCTTACTTATGCGCTGGATTGTCTTCGCCGCGATTTGCGTTTCGAGGCCTTGATCACTTTCCAGAAAACACTCAAACAAAAAGATACGGCTGAGGCACGTTTGGCTTTGGCGAAGATATTTTATTTGCAGTCTCTTTATCGCGAGTCTTATGAAGAGTTGCGTCGTCTGTTTCAGATCGACTCTATAAATATCGAAGGTCATGTTCTTTTGCATTTGCTTAACGATAAAGAGAGTGCTCCTGAGGATATTGCCCCTAGGTTGGCTTTTGTGCCTTCCAGAGCTGCTTTGAGTGATGAGCTTATTAATGTGCGCAATGAGCGCGATTTATATCGTCGCGAAGTACAAGAATATGAAGCTATTGCTACTAATGGGATAAGCGACCCTGAGCCTATTTTGCTTTATTGCTTAAATGAAGCTCAGAAGCGTGCTGAGCGTGTTAACGATTATTTGGAAATTATGAATGGTTGGGAATCGTTGGCTATAGACATGCCTGGTTTCTTGCCTGCCGGTTCTGCCGATGTAAAGCCGGTTGAAAGTTTGTCCGAATCTAAGACTGAAGAAGTTGCTCATGATTCTATAGATAAAGAGGTTGAGATTGCCTCCGACAGTGAATCTGAAGTGGAAGAAGTACACTCTAAGCGTAGTAAAAAATCTAGGCGTAAGCGCAATAAAGAAAGTCGTCAAAGTCAAGTTCAAGCTTCTGATGGTATTGAGTCTGAGCACAAGGAAAAAGTTCAAATCACCCCTGAAGTTGAGCCTAAGAGTGAGCCTGCAATCGCTGTCGAGGTGGAAGATTCTGAACCAACCATTGCCGCAGATTCCGAAGTTGAACCTAAGAGCAATGGAGCCGCTGTTGGCGTAGTTTCTGAAGCTCCCGAGCTTGTAGAAGCTGCTGTCGAGACTGTAGAAGTGGCTCAGGCTGAAGCTGAGGCCGATGTGCCCAATGAAGATGAACTGGCCAGGGAAGCTATGTTTGTGGAGCCCTTGGCTAATATGTGTCGCATAAAGGGAAGTGTCAGGGCTATTATTTTTACCTCGCGTGGCCGTTTGGTTGCTGCCGAAGGTGAGTTTGAAGGCGTTGAAGGCTTAGCCGTAAAGGCTGCCGATTGTTTGAAAGTTGTTAATTATGAAGGTAAGAATCGTTTGGCTGTTTTGATTGGTGAAAGCAAGAATTGCTCGATTATTATGCAGCAGATAAATGATTCTTATTACATGTTAGTCGACGGTCGCTCTATTACTCTTGGCGTATTGCGCCAGCGAGTAGAGCGCTGCCGGACAGAATTGGCTGGTTTTTGTTAATTGAAAGCAGAGCGCATTGTTTTTAATATAAGCACTTATGGTGCTTTGGTATCTGCCTTGGGAGTTTTGGCTTTCCCTGCCATAACATCCTTAGCTCAAGCTTATAGTAACGGTGCGCTCAGCTCGGCTCCTGTATCCGGTATCAGTTTAATTGACTTCTGGGGGCATGTTATTTTTGATTCTGACTCTGGAGCTATGATGAGTATGGGGCGTGGTGCGCTTTCTATGCTCATTTTTATTGCCTCTTTATTGTGGCTTTCTGTGGCCCGTTTGCGCTCTAAACCTGGGTTAGTTGTCGGTACGGGCGTGGCTATTTTGCTTATTTTAAATGGTCTATCGGCCTATTTTAGTGTTTGCTTCTACGAGAGTTTGCTTGATGTTTGCTCTTATGCGTCGGTAGCAGCTTTATTTTTTTTAGTATCTTCTTTAGTTCGAGAATTTTCTTTGCGAGAGCGTGCTACTGGCACATCGTCTCTTAAAACATTTTGTGCAGAAAACACAGCCTATTTCGCACTTAATTTTTTGCAAATAATTGCCTTTTTAGTGATGGTTGGTGCTTGGATCCTTTATTTCTCCAATCCAGCTTCTGATGGCATTTCTGGCAGTTTTTACAATAAAAATATTTTTGCTATTTTTTTGCTGATGATTGCTCCTTGCGGGTTGTTGCGCTTGGCAGAAGCTTGCTGTGAGCTGGAGAATACAAAAGAAAATTGTGCTCTAGCTAAAGTTTGTGCTCAATCTCTGTTTATAATTTCCGCTATTTCGCTCATTATTCTCACTTATAGTCGTTCCTGCTTGGTATTACTTTGCCTGTTACTGGCTGCCTGGGCCGTTCTTTTTGCTTATTTATCCGACAAAAAAATCAGTCAGCGTTCTGCTGTATTGCTCGGCGGAGCTATCACTATATTGTTGCTTGCGTCAGTTTTTCTTTGGACGCGTTTTTTCTCTTTGGCACTTACATGTATCGTTGTCGCTTTTGTTTTGACCTGTAGCAGACTGTTTCGGGGGAGAAGTGGAGGACGCACTCTAGCTACGGTTTGTGGGGTTTGCTTGGCACTTATCTGTGGCATAGTTGCATTTGTCCAAGTCGATACCATGGCTGCTCAAGGAGCGCAGCACTTACAGGAACTAGGTAGCAGCCACGATTCTTCACTGGCGTCACGATATCAATTTTATAAAGCCTCCTTAAAAATGGCTTGGGCTCATCCCGTTTTGGGGGTGGGAGCTGGCAATTTTGAGCGTTTCTATCCTGCATTTCAAACGGATTTCCGCTGGTTCTCTAAGCGTTCTCATTCACTTAGTTGTGATTTGCTCGCTGAAGGTGGGGCTCTATCCTTTATAATATTTTATTTATTGGCCGCTTTTATTTTCAGCAACATTATAAAAAAATTATCTAGTGATTCTGCTAGATTACGTCTTGCTCGTCTATCATGTGCTTTGGGCGCCTCGGCCTTGCTTTTGCATTCCCAAATAGATATAGACAATCATGTTTTCACATTACCTATATGGGGAGTTACTTTACTTGGTGTGGCTTGGGGGATACCGAGCTATAGTGAATTTGAAAAAAATAGTTGCTTAGATGGCTGGAGTAATGGCGAACGTTACTTTATTGGTAGTAATTGTGTGCCTGTAATTGCTTTAGTAGCAGCATTTTGTTTAACTGGACAAGCTTGGGGAGGACAGTACTACAGTACCATAGGTAAGATCTATCTTGATATGGGAGAAGCGGATAAAGCCAGACAATGTTATAGTTGGGCTTCTGAGTATGACCCCAAGATAGGCGAATATTGGCGACAAATGGCTGTACTTACCCTAAATCAATGTGATAGCGAAGAGAGAGCCAAAAATTTAGCCCAGAGTATTCGTTTCTGCGCCATTCAAGCAGCTGCAGCCGATCCCCATAGAGCTTCTGTACAAAGTATTTTGGGACAAGCTTTTGAGATTAGCGGCGACTTACCAAGAGCTGAGCTTACTTACAAACGTTCTCTGGAACTAGATAGCAAGAATTCACCTGATTCTTATGCCAATTTGGCACGTGTCTATGCACGTCAGGGGCAAGTTAAAAAAGCAGAAAAAGTTCTGGAGAATGCTTTTTCAGTTTTCACCGAAGAACTTTTGACTGGTGACGATTTATTTGACTTCCGCTATAAAGACATAAAAAATCAACTAGTGTCTTGTTACTTACAGCGCTTTGAATTAGCCTTGCTTGAAAATAGCGATAATAGTGCCGAAAAGTACTTAGTTAAAGCTTGTAAGTTAGAACAATCTTTATCTACCAATTTGAAAGAGGCCGCGATCTATTTACTGGAGCAAGGAAGGCGCCTTAATATGGTCGGTCGGAAGGAAGAAGCTGCATCTGTATTTCGTAAAGCTAAGTGTTTTTTATCGGCTGCTAAAATTGTCAAACCTGAAGATAAAGAAATTGAGGAAACTTTGCAACAACTTAAAGAACCTTAAAAATATATTTTTTTTATATACAATAAAGCCCCCCAAATTGACAATTTCGGGAGGCTTTATCGTATATGTAGGTTTTGATATAACTAGGAATCTATTGAGCGGAAGCCATGTAAATATCGCTTTGAGGGGCTTCGATCCTGTTAGCATAGAAAACGAAGTTACCATCTGGATGTTGAGGAGCCGTATTCATAGCTTGCTTAGTGGTAGTACGTAACTCTCCGGTAGCCGGATCAGCTATGGTGACGGTATCACCTTCGGTTTTGACAATAGTGACGATATGACCTCGACCGGAGGGAGAAAACTCTGGGCCGTTCAAAGCTACAATAACAGGGGTTTTTTCCTGATTAACTTTATGATCGATAAGTTCCCAAGAACCGGCATTAAGGTCGCCACCGTCTTTCCAATTATAGCCGGCTTTTCCGCACTCAGAATTCAAAGCGTTAAGAAGTTCAAAACCATACTTATTGTTAATATCATAATCTGTTAAGTTTTGACCGGTAAGAGCATTTACAGCCATAGCTACACTGGTTTGACCGCAAGAGACCGAAGTATTTTGCGCTAAGGGCTTTACTCCCATCTCACCAACTTTAGCATTGCCAAAGTTCGAAGGATCGATAACGCCGGTATTTTGACTATTCATTAAGCTCCATAATTGAGGATTTACGCCTTGAATGTCATTTAAATTGACAGGAGCTTGAGGCTGAGCGAGAGCTTGGGGCACAGGAGCCTTATTCACCCGTTCAAACATTTGAGAAAAGGCGAGTGAATTTACCTCTGGCTCTTTATCCAGACGTTTCTCAATTTGCTCTATACGATTCATTGCTTGCTGAATGTTATTGAGCATAAACAACCCTCCTAAGTGAACATAACCTCCACCTAATGCCTATCGGTGGTCTAAGTGGGGGCTTCCTGTTTCTATGAAAATCGCTTTATACCTAAAAGTATAAAGTCTTATGCTTTCTTCACAGGCGTAACTTTCCGTATGATTTACGGTAATTATCTAATTGTAATATTAGGCAAAAATATTGCCTACCTTCAATTGCTCGCACAAACTTGGTGGATACGGTTTCGTCTCTCACCTATAGAGGTGGAGAATTCTCACCGTATTAAGTTAAAAAAAACCGCCATTGTACGTAAGTATTTTACTCTATTTTGTCAAGTAGAAACGTGCTCATATATTAAATTAAAATTAACATTAAGGGCCGAATAGCTGCCTGAAATCAGACCACTATCAGCTTTTAGATTAATTTGCCGGCCAAGACAAATTGATTTCGGAAATTTAGATTGGCTACTTGGCGCACGTCATTGACCCTTTCTCCATAAACAGGCTTAAACTCTCCTCCTCCGTAACGGTTAGCATATTCATTCCAAGGGCCTTCGCATATCAAATTGAAACGGCAAGAGAGACAAGGAGCGAATTTTTCTTTAATCTTAGGTCGTAGCTCCGACCAATTAGAAGCGCCGTAATCAGATCCGTATTGATTTATCTCTGCATAAGCTTGAGTCTGTTGAAAGATTTCACTAACCAAATTTTCATAGCCTGGTATGGTGCAGAAAGGGAAGGTTTCCAAACGTACATTTATTTTTTTATTCAGTAAATACTGAGCCGCTTGTTTTACGTAATCACTGATTTCTTTATAGCGAGGTACTACTTGTTCCCACATCTTTGAAGCGCGTCCTTGAGCATGGGGAAAAGCAATATCTACCGAAGAAGCTTGTAATTGGGCAAATCTTTCGGCTATAGTTGGTAGTACTTGAAAATTTTGACGTGAAATAACAATTTTACCTCCAAAGTTAAAGCCCAATTGATGAATGTTTTTGAGACCTTGGATAGTTTCTTCGTACGAGCCGTCTCTTTGAGTGATTCGATCATGAATTTGAGCGTTGGGACCATGCAGAGCAATACAAAAATTGATAATTCCTCGGCAGTCGATTAAGTGTTGAGCGAAATCTGCTTTAGCAAAGGCTCGGCCGTTGCTTTGTAGCATAATTTTATAGCCTAATTGTTTAGCTAATTTTACTATATCCCAAAAATCCGGGCGGATAGTGGGTTCACCTCCGGTAATAACTAATATATCGCCGCGCTCTCTGGCTTCTCGCATCTCTTGGGCAATTTCCGTGAAAGTTTTATCTTGCTTCATATGTTTATTTCGTAAAGCGTCACGGAAATCGTCAACTACGCAATGTATGCAGGCATCATTACAAGAATAACCTACTTTTAAGTCTATTACAGTCATAAAAAGTTTCTTATACTGGGCTTCTTAGTTCCCCTGCTCACAGAGGCGTTAAGAATGTCCTTTGGGATTCAATGGAACGGGAATAGCGGAAATTGAGGCGAAACTGCGCCCAGGCGCGGAAATTTTATTATAAATTAAGAATAAGTATAAAGGGCAGTTTTTTTTGTATGAAGCAAATTGAGCCAACCGGAGTTGCCACAAATCGTCTGGAACAGAGTGTCTTTGTCAAATCGGAAAATGTGCGGATTTTTAAATATGCTGATACTGCTTTAGCTGTTGAACTTGATAGCGGAAGGAGATCACTTTTTACTCCTTGGAAAAAAGCTGTTTACATGGCTTGTAATGGACTGGATAACTGTGTTCAGATTATTGAAAAATTGGGCCTGGATTTTAAGTGCGGTTGTGAGCTGTTGGAAGACCTGCTTCAAAGCGGATTTATTAAAGTGGCGGGAGTATCTGGAAGCAAGTCTGATATTCGGGCTTCGAGTACTTATCTAGATCCTATGGAGTTCTGTTTTTCATCTAGAGTTACTTTTGATGCCGCCGAGCTTAGCGAATATTGTTCCGATGATGAGCAGAAAAAATGGTTTGATAGAGGATGGGCCCAACTTGACAAGTTTGCTTCCACCGATTTATCTGCCCAAAGAACAAAACCTTTATTCTATTTAAAAAATATTGTTTGGGGAAAACATGGTCAATTTATAGACAGTTTGCTGGAACAATGGCAGCAAAGTTGCAGTTGTGAACAAATAAAAAATGAATTTAGGAGTGATACGGCTCTTTTCAGTATAGTCTTAGATAGCAAGGAATTACCCAAAGGGGCCGATTTTGTTAATTATTGTCAGGGATGTGCATCGTCTAGCAGATTGTGTACTTGGGATAGGCTTTCGACTTTGGGTAAGTTGTGGTGTCGATTACATATATTAAATGCGGAAATTATTTGGCGCTTTCCTTTTAGCAAACTTTTAGAGAAGGAAGCTTCGGCATTTTCCGGTTGCTTTAGGGAAAAGCCCATAATCGCTCCTCGCCTGGATGAAGCAGCCGAAGTGGCCACCATGCTTTTTGATACCGCTAGAAAGAATTTTGGCTTATCTGAAGGGCATTGTGGTTATTTCCCCATGGTCGGTATTTCTGTATTACCTGTTGTATATATAGAAGAAACCGAACAATTAGAGAAAATTTGGTCGCTGTTTGTGCAATCGGGTTGTAGCGCCTTTGGCTTTAGTCTGGCTGATTGGCTATTGGAAGCGAATTCAGCTGAATTGGATAATGCTTTACTCAAAGGTTTAGAACTTAGTATGACTGATTATAAATTAAATAAAAATTTAACCATATTCCCTTTCACTCGTTGGCTCCAGGATTTAAGAGGAGAAATTCCGCGTTCTGAAAGTATGCAAATTGTTTTACAAAATTGTCAGGGCCGCTCCTGGTTAAAAAATAAATGTCGTCGCTGCCCTAATTGGCATTTTTGTGCATACAGTGAACCTAAGCCGTCTTTGCCATGTCGGTTTATAAGTGCTTGGGCTTCGCAAGTAATGCTTAGAATGGCGCTCAAAGATGTGCAGTTATAATTGAAAAATAAATATTTGACCTGAAAAATGGTCAGCTTGAGATGCTTATTAACCTAACGGCTAAGGAATAGGCAACCGTTTAATAAGCTCAATTTGAAAAAAGGAAGGCCTTTTATAGGCATAGAAACAGGGCAAACCATGACCGAAAACGAGAAAAATAATCAAGAATTATCTGAAAAAGACATAAATAACGAAAAAGACAATAGTACTTCTGTTACACATCTTTCTGAAGAAACTTCGGCCTCTGTTGAAGAGAATTTCCCAAAAGAAAAGTTATCTGGTGTACATACAGCTTTGTCATCAGAGATAGTTCAAGTTGCGCCAGCTCATGAAGATACCGGCTCTGAACAAGAACCTGGTACCGACGAATCTTTTGTGTTTGTTGATAGTGATGCTCCTGAAGAACCTAATGCTTTGGAGCGATTGACAGAGACTATTATCAATGATTGGCAAAAACGCATGACCGAAAAAAACGCCGAGCAGCATAAAGAAGAGGCGCATGAAACTGTTGACATTCCTGCTAACTTTGAAATTGTTACTCCTAAGGGTAATGCTTCCGAATCAGAGCAAGAAAAGAATAATGAAGAGCTTGATGCCAAACGTAGAAAGCAGCGTTTTTCCCTTTTTGAGTCCCAAGAATTGGTGATGCTGCCCATTCCTGAGTTAGTTGTCTTCCCTAACGTTATTTTGCCGGTTTCTATAGAAACTGAGGGAGCTATAAAAGCGGTGGAGTACGCTCTTGATAAAGATGTACCCTTATTTTTAATTACTAAGCGCAAGAGTGATCAAGTTAATGTAACTAAAACTACTTTGTACAAGACTGGTTGCATTTGTGCACCTGTTCAGGCCTTGCGTTTGGGCAATGGTAGCTTCCGTTTGGTTTTGCACGGTATTGCTAGAGCCAGAGTGAAAAAGATTACTGCTCGCAAGCCATTCGCTAAGGTTCTTTTGGAAGTAGTCAATGATATCAATAGTGACAGTTCGGAAACCGAAGCCGCTGTGCAGGTTATTGCTCACCAGTTTCGCCAGGTAGCTTCTTTGAGTTCTCATATCTCCCCCGAATTAGTTATGGCTATGTCCAGTGTCCATAATCCTGGGCAAATCGCCGATTTGGTTGCTGCCAACTTAGGGCTCAGTACCAAAGAAAAACAATCTGTTTTAGATATTGATGACGTTTGCGCTCGTTTACATAAAGTTTCTCTTTTGCTTTCCAAAGAGATCGAAATTCTTAAAATAGAAAATAAGATCCAAAACAAAGCAGAAATGGAGATGGTTAAGGGGCATAAAGAGTATTTCTTGCGCCAGCAACTTAAAGCTATTCAAGAAGAATTGGGCGACGGTGTTGATGAAGATGCCGATGTTCAGAGGCTTAAAGAAGGTATTGAATCCAGCGGTATGCCCAAAGAAGTTGCCGAACATGCCAACAAAGAAGTTAAACGTTTGAGCCGTATGTCTTCTGCCTCTCCAGACTACAATATGATCTATACCTACGTAGATCGTTTATTGCAATTTCCTTGGAATAAGTTTACCAAAGACAGTTTGGACCTGAAAAAAGCAGCGTCTATCTTAGATGAAGAACATTATGGATTAAAAGAAGTAAAAGAGCGTATATTGGAGTTTTTATCCGTACGTAAGTTAAAGGAAAACCATCGCGGCTCTATACTTTGTTTTGTGGGTCCGCCAGGTGTCGGTAAAACTTCTTTAGGGCGATCTATTGCCCACACCATGGGGCGTAAGTTCAATCGTACTTCTTTGGGTGGTGTACGTGATGAAGCTGAGATTCGCGGCCATCGCAGTACCTATATAGGTTCTATGCCTGGACGCATTGTGCAAGCTATGTGTAATGTCGGCTCTAGCAATCCGGTTATTATGTTGGATGAAATAGATAAATTGGGAGCTGATTATCGAGGCGATCCTTCGGCGGCGTTGCTGGAAGCTTTGGATCCTGAGCAAAATAGTGAATTTAAAGATAATTACTATGGAATCCCTGTTGATTTGTCTTCAGTAATGTTTATTATGACGGCTAATGTTTTAGATACTATTCCTCCCGCTTTGCGAGATCGTATGGAAATTATCCGTTTATCTGGTTACACTTTAGAAGAAAAGATGGAAATCGCTAAAGGATTCTTGCTGCCTCGTCAGCGTGAAGAAAACGGTTTGAATAGCAAACTGTTTAATCTTACTGATGAAGCATTGCATTGTGTAATCAAGGAATATACTAGAGAGGCTGGTGTGCGTGGTTTAGAGCGTGAAATTGCCAGTTTGTGTCGCAAAGTCGCTCGCAAAATTACCGAATCACGTCGTCCCCGTACGAAGTTTAGAACTTTAACTGTTGATGATGTACGTGAATTCTTAGGTGTAGCTCCTTATTCTGAAGCCGATAAAATCGATCCTGATCCCGGTCCCGGTTGTGTCCAAGGTTTATCTTGGACCCAAGTCGGAGGCGAAATACTGACTATAGAGACCAATATTATTCCTGGCAAAGGTAGAGTTACCTTGACTGGTAATTTAGGCCAAGTTATGAAAGAGTCAGCTAAAACGGCTATTACTTGGGCTCGTGGCTTCTTAAACGCACAGGGTATTGAGTTCGACTATTATAAAAATGATATTCATGTTCATGTACCGGAAGGAGCTATCCCCAAGGACGGCCCTTCTGCCGGCATTACTTTGGCTAGCGCCTTTATTTCTGCGGCTTTGCATAAACCGGCTCGCCAAGATTTGGCTATGACTGGCGAAATAACTCTTACAGGTCGAGTTATGGCTATAGGGGGAGTCAAAGAGAAAGTTTTGGCCGCTTTTAATTCTGGCATACGTGAAGTTATTTTGCCGGAGGAAAATAAGCGCCATCTTCAAGAAATACCCGAAGATATACGCAGTCAGATGGTCTTCCATTTTGTTAAACGCGCTGAGGAAGTCATTGATCTTGTGATTTTCGGCGATAAGGCAGAGTAGGCGCAATAATTGCCATATTTGCCAAACTGCTCGGAATGGAGAGTTAGCAAAGTATGAACCAAGCCATTGTGAAATTAACCCCAGCAGTTAAGTATTTGTTGATTATTAATGGTTTAGTTTATCTTGCTCAGTTGGTAGGTAAAGGGGAAGTAGAGACTTGTTTGGCCTTAATCTGTCGCTGGGAAGTGGCTTGGCAAATATGGCGTTCCTTTTCGTATGTTTTTTTACACTCGAGCGCGGTTGGTTTCTTATTCTACGGCTTGGCCTTGCTTTTGATCGGTTCGCCCTTAGAAGCGCGTCTGGGGACTTTTAAGTTTTTACTTGTTTTTTTAGGCAGCGTTTTTACGGGAGCTGTTGCTGCTTTTTGTACAGGTGCTTTGCTGACTGCTGGAAATGATTCGCTGGTAGTTTTGGGAAGTAGCGCCGGAATTTTTGGCGCCTTGGCTTATTTAGTACGCTCGGAACCAGAAGCCGTTTTTAATATTTGGCTTCTGGTGCTTATTCCCATAAAAGCTGCTTTTTTGTGGTGGTCTGCAGCTGTCGGTTTAGTAGTTATGTTACTTAGCGGTGCCGGAGCCGTAGGCTCTCTTCGGGCTGATTTAGGCGGTTTTATCTTTGGAACTATATCTATAATGTTGCTTGATAAAGTCAATACGCTTAAGTTAGAAAAAAAAGTACAGAAGCGCTGGTTGGCTTGGAAACGAAGAAGAAAATTTCGCAAGCTTAGTTGCCTGAATGGAAAAGCTATAGTAGCAAGAGATGAAGAGGCCGGGATTGAAGGCAGCTCACGCGCTGAGTTAAAGTTGCTTCCGTCTCAGGGAAAAGAGAATAAATTTAAAACAGAGCGCGGTAACGGAGACGCCAAGCTTGATGCTCTTATGCGCAAACTCGCTTCTCAAGGTGCTAGATCTCTTACGGAAGAGGAACAGAAGTTTTTAGCTTCTCGATCTCAAAAAGTTTCCAAATAGGTTGATGTTGCCGATAAATCTACGGCGTTTGTAATGTTTCTGTTGCTGTTGCCTGTTCTGTACTTTTTTCTTCCTGGGGAACAGAATGTAGTGTAGACAAATTTTTCTTATCGAGTTTGCTAATTTTGTCTTTACAGCGACGTCCCGAACGTCGTCCGGAAAGCAGACTTACAATAGGTCTGGCCCAGTTTACCCGATCTACAGCCATTTTCCCAGCTACTGTCATGGGAGTGGCCAACAGCATTCCCACCGGACCCCAAAGGACGCCAGCTAACATTAAAGTCAGCAAGATAACTACGGGATCAAGCTCTAAAGAATCTCCCAGTATGTTGGGCTCTACTAAATGACCAGTAATTAAATGCACTATAGTCGGCAATATAACAACCATACTGAAAGAACCGATGGTCGTTTCCGGATCGAGCAAAGCTAAAGGCAGAGGTAAAATGACCGCTACAATAGGGCCGACATTGGGAATAAAATTGAGGGCAAAAGCCAGTATGCCCAGCACATAGGCCATAGGTACGTTGAACATGGTCAAAATCAGCCACGTTAAACAGCCTACAATCAAAGAGAGTATTACTTTTACCAATACATAATATTCTATGCTCTTGCATATATCTTGAAAAAGCGTAGTATGCTCTTCATTTTCGTTACCGATTGATGAACCAAACATTAGGAAGATTAAATAAATTCCTACCAGAACTATATTGGAAACAAAGGAAAATAGGGCATTAAAAATTGTCGCCAAAGCATCGCCTATACTGTTGGCGGCTTCTGAGCCTATAGTTGATAAAATATCGGCACTTTTAAAATTCAGGCGGCGCATCCAGGCGTTATTGCACAAATTGTCTACAAGATCGACAAAACGTTTTTCATAAATATCCAAATTAGAGGTTATGTCGACTATCGAATTGGACACGACTACTGTTAAACCAACTAATAAGAAAGCTCCTATAAACAGGGTTAAGATAATAGAAAGAAAGCGTGGGCAATGGAATCTGTTATGGAGAAAACTTACGATAGGACGCAAAGTTAGGCTAAGGAATACGGCAAAGACAAAAGGCAGTAAGACTGTTTTTAACCAATAAGCCGCTGCTGCACAAGTGAGACATGTCAAAATAAGTAGACAAAAAGCCTGCATACGCTGACAATCGTCTAAGCTAATTTGGGCTATATCGATCGTGTTATTACTTGAAGCTTCTTCCAATTCTAAAGGGAGACTGAGTTGGCTGCTTTCCTTTGCCATCTATCACCTCTCTGAGATGAATTTTAAGTGTTGAATGAATATAAAGTGATTAATTAGGATGTTAAGGTTGTTGCACGTCATTTTGCAGAGGTTCTACAGTCGAGAGCTCTTCTTCGGAAGGACGATAGTCTGGATCCAAATTGCGAATTTCATCCATGACTGCTTCGGAGATCTTTGTATAGTAGAGCATCTGGCTGCGCCTATCTTCAGGGAGTTGCTCTAAAAAAATATCACTTAAGTCCATGGGCTTACCTATATAGACTTTCATAGTCTTAAAAACAGCCGGAAATTTCATACCTACGCCTAAAACCTGAGCTGTGCCTGACATAAAAACAGGCATTACTATAGGGCGAGCTTCATGGATAAGTTTACCTACGCCGGGTTTGCCATGGCCGACCTTACCTGTGCGAGATCTGGTTCCTTCAGGATAAACTATCATGATATTATCCTTAATAAGCTTGCGCCACTCTTCTACTTGTTCCATGTTGCCGGTGCGACGATCTACCGGATAAGCTTTTAAGTGGCGGAAGAAATGGCGCCCCAGAATACGCATAACTCTGTCGCGTAATTTCTTTGAGGAAGGATCACCGAAGAAGTTTTTGCGATCAGCTAAATTGACGGGTAAATATTTGTGTTGGAAAAATATCTTGGGAACATAAGCTGCCGCTTCAAAGATGAAATTGTCTACCAGAGAATTGTGATTTATACAGTAAAGCACGTTCTCGTGCTCGGTGGGAATATTTTTCAACCCGTAAACTTTTGTTTTATTCAAAACGCGAAATAAAATCAGCGAACTTATGGCCGCTGTGCCGAAAGCAACTGAAAATCCCAAACCGTCAATAGTTTTGCCTACCGCTCGTTTGGCGGCGCCGAAAAATTTACTGGCTCCTTTAGCTCCCTTAGACTCGCCAGTAGACGATTGCTCGACAGTTGCTAACAAACTTTCAGTATCTTGCTGAACAGTTTGATGCTCATTTGTGCCTTTAGTATTGCGTCGCCTGAAGAAAAAGTTACGAACCATTCTGCTAAATTTTTGTTTGTTATTCGCCTCGGTGGCGTCATTCTTTTTCATATGGGAATTTTTATCGAGATTTTCCTGACACATAATTGGTGGAGTTCTACGTGTGTCAAGAAAGTCTTTTACATTCAATAAAGCAAAAAAAAACGACCGTATGCTAAAAAACAAACTCAGCATATAGTCGTTCATTTCCATGTGTGGTGCGGAAGAAGAGATTCGAACTCTTACAGGTTTAACCCCACAGAATCCTGAGTCCTGCGCGTCTACCGATTCCGCCACTTCCGCAGGAATCCAAAGCCCACGTATACAGGCCAAACGTCCTCAGAATTTTATCATAAATGGCACAACTGTCAAGATAATTTGGTTATTAAACTAACTTTTTTTTATAAATTTCGGTCTGCTCTCTGGCCAGTTGATCACATAATTCATTGTAATAATGATCTTTATGGCCGGGGACGTATTGCCAATTGATAGTGTGACGGCTTACTGTTTCTAAAAGTTGTTTCCATAAATCGGCATTTTCCACGGGCTTTTTCTTGGAGTTTATCCATTGTGAAGAACGCCATTTTTTAAGCCATCCCAACTTAAAGGCTTTTAAAACATATTGAGAGTCTGCAAATACTGTGATTGAAGTTGGACGTTTTACGGCTCGTAGCCCTTCTAAGACGGCAGTTAACTCCATGCGATTGTTAGTTGTGTGTTTTTCTCCTCCGGATATATGTTTTTCTGTACCGGATTTGGGATGTAGAAGTACAGCCGCCCAACCTCCGGGGCCCGGGTTGCCCGAGCAGGAACCGTCTGTAAAAATTATTACTTCACTGTCTGTAGGTAGAGTATCCAATATCGATGATTTAAAACTTTGCATAACAAACTGAGATAACAGCGCATGTAGTAGCGTTGGTTGAAAATGATGCAGCCCGGCTTGAAATTGAAAAAAGCTTAGCAGTGCTCCTCATTATAACTGTAAAAACTATTTTATACTAGGATACTTGAGCTTTAAAGCGAAGCGGAGAAGGGGTGTTTTCGTGGCTGCTAACAATCTGGCTGCAAAGTTAAAAGTTGGAGCAAAATGTCAAACTACAGTGCTTTTTTTGACAAGATGCAAAATAGCCAATAACACCTATAATAATCGGCTCATAGGCTGCTAGAGGTTTATTACGCTATGTCGACTTTATTTACGAAAATACTCAACCACGAACTTCCCGGACATTTTGTTTATGAAGATGAAAAATGCGGAGTTTTTCTTTCGATTGCTCCTATTGTTCGCGGCCATCTTTTGGTGGTACCTCGTAGCGAAGTCGAACATTGGATAGATTTAAGCAGCGACGATATGAATCATTGCTTTGCCGTAGCGCAGAAAATAGGCAAAGTTTTAATGAAAGCTTTTACCCCGAACAAAATCGGAGTTTTAATTGCCGGTTTAGAAGTGCCTCATACTCATATTCACTTACTGCCTATTATGAGTGAAGCAGATTTATTTAAACGCCCCCAAGAAGCTTCTCAGGAAGATCTGGCTGAAGTTGCTGAAGTAATTAGGCACAATATGTAAAATATAACTGTTTGCACTCCAAAAAACGCCTCGGAGATGTTGTGCCGACCAAAACTCCTGTTTTTAGATCGTATGAATAAATAATGCTCCATAAAGATGTTTGTTTGCAGTCTCTGGAATATGAACTGCCTGTTGATGTTGTTACTACTGATGATATTTACGCTAGATTGAGTGCTACTTTTAAACGCTTGGGAATACCCAGCAGTTGGGTGAGTGCCCTTTCTGGTGTAAATGAACGCCGAGTCTGGAAAGCAGAAGATGAACTTCCTGATATAGCGGCCAGGATTGCTAAGCGTGCCGTAGAGAAGGCAGCTATTCCTTTGGACAAAATCGGCTGTGTTATTTGTACTTCCGTATCCAAAGAGTTTATTGAACCATCTATGGCTTGTATGGTTCATAATGCTTTAGGCTTGCCCTCTACGACAATAAGTTATGATATTTCCAATGCTTGCTTAGCTTTTATCAATGCTATTTCTTATATGGGACAACTTATTGATAAGGGAATATATGAAGCCGCTCTAATTGTGGATGTGGAAAATTCGCGTTTGGTAATGGAAAATACTATTGCTCATTTAGCGCAGAATGATACTGACTTAAACACCTTTTCCAAACGTTTTGCCGGTTTGACTTTGGGATCCGGTGCTGTAGCTGCCGTAATTTGCAATGAAAAATTAGCTACTTCTAGTCATAAAGTTTTAGGGCATGTTCAGTTGGCTGATACTAAATATTGCCGTCATTGCATTGGTAGTTTCACTGATATTATTACTGATCAAACAAGTTTAATGAAAGCCGGTATTGAGCTGGCCAGTCGTACTTGGAAAGTTGCTGAGCAGATTTTGGGGTGGAATGCTGACAGACTGGAGCATTATATTTGCCATCAAGTCGGAGCCCGTCATTATCGCTTGCTCTTTGAAACTTTAGGATTGGATTTGGCTAAATCATTTCAGACTTTTCCTTTTTTAGGGAATGTAGGTCCGGCTGCCGCTCCTATTACTTTGGCTATCGCAGCCGAACGTGGGATTATAAAAACCGGAGAACATGTAGGGATTATGGGAATTGGCAGCGGCTTGAATTGCGCTATGATGGAGATTGTTTGGTGAGATGAGAATAACTAAACCTGATGCTTGGAAGCCTCTTTATCCTTTTGCTTCTAACTATATGTATTTGCCTAATACCGGAGCTCGTATGCACTTTTTGGACGAATGTGACGCTGAGCCTGGCAAAGAACATGAACCTATTGTCTGTGTGCACGGAAATCCTACGTGGTCATTTTATTATCGTGAATTAGTTAAAGCTTTTCGCCCACATCATCGTGTGGTAGTGCCCGATCATATCGGTATGGGACTTTCCGATAAACCGCAAAAGTATGATTACTGTTTGCGCCGCCATATAGATAATTTAGAAATGCTGTTGGAAAAACTTAATTTAGAGCCTTTTACTCTGGTTGTACACGACTGGGGAGGAGCTATAGGTATGGGATATGCTGTGCGCCATCCCGAAAAAGTTAAGCATATTCTTTTTTTGAATACGGCTGCTTATCGCTCTCCCTTTATGCCTGCAACTATAAGATTGGCTCGTGTTCCTTGGCTTGGCAGTTTATTGGTACGCGGTCTTAATGCTTTCGTGTTGGGAGCTCTTTTGGTTAGTACCAAGCGGCCTATAAGTTCTTATGTAGCTGCGGGTTATAAAGCTCCTTACAATTCTTGGGCTAATCGAGTGGCTGTCTTACGTTTTGTCCAAGACATACCTATGGATCCAGGACATCCTTCATACGGCACTTTAAAAGAAATTGAATCTGGTTTACCCAAACTGGCGGCTGTTCCTAAGACGTTTGTCTGGGGAGCTCTCGATCATGTTTTCAATGATAAATTTTTGCAGCATTGGCAGACTATTTTTCCTGAGGCTGAATATCATCGCTTGGCTGATGTCGGTCATTATGTAATGGAAGACGCTTCTGAGCGGGTGTTCGAACATTTGAGAGCATTATTGGCTCGCTAAATATTTTCTTAAAGAACTAAGGTATTGGTTATGAGTAAAACACATACTGAAGCTGCTAAAAACGATAAAGTTTCCGCTGCAGCCAATATTTCTTCCCATCTTCCCAGTATGGTTAAAGAGCGTCCTGATCAAGACGCCGTTATGTTTCCCGTTAAAAAAGAGTATCAGTCTTGGACTTATGATAAGCTCAACAAGACGGTAGATGCTTATGCTCATGTTATGAAAGCAGCCGGTGTTACTAAGGGCCAGAAAGCTTTAGTCTTTTTGACTTGCGGCCCTGATTTAATTGCTACTGTTTTTGCTTTATTTAAAATGGGTGTATTGCCGGTTATGCTTGATCCTGGTATGGGCAAAGATAACGTGCGCCGTTGTATAGAACATGTACAGCCGGATGTCTTTATTGGTATTCGTTTGGCCCACTTAATGCGTTGGCTTTACAGAAAGTCTTTTGCCTCTGTAAAATCAAATTTTACTGCCAATGAGTGGTTCCCTGGCTGCACAGAATTGGCCAAAGAAGCCACGAAATACACGGAGCCTTTTCCCGTCACTCCTGTAGGCGAGCACGAGATTGCAGCCATTTTGTTTACTTCCGGTTCTACAGGTAAAGCTAAAGGTGTGGTTTATACCCATTCTATTTTCCAAAATCAAGTTAAATACTTGAAGGAACTTTTCAATTTTAAGCCTGGCGAGTTAGATATGCCTGGCTATCCGCTCTTTGCTTTGTTTGATATTGCTTTAGGCATGACTTCGGTTATTCCACGTTTAGATCCGAGTAAACCGGCCGCTTGTGATCCCGCTTTGCTGGTAGAAACTATGGAAGAGTATAATGTCACCACTTGTCAGGGGTCTCCCGCCATTTGGCGTAAAGTGTACAACTATTGCAAAGATGAGTCCATTAAGCTGGATACTTTGAAAAGGCTTATTACTTTTGGAGCTCCTATTCCTACCGAGCTTTTACAAGGTATGTTTACTATTATGGCTGATGATGCCGAAATTTACACCCCCTACGGTGCCACTGAAAGTTTACCTGTAGCTATTATCCCCGGCAGCTATCTAGTCGATCATGCTGCTGGACGTACTATCGAGGGAGCTGGTACTTGCGTGGGTAAACCTATCAAAGGTATGGATGTTAAGATTATAAAGATAACTGACGAACCCATCACCGATTTTGATGAGAGTTTAGTACTTCCTGATGGTGAGGTCGGTGAGATTGCTGTACATGGTCCTGTAGTTACTCAAGAGTACTACCATGAAGATGAGGCTAACGCTTTGTCTAAGATGAACGACGGTAAGGGGCGCAAATGGCATCGTATGGGAGATACCGGTTACTTTGATAAAGATCATAATCTTTGGTTCTGTGGTCGCAAAGCTCATCGCGTAGAAACCGAAAAAGGCACTCTCTTCCCCGTTATGGTTGAGGGTATGGCGAATAACCATCCGCGTGTTTTTCGCAGCGCCTTAGTCGGAGTAGGCCCCAAAGGAAAGCAAACTCCTGTTTTGATTATTGAGCCTAAGCCCGGCTCATTTCCTGAAGACGATAAGCAAAAAGAGTTGCTCTCTCGTCAGATTTTGGCTCGTTATGATGAAAATGAACTTTACAGCCAGATTCAGGACGTACTGTTTTATGATTCTTTTCCTGTCGATCCTCGCCATAATGTGAAGATCCATCGCGAGGAGTTGGCCGTTTGGGCTGCTGAAGAACTTGGCTGTGAAATTACAAAGTAGGTTGAAATTATGGCGAAAGTATTGGTGGTAGGCGGGGGCGGTTTCTTAGGCAAAGCTCTGGTTAAGAAACTTTTGGAACGCGGTGACGAAGTACGCAGCCTTTCGCGGGGGGCTTATCCTGAGCTGGAAACAATGGGCGTTGAAGTTTTGCGTGGTGACATTGCTCAACCTGAAACGGCCATAAAGGCTTCTGAAGGTTGTGAAGCTGTCTATCATACGGCTTCGAAAGCTGGCATTTGGGGACCTTATTCCGAATATGAACGTATTAACGTTTTGGGGACACGCAATCTTTTGGAAGGTTGCCGTCGCAATGGTGTTAGTAAATTTATTTATACCAGTACTCCAAGTGTGATTTATCATCCCAAAGCCAAGATCGAAAATATTCAGGAAGATATAGCCTATCCGGAAAAATTTGAGTGTGCTTACGCTCAAACTAAGGCTCAGGCTGAGCGAGAAGTTTTACAGGCTGATAGTGCTAATTTATCCACTGTGGCTCTGCGTCCGCACTTAATTTACGGCCCTGGCGATCCGCATTTGGTGCCCCGTTTGGTAGAGAGAGCTTTTGCCGGTCAACTTTTTCAGGTTGGCGACGGAAAGAATAAAGTGGACATAACGTATATAGATAATGCTGCCCAGGCTCATATAGATGCTTTCTTGCATATGGATGAATGCGCCGGCAAAGCTTATTTTATAAGTGACGGTCAGCCAGTAAATTTGTGGACTTGGGTGCGAGAATTGCTAGAAAAAGTGGGAGCTCCGCCTATTACTCGTTCTATTCCTTATAGTGTTACTTGGGGACTAGGAGCGACTTTGGAATTTGTTTATAAGCTGCTTGGTAAAAAAGAAGAGCCTAAAATGACTCGTTTTACAGCTGCTCAGTTGGCTACTTCGCATTATTTTAATATAGCTAATGCTCGACGAGATTTGCAATATGTTCCAGAGGTTTCTGTTGCCGAGGGGATGGAACGTTTGGTTGTTTGGATTAAAGACTTAGGAGCAGATACTTTGCACCATCAATAATAAGAAAACATATTCGCTGTCCTCTGTCAGATAGTAAGGCTAACTTTCCCTTTTTAGAGGGAGAGTTAACCTTATTTTTTTGTTGTTGCTTTAATTGTGGTATAAAATTGCCTCGGCGGCGTCTTTATTAACTCGACAGAGGCGAGCATAATCGCTGGGAATTATTCTCAGGCGAAGACCTGCCCTTCTAAATAATTCCAAGTTTTCAAGCATAAAGTCTGTTTTATCATCCAACGTTAAAGCTCCTAAATACTCTACACGTTGCTGAAAAGTCAGAGGTAAATGGTTATAAAGAAGGTTGAAAAAACTTGGCAGATCCTGAAAGTATCCTTTAAAGTAACGATTGCCTCGCGAGGGAGTTAAAGCTGTAAAGCTATCGTCTGCTTTGGCAACCATTTTTCTACACATAATCCAGAGTTTTATTAAAGAGAGCGGTGAATAAGTATTTGGGGTGTAAATTTCTTCCGGTAAAGCAGTTAAGCGGGTGCGCCAAAATGGTAAGGCTGAATCCAGACTTTGCGGATCATACAGAGCTGTCTGAATATTGGAGAGTTGCAAATGCCACAAAGATGACTTTTTGTGTTTAGAACGAGTTGAATTATCTAGATTGGCAATACTCATATAGCGATAAAAGCTTGGCTTTTTAGTGCGCGGTCCGGTTATATAGCCTATGGCTATTTGAGAATAAGTATGTTGTTTGGCATAGTTAAAAAGATCTGCATAGTAATTATGATCTTTCAAAGTAAGACTAATCATTTGCCAAGGGCGACAAACGAAGCCATAAACAGGTAAAATAGGTAGAAAAGAAGTTGAAATTTTAAAACTATCCATTACTTAAGCCACTTTGAGTTTTCTATCAAAAACTATTTTAGCAATCATAATAGTGGGGAAGAGCATTTATGTCTTTTACATCTTTAATATTTTGTAAGAATTTTTCCACAATATAAGGGGAAAACTGAGTACCGTTACCTCTATCCAGCCTACTGAAAGCTTCTTCAAAGCTTAAACCTCGTCTATAAGGACGATCTGTTACCATTGCGTCAAAAGAATCGGCTACAGCGATAATTTGAGATCCCAAAGGAATAGCTCGTCCCTTGAGCTTGTCTGGGTAGCCGTTGCCGTCATAACGTTCATGGTGATGCACTACTATGTCTATTACGCTTGAAGGCAGAGAGGTAATGTTGTTAAGAATGTTTCTAGCGTTGCTGGTGTGAGTTTTCATAATTTCAAACTCTTCATCAGTTAAAGCGCTGTCTTTCATTAGAATATCGTCAGGTATAGAAATTTTACCTACATCATGTAATATTGCCGCTTTAGCTATCAGTTCGGTGGAGTTTTGATCTAAGCCTATGCATTTGCAAATAAATACCGAAAGCTGTTCTACTCTGGAAACATGGCCGTGAGTATAAGGATCTTTGGCTTCTATGGCCTGGGCTAAGGCTAGAATAGTTTCATAATATGAACGCTCGAGTTTACTATAGAGCTTCATATTGCTTAAAGTAATGGCCGCCTCAGTAGCCAACAGGCTCAAGTAATCTGTATCAGTCTTATCGTACTGATCACCCATAAGTTTATTGGCTACGGCCAAAACACCGAAAGGCTTGTTGCCACTGGCATCTTGTAAGGGTACGACCAAAAGGTTGCGCAATAACATACTGTTGCTGTCAAAAGGCTTCTTTTCTGTAGCCCCCGGACCTTGAGTGTGATATTGTACATTTTTATAGTTGATGATCTCGCCGTTATTGATAACTTTTTGAAAAATACCAGCTTCAATCTTTCGTGAGATCGTTTTGGCCATCACTTCGCTTATGCCCAAAAAATGCGGAGTACGCCACTGACCGTCTTCGTTAAAAGCTACAAAAGATACCTGGGATTTTACTTCTTCTCTGGCAAAATAGACTACGCTGTCTTCTACCACCCTGGCGGAACGCTCTTTGGATAACTTTTGGAAAAGTTGTAGTAAACTGTAAAGTTTGCGTTGACGATCGAAAAATTGAATTTCGCTTTCTTCTTTTTCAGCCACCTGATGGCGAGCTATAGCATAAGCTTCTTCAACACGTTCGTCTTTACGTTTTTCTAATTCCGATATCGGTTTATTTATTGCTGCATTGACAAAGAAGGCGATTATTGCGAAAAAAGGTAATAGAGTAAGTTCTGTGAGGGAAGCTACATCGCTGAAGATAGCCAGTCCTCGACCGGAGACAAAATAAGTTGTGAAAGAGGATACGGCACAAAAGGCTAGGGTAAACCAGATTTTCCCTTTGAGTGAGGTAACAAGTAAGGCCAAATACAGAAGCAGAAAATACTTGCTGTCTAGAGCTCCTGTAGCTAAAACGATAGAAAAAGAAGATAAGCAGAGTATAGTTGAGCAAGTATACCACAGCCGCAAGCTGTCAAAACGGAGATAACAGAGTATAGCTCCGATTAGTGAAACGGCCAGGAGTACCCACATAATAGTCAGGAAGTGGGCTTCCAGTAAAGTAAAAAGCTCTAAGCCTAAGAAAGCTAGTGTGGCATAAAAGCAAGACGTCAGCAACTCCGTATTCTACTCCGCAAAATGTCGTCATTTAAGAAAAAAGCTGATAATTTTATCAGCTACTTTTTCCGGAAACCGCAGGGCAAATTACAAAAAACAAAGAGAATATCTCCTAGAATTTGGTAACTTGTCAGACCTTGGCTGTGATGATATTGATTGAAAGGTCAAAACCGGAGACTATCTCTTTTCTTGGATTTGATTGTCACCGGAAAAATTGCAGAAAGGATCTTTACTTTTTATATCGTTAGTTAAAACAAAAGCCCTGGTACGACAACCGCCGCGGCAGGAGGCCGCTTTTGAGCAAGTCTTGCATTTGCGACTGATTGCGTCGGAGCGCCAAGTCTCTAAAACTGAAGATTTGTTCCAGATATCAAAAAAGCTCGTTTTGCGTACATCTCCAGCTTTCCAAGCAGGATACATACTTAAAAGTCCGCTGGGATAAACTAAACCGTTGGAAGATATATGGACTCTGGTACGCCCGCACTCGCATCCTAAACCTTCGAAGGAGCGACGCTGAGGGCGTCGGGGTGGAGTTAAGCACTCTATTTCGATATTGAGCGGATTGCTCTGGGAAATGTTGCTGACAATTTCTATCGTCTTAGTAATTTCTTCCGGCTTTAGAATTTGCTTGGGAAAAGTCGCTGCACGGCCTACAGGGAGAGCAATATTAAAAATTAATTTGTCTACCTTTAGCTCTTCGGCTTTTTTGACAATTGAAGGTATCTCAGAGCAATTGTCCCTGAATAAAGTGACATGAAAGTAAAAATCGGCTTCGGGACAGGCATTACGCAAATGGGCTATGCCTCTCATAACTTTACGGTAGGAACGGACGCCGCGAATATTGTCGTAAATCTTCTCACTTCCGGCGTCCATGCTGATCCTGAAAGAGTTGATTTTTACTTTAGATAAGCGCTCTTCCATCGATTTCGTAGCCAAAGCTGCGTTAGTTGATATATTTACGCACATGCCATACTTATTGGCCAAAGCCACGACGTCGGGAAAATCCTTACGGCCTAGGGGTTCACCTCCACCTATATCCAAAACAAAAACACCCATTGCACAGAGTTGTGCAAAGAGATTGTCTAAATCGCGCAGAGTAAGCTCATGATCCTGGGGCAGGCCAGCGTCAGCCCAGCAGTAGGGACACTTCAAATTGCAATACCTGGTTAGCTGTAAATGAACTCTCAGGGGGGCACTGAGATGGTTCTTGGAATTGATAAATTCGTTATCAAGAATACATCCCTTAAAGCGTCCATTTTCAATAATGTCGACGGAAGAGCACAAATTTACAAACTGATCATAAGAAACGCGACTAAGCTGAGTGCGCACACTCTCAGGCAAAATATCATAAGCATGCTCTGCATCTTCTTGCTGACATGCTGATAATATTTCCAAAGCGTTTTTATCACAAAGAATATAGTCCTTGGATGCTCTGCGATAGAGAACGCAACCAAACGAATCACGACGTAAAACGTATGGAGCTTCTGCTATCTTACTTAATTCTGCCTGCAAGTTTGTCATCCGAAAAACATCGATAAAAAAAGCCACAGGTACCGGGCATACCAAAAACACCCCCCTGGCCTCATTCTACTCCGCCTTTATGCACAAAGACGCCTACTAGCCGAGCGATTCGCCTTCTTTGTCGTGATAGTCGCACTCTTCTAAACAGTCCCTAAAACTCTGCATGGGACGAGACTGGTAGGGGTGAGTGCAATTGATAAAAATTCTGGGAGTCTCGCCTTCTAAGCTGAAACCAAAATCGACGTAACCGCAGAAACGATCAGGAACATTGTCGTAACAAAACTCATATAGCTCGCTATAAATCTCGGGGCTTGAGTGCTGGAACATATGCTTTTCACACTGGAAAATGCCTAATACTGAGCTGCGGAATCTGCAAGGCCTATATGCCATATCTACGTCTCCTGAAATTAGCTGGTACTCGTCTGCAGCCCTTAAAAGAGGCGGACAAAGTACAACTTCTACTTTGCTTATGGCTGAAAAATGCCAGAAGCCCACTCTCGGTGATACGCCGAGAATACTGCGTTTTTATGCACAATAATGGAACGTTTTCGCCGTTGTGGACAAAATCCCCTGCGCCAAGTTTTAGAATTTTGGAGTCTGAAGCAGTAACTACTTGTCTAAAGTGCCGATAAAATGGTTAAAATATATTATATTATTTTGCCTTGTAAATACACTTTTGCTTTTGTCTTTAGGCCGAACTAGCCTTATGTTTTCTAACTATAAATATGAATTAAATGTCCAAAAAATAAAGAAAAGCCTCCACAAGAGAGACTTTCTTAACTGTTATACGTTTGGTGGAGCTAAAGGGACTTGAACCCTTGACCCCTTGCATGCCATGCAAGTGCTCTCCCAACTGAGCTATAACCCCGGGAACGCTGTTATTATACTCTGTTGCCGGTAAATGTCAACAACTATATCACTTAAAAATGAATTTTTTTTATCGCTGTAAGGGATGTTGAGATGTAAAACGTTGCTTTTTTTAGATGGAAGTAACTATATAAATGCCGCCTTTTTTTAGATTGGAAACGATATTGAGGGGCAATATGTTCTATTTAGTTAGTTACGGAAGAAAAGTTAGTGTCTGAAAATAAAAAAGTCTCCACAAAGGAGACCCTTCTTATCTATTATATCTTTGGTGGAGCTAAAGGGACTTGAACCCTTGACCCCTTGCATGCCATGCAAGTGCTCTCCCAACTGAGCTATAACCCCGAGAACGCTGCTATTATACTCTATTGCCGGTAAATGTCAATAACTATATAACTTAAAACTGAGATCGTAAATTGCAATATTAAGTTGAACACTTTTCCATAGCCTGACATGAGCCGAGTATAATGCCCAATTCATAATCA
>CAKTUZ010000026.1 GCA_934621605.1 uncultured bacterium | reverse complement strand
CTTAAATATCAAACTTCTTAAATAGGAGCGTTAGCTCCTTAGAAGCCCATCACCTTTAGGTGATGGGTAGTTCACTATCAATCGCGAGAATATATATATGTTTGTTATCAAACGGGTGAAGTTTGCGAATAAAAAATTGTACGCATAAAAAAACAATATATAGGCATATTCAGACTTATCTTTTAATCTAAGCGCCAAAAACTTCAGCTCTAATTAGAAAATTTAGCAGGTAATAACCATTTTAAGCGAAGTGAAAAGCCGATTTTTAGAAAGGAATATCTTGTTTTCATGTTATTGAACGTCGACACAACGAAGACTTCCGTAATTGAAGAGCTTTTGGGTAGCGAAGCTGAGTCTTTGCTCCAGCACGAGTGCAAAACTATCGATAAAAAAGTACTCCACCTTCCCGGCGGAGATGTGGTCAACCGCATTTATTGCGACTCTGACCGCAAGCCCCAAGTGTTGCGCAGTTTGCAGCAATTATTTGGTACTGGTCGTTTAGCTAATACCGGCTATCTGTCCATTTTGCCTATCGACCAAGGCATCGAGCACAGCGCTGGCGCTTCTTTTGCTCCCAATCCTGCTTACTTCGATCCGGAAAATATTGTTAAGTTGGCTATCGAAGGCGGATGCAACGCTGTTGCTTCTACTTTCGGCGTCTTGGGCTCCGTAGCTCGTAAGTACGCTCACAAAATTCCTTTCGTTGTCAAGCTTAACCACAACGAGTTGCTCACTTATCCTAACTCTTTTAAGCAGATCCTTTTCGGAACTGTGCGTGAAGCTTGGGATATGGGCGCTATCGCTGTTGGCGCTACCATTTACTTCGGTAGCGAAGATTCTCGCCGTCAGATCGTCGAAATCGCTCAGGCTTTCCACGAAGCTCATGAGCTCGGTATGGCTACTATTTTGTGGTGCTATGCCCGCAACGACGCTTTTAAGGTTGATGGCGTAGATTATCACACCGCCGCCGATTTGACCAGCCAGGCCAACCACCTTGGCGTAACCATTGAAGCCGACATTATTAAGCAGAAGTTGCCCACTGTAAATGGCGCTTTCAAGAAGATCGGTTTCTGCAAGAAAGATGAGCGCATGTATACCGAGTTGAGCAGCGATCATCCTATCGATCTCTGCCGCTATCAGGTAGCCAATTGCTACATGGGTCGCATGGGCTTGATTAACTCCGGCGGGCCTTCTGGCTCCAACGACTTGGCTGATGCTGTCAGAACTGCTGTTATTAACAAGCGCGCCGGCGGTATCGGTCTGATTTGCGGACGTAAAGCTTTCCAGCGTCCTATGGAAGAGGGCGCTCGTCTCATTCATGCCATTCAGGACGTCTATCTCAACCACGATATTACTATCGCCTAATTGATAAGTCAGTCCGCTTAAAGGTTCTCAATTTCCTCTAAAGAGGGAGGAGAGGACTTGTGTTGAAAGCCTGGGCCTTGCTGAAAAAAACAGGAAGACCCAGATTTTTCTATTTTATGGCCCATTTTGCTCTTTTGTTCAAAATAAAGCAACAGTTTTTATCTGTTGTTTAGGTAAAATGACGGAGAAGGTTTTTGATTCATCAGATCCTCGCCATAAAAGACGTGGAGGTTTCAAGTACTAGATATGATAGGTTCAATCGGTACCCCCAACTACAACAATTACAGTGCTCAGGGCATTTTCAGTAAGCCTGCAGCTCAGAGTGCCGAAAGTATTGAGTTTTCTTACAACTCTCAGGACCAGTTGGTAAAATCCGCTGGTACTACCGAAGTTGACGGCGTAACTATCGGCAAAGGCTTAAAGGGAAGTACCATTTCCACTGAGCGCACCAAATTGAGTGGTAGCTTGAAGGCCAACGATGAGGGCACTTTCGTTTACGATCAGAAAGACAAGCCTAAAGAATTCACTTCTGCCCACGTATTTGCTACTGTAAATAATACTTTGCAGATGTTCCAAGATGCTTACGGCGAGAAGATTCCTTGGGCCGGCCCTACCGACAAAATGAAGATCGTTCCCGATGGCGGCGAAATGCTTAACGCTTACTATTCCCGCAGAGACATTTCCGTGAACTTCTTCCACGCTGTCGATCCCGCGACCAACGAAATGGTTTATTCCGGTCAGTCTGGCGAAGTCGTTTCTCACGAAGTCGGTCATGCCATGCTCGACGGTTTGCACCCCGAATATTTGCAAGCTTGGAGTCCCGATCCCGGTGGGTTCCACGAATCTTTCGCCGATATGACCGGCTTCATGATGGCTACTCAAGATGACGCTACTTGCGAATTGGTAGCTCAGCAAACCGGCGGCGACCTCACCAAAGACAATAGCTTGTCTCTTACCGGTGAAGAGTTAGGTACCGTTATCGGTCATGCTACCGGTGACGCCAGCCGCAACAATATCCGCAATGCCAATAATAAGTTCAAATGGGTCGATCCCAAAACTTTACCCGAGAATCCTCCGCCAGGTGGTTTAGGCACCGAGATGCACAGCTGGTCTCAGGTCTATACCGGTGCTATGTATGACGCTTTTACCGTTATGGTTAAGCGTGGCATAGAAGAAGAGGGCATGACCGCTGCTCAGGCAATCAAAGATTGTGGACAGCAGTTCATCAATTTGTATGCTGCTACTTTGAAGGATGCTCCTAAGGGTGACTTCACTTACAAGCAAATGGCCAATTGTATGCTCAAAGCCGATCGCGAGCAAATGGGTGGCAAGAATCAAGAGATTTTGCGCAACGCTTTCGTAGGTCGCAACATTTTGCAAGATGGTATGAGCATCAATGAGACTCCTGATTACGGTATGAGAAATGCTCGTTCTATGACCGTATCTTTGGATGGCGACTTCGGTATGTTCTCCGGCGCTAAGGTTGATACTTTTGTCGATGCTGACAAGATGTATGCTAGCGATGCTACCCGTCCCGAAGCTACCAATCTCAAGCACGATATGAAGCGCTTGATCGACGCCGGTCGCATTCTCTACACCGAGCCTAACCAGAACCTCCAGACCAAAGATCTGTTCGACAAAGACGGCGTACCTTACGCTGGTGTCGTTCGCTGGATCGATGGCAATATGGTTATCGAAAAGAATACCATTATCGCCTAATTGGTACTGATGATTTAGTGCTTTAATAAGCGCCCCCGACGAAGAAATCGTCGGGGGCGTTTTGCATTTGAAATTGTGCGGCAGTTAACGGTTTATATTTTGTATAGTAGCCAATAAAAAAACAGCGCGGCAACAGAACTTGATGAAAGGACTGTCGCGACGCCGTCTCTTTTAGCACTTGTTGTCGCGCTGGTTGTTTAGGTTGCAGCTATTTACTCTTGGATTTAGACCAAATATATTCGCTTAATTTAGTCTGCGGGTTGGCCGCTGACGGGCCCTGATGGACACGGCCGCCGCGTAGCGACTCTAAACGGGTAAGTACAGCCACATAATGGTTAGTAGCCATCCATAAAGAGGCTTCAGCCCAAGTTAAAGGGGTATTTACCCCTGGCAAATAGGCTTTTTGTGAATGAGGAGGCAAAGTACTGACACATTGCCAAGCTTCGGGAACCGACCAAGCTGGAGCTGGAGCGCCGTTAGCTTTTATAGTTTCAGTTTCCGGGGTAATGCGAGCGTAAGCGCGATTGATATTGCGATTGGCTCCGGCTAAACATTCTTTGACCAACTCTTCTTCGGCTTGGCTTAATTGCGGCTTTTGGTTTGGTTCAACGCGGCGGGCGGCTTTTTCATATATTGCTTGGGCTTGTTCGGCATAGCCGCGAGCCAAATCGGAAACCAAGAACCATTGGGCTTCACAATTGGGGGCGGTTAGTTGTGAACGGGCTATAAATATATCGGCTTCACTGGCATCTTTGGAACCGAATTCTTTTAATATATCGTGCCAAGCCAAATTGACATGACCTTGAGGATCACAAGCAATATTGTAGTTCAAGTTTAAGTAACTGTCCGGAGAAAGGGCTTTACTGCCATCTTTTAAGGTCAAATTAAAAGGAGCGTAACGCAAAGCTCCGTGCTCTCTAACTAAAGATTTTTCCAACATTTGCAAGTTATCAATATGTTTGCGCACACTGGTCAAATATTTATCATCTAATTGCACTTGGGTAGAAGAAAGTAGCGCTAAGGAAATATCTTTCTCGCGGTTGCCTGGACTTTCAGCATAATAAGTTTTACGCACGCGCTCTATACCGCGTTTAAAGGCTTTTTCTATATCTTGGCGACGGCTAAAAATATCACCGTGCTTTTGGCAACGCAGCGCTTGACGTAACTTAACAATACCTTTATCGGAATCGTAAGCTTTATTGTACATAATATCGAGTACTTCATCTAAAGCGTCATTTATAGCTTGCGTATCCCAAGTTAAGCCACCGGGGAAAGGTACTTCTTCCCAGTTGCCAGCTGAAGGAGCGCTAGAATAATCGATATTGACAAGGTAAGCGGTCAAATTTACCACAGCTTGTAAAAATTGGGGCGAAGGATTGTCTATACCGCGTTCCCAATGTTTTAAATAACCGTCGCGCAGAGCAGCCATAAAAGCGCGTAAAGATAAGCCATGCGATTCCAGACGCTTATTATTAAACCAATTTTTGTCTCGTTCTAAAGTAGCTGGATAAAAGATATGGGCTACGCCTTCAACAGGGCCTCCTTCGCGATACGATTTAGGATTGGCTATTGCTTTATCGAAGGCTTTTTGTTCCGTTGGGCTGGTATAGAATTTAGCTAAAGTATTTAAAGCTTCAGTCCAAGCTTTAGGGCTTACTTCAGTTTCCAAAAGACCGGCATGGATAGTATCTGTTACCCAAGCGCGAGCGGACATTTCCGGATTTTCGCCTTCGGGAATATCACTGGTAGTAATTAAACCGTTTTTCTCGTTGAGATTAATGCGGAAAACACGGTTATGTAAAGCCAAATCGCGCAATTTGAGCAGAGAAGTACTGGTATATTGGGGCTGCATAAGTGCAAAAATAGCCTTGTTGTAGACAGGCACTTTGTAATCGGGACCCACAAAAGTTTGATAAGTAAGCTTGGTAGCCGCTCTCATTGTCACCAAGGTATTGAGTAAGATCGAAACGCTGTTTTCTGTTTGAGCCAATTTTTCCCAAGTTAAGCGACAATCTACCTTATGCTTTTGAGGCAAATTGTTTAAATCAGGCACTTCAATAGTGTCAGTGCCGAGCATTTTACTCAATTTATCGATCCATGGAGCATCAGAAACTTGAAAATTGCGCCCTTCTTTTTGCATAGCTTGTAATTTGGCAATGCTTTCATCAACAAATAGATTTACTTCAGAGGCAGAAAAAGCGGTTTGAGGAGATACGATAGCAGTCGAGGAAAACGCCGGGGCAGTGTTGTCCTCGACTGCCGGAGTAAGGGGAGCAGCCCAAGCCGCTAGGGGCAGACTGACAAAACAGGCTAAAGCCAAAAGGTGAGAAGTAAACTTCATAGCAAAAAAAACGGCTCTCCTACAGTAAGGGTAAAACCAGCGGCAAGATAGGAAAACCACCTTGCCGCTGGGTGAAATGCTAATTCTTAGAATTTTTAGGTTGTTGAGAGATAGAGAGAACTTTATCTTGCTCAGTAAGCAAAATGTTGTCTCCGCGACTAATTTGGCGAGCCAGCAGAGCTTTAGCTACAAAGCTGCCGATTTCTCGAGAGAAAAGGCGATGCAAAGAAGCGGCTCCGTGACCTACGTCTTCATTCTTTTTAATAAGGTAGATTTTTACAGTTTCATCTACATTTAAGGTTAAATTATGCTCATGTTTGAGCTCTTTAGCCAGAGCTTCAATCCAGGTATCCAACAATTTAAGTTGATCTTTATCGCTAATAGGCGGTAAAAAGACCGTTTCATCCACTAAGCTAATTGTATCGGAGCGCAGCACTGTTTCCAGATCGGGCATAAGCAAACGCTCGTACTGATCTTGGGAGCTGTCTTCTTTGTCTTTGCTTTTGCGGAAGCCGACGTTGGCATTTTTGAAAAACTCGGCGTCGATAGACAGAGAGAGGATCATAATATGATCGCGGAAATCGAGGCGGCTGCCGTCGCTGGTCATAAAGCGACCTCGTTCCAAAATTTGATGGATACACTCCATAGCTTTGGGGTGGGCTTGCTCTATATCTTCAATATAGATAACGCCAAAAGGAAATTCGCGATTGAGCACTCCTAAAAGCGAATCTTGGCCGCCGCTACCTATAAGCTGAGCTGCTCTGGCTTCGTCGCTAAAGTCGCCTAAGCTCAAGCGAGCTACACGGTCGGAGTCATTAAAAAGGAACTTGGCCAAATTGCGAGCCAAGGTTAAACGGCCTGAACCGCGAGGCCCCACAAAAAGGAAGCTGGCAATGGGGCGACTGCTGCCCAAAAAACCTGCCCAAGAGCGGGTTAAGGTGTCGGCAATGCGAGCAATAGCTGCTTCTTGCACCACGACGTTGCGCTTGAGCTCTTCGCCACATTCGGAAAGACGGCGGCGCCATTTGTTGTTTTGCTCGGCTGTGCTGCCTTTGCTTCGGAAAGAAAGCACTTCCGGGCGGCGAGTAGTCGGCTCGGCCAACATATCTTCAATGTCAGAACACCAACGTTTTGATTCGTCTTCATCCTTAACCAAAACTTGGGCCGCTTCACAGCTAAATTCATCTAACAGGGACCACAGCAAGTGGAGTGTGCCTACCGGTTTATTGTAGGTTTGGGCAAACTCTTCCGCACTGTGAAACATCATAATGTTGCGCAGACTACGGGGAGGATCGTCTACTTTTTTGTAGCCGCGGCCTAATAGCTCAACCATCTTTTTGCTGATCTTAGTGTAGCTTATGCCTTTGCTGCGCAGAAAAATAGCCGCTTGGCAATCTTTTAGAGCCAAGATAGCCAAAAGTAAATGCTCGGCAGTTACAAATTGGTGTTTAAGTTTGGTAGCTTCTTTTTTGGATTGAACTTTTACTTTTTCTAAGTTGCTAGTATAAAGTTTCATTTCGATTTTTCCCCTTTGACAAAATTAAGAATCGATAAGCCAAGCTTTGATAGCTTGACGAGCATTTGAACAAAGGGTTAAATTGGGCGTCGACCAAATAGTTTGCGGCATATGTTCCATGTCGGCATTGATGGCGCGAGGCAAAATAAGACGTTTCCATCTAACGCCAGCGTCGTACATGCGCTGCAAACCGGCTGCCAGTTGTGGCGAACTGTATACTCTACCTTGCAAATCTAAGCGACCGCCTACTACACATAGAGCGCCTCCGGAAGTAGAGCTGAGAGCTCCGACCATAGCTAAAAGAAAAGCCAGACCCAACTCTTCGCCGGTGCCTAAGTTTTCATCTGTCAAAGATTCATTGCCTAAGTATTCGGATAGTAAATTTAGCTCGCGATTTATATCGGCGCTCATATCACGCAAATGGATATGGAAATCGTAAGCATTGGGATCGGGCAAGCCTAAATTCTTGGCTTCGGAACGCAGATAAGTCCAGGCAATTTCCATAGTGGAAGCCACCGTTTCGGTACCGGTTACTTTGACTACGCCGTTACCGTCCATAGCTCTAGCACTAATGCCCAAAGCCACTATGCCGCTGTTGGGTACCGGTATAGCAATAATCTCATTGCTGAAAGAATCTTCTTCTGCTGGCGTAAGAGATTGCACCTGAATACGAGCTAAGCGGTATTTTAAGGTTTGCTCGGAAGTTTTATAGTAGTTGGAGAGAAGTTTCCATATCTCTAAATTTTTGGCTACTTTAGGAGTGGTGAGCATACAACCTTCCAATACTGAAATAGCCTGATCGTAGCGCTCTTGATGGGCGTATACTTTAGCTGCTCCCACGGCAACATCGGCAATCAAACTCAAATTGTCGGGGTAGGCTAGAGCAAGCTTCTTCCAAGTGTCTATAGCCTTGTCATATTCGCCGCTGTCGCAGAGAAGCTCCGACTCTAAAGTAGTGCTGGCTGAAGCTGCAGCAATTTCATCTTTAACTCGGGCTGTCTGTTCTGAATTAGCTTTGTCGACTTGAGATTGTTTGTTGGCTTCAAGTTCATCTTTTTTCTGGGCGTTTTCGTAAATTTGTGCGGCTGCTTCAATCTGGCCTGCTCCCAATAGGCAACGCGAATACATACGACGCAGAGAAGGCGACTCGGTAAGCAGAGGGCCGAAAGCACTGAATATTTGCAAGGCCCTAATATATTCTTCGCGTTCCATATGGATAGAAATAATCTCTTCAATGGGAGCAAAGGGATTGAGCTTATAAGAAATGTCTATACAATCGGTACAGAGGCGCAAAGCATCGTCATAGCGTTTTTGAATATGAGCGATGCGAGCTCGCATAAGTATGGCGCTTTCGATTGACCAATTGAGATTAAAGCGATATTCGCACCAAGTTTGTTCCGGATCCAACTCGACGACTTTTTTAAATTCCGAATCGGCGCTTTCGAAATGGGCGATACGCATATAGAGAAGGCCCATTAAATAACGCATGGGTAAGCTGTCGTACTCGGCTTCCAAAGCGCTGCTGGCCAGCTCCAGCAAGGTGGTTTCTTCGTCTATAGCGTCTTGGCCGAGTACGAAAGAGAGCAAGGCCAGAGAAGCACGCAACTCCGGATCGTCAGGAGATTGCTCGAGGCGCTTTTTATACATAGAGCGCAGCAACAGCAAGTCTACAGCCATATTCTCGCGAGCTAAAACAGCTCCCCAGCGATCGAGAGGAAAACTACTGGCCCTATCGATTTGAGCCCATTGATTATAGGCAGTAATCGCTTCGCTGATTTTACCGGCCTTGCGATTGATATAGCCTGACCATTCGTAGACTAAAGAACGGAAATAAGAACTGGGATCTAACTCGGCGGCTCTGTTGAAAGCTTTAAAAGCCCCGTCAGTGTCGCCGTTGCGCAGACAAGCTTCACCTATGCTGACGTGTAAATCAACATTGTTCGGTTCGCGATGGGAACGCTCTAAAAGCTGCTCTACGTACTGACGGGAAGTTAATTTATTACTCACAGAGCCGATTTTCTAGGTTAATATGGTTTGAACCTTCGCTCAAGTTATAGTTTTGCAAAATAGAAAAGCCCTGTAGCGCTACAAAAGCGGAACAGGGCTCGTCAGTTTGGCGATCGGGCTTTTTTTATCGAAGCGAAAGCTCTCTATTTATCTTTGCCTTTGTCTTCGTCTTTATCTTTATCGTCTTCTTCCGGCAGAGGACGAGGCGACCACACAAAGACACATTTAGGAGAACGCAAACCGAAAGTCGGTTCTAAGCTGTCATAAACTTCCCAGGAATTGGCTTGTTTGGGGTCCAAACAGACAATGCGATCATTACCGGTATCGGCAATGTAAATTTTACTGCCGTCTTCGCTGCAACTTAAACCTTTGGGTTCCAGAAATTGGAAAGTACCATGTCCGTAAGAACCTATCTCCAAAGGATTTTTGCCTTTAAAGTTGTCTGTTTCCACCAAACGCTGATTGGCCATATCTATAAAGAAGAAGCCGTCTTCTGTTTTGACAAACTGGGTAGGAGCAAAAGTTGCACCTCTGAGACCTTGGCCGCGATAGACAGTCCAAGTGTTTGGTAAAGCGGTTAAATCGAAAGGAATGCGCACAATTTGGCCGCGCATGCTATTTTCGCCGCAACATACGTAAAGGTTGCCTTCCATATCCAGCCATAAGTAGCCAGGCTGTTTGATTTTGTCATCTTTAAGTTCGGCCATAGGGGTGGTATCGCCAAATTTTTCGTAAACTAAAATGCGGTCGTTATCAGTATCGGAAATATAAAGGCGCTTACCATGAAAGGCCACGCCGCGTGGGCCGCTGAAGCCGTTATCCATTTCTGTCCAGCCTAAGCCGCGAATATCGTCCAAACGAACTATACGATTGTTGCCTCGGTCGGCGATATAAATTTTACCAGTAACATCTACCCAAATTTGCTCCGGATTGAGAAAGCGTCCTAAGCCGCTGCCGCTTAACCCTAAAGGATAAAAATCTTCACCCTGCAGATTTTTCATGTAGACGATGCGACCATTGCCGGTGTCAGAAATCCAAATGCCGCTTAAACGCTTGTAATCCTCGGGGTTTGAAGATTGAAGTATACTCAAACGAGGCTTTTTATCCATCTCCAGATCGATCGTTTTGACCTTGCCTTTTTGTAATTCAGCATTGAGTTCATTCAAGCTCTTGGTGGTCTCTTGTTCTGGGGCTGTTTCTTCCTGAGTAGCAAAATTGTTTTCTTCGGTTTGAGCTTGTTTTTGATTGTCAGTTGCTTCTGCTTCAGTTGAAGATGTGGCCTGGGGAGCGACTTCGGCCTGAGGCTCAGCCTCGGCTTTAGAATTATCGGTTTCGATGGCGTCGTTTTGAATATCGGCTGTGGTTTCAGTGGCTGCTTTGGGTGAATCTTCAGCTGTCTGAGCCGCAACAGGAAGCGCTACCGAAAGGGTAACGGCCAGCCACAGCGCCAGCGACATAAAAAGACTGATTATAAAAAACTTATCTCTGGTAAGCAAAAAGACTAATCCTCCGCGCCTACTCGGCGCCAGTTGTAGTGAAAGACCGGTTCGCCATTAGAAGCCGTTCTCCCGGCTGTTGCTTGGCAACAGGAACTGTCAGTTTCTCAATCTGGTTAGAAAAACCTGGCTTTAAAAAAGTTGCTTATCTAATAAACTGAAATTTACCTTTGTCAAAATACAAGATTGAATAAAAATACCAATTGTATAAGCAATATATAGGATATTAAATGGTGAGGATATAAGTTCTGTGCACTAATATATATTGTATTTATGTATAAAGAAAGAAATATTTTTTCCCCTCGACCAAAAATAGCAGGGTTGGAGCTGACCAAGAAGAAGGCAGGGCCACTTTTTAGCGAGATTGTTGCCTTTAACCCAGTCTTGCCGGAAGTCCTTTGCCTCTCAGGTGGAGGATGAAGGTGAACTTTTCGCTTGAGTTGCCGGGTCTGAGTCAATCAATAAAAATTGATTTTAGGCACGAAGAGGCAAAAGAAGAATAAGAAGAGGTGTGTTATGGAAATTCTCGATATTCTGCGCAGTAAGGCCGCAGCTAATCGCCGTCACATTGTGCTGCCTGAGGGAAAAGACGATAGAACTTTGCAAGCTGCCCGTATGATCACCGATCGCGGCTATGCCAAAGTGACTATTATCGGCAAAACCGAAGAAGTACGCGCCCGTGCCAAAGAACTGGGCTTCTCTTTAGAAGATGTGGATATTTTGGAACATACGGCTGCCGACGATTTCGAGGAATATGCTAACGCTTACTACGAGTTGCGCAAAGCTAAAGGTATGACCCCCGAAGAAGCTCACGCAGCTATGGCCGACCCCCTCTATTACGCCAATATGATGGTTCGTTCCGGTAAAGCCGATGGTACTGTAGCCGGAGCTACCAATACCACTGCTCATACTGTACGCGCTGCTTTGAAGTGCTTGGGCGTACAGCCTGGCCTCAAGACCGTTTCCAGTTTCTTCCTAATGGTTGTCCCCAACAAAACTTTTGGCGAAAATGGTGCCATGATCTTTGCCGATTGTGGTGTGGTTATCGATCCCGATCCTTTACAATTGGCCGAAATCACCCTTACGACTGCCGATTCTTGTCGTCTCTTCTTAGATGCCGATCCTCGCATTGCTATGTTGAGCTTCAGCACCAAAGGTAGTGCCAAGAGCGAAAAAATTGACAAAGTTACCGAAGCCTTAAGTATTGTCAAGGCTCGTCGTCCTGACCTTAATGTCGATGGTGAAATGCAGGTCGACGCCGCTCTGATTCCCGCCATCGGTCGCTCTAAGGCTCCCGGTTCTCCTGTGGCCGGCCGCGCCAATGTTTTGATCTTCCCCGATATTCAGTCTGGCAATATCGGCTACAAGTTAGCCGAGCGTATGTCTGGCGGTATCGCTATCGGCCCCATTTTGCAAGGCTTTGAATATGCTTCTAACGATCTCTCTCGCGGCTGCAAAGCTGAAGATATTGTCGATACGGTAGTTATTACCGCTTTGCAAGCTATAGATTGCGAACGTCGCAAAGCCGAAAGAGTTTAGCTCCCTGCTACTAAATTGGCCCACTTCCTGAAAGGGATGCCGCTTGAGGCGGCAGCTGAGGAAGTGGGTCAATTTAGTTTATATAATCTTTTTTTAGCTGTCGTAACCGTAATCGCTACCACTACCGTCGCCCAGCCAGCCTGTCTTGTCTACTTGAGAAAGATCTTGGCGCTTGGGTGGAGTTACTGAGGGCAATCCGGGGAAGGGATGTACTTTGATTTGGCGTGGCGCGGAATAACCCAAATAACCTTCTTGTTCGGCAGCTTGAGCAGCTTCTGCGGCGGCTATATCGGGTAAACCGGTGCCATTTTCGGCAATTTGCAATTGCTCAGCGTTAAGCTTGGAAGCGATACGCTCGAGGAATTTTTTCACTACCGGGGTGGCTAAATTTAAAGGTTCTAAAGTGATAAATTTTTTGTAGCCGGAATAGGCTCTAACCAGATCGCCCTTATGCTCGGCCAGAATTGCTAAGCCACGTACGGCGGTAGCATTCATGGCATCATATTTGACGGCTTGGGTATAGGCATGTTCGGCTTCGGCTTCGCGGTGAGCCAAAGAACAAGTATCGCCCAAGAGTGACCACAAAACGGAAGAGGCGGGAGCACAACCTGTCTGGTGTTCAGCCGACAGGCGCACTTCTTCAGCTAATTGAGCTGCTTCCCGACCGCGTTTGAGCAAAAGCAAAAGCTTCACTTTACGGAAAACGCAATGAATAGAATCGGGATAAAGTTCACAGATCTCATCCATAGCTTGTAAGGCCGATTCAAATTGGCCTAATTTCATATAAGCAGAAGCCATAGCTACCGCCAAATTGGTATGTACCTCTTCGGTGGCATAGTTGCATCCCAAACCATCCTTAGAAGCCTGAATGGCTTTGTCCCAATTGTCTTGACGTACCCAATATTCGGCTAAGCCCAAATGACATTTGGCATCACGCGGAGATTGAGCTACAGACTTTATATACAAAGCCTGAGCTTCTGGTATCTGACCGGTTGCTTCCAAAATAGGAGCAATCATGGCCGCGTTATTGTCTTCGTCGTTCATGTAAATAGCCAGGGCTTCGTTGTACATGCCAAGTTTAAAATAAAGCTCGGCCAAAGCTTTTTCGATACCGCGACGGATGGATTTGCGCTCATTGGGATCCTCTACAATGTCACGATAGTAATCGATAGCATTTTGAGCTTCACCTCGGCGCACATAGAGACGCCCCAACTCCCAGAGAGCCTGAGCATTTTTAGAATCGGCCGAAAGAGCGTCTTTTAAAGTGACGATAGCCTCATCAAACAGACCGGCCTGAATTTGTTGGGTAGCTAATAAGTTCCAGGTACGCTGATTGGTGCGATCTTTAGCTACTTGGTTTTTAAGTTCGGCAATAAATTCTTCGCTAAGTTTAGACCAGTGTTTCTGTAAGCCCAACTGAGCATAGACGCGCAGCAGCTCTACTTTCCACATGAGGATATTGCGATGATCGGGATTAGTCCTGATAGCCTGTTCGTAGGCGCCGCGAGCTTCAGTATAATTTTTGGTTCTGTAAGCCAAACGGGCAGCTGCTTCAAGCAAGCTGGCGTTGCTGTCATGGTGAATGAGAGCGCGGGCTACTAGACGTAACCCCATCTGTTGCAACTGAGAGCGTTGATCCGGTCTCAAGCCTTTGCCCAGCATCTCTTCAAAAAAAGTTGCTCCCAAAGGACAATCTTCTTCGTCGCGCAGTTCGATAAGGCGCAAATAATTATGCTCGGCGGTAGGCAAATCGAAAGCTCGGGCAGAGGTTGCGGCCAAACGACGCACTGAATCGGGATCGTCCGGCTGTTGTTCCAAGACCCATTGGCGCAATTGCTGGGCTTTGGTATAAGCGCCTCGACCTTCCAATGAGTCAGCCAGCTTTACGGCAAAGAAAATGTCCGGACAGTGTTCCATAGCCTCTTCCAAGGTTTGCTGTATGCCACTGTTGTCATTCTGTTTGCGCAGAATAGTCAGCTTGCGCTTATAGAGCTCAGGATCATCGGGATTTTGCAGCAGGTTCTGATTTACTTCTTCAAGAGCCTCATCTAAAGGCTCGTTAATATCACCGAAAACCGGTTTGCCGAGACGATCGGTCTTGGCTTGCCCTTTACCGGGAGCTTGCTTGCGTACTAGACCTTTGCCCTGATCAGCGTCTTGCTGATCTTTGCCCGGCATAGCGGGCTTAAATTGTTTGCTGGAACCGAACTTTGGAGTCATCGCACTCTCCTCACAGACGGGAACTTAACCGTCTGGGGTGTTTGACATTCCTCGAAGCTTGCGCAAAGAGGATTCTTGATACAAAAACGCTCGGTCGCAGCTCTGACCGCACCTCGGGACGTTTAGTTTCAAGCGTAGATTTCCGTGTGTCCCACGGTATTTTTTCTCAAAAAATATTCCGGCGCGAACCGGAACAGTGTGCGCCCAAAAATAAAGCGCACAACCGATCGTCATCTTTTATCAGGGCACCTTGAAATCCTGCTGAAATGTGGTTTGGCTTTGATATTGAGCTGAAGATTAGAGAAGGAAAAATAATAGGACATTGGTTCATATAAACGAAAAATATTGTCAGTTGATGAGACTGTCTTTTTCATTAAAGTCGCAACTCTGATTCTCAATTTTTTATCGAAGCCGGTGTTTGCCATGGATTCCAATTTAGAAAGTAACACGATCAAGACTGACAATACTAAAGTTAAGCTTGACGATTCTTTAGTAACCGGTGGCAAGCGGGGGATAAGCATAGAATTAGAAACGTTACCTTTTGTAAATCTGTCCGTAGAGCAAAATAAGGTTATTAAATTGCAATATTAAGTTGAACACCCTTTCATAGCTTGTTATGAGCTGAGTATATTACTTGATTCATCGTCAAAACTTTCTTGTGCTGTCCTATATTTTTGGTTTAAAAAGTCTGACAGCTAAAGCTGCCTCTTATTTGGCGGCAACTAAAGAATATTTGCGAGTGCGTACTTAAAATAAGTCGGCCTCGTCGAATAGTGACCTTCTCGGCTAAAGGACTAAGAAGGCAATATCAGAAAGTCTCCTAGTTATGATTGGTACTACAGTTGCAGATCGTTACGAAATAATTTCTCAGCTTGGCATGGGGGGCATGGCCAAAGTTTATAAGGCCAAAGATTTAAATTTGGGGCGTGATGTGGCCCTTAAAGTATTGCTTGAGTCCGTATCCGGTGATCCAGAGTTTAGGGAACGTTTTCGTCGTGAGGCTCGAGCCAGCGCCGCTCTTTCTCATCCTAATATTGTTCAGATTTATGACTTTTTTGAATCCGGTAAAGACGTCTTTATTGTCATGGAGCTAGTTGACGGTCGTGATCTGCGCGATTATTTGCAAGAATGCGGTCATTTGAATATCGATGAAGCTATACGTATAACTCTGAGCGTACTGTCTGCTTTGGAATTTGCTCATTCCCGAGGCGTAGTGCACCGTGATATTTCGGCTCGCAATGTTATGCTAAGTCGTGACGGTACGGTTAAGGTGGCCGATTTTGGTATCGCTCGTATTGTAGGTGAGCGTACCCTTACTCAAGATGGCGAGCTTATCGGTTCTGTGCAATATATTTCGCCTGAGCAAGCCAGCGGTGGCCATGCCACTCCGGCAGCCGATATTTATTCCACCGGAGTTCTTCTTTACGAGATGCTTACCGGTGAGCTTCCTTTTAGCTCTGACAATGTAGTAAAACTGGCTTTAATGCATGTGCAAGCGCCCACTCCAAAACCGTCGGCAACCCGTCCGGAAATATCTGAAGCTCTGGATAACATTGTGCTTAAGGCCATGGCTAAAAATCCGGCTCAGCGTTATCGCACAGCCACTGAAATGACTTCTGCTCTGTTGGCTTTGTGCGGTGGCAATCAGCCGACTGTGCCTTTGGCTATGGCCGTGCCGTTGCGGTCGAATATGCCTTTAAACAATTCGACTGTTGAAACAACCGCTGCGCGGGTTGACTCGCGCCCTGTAGCTCAAACTGTTCAAGGACAAGTTCACAATGGTTCTCCGGTTATACCGGCAGCTTCGGCAGCTTCTGTAGGCAGTTTTGCTCCTTCGGCTGAACATACTATGTTGCGTACACGTTTGCCGCAGAATTTAATAAAAATGCACGAAGATTCCCAAGTCGGCCAGGTACGTCCGCTGGATGGCTCTTCACCTGTAGATACTGTAGATATAAGCAGTTATGACGATGAAGAGTATCAAGATCCTGAACAAGGGGAATACGAACAGTATCACTCCGAAGATGGCGAGCCTTTTTTTGATGAGGGGATGAATGAGGAATATGCTCAGACTGAAGACGGAGCTGAGATGGGCCCAGCTAACAAAAGTTTGGGCATGATCATTGCTATCGTTTTAACTGTCCTCATTGCTTTTGTAGCTGGCGTCACTTGGGTTAACTTAAATGCTGCTCCCAATGTTAATGTGCCTTCGGTGGTAGGACAAAAGTTGGCTCAAGCTCGTGAAACTCTCAAAGAATCCGGTTTGCGTTTAGAAGTGCGCTCACAAAAATACGAAGTCGGAGCCAAACCAGGCATAGTGTTACATCAGGAACCTAGTGGAGGCGTTCAGTTACTGAAAGATGGCATAGTTTGGGTAGACGTTAGTATAGGTCGCGAGTTAGTGGCAGTGCCCAATTTGAGCGGATTTACCGAAGATAGAGCCTGTGAAGAGCTAGATAAAAATGGTCTGGTCTATACTATTGTGCCTAAAGAAAGCAAGGCGCCGACCGGTACGGTGTTCGCTCAAGAACCTGAAGCCGGGCAAGAAATTGCAGTCGGTAATGAAGTTACTGTCTTTGTCAGTTTGGGAAAAGGCGACGACACTGTGCCCGATTTAAGCGGTATGAGCTTAAAGAGCGCGACTGATTTAATGGCCAGTTTGGGCGGCAGTGTGAAAATACGGCAGAAAAAGGACGATCCCAAAGTGACTGAAGGTATTATCCTTTCTCAAGAACCGGCTTCAGGCAAAACTATGCAACGCGGTATGGTTGTCTATGTAGTAGTTTGTCAGCGAAGCGAAACCAAAAAAGCGGCTCCTTCACTTATTGGCAAGAGTGTCGCCGAAGCCAAAGCCGAAGCTGCCAGTTTAGGTTTAGATTTGGTGGTGGAGGGAGATACTGCTGACAGCGCCCGTGTATTGACGCAAAAAACCGAACCAGGAGGCGTTTTAAGCAATAATCGCTTAGTAGTATCGGCTGTCTCTCAGATTACTGTGCCCGATGTCTGTACGCAAACTTACGAGCAGGCGGTAAGCAGTTTGCAAAATGCAGGATTTAAATTGGGTAAAGTCTCTGCTGCGGCTGGTCAAACTGACAATGTTGTTATTGAACAGTACCCTGGCGCCGGTCAAGTGGTTCCTTTGGGCAGTTCGATAGATTTAACTGTCACTAGAGCTGTGGCTGTAGGTCAGAAAAATACAGCCGATGAAGGTAACGAAACTGTCAATATCAACGCTGTTCCTTTACGTGAACCGGAACCAAGTCCGGTGGCGCCGGGACATGGTAGTTCCGAGTCACATTCCGCAGATGATAGTCACGCTGACAATGGTGCTGACGTCAATATTGAACTTCCCGGGGATTTGCCCTAGAAACAACCATTAACGAGGTAGAAAAATGCTATACGAGAGAGGAGCCGACTGTTAATCATGGGCGATGAGATAAAAAATAAATCTGGCGAGGCTGTAAAGCTGAGCAAGAAGAAGCTGGAACTGAAACCCAGCAACGCCCTGAACGGTAGAAGTCTAGGCGAGAGTAAAGTAGCTCCTTCTGATAAAAAAACACAAGATGATAAAGCTGGTTCGGCTGAGTTTAAGTTGGAGTTGTCGTCTGACTCCGGTTCAGCTCAAATTCCTGTCCAAGAGGTTTGCTCTGAATCTAAAGCTGAACCTATCCAAGCTACGGCTATCGACAACAACAGCAGTCAAGAGACTCGACATTTAGCTCCTCCTTTACCTTCAGAAGAGAAAAAGAAGAGTCAAGATGACCAACCCGGTATTGTACTTTCCCCTGACAAGGTCGATCCGGGGCAGAAAAATACCGAACCTTGGCTGTCTGCTTTTTGTTGGAAAAAGTTGCTCTGGGGACTAATTAAAACGACCATTTTTCTGGTGGTTGTGGTTTCGGCCATTGCTTTTGGAACGGTTTTGGGAGTTACCATATACCGCACTTATTTTGCTATTCCCGATGAAATTGAAGTGCCCGCCATTGAGGGTAAAGATTTCGCCGTAGCCAATGAGGTGCTTAAAAAAGCCGGTTTGCGTTTGCGTATAGAAGAAGGACGGCACAATACTAAATTTCCCGACCGCATTGTTATTGCTCAAGATCCGCCCAAAGGACAAGTTGTACGTCAAAATCGAGAAATTTTAGCGGTAGTCAGTTTGGGGCCAGAGCGTTATAAAGTACCAGATCTTAAGGGGTTGAGCTTACGTGAAGTAAAAAAATCGCTCAATAATAATAAGCTTCATCTGGGGAAAGTTACTTACACTCCCAAAAATGCCAATCGTCCTGACGAAGTTCTGGAACAAAAGCCTTTGCCCGGTACTTTGGCCCTGAAGGGTGCCAAAGTCAATGTAGTTATCAATAAAGGTTTAGGTATGGCTAAAGTGAGCGTTCCCGATTGCAAGGGGCGTATTCTCTCTCGTGCTCAGCCTGTACTAAAAAAAGCTGGTTTAACTTTGGGCAAGGTGGTTTGGTCTGTTTCCGAACGTCCTGTCGGTGAAGTGCTTTCTCAGAGTCCGCCCAGCGGAGCTGCCGTTATGAGCGATAGTGAAGTCACTTTGGAAGTGTCGGCTGGTTCTTCTCCAAGTCGTATTTTGGTGCATCATAAATTGGAAATCTTCTTGCCCGGAGGCAATGAGCCAAACGAAGTACGCGTAGTTGTACTCAGTCCAGAAGGTGAAGAAGAGGTCTACCGTGCTTCTCATGTAGTCAACGATGTTGTTACCCTTTGGGTGACTGGTCCTCAGGGTAGCGATGCCGAAGTTTACTTAAATGACAAACTATTTATGAGGGATAAACTTTAATATAGATATGAATAAAATAATTGTTTCCGCTTCTGTATTGTCAGCCGATTTTCTTCACTTAGCCGATGATGTCGAGCATGTCTGTAGAGCTGGTGCCGATCAGCTGCATGTAGATATTATGGATGGTCATTATGTGCCCAATTTAAGTTTTGGCGGGCCGCTTTTAAAGGCATTGGCTAAAGTTAGTCCCGTGCCTTTAGACGTTCACTTTATGGTGACAAATCCTCTGGACTATGTGGATTTGTGTTCTCAATGTAAAGTAAAAACTATGACCGTACATCCTGAGGTTATTGTCCATTTGGATAAAGCCTTGGCTCAGATACGAGAAGCTGGTATGGAAGCTGGGGTGGCCTTAAATCCGGCTACACCTCCGGAAGTGTTGGAATATGTTGCCGATAAGATTGATTTCGCTTTGGTTATGAGTGTAAATCCCGGTTTTTCCGGTCAAAAATTTATTGGTTCAGCAGTAAAGAAAATAGCTAAATTGCGAAGTTTATTGGGTGATAAAGTGCGCATTGGCGTAGACGGTGGGGTTACTCCGCAAACTGCTCCGCAGTGTATAGCGGCTGGAGCTGATGTCTTAATCGCTGCTACGGCTATTTTCGGTCAGCAAGACTATGCTCAAGCGATTAAAGATCTGCGTGGCTAAAATTTAGCTGAACAAGAAAAATAGGAGTGAGGCCAAGATAGCGGGCATATGGAAAGAGTGCAAGAAAAAGTTGTCTATTTACAGATAGCCGCCTTATTCGTTCTGTCGGTATTTTTAGCCGGATGCTCGTTCCTGGGGTATTTTGACGCCGATCTTTCCGTTTCCGTTACCAACGATAAAAATCACCTTTTAGCTGTAGAAGGTCGAACCAGTATGCCGGATGAGACTCCGGTAAGTGTGGTTTTGCGTGAAGGAAAAGAAGTATTGGCCAAAGGCAGCGCTTCAGTTAAAAGCGGTGCCTTTGCCGTAACTTTAGATTTAAGTACCGCTCCAGGTAATTGTGCTCTGAATTTGGATATTGTTTTAGATCCTTCTAAAGGGCCAGAGTCGGTGCAAAGAGTTACCGGCAAGCGCGGAGAGTACCTTTACGGTGAACAAGTTGAAGAAGTAGGCAATTTGTACTTACTGACAGAACGCCTGCGTTTGGTTTTGCCCATGGATAGACGTGCGGTTGCTATACGCAGAGCTATGTCTGGGGATTATAATTTGGCTATAACTAATCTTGAGGATATGTTGGCCATCGAGCCCGACGATCAGGATCTAAAAGCTTGGTTGGCTTATTCTTTACTCAGTCGCGATCCGCATGAGGATAAACTGGGCTCACAGGCTTACCAACTTTTGGGTTCTGTTAAAGTTGAGCGATTGAGTGAACCTGTTCGTACCCATTGCAAGAAATGGGTGAGGCGTTTGCAACAACTTAAAGCCGAACAGGCGAAGGAGAGTGAGCGCAAGAAGGCTATAGCTAAAACTATGGCTAAACGTGAGGCGCTCAAAGGCAAGTTGGAAGCCGGTAAATTCTTGGGTGGAGTTTATTTAGGTTCTACGGCCAGAGAGGTTTACGAATTGGCCATTCCGGATAAATACCCGGCTTGGTCTGATGAAGTTATTGTCTATCATATGCCCGATCGCAATGTTGAAGTTCATTTTGACGGTAAATCCTCTGAAGTAATCGAAGTGCACAGCGAAGATCCTAAATTTGCGGCTAAGAATAATGTGGGTGTAGGTAGCTCATTACTCGAGGCCGCCGGAGCTTATCCTGATGGGCGTTTAACTATGGGGCCTGCCGAAGCTCAGCCGGACGGTACTTCGGTAGCCTTTGGCGAGTACTCTTGCCCAGAAGGATTGGTCTTTTATATTAAACGTCTAACTGCTACCGACGGTTTAATTCTCAGTGAAAAAGTTAAGGGGTTGTCCGTTGTTCCTCCGTTTCAGTGGGATAGCGAAGAAGTTGAGCTGGATGAAGGCACAGAGATAAATGCCAACAGAGCGGGCGAGGCTTTGGTTGACGACAACAGCTATCCTAAATCTAATGGAAAACAAGAATAGATTTGGCTTTAGTTGGGGGGACGCAAAAAAGATGATTTTTTTTGCAGAACCCCTTGCCAAATGCTACTCATCCTGCTATACTCTCACTCGTCGAGAGCAGAGGCTAACGACAAAACGAGAATGGGTTCTCGGCAGTTCGCGAGAGTGGCTCAGTGGTAGAGCATCGGCTTCCCAAGCCGATGGTCGCGAGTTCGAATCTCGTCTCTCGCTCCAGATAAAAAAGTAGATGGCGTTGTGGCCGAGTGGCTAGGCGGAGGTCTGCAAAACCTCTCACAGCAGTTCAATTCTGCTCGACGCCTCCAAAGGAACATGGGCGCGTAGCTCAGCTGGTTAGAGCACTACGTTGACATCGTAGGGGTCGGCAGTTCAAGTCTGTTCGCGCCCACCATTCCTTGAAATAATCTCGCTTCGCAGGGAAGCGGGATTTTTTTTATATCATTATCGAAGGTTAAACCATACAAAAAAGCCGCTCTCTCTGTTTTTAGTGATAGTGGTAGCGGCTCTGTGTTTTTTGTTGGGCGAATTTATAAATCGGCTTTAGCTGCCCTTCTGGCTAAAAGGATCAAATCGTTGTCGTTAATTTTTGACCAAGTGAGCAATACGTAGCGGGTTTTATTACTTTCCCAGCTGGCTGCCTTGGCGCCGCAAGTATATTCGGAAATTAGGCCGTTAATTTTGGTACCTTTGGAAGTTTGCATAGAAAAACTTTTAGGCTTAGTAACAGTCTGTTTCATACGTTTACTGTCTACTAAAGATTCGTGGGGATGTTTGGTGGCTCGGTAGTTTATTTCCATACCTTTATAGTTGGAAATAATCTCGCAAATACAGCTGTTGACGATAATATATTGCACTACTTGGCATCCGGAAATAGGGGAAAGCTTAATTTTGCATTCTTCTGTGAAAGCCTTGGCATTATTGACTCGGCGTACCGGACTGGGAAGCTGGGCCAAAACTTGAGTATCAGTTATGTTTTCGTTGGCGTAAGTATTTTCCGCACTAAAAACTGCTCCGCCTATAATGGCTAAGCCCAGCAGTAAACTTAAAGATTTTGCCAGTTGATTATTCATAAAATTATACTCTCCTGAAAACTTTACCAAACTAGCTTTTCGAGAATATCGGGCTTTTCCTGGCAAAAGGATATTTTTTTCAATCAAATGAGTCTTTTGTTTTCGCGCTTGTTTGGCAGGATCCGCCGGGTTCAGAGGAAATTTAAGCTGGCTTAGTTTTGGCCTCGAGGTTTGGCATGGCTTCTGCATTAAATATATTGTATCAAATTTTCTCTTTGAATTATTCTACTGAAGGATTGCGAGAAAATTTTGGCGTCGGTTGCAATTTGGCTTTAATTGGCAGCAAAGAAAATGTTTCTGTAATGTTGGAGCTATTGGGGGAGCCTGTGGTCAACTTACATAATGTCGCTTCCTGTTCACAGGTTCACTGTTTGCCTTTGCCAGATCGTCGCAATTTTGTTGCCGAACTATATAAAAATATCGATACGGCTATTATTCATTTGGGCGAGGCGGTACCGAGTCCGGATTATTTGCGTTTTTGCCGCGAATGTTTTCCCGCTCAAGCTAAATTATTATTTTTAACCAATAACTCAGGTGGATTCTTATGGGATTCTATAATGAGTCCCGCGCTTGACAAAGTTAAGTCTGTGCCTAATTTTGTCAGCGACGCTGAAGCAGAATATTTAGCCGCCAAAGTTCTGGCCAAGGTTAAAGAAGAACAGACAGAACTACCGTTGGAAGCTAAAAATGCCAGGCCTGCTTGGTTGGCCGCCGAACAACCAGTTTCTGTTGAGCTTAAGTCTGAGCAGCCGACTACTGAGGCGTCTGGCTCGGGGGCGGAAAAGGACGATTGGGCAGCCCATCTGCTATCCGCTTGGCCTGAACCTGAGTCAGAGCCGCGTTTGGGGCCCGACTGGAAGAGCAGTGATCCCTTAGCAGCTTACATAGTTTCGCCTGTAAATATCGATATAGTGGAGTTGATGCCGCGTTTTGATTCTACTTTGCCTTCAGTTATGGCACTGAGAGGCGATGGGTGGGGAGTTAGTTTCTATGAATGCGTAAGCGAAGGATTGGGCGGACGGGTCTACACTTTGGCTCGCGATTACAGTTTATTGCGGGAAAATATCATTTCTAAGCTTATAATGAATGCCGCCAAGGATTCGGCGGTTGCTGCCGCCGCTTCCGGTCTAACTACTTCGTTGCCCTTAGTGGGAGGACTTCTGGGGCTATTTGCTGTGTCCGGCGAAACTATTTATATTACTGCTAAACAGCTTCATTTAGCTTTGCTTATCGGCGCTATTTATGGTCGTCCTATCGATTTCTTTGCTCGTATCGGCGAATTGCTGCCGGTAGTGGGAGGAGCTTGGGGATGGCGTATTTTAGCTCGGGAAGCGGTTGGCTTCTTTCCGGCTTTGGGAGCCTTGGCCAAAGCTGTGGTGGCTTGGAGCGGCACTTATACAGTAGGTAAGCTTAGTCAACACTTCTATCAGCAAGGTGAACGCCAAGTAAGCAGCGAGTACAGAGAATATATCGAAGCTGAGGCTAGACACTTGGCCCGGCAGGCAGCTTTAGATTGTTTGAAGAGCAAGCCATGAACAAAAATACATCTTTTGGTCTTTTCTTAGTTTTAATTGTTGTTTTAGGATTGCTGGCTGCTCTGCCTCTTATTGTGAGCAGAGTTGGCAGCGAGCAGCGCAATAATTCAGCCGAAGTTCTTTTCGACTATGCAGCACTTAATGATTACGCCAGGCGCAGCGGCACTTCGTTGGATACGGTATTGGCCTGGTGCAAAGCCAGTGGCGTTACAGCTGTGGCAGTAGAAGAGAATAATCGCGATTCTTTGGCTTTGCGTGGTCTGGCCAGAGCTGCCAACTATTTTGAAATGACTGATTTGCAGTCGCAAAAAAGAGTAGACAGTCGCATTAAGCTCGATCCTATGTGTGCTTATTATGTAGCCAGAGATAACGATGCCGCTATAAAAATTAAGCAAGGCGCCGCCTACAGTTTAGGCGCTGACAGGGTGCGTCTAGTTCCGGACAATAAAGGCAAAGTGGTGGAGCTGGCCTGTGATATTCGCGATTTGCCTACTCTAGGATTGGGCATTCCTTACGATATTGTGAAGGAATTGCATAACAAATATGGTTTTAAAGTTTGGTTGCGCCCTTGGAACAGTCCCAAACTTGATGAAGCCAATTTGAAAAGTATTTTTAAAGTTTACGGTCAGTTGGCTGAGCAAGGTCAAATTGAGGGCTTAATTTTTGGTGGCTTGCGCAATGAAGTGTACGGTTATCCCAAGAATTTGGATATAACTGCCCAGCTTTTGCAACAGACTAATTTGAAGCTTGGCGTTATAGAGTTGGCTCCCAAAGTGCAGCAAAAGGGTATTGTCACTTTAGCTAAACAGTGTCCCGATCGTGTGGTTAGAGTGATGGCTGTTGCCACTTCTCATCAAGCTAAACTAGATCCTGATACTATTATTTCTATGTATAGCTTGGGCGTCAGGGAGCGCGGTATTCGCTTAATTTACTGTCGCCCTTATCTCGACGGTGTAGAAAAACTTTCCTTGGAGGAAGTAAATTCCGCCTTTATGAGCGGTATTCAAAAGAGTTTGGCTCCTTTATTTAAAGATCAGGCTGGTACTTACAGTGCTGCTGACAATCTGGCTAAGACCGGTTTTAGTTGGTGGAGTTTGGCAATTACAGTTATTAGCGCCAGTATAGCTTTGTGCTTTATTTTGCTACTCACTTTACTTTGTCGAGAAAATAGTTTCTGTCAACGCTTTTGTAGCTACGGCAATGCAGCTATTTTGTTGCTTTTAGTTGTAGGTCTTACGGCCGTAAGTTGCATAAGCGGTCTGGGATGCCATTGGGTGCGTATTTTACTGGCCCTGTCGGCAGTTACTATTATGCCGATTTTGGCTTATGTAATCTTAACTCCTTTTTGGGAGCAGGCCGAAGAGCGTAATACCATTTGGAAGGCTATTGGCGATGGCTTAGTGGTTATGGCAGTTTCGGTAAGTTTAACTTTGTATGGCGGTTTGTTGGCCGGTGCTTTGTTGAGCGACCTAAATTATATGCTCAGTTTAGACGTTTTCCGCGGTGTAAAATTGCACAGTTTGCTGGTTCCTCTAGTTATTTTTGTTATTTGGTTGGTACAGCAAGGTCGCAGCGGAGGTCTAGATAGTTTAATTAAGTTTTTGGAATCGGAAGTAAAATTATGGCATGTAGTACTTTTCTTTGTTTTTGCCGTAGTGGCCGCTTTCTACTTAATTCGCACTGGTAACAGCGGTGGTGATTTGGTTGTCAGTGAATCGGAACGCGCTTTCAGACGTTGGTTGGACGGTACTTTGGGGGTACGGCCGCGCTTCAAAGAGTTTATTTTGGGTAATCCTGCTTTAGTATTGTTGCCTACTTTGGTCTTTTTGCGTTGGCGTAGTTGTGTACCTTTGGCCGTTTTGGCTGGTGCTGTCGGCATGGCTTCTCTTTCCGATACTTACGGTCATATCCATACTCCTATTTTAGTTTCCTTGCAGCGTACTACCAATGGCGTCGTTCTGGGTTGCATTATAGGCATAACACTTGCCTTTGTTTGCTACAGCTTAAAGAACTTACTCGTTCCTTATACTAAGCTATTGGTGCAGTCCGATAAAGATCAGCTTTTATCGAGCGTAACTTCAGAAATTGTGCTTTCTGATAAAGATGAGCTAGCGGAGCTTAGGCCTAAAGAAAACGAGGCTAAATAAAAATGGGCAAGCGTATCTTACTTTCCGGCTATTTTGGTTTCGATAATGTGGGTGATGAAGCTATTTTGCAAGCTGAGTGTACTCAGCTGCGTAAGCTTGATCCGGAGGTGGAGCTCAGCGCTTTAATTGATAATAAAGCTAGAGCTGAAGAGTTGCACTTAAAAGCCTATAAGCGCAAATCTATCTGGCAAGTTTACAAGGCCGTTTCGGAATGCGATTTGCTTATTTCCGGTGGGGGCGGTCTTTTCCAGGATTCAACTGGAGTAGGTAGTGTAATGTATTATGGTGCTATCTTAACTTTAGCCGCTATTCTCAATAAGCCTAGCTTTATCTTTAGCCAGGGATTTGGCCCCATTCGCACCGATTTGGGTAGGTTGCTGGCCAAGCAGCTTTTGCCTTTTGCTACCAAGGCTTCTTTTCGTGATGAAGAGTCATTGCAAGAGTTTAAAAAATTCGCTCCCGAAGTTGAAACTGTCCTGACTGCCGATCCGGCTTTTCTTTTGCAAGCTGAAAGTGAACAAAAGACACAGGAAATGGTAGAGAAATGCGGTTTAGCTTCGGTTAAAGCCCCTGTGGTTGTAGTGGCTTTGCGTTCTTGGTTCGATTTGGATTTGGCCTCTAAGGCGGAAGCTTTTAATAAATGGCTCTCTGCTTTTACAGAACAAGAAAGGCCTCATTTATTGGTGTTGCCCTTACAATATTGGTATGATGAGGGCATTTCTCGGCGCTTTACTTCTTTAATAAAGTATCCTTGTACTATGGCTCCTAAACTGGATGCTTCTGAAATAGTGTCTCTGTTAGCTGCTAAGCCTATCGAGATGGTAGCAGCTATGCGCTTACATGCCGTTATTTTGGCCGCTGCTTCGGCTAAGCCCACGTTGGGTATAGCTTACGATCCTAAAGTTAGCCGTATCTGTCAATTGTGCGAGGCTCCTTGTGTACCGTTGGAAAAATTAAGTGCTGAAGAGCTTAGTTCTAAATTGGCTGAAACTTGGCTGCAGAGAAAGCAGTTGGGGGAGAAGATCGGCCAAAATGGTACAGCTCTGCGTCAGAAAGCTTTGCAGGCTTTTAATATTGCCTTGGAGATGATATGAGTAGCGAAGAAAACCAAAACAGAAGTAAAACTTCGGGCTTTATAGGGCGTTTGGCCGCTTATGCTCAGGTAGGATTGATTATGATCTTTAGCGTCTACCTACTTTGGGCCTTTTTGGGCGGTATTGATGCCCAGTATTTGGTATATATGAATAAAGGTTTGGCTGCCCAATATGCTAAGATTTTGAGTTCCGGTATTACAGGTGATCAGCTTTTTATCGATATTCTTAACTTAATTGCTCCGCATATGCATTGGTTTTACTTAGCTCTGGTCAGCAGCGTTATTGCTTACCCTTGCTTGGGTTGGTTGTTGGCTCGTCTTTTAGACTGTGAACCGAAGTGGGCTGGTATTTTGCCTATTTTGGGTTTATTTTCCGGCTTAAATCCGGTGCGTTTAGGTGGCGATGGTTTGGTAGCTGCTTTTACTATGCCAGAGCAGGCCATATTGTTAGGGGTGCAAATATTTTGCATCCACTGGACGGCCGCTTGGGTTTATGAAAGACGTCAAAAAAAGCAGAAAGCTTAGCCTCAGTCGATAGTGAGCAGCTAAGCGCAAAAAAAAACTGCTCTACGGCAGCGAATTTGACAGAAAAAATGATTTAATATAGAAAAAATGCCCTACGAGAGAAACACTAACACGAGAGGTACTCGAACCTGCCTTAGCAGGTGGGTGCTCCTCTGGCCCGGCATCGTCGAGGACTCTGAATCTGTTCAACTTGAGATAAAATTCTCAAAATAAAGACCCATAACTCTACTCTAAATGCGGAGTAATGCTCCCCATTAGTACATATCGGCTCAACTACTAATCTCGTGCAGCTAAAAGATACGCAGGGCGTTTCTCTATGTGCGCATGATAGCAGTTATAAGAACTTTATGCAACAAAAAAAGCCGTAAATACGGAAAAATATCTCTTCCGATGGCATACGGCCTTTTTACTCAAATACTTAATGATAAAATTAAATAATTAGAGAGCGTTCTGCTCGATAAAGTCTTGGAGACGATCTTTGTCCATATAACCTACGCCTCTGGCTACAGGCTGTCCGTCTTTAAAGACTAAAAGGGTAGGGATGCTCTTTACTTCGTATTTTCTAGCTACATTGGGACTTTCGTCAGTATCGATTTTGACGAACTTTACTTGGCCCTCGTAAGCTGCTGCCATCTCTTCGATTACAGGAAGAAGCATTTGGCACGGGCCGCACCATTCGGCGAAAAAGTCGAGCACTACAGGCTGCTCAGACTCCAGAACCTCACTTTTAAAACTATTGTCATTGATAATTTGCATAAAATAGTCAGTTCCTTTATGAATTTTAGGGGAAAATGAAATTAATCAATCCACATTGAGCCCAAATAAGAAGGACGGTAAGTCTTTCTGTCTTTTATTGCTTTAACTATATCATTAGCTATGGGCGGATAGATAACCAGATTGCATAAATCGTCTATATTTACATATTGGGCTGTATATAGACGCTCTTCCTGGCCTACTTGCAGCCGACCGCCAAGTTCTTGAGCATAAAAAACCACATGCACAACATGACGTGAACTGTCCGGAGCTATAGAATCGGCTACAAATGCCAAAGATCCGACCTCTATGTCTAAATTGGTCTCTTCTTTGAGCTCACGTACGGCACATTCAGCCAAAGATTCACCAAATTCAACGCCTCCGCCGGGCAGAAGCCAATATTTTTGACCGTCTTTCTGGTGTTCAACCAACAGAACTTGATTGTCCTTACGGATTATAACAGCTACTCTAATGCGAACCTTCGGCATACGTTCCTCTGTTTAAGCGGGGGAGCCATACTTGGTCATAAAACAATAGCGACCGGACGAACCCAGTCGCTATCTTTCATCACTTAAGCCTATATTCTAAACTTACTTGAGGGTGACGGTGGCGCCAACTTCAGCGAACTTAGCTTTGATAGCTTCGGCGTCGGCCTTGGAGAGACCCTCTTTGATCATCTGGGGGGCGCCCTCTACGAGGTCCTTGGACTCTTTGAGACCCAAACCGGCAACTTCGCGTACGACTTTGATGACCTTAATCTTCTCGGAACCGACAGCGGTGAGCTCTACGTCGAAAGAGGTCTTCTCTTCAGCGGGAGCGGCGGCGGCAGCGGCGGGAGCGGCGGCTACGGCAACGGGAGCAGCGGCGGATACGCCAAGGCGCTCTTCCAACTCTTTAACAATTTCGGCGGCCTCAAGAAGAGTGAGGTTGCAAATAGCATCGATCAAAGCGGACTTATCCATGATTTTCCTCCAAAAAAATTATAACTTAATACTTAATAAAAAGTGAACTAACTGATTAAGCTTCCTGAGCTTCTTCTTTGGAGCGCTTTTCGTTCCAAGCGTCCAAAACGGTAGCCATGCTGCGACCAGTGGCATTCAACACGCCAAGGATGTTGCGGTGAGGAGCCAACATAAGTCCGAGCAACTGCATACGCAGTACTTCGAGCGACGGCAGAGCGGCAATAGCCTTAAGTTCGTCGATACTCAAGAGACGGTTGTCCATAACCGCACCCTTTACCACGGGCAGGCCGTTAGGCTTTTGAGTCTTAGCGAACTCTAATACTGCTTTAGCGGCAGCAGCGGGATCACCCATGCCAAATACCACGGCGGTAGGGCCCTCTAAGGTTCCAGCTTCGCACTCAATATTAATCTCACTTAAAGCTTTACGAATGAGAGTATTCTTTGCAATCTTGTAAACACCGTCGCATTCACGAAGCTTACCACGAAGCTCGGTGATGGCCTTTACGGTTAAACCGCCAGCCTGACCACGATAGTCAGTCAGGATAATGATGCTGGCTTTCTTTAAGCACTCGCGTAAATGCTCTAAGGACTCAGCCTTGCGCTGTAAGTTCTGTGCGTTCATTATCTCTAGTTTCTCTCCCTTCCTCTCTTCAACTCGTACAAAGAGCGAAGATCGATTCGGGCCTCTATCTTACTAAATCGTAAAATAAAAACGCCTCCTACCAAAAAACAGATGGAGACGCAGAGTTGAAACGAAACTTATACTATTTCGCCTCGGCAGGATCCCATATAATGGGTAATTAAGTCAAAATGTGACGCCCGCTGTCTCTGGCCGAGTAATAGTCTAGCATAAAAATAATTTTCGTCAAGAGGTTTTAACTAATTTATCGCTTGCGGATTTCATCCTTAAAAGCAATTTTTTTAGTTAGGATCGACGTGGACATTGCAGTGCTTGACTTGCGGAAAGTTCCGCTCTATAGCTAAGTGTACCTTTTCTCCTATGTGGTGAGCGTCATGTAAAGTCAGATTGCCATCACAAGCAATAGTTATATCTGTGTAGGCTTTGGTGCCAAAAAGGCGAGTTTTTAGTTCTTTGACAGCTATAACGCCCTTTTGTGCAGCAGCTACAGAGCACATTGCTTTGACTGTTTCCGGATCGCAAGATTTGTCTGTCAGTTTTTCTACCGCATCTTTGCCTATATCCCAGGCCGTTTTAATAATGCACAAGCAAATCAATAAAGAAGCGACAGGGTCGCCCAGAGGATAGCCTAATTGGGCTGCGCCTATACCTAACAAAGCGCCGATAGAGGAGAGAGCATCAGATCTATGGTGCCAAGCGTCGGCCTTCAGGGCGGTAGAGTTTATTTTTTTAGCCGCTGCAATAGTATACCAATACATAGCTTCTTTAACGATAATAGAAAGAATCGCCGCATAGAGAGCTAAAGTACCAGGAACCGTCAGAGAATTGCTCGGTTTCCAAAGCGTTTTTACTCCGCCCCAGCCGATAGCCAAACCGGTGGCCAAAAGCATAATCGCCAAGATTAATGATCCAAGACTTTCAAAGCGCTCATGGCCGTATTGGTGGTCGCTATCCGATTTTTTATTGGCAATTTTAACGCTAGCTATTACAACCAGTGTGCTTAACACATCGGAAGCTGTGTGGATGGCGTCGCTGATCATGGCCGCAGAGTTTGCTATAAAACCGGCTAACAGCTTCAAACCGGTTAAAATAAAATTGCAGAAAATGCTCCAGTTGGAAACACTTAGAGCAATTTTCTCTGCTTCTTTATCATCTATTGGAGTTATAGGCAATGAAGAAGAGCCGTTTATATGGTCGCTCGATGGACTTATCGACTCGGCAGAAGTTATTGATTTACTTTTATTGTAATTATTATTCATTGTATGAAATAAAGGACTGTTGACGGCTCAAAGTTTTTGACTATAGCCCATCTAGCTCCGTGTCTCCGTGAGAAAAATATTTAACCCGTATTGTACAACAAAAATAGATTTTGGAAAGCAAATTTCTAGCGGAAAATGTAAACGTAAATTGCAACGGAAAATGTAAATATAAATTGCTACAGAAAGTGTAATTATTTCTAAAGAAAAAGCCTCCCGGCTTTTAATCAGCTTCGGGAGGCTTGTGTTCAACCGACTGGCAAAACAGTCGGTTTTGTTTTATTTATAAGGCTTCTTCTTTGGGGCCGTCCATTAAAACGTCGTTTTTAGGAACTACACCTTCGGACTTTTCGTAATTTTCTAAGCCGCTGCGCAAATCTTTAATAACGAGATTTTTAAGCTCTTTGGGAGCAGTTACGGCAAAAGCGCTGGAATAACTAATCAGCCAAGCTCTGACAGCATTGGTATAGTCCACTTTGTCAATGGTAGCGAAGACCCAATCGTTCTTCTCTTCTACTTTGGTGGGTAAACCGAAGCGATCTACAAACATATTGGCAAAGCTTTCGTCTTTGAATCTGATAGTTACATTTTCAAACGAACGATCGTTGCTGCCGTGGAAAGTATCCTGAGTAAAGCGCTGTAAAGCCTTGTCAAAATCTTCGCCTAAAACTTCGGAGGCGTCGCGGCGAGGAGTTCCGGTAGTATGAGGATTGGCAATACGATCCAAGCGGAAATAACGGAGGAAGTTTTCGCCCTCTTTGATACCTACCAAATAGTAGTTGGAATTGATCCAGACTAATGAATAGGGATCAACCTTGTAAACTAAACTGCCGCGTTTCAAAACGCTTTTAAATACTTTATTGTAGGAGTAGACCTGAAATTCGACGGCTCTCTCCCAAGCAATAGATTGCAATATTTCGCAAAGCACATCCTTGAGTTTGCTATTTACAACTTTGCGAGAGTTGTAAACAATAGGAAGCAACTCGCGGAACATGCGTTTATCGTCGGGGCCCAGCTCTTTGATCAGTTCATTACTAATACGTTTGCACTCATTTTTAGGAATAAAAGAAGCGCTGGCAATAGCATCTAAAAATAAACGAATTTGCCAAGTGTCAAAGCGACGCTTGCCATAGTACCAACCTTTACGTTTGTCGCGGTCGGCAATAATATCATGTCCGTAAGTTTGCAAAGTAGCGATATCGCGGCAAACTGACTTACGCTCGGTGTTAATACCGTGCTCTTTTGCCAATTGCTTGACGATTTGGGTAGCGTTAATGGTGTGGTGTTCGTCGCTATCAAGCAATAAATTTAACACATACAACAACTTCAACTTTACATTAGCCATATCTGTCAGTCCATCCCATTCATACAAATTTTTAGCTCGCTCAGAGAGTGCTCTTTATCTTAAGCATTCACTCTTGCTGCTTTCGTGTTCTTGATACTAGATCAGTAGGCTGAAGAAGTATCGACTTTAAGTGTGTTCGCAATTTTGAAAAATTGTTCCAAAGATTGAGAATCTTCGGATTCCAGTTCCAGAACGTTATAAGAACCGTGTTTGTACGGCATATATATGATCGGTCCGATATATTGACCGCCGGATGTTTCCCACACAACCAAGTAACCGGTTTGGCCACTTATTTGATAGGGCTCAAAGCGAGTCAGTTTGGAAGCTTCCGGAATAACTTCGCGTCCGATTTGCCTGGCTATGCCTCTGAATGATTGGCCAGGCTGAGCGGTGAAAGATCGCGGAGTCAGAGAAGCGACCTTCTTTTTAGCAGAGTTGAGGATATTGACGCCGCGAGCTGAGGGCTCAGCTGTCAAATTCGATCCGTGAGGTAGAGAAAAACTTATAGCCAAGTTGGTATTTGTATAAGTTTGTGTTTCGGAGGCTTTTACACCAGGAACCAAAAACTCAAAACTCTCTATGGATTTCTGCAGGGTAGCTTTATTTTGCGTAGTTCCGAAGGCTGCTATGCGATAATAACTTCCCTGATGGTGTATATAAAGTATCTGTTCAAAAGTAGGTCCGTTTATTTTGCGGAAGAATTTACAAGTCTGTCCCGCTATTTTCTCTGAGGATTCCAAATAGCGGCGGCTGCGCAAGGAAGCATACTCATTTTCGTTGACATCTTTGAGCCAAGTGATAATTATGCTTGTCTTACCGTCAGGAGTTCTCCAGCCTTCCGCAATAGGCCATCCTGGAGTTACATCCGGGATGGCAACCCAGGTATTGGGGATACGGATACTCCAACCACATCTATTGTGCCCGTCACTTAAATCAGAATTTATATGGGTAGTTAACCCATTTGCATCTGAGGCCTGAGCCAAAATAAGAAAATCCTTTGCAGTTGCATTTTTTGCCGCATTTATAGGACCGGCCCAAGCCAGCGATCCCAAACAAAGCACAGATGCCAAGATAAGAGCAGATATGTAACGCTTATTTATAGACACCGCAAGTACACTTTCCCTTTAAAGTTTTATTTGCGAGCAATTTACAGAGATTAAACGCTAAAATCGGCATTTGCTTGCTATATCAGCTCAAAAAAACGACATAGCAAACAAGTCGCTGATCGGCGCCCCCTTCTTAAAAGCTATACCCTTTGTCCTGCTAGTTGGAACAAAAATATAACTAATTTTTCAGATATTTTTATTTTTTTACACTATTAAAAAAACTAAAAAAAGATTGTCTCCGCATCTAAAAAAATTTTGGGGGAAAAACAATCTTTTTTTGGTTAAATTAGGTTAAATCAGTTGACATACTTCCCATGCTTGAAAGCAGGGGCTTTGCGGTACTCGTGGCAAAACGACTGATTAGTAATCTAAGTGTTTATCATAAATAAATTTAGCTTCGGCGCTGAGGTTGTCGGCAGTAATACCTAAACGAGAGTTGGCCGCTAAGTGTCTGGCAATATAGAAAATGGCTTCGGCGTTGTCTTTCATATCCAAAGCTTGGGCAATTTCCAAAGCGTCCATAGGACGACCAGTTTCTTTAAGAGTGCTGGCTACTTTGGCTTGCAACTCCAAAATTTTGCCGGCTGCTTTTTTGCCGGCTTCCACACCGGGCTGGTGGTAAGCATTGATATTTACTAAAGAAGCGTAGAAGCCGACAGCTCTTTCATAAAGGGCAATGAGTAAGCCGATAGTAAAAGCGTTTACTTCCGGAATGGAAATAAGCAGAGAAGTGCGGCCGCTTTCGGTTAAAGCTTGGCGAGTACCTTGCCAGAAGCCAGAGAGGAAGTCGCCAGTGGTAACGCCGTCTTCTACTTCCATAGAGATACTGTGTCTGTCTTTAAGCACAGCTATGAAAGTAATAAAGAAATTGTTGACGCCATCGCGCAGTTGCTGTACGTAGGCGTGCTGATCCGTGCTCCCTTTATTGCCATAGACGGTAATGCCCTGGTTGACTACTTTGCCGCTAAGATCTTTTTCTTTACCTAAAGATTCCATAATCAATTGCTGCAAATAGCGGCTAAAGAGCATTAAACGGTCGGCATAGGGGAGGATAACCATATCCTTTTCGCCTTTACCATTGGTAGCTTTAAACCAAGCTAAAGCTAAGAGGGCGGCAGGATTGCGTTTGGTGATGGTATTGCGAGTAAGTTCATCACAAGCGGCAGCACCTTTGAGCATGTCGTCAATATCGAAGCCTTCCAAAGCGGCCGGCAATAAACCGACGGCGGAAAGCTCGGAAGTACGACCGCCAACCCAGTCCCACATAGGGAAGCGGGCCAGCCATTGGTTGGCTTGAGCGTATTTGTCTAATTGGCTGTCTTTACCAGTAATGGCTACGGCGTGGCGACCGAAGTGGAGGCCGAGGCGGTCGTAAGCATTTTGGGCTTCCAACATACCGTTGCGGGTTTCTTTAGTGCCGCCCGATTTAGAAATAACTACGCAGAGAGTGCGACGTAATTCTTCGCCGATTTGAGCCAACACATGGTCGATGCCTTCGGGATCGGTATTGTCGAAGAAGTAGATGCGCATAGGATCGTCGGGAGTAGAGAGGGCTGAGGCCACGAACTCAGGGCCCAAAGCTGAACCACCGATACCGATAGAAAGAATAGTAGTAAAACGCTCGGCGCGTTCGGGACGAATTTCGCCATTATGTACTTTAGAAGCAAAGTCCAAAATGCTTTCAAAAGTAGTGTCTATTTCTTCTTTAAGCTCTTTTTGGGGAGCCAAATCGGAATTGCGCAGCCAATAGTGGCCGACCATGCGGTTTTCGTCAGGATTGGCGATAGCGCCGGCTTCCAATTCTCGCATAGCTTGGAAGGCTTTTTGCATAGGTTCTTCCATAGAAGCGAAAAACTCGTCATCTAAGCCCATGCGGCTAATATCTAAAGAGAGGCCGCTTTCTACATCGTGGAAGAACAAGTCTTTAAATTTAAGCCAATTGTGTGTCAGCTCCATTGTAATAAGAGTCTCCTTTGCGAAGTTTGTCAAAAATCGCTCTGAGCTTTCGCTTTGTTTTCCGTCCGGCCCTTTTAGTCAAGGGCGCCACGCAAATCTTTGGCTGGCATGCTATTGCCAGAACTAATTTTTATGGTATAATACCGGCGGTTGCCAAGGTAGCTCAGTTGGTAGAGCAGCTCACTCGTAATGAGCAGGTCGTCAGTTCGAGTCTGATTCTTGGCTCTGCTCAAAAAATATTTCTTGCTCGCTACTACGGTGAGAAGAAATTCTTCCTTCTGAAAAGCTCCTTTAGCTTAACAACAGCTAGAGGAGCTTTTTTCGTTGTAGCTTTTGTGTGGTGTGGGTGTTGTGATATTATCAACGTAGCCAGGTGGTATACTTTTTTAAGTTGGTTGTAGCTACCTTTTTGGTCTTGTTGTGGTATAATTCTCTTCATGTAAACTGACCGGATCGAAGCGTTGTAGCTCCCTTTTGGGTCTCGTTGTGGTATAATCCAAGCCGATTGGCCGTAGCGAGCAAAATAGTTGTAGTTCCCTAGAGTCTCTCGTTGTGGTATAATCGCGCAATTCGTTTAAAGTGATAATCATAAGTTGTAGTTCCCTAGAGTCTCTCGTTGTGGTATAATTCTTGTCATCTTATAGGCACGATGATTTCAGTTGTAGTTCCCTAGAGTCTCTCGTTGTGGTATAATCCGAAGCGGAGCGACAAGCTTTTGACCTCTGTTGTAGTTCCCTAGAGTCTCTCGTTGTGGTATAATAAACCCCTGCGCCATATTTCGAGACATGGTGTTGTAGTTCCCTAGAGTCTCTCGTTGTGGTATAATGTCTGGTCGTAAATTGCAATATTAAGTTGAACACTTTTCCATAGCCTGACATGAGCCGAGTATAATGCCCAATTCATAATCAA
>CAKTUZ010000025.1 GCA_934621605.1 uncultured bacterium | reverse complement strand
TTCTGGTGCAGGCTCATAAGCAGGTGCGGCAGTAGGCTGCTCATAGGCAGGCGCTTCTGGTGCAGGCTCATAAGCAGACGCGGCAGTAGGCTGCTCGTAGGCAGGCGCTTCTGGTGCAGGCTCATAAGCAGGCGCGGCAGTAGGCTGCTCGTAGGCAGGCGCTTCTGGTGCAGGCTCATAAGCAGGTGCGGCAGTAGGCTGCTCATAGGCAGGCGCTTCTGGTGCAGGCTCATAAGCAGGTGCGGCAGTAGGCTGCTCGTAGGCAGGCGCTTCTGGTGCAGATTTAACAGCAGACGCAACAGCCGAAGCATGCTTTTTAGCTGCTCGGCGACTGGCCAAAAGGGCTTGCTTCAGAGAAGCGCGAGCGGCTCGCTTCTGTTCAGCTGAACTCTCAGCTTGAGTAATTACTGTTGCAGGTTCGGCAGCAGGCATAAATTCAGCCACAGATTCAGGCGCAGTCGAAATATTCGACTGTTGCTCAGGAGCGCAAACACTTTCTGAGGAAGCGTAAAATCCAGACTTAGCGGCAGTTGAGCTACCAACTTGATTGGCAGAACGAACAGTCTTAGGTTTAACTCCCAAAAGTTCGGAAGCCAGCATAGCCAAATTATCAACCGAAACAGCCGCATTCTCCTGAGTTGGCACAACTTGCTGAGACTCAACAGAAGTCAACCTGACCATATCGGAAACAGGTGCGACAGTAGGCTGTTCGTAAGTAGGCGCTTCTGGTGCAGACTCATAAGCTGGTGCGGCAGCAGGCTGTTCGTAGGCAGGCGCTTCTGGTGCAGGCTCATAAGCAGGCGCGGCAGTAGGCTGCTCGTAGGCAGGCGCTTCTGGTGCAGACTCATAAGCTGGTGCGGCAGCAGGCTGTTCGTAGGCAGGTGCTTCTGGTGCAGGCTCATAAGCAGGCGCGGCAGTAGGCTGCTCGTGGGCAGGCGCTTCTGGTGCAGGCTCATAAGCAGGTGCGGCAGTAGGCTGCTCACAGGCAGGCGCTTCTGGTGCAGATTTAACAGCAGGCGCAGTAGCTGAAGCATGCTTTTTGGCTGCTCGGCGACTGGCTAAAAGAGCTTGCTTCAGAGAAGCGCGAGCGGCTCGCTTCTGTTCAGCTGAACTCTCAGTTTGGGTAACTACTGATGCAGGTTCGGCAGCCTCAAAGTTTTCTTCAATAGCCGCACGTTCGGCTACAGGCTTAACATCTATTGCGCTACATTGCGCAAGCTCGGAAGCAAATCTGTTTTCTTCTTCTGCCGAAGCTTGCAAAGCGTCAGAGCTAGGCTCTATAACCGCAGCCTGATCCGCCCCATCCGAATTGGCCGTTTTCCCCACCTGAGCTGCAGAAGCTACTCGACTAAATAAAGAAGAACGCTCGGTAGAACGATCACGCATAACGGCACTGCGCAATGTAGTCACAGGCTGCATAGGTTGTTCGGACACAGACGGTGCTGTAATTTGAGGTACAAACTCCTCAACGCCAACTGAAGTTTCTGCAGCAGACGCTATAACTGTCGATCCTGCCTTCCCTTCTTCAGAAGCTGACATTTCAGCCGCCACCGGCTCATTTTCCTTAGCCGAGCCGCCACTCAAACGGGCTTGACGGGCCTCTTGGCGCTCTTTGCGCAAGCGAGCCTTTTCCATACGATCTTTTAAAGAATCGGGTACGGTAATTTGTTTCTTAGGTATAACCTTTGACGGCGGCTCAGGAGGCAAAGACGCAGCCTTCTTAGCCAAAGCCTCCAGCTGTTCTTCCGAAACAGCACCTTTTAAAGAGATACGGCGCGACTCAGAAGCAGGCAGAGAGCCACCTTGCTTCTCTTTTTCTTCTTCCGTATCATCACGATGTACACCCAAAGAGGCAGATGAAGCAGTTTTAGCTTTATTACGAGATATGTCAGCAGAAGCCAGAGAGACGTTAGCCTTGCGAGCCAATTTTGAATTGAGTCTGGCGGAAATACGCTCCATATCGGTAGCGCCCTCCTTAGGAGCTTTGGAAGCTTCCTCGGAAAGGCGTCTCTTGACAGTCGGCTCAGAGACCTCTTCTGTATTCTCTTGGCTAACGCTCTGATACTTGGCTGAACTATCCTCAACTCGCGTTTGAGTCGGAACCGATTTACTGAGAGTTTCTTTAGCCGATACGCGCACTGGTGCCGGAGATATAACTTGCTCAGGCACAACTTCGGGTACAGAAGTAGCTTTAGGTTGTTCTGAAGGGATTTCCAAAGCAGCCTTAACGTCGACAGAACGCAGTTTTGTAGGCGAAGCGGCAACTTCTTGACCGACAGACTCAGAGACAACACCTTCCGAAATATGCAGCATCTCGGCTGTCGGTTCAACAATGGCGGCGGTGGCAGGAGGCACAGGCAACTGGACAACAATTTCCTGGCCAATATCTTCGGGGATAACACGACGTAAAGAATCAACCTTGTTTTCGGCCACAGTAGACTGAGAAGCAGTAATTTGTCCCAAATCATCGGGAATTGAGCGACCTAAACCTGTATATGAGTGTACAAAACCTGAAGGAGAGTCGGCTAAATCCAAATTATCCAACTCATCAATTTCAGATACTCCTATAGAAGAAGCATTTGATACTCTATTTAAATCGATATGAACAGGACGACTGAAAGTATTTTCTTCGGCATGATATTCAGAGGTGATACTACTTTCAGTAGTGACAGGAGCTACAAACTCAGCAGAGATTTCAGGAGTAGTATTGGATCCATCAAGATCTACTTTTACCACAGACGCAGATCCAGAATCTTCTTTGGTAGACTTATCTTTTTTATCCGCCAAAATGTCTAAAGTAGATTCTTTGGGCTGATTATTCTTTCTGCCTAATAAACGACCGCTGACGGCGCTAATGAAACCGCCGGCCAAACCACGTTGTTTAGATTTGTTTGCACTACTCTCTTGCTTCACTAATTTGGCCAGAGGTGATTCATCATCGATACCACTTTCGGCAACCTCATTGCCACCACTGCTCTTTTTATTGTCAGCTCTGGGAGTGAGCTCACCACGTAAGAAAAGATCGATACGAATATGATCTATTTTATCTTTAAATGCACTATTGCCGTCCTTTAATTTCTGTAAAGCCAACTCAGCAGCGTCTAAAGCTTGCTTGGCCTCCTTATACATGCCAGTTTTAATCAGAAGCTCGGCTCTCTTGATACCAAGATCGACTTCCAAACTCGTTCTTACTTTCAAAGTGGCCTTGCGACCAATCAAATGTAAAGCCTTTTCCAATAACTCAATAGCAAAACGGTTATTACCCTCACTGGCATAGAACCTAGCTAAACCTTCCTGAGCACGAACGGCGAAGTTATCTGCCCAATCGGCAATATCCAAGCACTCCTCACCCAAGCTAATCAACTGTTCTAAAAGATAAAAACCGTCGCGAATGCCAGCAGCGCTATCCATTAACCCCTGATTTAGCCACAAATCCAAAAGTTTTTCGCCATGTCGAACCTGCTTATCCAGACTGCGACTTGACCAATTTTTTATGACCGCACGAAAAACTGGAATATAATTGCGACGCATACGATCGCGCAAACGACTCTCTAAAGCGTTTTCAAAACTCTCAATATCCGTTCCGTTCCAAAGAGGCAGCACGATAAGGTCGCCCAACAAATCCTGTATACCTGCAGAATTGGCAAACGAGCGACTAATAAAAGCGGCAAAATTTTTAATAAAAACTTTGCGCAGCGCACTATCTTGCTCAGGTAAGCTCACCCCATTACCTAAAGTAGAAAGCATTTCATCCAAGAGGAAGACGGTACGATCTTCATCACCACTGCTTTCAGCCAATTCTACCAAATTCATCAAGACAGAACAGAGTTCAAGTTCACAACCTTTATCATCAGTTAAACTGCGCAATTCAGAATAAAGACGATTGGCCTTTTTTAAAGCTTCTTCAGCACTTTCAATTTTGCCATCAGCCTTATCAAGCGATCCTTTAGAGAACATAAGCTCGGCATAATCATTGCGATCCTGCAAGCTCAGGCCATGCTTAGACAACTTGTCATAGATAGCTACCGCTTTTTCTAAATAGCCATACAGTTCGTCTTTAGAGCAATAATCGGGAATGATATAACTGCCGTCTGGCTGCACACTGCAAGAAGTAAGAAAACGCACCAAATTCAGGCATAACCAAGCCACTTGATTTTCAGAAGGCTTTTTCCCACTACTTAAGTCATTTTCATCATCTGAGGCTTCCTCAATAAGCTCCCGAGTCAGAGAGACAACTTCTGATCCCCTGTTCAAATAGGTATAAGCTTTAACTAACTCTATACCGGCTTCAAAATTCAATAGCGGATTTAATCTGTATATAATCGGATTGACGCCGATATTACGTACTGCCAGCAAGGGAGAAATAACCGTCTCTGCGACGTTATGTCCCCTTAAAGTAACAGTGCTTTCAAAGAGAATTTGCGGCACAAAAGCATAAAATACCGAAAAGACCTTGTAAATAGCATCTTCGCTGCCATAATCGAATAAGCGCCCGGTACTTTCAGCCCATATGGTACAGCCAACAATGTTCTCCTGTATAGACTGTTCCGACTTATTTTCCAAAGCTAAGGCTTTAGCTAAACCGAAATGCCCCATTATAGCAATGACGCCTTCCTCAAAAGGTAAGGAGGCAGGATTAGCCAAAGCGGTGACAATCTTGTCGAAATGGAAACGAGCTTTATTGACATCTTTTAGCCCTAAACAGGAAAAACCGGCTCCCAATAAAGCCCACAAATCTTCCTGATTATTTTCAGGTCTAGCCAAAGCTCCGGAGAAATCAACTAAAGCTTCAGAATATTTCTGTTGATATAAACAAGCAGCCGCTCGCCCCATCAAATCTTTACGAAGAGCTTCACCACGTTGCCCTGAAAAAATGGCTGTAAAATCGTCTTCAGCTTTTTTAAACTGACCGTCGTAGAAGAGCACCCACACGCGCTCGGAAAGCACTTGCAAATATGTTGCTCTGTCATTGCGATTTTCAGAAATGACCAGTCCTTTTTCAAATTGAGCCAAAGCAGACAGTACATTATTCAAATGAGCGTAAGCTATACCTAAATTAAGGAAAACTCTGGCCAAAGGAGCTTTGGCATTCTTTAAATCATGGGCACCTGGCCATCTTTCAATAGAATCTTCCAGATCTTCTTTGGCTTCCTCATAAGCGCCGCGCATAACACGCAAGGAGCCACGCTTAGCTAAAACCTTCGCATAATCTGAGATGTAGCGTACTTGACTATCCTCAATCAAGCCCTTGTAATAGTCTAAAGACTTGGCAATGAAACCTTCTGCTTCCAAATATCTACCGCCAAGTTCTTCAATACGGGAACGTAAAAGCCAAAGCTTAGCCAAGGAAGCTCGATTAGAGAAATTGCTATTTTTGCTTTCAAATTGCTCAAAAATAGCAATAGCCCGCTCGGTATATTGCAGACATTCATCCAAACGATTGCTTTTTTCCAATAAAAATGCAATCTGATAAATAACGTCGGCATGAAGATGAACTAGTTCAGAACGTCCCTGTTCTTTGATCAGCTTTTCGAAATATATCTGCGATTGGCGAAGATTAGCTATAGCAGTTTCCGCATTTTTCTCATTGACTAGGCCCAATAAAGCCTTAGCTCGCGCTTCAATAACTTTTCCAGTTTCAGGTAAATCCTTAGAAAAGCGCAACACTTCTTCAAAACGCAGACGGGTCTGGCGATTGGAAACATTTTGCTCAGCCAACAACTCACCTAGTTGCAAATTGAGTTGCACCCAAGCCATACTAGATTCGGGAGTACGCGGATTGGCCTTGCGCTCGACAACCTTTTGCAAAGCAGCAATGGCATGTGAACGCTGTCCCAAAGCCAACTGAGCTTCGGCACGCAAACAAGCAACCGCAGCTAAATTATTTAGAGCATTTACGTCACCTAAATCGGCCATTTTGCTCCAAATGTCAAAAGCCATAGTTGCATCTTCAGCAGCTTGGCGAGGCAACTCAAGTTCTAAATAGATACGGGCTCTTTCACTCAAGACCTTGGCCTTAACTACTCTGTTGCGATCATTGGAAGAAACAAACTCAAAGGCTCTATCCAACTCCTGTTTAGCTTTATCATAATCGAGCATGCCTCGATAAACGCTGCAACAGAACATGCATAGCTCTACAACCCGAGAACTAACTGAAGCCACTCCGGAAGAGACAAAAAATTGAATAAGTTTTTTGCTGACTTCAAGAGCTATTTTGCGATCTTCAGAGCTGCCACTAGAAGTCATTTCTTTAAGCCAAGTTTCGACTGCAGGCATAAAACTGCCGTCTGAAGCTAAACGCTGAATCAGCTGCGTATCTTTACTTTTTATGGCCCAATCGGAAAGGTGACGCACTGCTAGAACAGCAGCAGGCGTAAAGTTCTCGTCCGTCTGCAGAGCCGATTCGGCCCACATGGCCAACTGACGATTGGCCAAAGCACCGGATCGAGGAAACATCTCACGACATATCTCCAAAACCAAAGGTGAACGCAACTCCACGCCCTCATCTTCACCAAAAGCCACCAAACCGTTTAAACGATAGGCTTTTGCTTCACCATCACGTATACCAAAGCCAGGGAAACGCAATAATTCAATGGGAATAGCCTCACCGGCTTCACCAATTGCGGCCAATAGCGGAAGATGATAATGTTCAAAGACATCCGATCCCAATACATTGCGCAATTTATTGCGCAATTCCTCGATACTTTCGGTAACTAACGGAGCTACCTCGTTTTCTTGCTCGGAAACTGTAGATAAACTGGTTAAGGAATTGCGATCCTTACTTAAAGCGTTGGTAAAGAAACGACGACGAAAGATGGGATCGACTTCAATAGTAGTTAAATGACCTGTCGCGACTTCACGATATAAAAAGCGTTTCCCTAAGCAAGGAGAAACTAGCACATGCATAGAGAGCCTATCAGTATGACAAACGGAGCACTTCTCAAAAACGATAAAAGGTGGCAATTCATCGCGACTGCTCTCCGTATTGAGGAAAAGTCGACCGTAAGAACCTTTGCGTTCTTCTATTTCAAAACGCCAACGGCTCAAAAACTCAGCGAAAGTAGGCAAAATGGCATTGAGGTGAGGCAAATAATTGGTAATGCCAGAAGCCATAGTAGCAAGATCATTAAGATTGCGCCTGGAGAAAAAACGCTCACGCCAAATACTCCACGGCACTTGCGAAAAATTGGTATTGCCTCCTAAACCGAGTAAAGCCGTGTATTCTTGCGTCTCTCCGCCAGCATTACGCCCGGGATTTACATATAAAAATTTAAGAATAGCTTCTACAAGGGGATTTTGACGGCTACGTTTAGGTAAATAAGAAACGGCCCAACTTAACAAACCGCAAGCTGCTTCGGCAAAATCTACACGCCATAAACTGCGTCTCCAACCAGGCAAAGGAGCTTCTGAGGGAGATAAAGGAGCAACCGAAGCCGAAGCCATAAAAATGCTGATAAAGTCTATAACTTCGCGAAAATGCCAAGCGGCAGGCACATAATTGATCTGGCCTTCCCGATCGGGAGTCAGGCTTTTCTCCAAGCATTGCAAATTCGCCGATAAAGCGGCCAGCACAGGATTATCGTCCCGACGTATTCCTTCAGGAATAATCAACTTTGAGTTCTCAGGCCCGCTGCTCACCATAGCACTCTCCCCTTGTATTTTTAAGACAAAAAAAAAGCCCGCCTAAACATTCTAGGCTGAAGGCTCTTTTTCCCTCTGATATGTGGGTTATCTGTGCTCGGCTATAGCCCTCTCAATATCGCGTTTAGCAGTCTTGGCAGCTTCAGCTTCACGTTTATCATAGAGTTTTTTACCACGCGACAAAGCGATTTCCACTTTAATGTAATTTTTTTTAAAGTAGAGTTTGGTAGGAATAATAGTCAAACCTTTTTCATGGGTACGCGCTTTTAGACGCCTTATTTCACTCTTGTTGAGCAAAAGGCGACGAGCCCGCATAGGATCGTGATTAAAAGTGCTAGCGTAGTGCCATTTGCTAATATTCAGACCTTTGAGCCAAACTTGATTAAAATCGTCGACCACAGCATAAGCATCGACTAAACTGAGCCGTCCTTCACGCAAAGATTTTACTTCGGTTCCTTGCAAAGCTATACCAGCTTCGAAGAATTCTTCAAAAATATATTCATGTCGAGCCTGTCTATTGACAGCAATAATCTTTACACCAGACTCTGTTTTTTGCTGATTTTTATTTTTTTTAGCCATTCTTTTCTACTCTGGACACAGGGGAAGATTGTTCACAAATTAATTGTGGATAAAGTTTGCTATATTTTTCTGCATTATTCAAGACCTTTTTTACAAAAAATCTCGTCTCCGGCACAGGTATTTCTTCGACCGTCAACGGCTCTCCCTGCTCTTCTATCCAAGAATCGACCTCATGTTGGCCAGCGTTGTAAGCAGCCAAAGCTTCTACACTTTTATTGTCAAAACGCTGCAAAAGCCAAGCTAAGTAATAAGCTCCCAGAAAGATATTAAGTTCCGGTTCTTGCAAACGACGGTTATCAGCCTGCTCTACTTCTATTTGGTGTGCTTCTGCAATCCACCGAGCTGTATCCGGCATAAGTTGCATAAGCCCTAAAGCACCAACTTCCGACTGAGCCTTGGGATCAAAACCGCTTTCGGCTAAAATCACTCCAGCTACCAGCGAAGGGCTTACGCCGGCTTCACCGGCTGCAGCAATAACCGTATTCTCATATTTCAAGGGATAGCAATAACGCTCAAGACGCGACCAGTTAACATATAAAACAGAAAATATAGCTACAAAAACAAACAAAAGTTTGACCAAAACAGATAAAAACGAGCAACTGTCACTCGGATTTTTATCCCTCCGCTTTACAGCCTCAGAGTCCATATCCATATATAGGTGCAAACCTTTCCTGCCAAATCTGTTCAACCTGACGGTGCAAAGCTTTTAAAGTGCCGTTATTATCTATTAAAATTGTAGCTCTCTCAGCCTTGGCAGCCAAACTCATCTGTGATCTTATACGATCCTGAGCTTCAATTTTGCTCAATTTATTCCGACTCATCAGTCTTGCCAATTGTTTTTTTTCACTAATATCGACTACTAAAACTCCAGCACAGGCAGCTTCGGCCCCATGTTCAAAAAGCAAAGGAGCCATAATAAACACCAAAGGGACTTCCAAGCGAGCTTGAGCAGCCAAGGCAAATGTGCGTTTCCAAATTGCCGGATGGATCAGTTCATTTAAAGCTTGCAATTTATCGGGATCGTGAAAAACAATACTGCCTAAATAAGATCGGCGCAAAACTCCTCGCTTATCTAGAATATGGCTGCCAAATAGCTCAGTTATCTTCTCTAAAAGCGGGGTGCCCGGCTCAACCAGTTCTCTGCTGACTAAATCACAATCGATAATGCGAGCTCCCAACTGCTGCAGTTGTAAAGCCACAGTAGACTTTCCACAGGCGATCCCACCAGTAAGTCCCCAAATTACGCCTTCTTTTGCTTTTTCAATTGCTATCATAACGCTTCAGGCAAAATATTTCCAAAAAAAATCCCCGCCTCGATTAGGTAACGCCGCAGCTATACCTGCTAAGGTCGGGGATTCTTGCTTTTCAGCGAAGCTCAGCTTCGCCCGAATAGGTACTAAGCCTCTTCGTTTTTGGTGATATTGTTGAGCTTATCTTTACCCATCTTGGAGGCTAAGATCTCACCGATGCTGTTGCCGCTGCCACGCTCGTCATGGGAAACGCGACGGCCGCTGTTATTCTCATTGGAACGAGCAACGGGCTGCTGAAGACGCTTGATAGACAAGGTCATACGGCGTTTTTCACGGTCGAGATCGATAATCTCAGCTTCGACTTCCTGGTCGGGCTTAAGAATGTCAGAAGGACGGTTCACGTGAGAGCGATCCATTTCGCTGACAGGAATGAGACCTTCTACACCAGGCATAATTTCAATGAAAGCGTACTTGTTGGCCAAACGGGTAATGCGACCCTTTACAACATCACCGACCTTATGCTTATCGCAAGCCATTAACCAAGGATCAGGAGCAGCTTGGCGCAAAGACAAGGAAATACGGTTGAGTTCAGGATCGACCTTCAAAACGAGAACGTCGACTTGTTGACCGGGTTGTACCACGTCGGAAGGCTGCTTAATGCGGCTCCAGGAAAGCTCGGAGATGTGAACAAGTCCATCCACTCCGCCTAAATTTACAAAAGCGCCGAAGGGGGTGAGACGAGCAACCGTACCACTGACGATGCTGCCCTCAGCGAGCTTCTTCAAAGTGTCTTCTTTACTCTTGCGACGAAGTTCTTCTTCAGCTTTCTTGCGAGAAAGCACAACCTTACGGCGGCTCTTGTCGACTTCGAGAACTTTCAAATTGAGCTCTTCACCGATAAACTCGGAAAGATCGCGGACGGGACGAATGTCGGCGTGGGAAGCGGGCACGAAACCACGGATACCTACGTCTACAATCAAGCCGCCTTTAACTTGCTCGGTGCAAGTAGCAGTGATAGTCTTACCCTCTTCCATAGCCTCCAAGATGTCTCTCCAGGCCTTCTCATTGTCGGCACGGCGCTTGGAAAGAGTCAAGGTACCTTCGGACTCGTCAACTTTTTGTACTACAACGTTGATCTTGTCTCCCACCTTGACTACATCCTTGGGGGATACGTCAGGCGCATTGGATACCTGGTTAGCGGGGATGAAACCGTCGGTCTTGTAACCTACGTCAACATAAACACCGTCGTCGCTAACGCTAATGACTTTGCCCTCAAGGAAATCATCCTTGGAAATAGGCTTTACGTTCTTCTCGTATTCTTCCAGAGCCTGGGCCATATCTTGGCAGTTCTCTTCGGCTGAAGTGGTAGGTTGAGTATTGTCGTCCATATTGTCGTATTAGCTCCCTTTAATAACCGTTCACTCTGACCGCAAAACCTATAAGATCTCTTGGTGAAATTCCTGATTCATCCACGCAGGCCACGCTTCCATTTCCCCTAAAGAATAGGAAGGAAAGCGCCAACTCCATTATGTCCACAGGCGTATATTCGGGGGTGAACAATCCCCTATTCATGCCGACGCCTATTTCTGAGACGCCGGAAGCCTTCCGCAACTGCGGAGACATCCTGCCCTTCGGACCGCCATATATCGCCTCTAAAATACGATCCCGGGCAGTCTTCCTCAAGCTTATGATGTCCCTAAAGTTCTGCTGTTTTCTAATTACTCCTTCAAAAGTTTTCTTAAGAAAAAAAACTTTTGAAAAAACGAAAAGCTGCAGAAATACCGCAGCCCTCCGGTTTCTAGGTTATAATTAGACCGTTCTAGTGAATACGATATTCAACTTTTAAAGGTACTTCCGCAGCAGCTTCCAAACAAAGTTTTCGGCATTGCTCAGCGATATCAGCCTCTTTACCTTTAGGCGCATGCACAATAATCATATTCTTACAGGAACCGGCAGAAACTTCCGTACCAAAAGTCTCATAAATTTTTACTAAAGCCAAGCGCATAATATCAGCACAACCGCCTTCTATCGGGAAAGCTCTGGCAAAACGTTCTCCGTTTTCACGAATACTATAATTACGGCTACCTGCTTCTACAAATCTACAGCGACGTCCGGCTAAAGTGCTAATTTCTTCCATAGCCGTCGCTCTGGCCTGATTACTCAGAATAAATTCCCAACTCACAGGGAAGTTCTCTCCCAAAACACCTTCAAACTTATTTAAATAAGCTCTAGCCTTTTGCACCCCCTCTTCTCCCTCAAGGTTCAAACGGCGAGCTAACCAAGCGGGACTAAAATAGAAAAGCAACATATTAACGAACAAATATCGTACGGAAATAACTTTATCAAACTCATCGCCAAAAACTTTTTTGAGCATTTCCATTTCAATATCTCGACCGCTATCCAAAGCTTCAGCCAACACTTTATCTTTAGCCACATAAGCCAAAAAGCGCAAACACATGGCAGGAAAATAAATATATACCAAGCGAGAAGCTCCCTTAGGACGAAGGAAATCATCCATAGCTTTAGCCAAAGGACGACGCACAGAAACGCAAGCTAAATTATCAATCACGGCCATCATATGCTCCAGCAACTCGGTCAGGCCTCGGCTGGAAACACGACCCAAAATTTGCAAGCGACGTTCGCTTACTAAAGCCAAGTTAAAAAGATGACCGCCAACTTTTACATTGGTATTACCTTCGACCATAAATTTCTGTATAAAAGTCCGCTTTAATTCGGACAATTCACAGTAGCAGCGAATTTTTTCTACTATAGGATTCTGCTCTTGCAAAGCCTTAAGCATCTCTGCATTGAGAACAGATCCGTTCTTAGGACGAGTTGGTACTAAAAGAGCCAAATGATTGAACAAATAATGGCTGAGCGCCTCTTCAGAATCTAAGTCGAATTCTTCAACCTCGGCCTCAGTGAAAAACTCACTTCTGATTTCTTCTAATTTGCTATCGACAAGATCGATAATCTTTTGAGTTAATTCTTTATCACAATCGACACCCAAATTATTGAGATTCCACCCCAACTTAGCCAAAGGAATCTCTACATCGCGATAAAGAGCGGCCAACTTTCTCCTTTCGATTTCGGCATACATACATTCTCCCAAATCGATAAGTACATCAGCTACACGAGCGCTCCAGCAAATACGACTGTGCAAAGGAATAGAAGCAAAAGATTCGCGATTCAACCCCAAGACCAAGTTGCGATCATAAACCGCAAACCCATAGCGAGCACAAATAGCTTCAATAGAATGTTCCCATACGTTGATATCCAAAAGGGCTGAGAAAAGTAAAACATCGCGGACATTATTCATTTCCGCACCGTTCTTCATAATCTCATGAACGCCAACCACATATTTGACTCTCTGAGAATCACCGAAGACAGGTTTAAGAACCTGCCAAACTTCCTCCTGGCCGGGAGCTTGTTCTTCTGAAGAGGTTTCAATATGCCAACTGGAAAGATCAATATATACAGGTTGTTCTCCCCTTAAACAAACGGACAAACCCCAATCTTCGTTTTCCGTATTACGGAACCAAACAAAAGCTACATCTTGAGCTGAATCACGTATTTTTTCTAAAGCCTCCAGAGCATCTTGCCCGTAAAGAGCTTTTTCGGGAATGGCACACGGAGACTCCACGGCCATATCTTTAGCCATAGTACGTAAGAAAGTTTCCGCTCCACCCAAATTGATTTGCTCGAAGATGCGTTTTATCATCTGCACTGGGAAACCTTTGAATAAGCACTCCTCCCAGTTTATTTCCAAAGGAAGATCACAGCGAATAGTAGAGCGAGACAAATACTCAAACGCATCATCACGATTCTCAGTAAGAGGGTTGCGCCATTTGGCGGGCAGCTGTTCCAAAGAATCAAAAAGCTCAGTCAAACTGTTATACTGAGAAAGCAAACGACGAGCAGTAACTTCACCTATACCGGGAACGCCGCCAATATTTTGACTGGAATCACCGGCCAAAGCTCGCAAATCAGCCAGCTGACTGGGACGCAAACCATACTTTTTTACGACCATATCTTCATCAAAAATGACCGTATCCACAATGCCGCGACGCATGGTCATAACTTTTATTTTAGGCGAAACCAGTTGCATAAGTCCCAAATCGCCGGAGACTATCAAAGTTTCAAAGCCATCGCAATTGGCTTTGGCCGCTAAAGTGCCGATACAATCATCAGCTTCAAATCCCGGCATACGATAAGCCTTTATGCCGCAGATATGCACAAAATCTTCGATAATGGGTAGCTGAAGTTCCAAATCGTCCAACATTTCTTCACGCTGTACATTGTAGGTTTGGAACTTCATTAAAGTATCAACTAAAGCTCCATGATCAAAAGCCACCGCTACATGAGTAGGACGCTCGGAGATAATAGTGTTAATAACCAGATTGACAAAGCCTAGAATGGCATTAAACGGAAATCCCAGCTCCGATTTGCGAGCGGGCAAAGCATAAAAAGCTCTGTAAGCCAGTCCATTGCCATCTATGAGAAGTAATTTCTTGCTGTTATTATCTTTGTTATCCACTGGAAGACTCCGATATTTTTATTTAAAATTTTACAGCTCCCCCATGCCTAAGGCAGGTGATTTCAAAGCAACTTAACAGTTATAAACTATCGTTCTTCTTTGGGGCTCGCCTAGAAGCCCTTAGCAGCAAACGGTGTCCCACTGCTGCGATAAATTAAATGCCAACTCTATGAGAGCATTGCATTTAGACCGACAAATAAGCACAAAATGAAAACGGAGCAGTAGTTCGACAGACATAAAAAAAAACCTACGAAAACGGTAATTTTGCCTTTAATAGGTGATAGTATCAGGCTGGCGAGTTATTGTATGTTCATGCACTTATACAGAAAGAGCCGCCTTCCAGTCTGCCCTGACTGAAAGGCGGCTCTTTTGAGTTAAAGACAGATCTTAAACCTCAAGACATGGAAATTAACAATCCTGCCACAGTAAAGTAAACAATCAGACCGGTAACATCAACTACGGTGGCCACAAAAGGAGCCGAAGCGCTAGCCGGGTCCAGTTTACAGAGACGTAAAATAAAGGGCAGCATGGAGCCGGCCAAACATCCTAAAGTTACTACACCTAACAGCGAGCATGCCACAGTCATTCCCAATCTTAGAGGTTGATCTCCGTAGATGCCAGGATAGAGATAAGCCCATAAGAGTACACGAGCCATACCGACAATACCCAACAAGATACCGATAACAACACCAGCACTGACTTCTCTAACTAAAACACGAAACCAGTCGCGCATTTTAACTTCGCCCATAGCCATAGCTCGTACCATAAGCGTAGAAGCCTGCGAACCGGAGTTGCCTCCGCTGGAAATAATCAAAGGCACAAAAACAGCCAAATACCAAATAGCATCCAACTGTTTCTGATATCTGGCCATAGCTGAAGCGGTTAGCATTTCACCAATAAGCAACAAAACTAGCCAACCAGCTCGCTTTTGGATAAGTTCTCTGAAGCTGGTGCGCAAATAAGACTCATCTAAAGCTTCCATACCACCGTATTTTTGGGCGTCCTCGGTACCCTCTTCACGGATAACGTCTACCACATCGTCAGCAGTAATGAGACCTTTCATACAGCCTCGGCTGTCTACTACCGGCATGGCCGTCAAACCATAACGGGCAAACAGCGTACTAACTTCTTCCTGGTCCATATCTTCAGGGCAAGTTATTACATCTTTATCAGCCAAATCGACAACCATATCATCAGAATTGGCTGCTAAGAGAGCGTTAATACCGACTTCACCGATTAGACGCTGCTCACTATCCAGAACATAAACATGTTCCAAAGAGACACACTCTTGAGCTTGTATATGCAAATAATTGATGGCAGATTCTACCGTCATGGAAGAACGAACTCTAGCAAAGCGAGGGTTCATCAAACCGCCGGCGTCATCTTCAGCATAAGCCAAAAGGGCGCTTACTTTATCACGAGCTCTAGTATCCAGAAGTTCCAACCATTCATTGGCTTCTTCTTCCGGAAGTTCAGACAAAATATCGGCTATATCATCTAGATCTAAATAGCGCAACCAAGAACGTCTTTCAGGCAAGCTCATAGACTCAAGCAAATCGGCCTGATCATTCACATTCATACAATCAAGCAAATCTTCAGCTTCACCCAAAGGCAAAGCGCGAAATAGTTCGATGCGTCTTTCACTGCCTAAACGCGGCCAATCACTTAGGGTCTGTTCAAATTGTTCTTGTCTCTCCATACCAGAGCTGACTCCACTACAAATCTATTCAGTCTATTTCTTGGCGTCCGAAGCAGATTCAGCCTTATGGGGAGTTAAATCCTCACAAGCCTTAATCCAAGCATAACGCGGATCCTTAGCTAAATTGACTGTCGAACCGTCTGGCAAACGCAACCAAAATTGCTTTTGGTTATTTTGATAAATCTGCACCTCGGCCACAGCCTCATCTTTAGCTTTGCCATAAAGCTTAAAAGAAGCAACCGGCTCTTGCTTAGCAGTAAGTTCAACTTTGTCAAGTTTATTCTCCCACCGCAAATCTACCAAGCTATAGAGCAAAGTATCGGCAATTTCCAACTGCTTGGCTTTATCTTCAACTAAAGGACTGGGACTACTAATATTCCAACCACTCTTAGAGCGCTCAGCCACTATCTTGTAAGGGCCTTCGCTGCGCTTAGAAGCCACACTTACCTCAAAACGCTGTATTTCATCCAAGGAGACACCAACCACATGGTGATCCACAAAATCGAGACTGCGCTTTCCGGTTAAAAGTTTCAGTCCCTCTTCTAAGCCTTTGCAATCGAGCCAAAAGCGTTCCTCGGGATTGGTACGTGAAGCATAAAATAAACCAGAATGTCCGCGCACAGGCTGACCAAAAATAAAGACAAACGGCTCCTTTATACCCTCAACTTCAACAGTCAGACGAGACTTGGCTTGGATAGGAGTAGTGTCATCTGGATAAAGGAATTTGTTGATTTGCAAACCTTGCAAAGACCAAATAAAATCGTTGCAGGTACGTAAATCAGCCGGAATTTCTTTACCGCCTTCAAGTTTAGAATCGGAGACATACCATTTGGCTTCAGCTAATTCTTGACTATCCACATTCATATCGACTTCAAAATTGTCTTGAGAAGTTTTAGCCTCGCTTTTTTTGTCCTTAGATTCTCCCCAACCTAAAAATGAAGACTTTTCATCCTGAACGGCGACTTTGGGCTCACTCTTCACTTTGAGAGTAAAAGAGCCCGGCTGAGCCCCTTCATACGATTCATAACGGAGAGTGCGAATCTTAGTAGGCGAAAAAGCGAACAAATTGCGTTCGCGTAAGTCGTCCAGCAGAGACATAAAAGTTGGAATAAAACCGCCTACAATAGACAAAACCGGACTATTTTCACCTTCTAAACGAGCGTAAGATCCGCTGTCGTCAATTAAAGCTTTACCAACAAAAAGTACCGCCTTGGTATCTTTGCCATTTTTATCGACATATTCCACTACCAACCGGTGTAGCGGCTTATCCAAGCCAAATTGAGCCAAAGCTTCCGAACCGGGCTTCTCTAAAATTACCTCTTGACGACTTAAATCGGCAACGCTGTCAGCCAAACCGTTCAGTTTAGCCCCATCGGCTCTGAATTTATTTTCGCCTATTTCTACGGTCCAACCCAAATTCTGGCGCACAAAACGGCGTATCGTTTCCGGAGTAGCCGCACCGTCAGACCAAACCATAGCTTTAATATTTTTACTGGCAAATTCAGGAAAAACACGCTCAGTCAGACGTTGTTCTTCTCTTTTTTGCTCAGAACCGCGTATATCATGAAAGTACCAAAAGCCGCCCAAAAGTATGACGACTATAAGCATGGTGATTACGCTTCGCATTGTCTTTCCAACCTTTTGCTAGTTTTCTCTACCCTTAACAACAGACAAACCGTAGAAGAAGATAAATCCTGGTACCAACAAACACAAAATAGAGGCCAAAGTCCAGAAAGTCTTCCGAGAAAGCATTAAAGGTTCGCTGTTTTCATCCTTAGCGCGAATAGCGGCCGTATCGTTGCTACCGCCGAGCCAAGCGAACATATTCATAACCAAGTCTTTGTTGGTAAACTGACTGGCATCAAATAATTCATTAGACATAAAATCGGCGTCACCGGCAAAAATAGCTCTGCACTTTTTAACTTTGGCCTCTTTGCCCTGTTCGGCCTTAGGATTATTTTCGGCTGCCTCTCTAGCCAAATCGGCTTTAGTTTTGGGAACGGAACGTTCTACAACCTGAATAATAGGAATTTCTTCACCTTGGCGAGCAGGCACAATCCGTCCACCTTTTTCCTTGCTGATTTCAGCCAAATCACAAGCCAAAGAAGTGATGTCACTCTTAACTAAGGCGGTGCGTTCCAAAGCGGGATTGACTTTTTTACTCTGCTCTACCGGACGCACAGTCTTGAAAATGCAAGGCAAACGCATTCCCTTAGTAATGGGATTGCTAAAATCAAAAACGTTGCTCATTACAAAAATGGGCTCTACATCGGCTCCCATTTGAGCCATCTTCGGATCGATAAGCAAAAGATCGCTGGAAGTTACACCGTAAATATCCAAGAGCCAATCATAAGCTTTAGGGGTATCCAGCTCCATGGCAAAAAAGATATTGCCACCGGTTCTAAGCCAATTCTCTAAAGCAGCTTTCTCGTTATCCAATAAATCAACCTTAGGAGCAACTATCGCCAAATTGGTCACTTCAGTCGGAATTTTATCGATGCTTTTGCCTAAAGTCAGCTCTTCTACGGTATAGCCTTCGGCAATTAAATTTTTCTTTAGCTTCGACATAGAAATTACATCTTTTTCAAAGCCGCGTTCGCCATGACCTTGCAAGAAATGAATAGTGCTCTTATTATCATCGGTCATAGAGATAATTAAACTGGTGACGCCCTCTTCGCTGACGTCGTAAAGTTTTTCCGTCTTACTTTCATATTTTACGACAATATCACCGACGGCCTTGGCGCCTTTTTTCTGGGCTTCCACGGGATTTTTACGCGGATCTACAAAGCTGTAGTTAATCTTGTCGCCGCCTATATTTTTATAGTTGCGCAATACACTTTCAATGCGAATATGTTCTTCATCGTTAGAGTCAGAAATGAATATATAAAAACTCATTGGACTCTTCAGCTTTTTGATGGTCTGTTCCGTAAAAGGAGACAGAGTAAAGCGTTTCTGAGCAGTCAAATCGTAAGTAAAAACATTATTATTGGAAACAACTAAAACCAGCAACAAAGCTACCACGGCCAAAGCCACCGCCGCGATCCCTTGCATAGCTAAATTTAACTTATAGCGATCGTTGCTCCGATTATTGTCAGCTACGGACTCTGCAGTAATTCTTTTGCTCATGTCAACTTAACCTTTCCATTTGCGGCTTTCCAAGAAGCGCACTGTCAAGAATAAGAAAAAGGCGGTCAGAGCCGCATAATAGATAATGTCCTGGCTATTCAGCACACCTTTGGCCAAATTTTCGACATGGCCGAAAATTGAAAGCTGCCCTAACGATTCGGTATAAGCTGCGTTCTTATCGGGAATAGCCAAGAACCACAGACAGAGCAGCAAACCATAGTTAAAAGCGGATGCTGTCAGCTGACTGTTAGTTACACTGGAAGTAAAAATGCCCATAGAGACCATGGCACAAGCCACTAAAAGTAAGGCAAGATAACCGCAGAGCAAAACAGGCCATTCGATAGTACAATTGATGCCCAAGTACAAAAAAGTAAGAGAAGATAAAGCCAACATAATGCTGACAACAACTAAAGCGGCCAAAAATTTGCCCCAGACTATTTCCCACTCAGAGATAGGATAAGTAAATAGCAAATCCAGAGTGCCGGAGCGCTTATCTTCAGAAAAAGAACGCATAGTGAGTAAGGGCAAAAAGAACATCATCATTACGCCTATGCTCTGAATCATGGGAGGCAGGAAATAAGTATTGATATTGCACGGCATGCCACCTTGCATAGCCGAAGCGGACATATCGGCATAAGCGCTGACGCCTAACAGCATAAACATACCGATAATAAACAAAAAGGCGGCAATAAGCGACCAAGCCAAGAGCGAACCGAAGTAGGCTTTTATTTCACGATAAAAAATTGCGCCCATTACTTTTCTTCCTCTTCTTTTTTCTCTGTCTGCGAAGCATTCTGAGCATCAGCCTTATTTTCAGGCCTGTCAGCCTCATTTTCAGTACCAGAAACGAGCTCGTCTTTTGTTACGACGGCTTCATCTTTTTTTTCTAAAGCAATCGATGATTTTTCGGCATTCTCTTCGGCTGTTTCGCTTTCATGCTCTTTGACCAAGTTAATAAAGACATCTTCCAAAGAGATACGTTCATCTTGCATACCGTAAATTTCCCAATTTTTGCTGTTAAAAACATGGGAAATCTCACGACGCACTGTCAAACTGTCTTTGGGAGCTTCCACCGTAAAGGTGAGTAAAGGCAATTTAGAATTGGCCAAAGATTCGCCGCCGTGATTAACAACGTTAGTAATGCAATCCAAGCCACGCAAAACTTCCATAACTTCATTTTGGGAAGGAGCCAACACTTGAATTTTGAGACCGACGCTTTTCTGCACTCTGCTTTCTAAGTTAGCTGGAGTATCAGCTGCCACTAAATTGCCGTGATCCAAAATACATACCCTATTACAAGTAAGGGCAACTTCGGAAAGGATATGAGTAGAGAGAATTATAGTCGATTGTCCAGCTAAACTTATAATCAGCTCACGGAAATTTTTAATCTGTTCAGGATCGAGACCTACGGAAGGCTCGTCCAAAATAAGTACCGGCGGCTCGTTAATAATTGCTTGCGCTAATCCCACGCGCTGACGATAACCGCGAGAAACTGTGCGAATCAGTTGGTCAGCTACATTCTCCAAACTGCAACGAGTTAAAGTCTTTTTTATAGCTCCGTCTATATCCAAGTGAGCCATACCTTTGGCACGAGCCACAAAGTACAAATACTCGGAAACAGTCATATCAGTATAGACAGGCACATTCTCGGGCATAAAGCCAATAGAACGGCGTACCCCCAAACTGTCTTCCATAACGTCACAACCATTGACTATAGCCGTGCCCGAAGTAGGCGGATAAAAACACGTAAGCATCTTCATTGTCGTAGTTTTGCCGGCGGCATTTGGCCCCAAAAAGCCCATAATTTCGCCTTTTTCTACTTCAAAAGACAATTTATTTACCGCTACGCGTTTACCGAAAGTTTTGGTCAGGCTCTTGGCCTTTATTATATAATCTTTAGATTCTGCCATATAAAATATAGTCTCCGCAAATTTCTAACTAAGGAATTTAGCTTTTGTTTTCGAGGTAAAAAAATCGGCAAAAACTTTAAGCGTCATTAGGCAGTATGCCCGGTTTTATTTTTCGAAAGCTGTCGGCAACTGCAGAGTTGAATCTACAGCTTGGCTTATCGATACTTTGCTCGACTCATGGTCAAACCGCCCAACTTTCGTGGAAGAGCGCCATCTTTTCTGCGAAACAGACTCTCTTACCTTCCAAGACATTTCCTATCCCGCTTGGCAGGGGAAGGTAAAAGCTAACAAGAAGTGCCGCTGAATGCTGCGGCTGGTAGCAGAAAAACTGCGGCCGCCAAGTTCGTGCGAGAAAGGGTATCACAGTGCCAGCTTTGCTTCCCATGGGAAGCAATCTCCGCAACCGCTACCGTATTCAAAGTCCCATAACCCAGACGAAATATTGCAACCTGTATATTGCTCAAGACGCTCATCTTACAGGAAAGTTTTGGCTGGTTAAAGAGATCGGAATCTACGGATTTGCCCCCGGAGATCGCTCAAAATTGAGCCAAATGTTCCAAGCTGAAGCCTATCAGGCCTCAGCCTTGGAGCACGTATGCCTTCCTAAGCTGGTCGACTTTTTTACTCAAGGCCAGTGTCTATATATAGTGCGCGAATTTGTCAAAGGTTACGATTTGGCTTCTTTACTGGCCATGCGTCGCATTATTCCCGAGCTCGACGTTATCAATGTGGGCATTCAACTTTGCGATTTACTCACCTATTTGCAAAGTAAAAGCTTTATCGCCGGAATAGGCAGCAATTTAAAGCTGAGTAATATCGTCCTCCAAGCCGACGGTCGCATAGCTGTATTGGATATAGGCTTCAGGAATATCAACAGTTTGCTCAAAGAAGACGGCGGCGCCTCCGCCTATCCGCCTCCGGAACAATTTACCGGTGCTTTCAGCAGTGACGGTAAGCAGCTTGTCTATATGGTAGGCTCATTGCTATATCATCTTTTAACTAACGTCAATCCAGCCGCTTCCACCTTTAACCTCACTCCTCTGGATACGTTACGTCAGGGACTTTGCACCCCCACCAAAGCAGCCATAACCAAGTCACTGCGCAACGACCCCCGCGATCGCTTCAGTAGTTTAGCCGATTTAAGGAACAGTTTGGCGAAAGCTTACCAAATGGCCGCTAAAAGAGTCGGCACTAACGCTATGGTCCCTATGGGGGCTGGATCTGGATCCAGCGGAGCTCCAAGTTGGCTTTGGATCTTGGGGATGATTTTTGCATGTCTGATAGGCGGAGCTATGGTTGTGCTTTATCAGATGTTCCTCAAATGACCAAGAAGATGCCTTCTGTCTTGTATATCGATTTTTTTACAGCAATACATTTTTGTCAGGAGACTGAATGTTAAATCCGGGCACCATAATAGGAACGCGCTATAAAGTCATCCGCCTTTTGGGACAAGGCGGCATGAGCAATATTTATGTTTGCCAAGAATTAACTACGTCCGGCGCAGCCTCCGGTCAGATTTGGGCTGTTAAAGAGTTTACAGCCACTTATGCCGATCCTCATGAACAGGAAGCAGCCTTAGCCAATTTTCGGCGGGAAGCTTATTTGCTCCACCAGCTCTCTCATCCTCATTTGCCTACTATCAGGGAATATTTTCAATTTCAAGGCAAATATTATTTAGCCATGGAATATTTGCAAGGTTCCGATTTGGGCAAGATTCTAGAGCAGGCCAAAGGGCCCTTACCTGAGTTAAAAGTAGCCGATTTGGGCTTGCAAATGACCACGGTACTTTACTATTTGCACTGCCAAAAACCTACGCCGATTATTTTCCGTGATGTCAAGCCCAGCAACATTATTTTATGCGGCGATACGGTAAAACTAATAGACTTCGGTATTGCCCGTCTTTTTACGCCCGGAAAACGCGGCGACACCATGCGCATAGGTTCGCCCGGTTATGCTCCTCCTGAGCAATATAACGGCCAAACAGATTTGCGCTCCGACATTTATGCTTTAGGCATGACTTTGCACCAGTGTCTGACTGGCCAAGATCCTACCCTCTCCCCCAATCCTTTTGTAGTGACTCCGGTTTTAGACTTAAATCCGCAAGTTTCGCCCGAGTTGGCTGTTATCATACAAAAAGCCATCAAGCTCATTCCAGAAGAACGCTACCAAAGCATGTTGGAAATGAAGGGAGATTTGCGCCGCTTTTTAAGGTCTCGTCGTGGTAGCGACAGCTCAATCTTACCGAGTGCGCCCCCCAAGTTACCCGTCGGTTCTGCTCCTCTCGGTAACAATTCTACCCCAATCCCCTCATCTCAAATTTCCCCAGCTGCTTCTGTAGCTTCCACCACTCCCTCCTCAGCCCCAGTACTGCCTATCCCGCCTTTTATCCCTGCCACAACGCAAAATGCCGATGTTTCCTTACCGTCTGCAGCCACCGTTGCTCCACATAAGGGCGGCACCAGCATTGTAACTCCCCTAACTACTCACCCCCATACAGCCATTTCCACGTCGGCCAATTCCAGCACGGCTTCTGCATCCGGACTTGCTCCGAACCGCTCAAATGCAGCGACAGTGCCAAATTTCGGCCCTCCGGTCATTATTCCGGTCGATGATGACGAAGTACCCGGCACTTGGAAGAAAAAAATTGTCAAAATTTTTATGATACTGGCAACCTGGAGCCTTTTGGGAGCGGCTTGCTCTGTCGTTTTCGGCCTCTACCCAATCGAGATACCGAATTTGCACGAGCCTTTTAACTCCAGACGAGCCAGCTTGTGCCAATCTATAACACCTTCCAAAGAAGATCTGAGCTCGGACAATTATCGCAGCGTCTATAAATATACCCTCAATCGTCTTAAAGCAGCCGAAATTCTGAATAGCAGAGTACAGTCTGCGCCTCACGACTTTGTTGCCAGAGCTTTGAAGCAGAATTTGGACATTTTGCTGTCTGAGCGCCACTCTTCTTTTGTCGGTAATGCTGAATACGAAAAGCTTTACAAAGGCGACTTGAATAAAATTGAGTCCTTTACAGATCCCAGCGGTTTATATTTAGATAGCCAAACCCAATCGGCTTTACTGGGGCCTATGAACACTATAAGCTTAGTACTCCCCGAAGCTAAAGATCCGGCTCAAACCGACTTTTCTCTAGCTCGCGGTGCCTTGGCAGCTCAAGAAGTATTGCAAAATTGCGCTAACTCGCAGGGCAAAGGCGTGATGATCAACCCCATTTTAAATTCTCGGCCACTTTCCTCAGCAGATTTGGTTCAAGCTCTAAATGGGCAGCTTTGCCAAGCCGCACCCATACCTAAGAATGGGCACTTAAACTCACAAATAGTAATAAGCGGTCGAGATATCAGTTATGTTTGGTCTGATAATTCCCGGACAGTTTTCAGTCTGACGCCACAATTACAAGCTCCAGGTCAATACTTTGACCTAAGTAAGAATGACAAACAACCCGGTCTGGCGGCGATCTTGAGTAGTTCTGTTAACAACTACGCCAAGTCCGGTTCCGTTTTCATTTTGAAAAAAGATTTTGCCTGTAAATTCACCGATGCCGACACAAACTCTTTACCAAAAAATTGCCGCTTTATAAATAATTGGCAAGAATTATCAAATGGAAAATACAGCGGCGGACTTGTTTTACTGTCTCCGGCTCAACTGAAAGCTGATTTATCTGTGCCTCCTCAGTATAAAGTAGCCCTTTTAACCTCAACTCCAGAGGCAGCGAACAAACTGAGGGTTTCTTTACCCAAAGAGTGGCTCAACAGTCGTCGCTTATCAGTTTGGTCTTTAATTTCATATCAACACCCCAATAGGCAAGCTTTGACTCTACTGAATTCCCCGTTACTAGACGAACAGACAACGGCCGATATTACTAAATTGTACAAAACTTTAAAAGCGGCTGATGCCTTTACTCTGGGAGCCCTGTACTTACGCCAAGCTCAGGATCCTTTTCACGGAGCTTTAGCCGATTACAATTTAGAAAATGGAACTTTTATCCCTATCAGCTGTCAAGCTTTTACTATGACTGCACATGGCTTTAGCCCTGTCGCTTCTCCATCTCAACAATCTCAACAGCAAGGCACACTCAAGGAGTAGCTATAAGATGGTTTTTAAGTACATTCTCTACTGTCTGGTTGCTTTTATGACAAGCCTGGCCTTCGGTTTGATCATTGCGCCGAGTTTGGCTCAAGCTTTAAACTTGCCGCACAGTATGTTGGTCATTATTATATTATCGCTGTTTGTGGCTCTGCTGGGAACGGTAATTTTTTACGCTGTCTCCCATAAGTTAAAGAAAATAGCCGACGAAACCAGCGAGCCAGATCCTTCTTTGCAACAGCAGTGGGCTTGGCTAAAGCCGGCCGGAGTGGTAGCTCGCTCTCCTTATCCGGTAAATAAGGAACAAATTATCATCGGGCGCGACATTTCTTCAGATATTCTTCTGTGTAATGATTCTATTTCTCGCCGTCATGCCGAAGTAGTGCGTTCGGCCCAAGGTTGGCGTGTGCGCGACTTAGGCAGCAGCAACGGCACTTTTGTAAATGGACAACGCGTTGACGAAGTGCTCTTAGCTGAAGGCGACGTGATCACTTTGGGAGACGTAAACCTCACTTTTGAAGGGCCGCGCCGTCCGGTTCCCCAGAATGGTCCCGAACCTGTATCCAATATGCAACCTATAGATCCCCAAAGTCTCGGCTTGGATACAGAAGTGCATACTATCCCTACTATTCCGGTCGGCCATCCCAGTACCCAAGTTTGGAATCCTCGCGATCACTCAGACATGGAGCCATAAAAGAAATTGTCCACTTCGGAAACTTACGCTCAGCCTTTTGCCTCCGCTCGGTTGCCGCGCACACTAATTTTAGCTGGCGGCGTAGGTGGAGCCCGCTTAGTTCATGGCTTCTACAATATATATTACAAAGCTGCCCCTTGCACACAACTCCACCTAGCAGCCGATGAGTCTACCGAAGCCGTTCCGGTCTATAGTTCGTCTTTGCCGCTACATGTTATTATCAACACCGGCGATGATCTCCAATGGATGGGCCTAAAAATATGTCCCGATCTAGATACAAATCTTTATACCCTAGCAGAACTAAATAATGAAAAACAAGGCTGGGGCCTTAAAGGCGACACTTGGTCAGCTTTAGATATGCTCAAACGCTGGCCGGAAAATCCCACTTGGTTTAACGTAGGCGATGCCGATCTGGCCTTAAGCTTGCAAAGAACTTATTGGCTGAGGCAGGGTCTCAATCCGGCCCAAATAAGTCGCCGTCTCTGTTTGGGGTTAGGCTTAGCTCCCTGTCTATGGCCTATGTCTTTGGAAAATATCTCCACTTATGTAAATACCCCACAAGGCAACTTACCTTTCCAAGAGTATTTTGTTAAAGGCAAAGCCCAAGCTCCAGCCCTAAGTTTTAGCTATCGTGGCCTAAATGCAGCCCAACCTTTGCCCGGTCTCTTAAATCTTATTTCCGAAGCCGAACTTATAGTGCTAGCTCCTTCCAATCCTTTCGTTAGTTTACTGCCCATTTTAAATTTGCCCAACGTCAGGCAAGCTATAAAAAAAAGTCTGGCTTGCAAAATTGCCGTCAGCCCTCTGGTAGGCAATCGAGCCTTTAAAGGGCCACTAAGTGCCATGTTACAAGCGGCCCGGCTGCCTGTTTCCGCCTTGGGATTAGCCGAACTTTACTCAGACTTGATTGACAAATTCTTCCTAGATCCACAAGACGCACACTTACAAGCGCCGCTTCTCAATATGCATATAAACAGTGTTTTTGCCAATCTGGAATTATCCTCGGCGGCGCGGCGCCAAGCCTTAGCCGCCTCAATCCTCAAGGAATTGTCGGCCCATGTATACTAAACTGAAGCCATATCTACTCGAATACGGACTAGCTCTATTGCTTTCATTGGCAGCTTCAGCCTTACTTTTTGCTCCGGCGTGGCTTAGTTCCAGTCTTATCTATGTCGGCGACTATACAGGTTCCGATTTGCTGGATATGAATCTGCCTCTACGCTTTTTGGCTGCTCAAGCCGTCAAAGAGGGCAACTTGCCTTTTTGGAGTCCACAAATCGGCTGTGGTTTTCCACTTCTGGCCGAAGGTCAAGCCGGAGTTTTTTATCCTACCACGCTGCCCCTCTTTCTATTATTCTCCGTAGCCTGGGCCTCCAATTTAAGTATCATTTCAGCTTTGGCCTGGGCTGCTTTTGGCGGCTATATACTGGGACGCGTCCACGGACTTTCTCGTTTCGCCAGCGCTTTGACGGCTTTAACGGCCGCTTTTAGCCCTATCCTCGTATTTAGGCTCAAACATTTAAATATGCTCCAGGTAGCCGTTTGGCTACCGCTCTCTTTTAGCGCAATCAAGCTTATTTGCACTTACGCTCCCACTACCGACAACACAGTCTCTGCCGCCTCCACTACCAAACAAGCTTCTTGGATCTACCGAGGCGGCCTCATACTTTTAACTCTATGTTGGACTATTCAAATTTTGGCCGGCCATCCTCACGCAACCTGTGTTTGCGGCCTTGGTGCCTTGACTTACGCAATTTTGCTCTGGCTTAAGCACTTAACGGTCACGCGCCGGAACTTCATACAAGTTGCTTGGCCTATAGCCAAAGCTTTGATTTTAAGCGCTTTAATTAGCCTTATCCTCAGCGGCTTACAACTTTTGCCTACCGCTGAGTTGGCAGCCCAATCGAGTCGCGGCCACGTATATACCTGGGATTCACTTAAAATGTTCCCCTTCACTACGGAACATTTTAAGTTATTTCTTAATCCTTTTATGCTAGGCAATCCGGCCGCCATATCCGACGCTTCCGAATTAAAGCGCAATGTTATAACTGAGGGTGTCTTCTGGGAATCTATGCCCTACTTAGGCTGGGCAGCCTTGTTCTTTATGCCCTACGCCCTGCTACGCCGCCGCTATTTGCCTTGGGAAATAGCTGTTGCAGCCATTATCTTTTTAGTATTGGCTATGGGCCCTCAGGGTTATTTATATTGGCTGCCCTGGAAGCTGTGCCCCGGCTTCAACCTATTTCGCTTTCCGGCGCGTTTTTTAATACCCTTTGGCATTATGGCTGCCCTGTGGTTGGGCTGCGGTTTTGAAGCTTTACTTAACAGTTGGCCACAGAAGTGGCCCACACGCTGGCGCGACTTTGCTTCCGCCGCACTGCTGATTGCGGTTTGGGCCAATTTTTACTGGACAACCAATACTTATGTTGCCTATTGGCCGACTTCGATATTTAACCGTCCTCTCACAGCCGAGATGTGTGCCCAAGCTTCTCGTCTGGCTACACCCACTGTCCAAAATCACTGGGCCTCCCTGGTACAAACCCGTGGCTGGAAAAATTGCCAAGCGGCCATAATCTCGCTATTTCACTCGCTATCTCCCGATTCAGCTGTTTTTTGGAACATAAAGCAAAATATTAACCGAACTATTTTTGAAGGCGGCATGTGCCTTACTGATTATGATACACTGCAAAACGATTCGATACGTTCTTTAGGTTTGGGTACCAAAGATGGGCAAAAACTTATCGTTCTGGATCGCAAAAGTCGGCTTCTTTACAAGTTACAAAATGTCAGCCATCTCTTAGGATTTGAGGTAGTGGTTGACGTCAATGCTCTTACCCCTTACGAAGAAGTGGGAGAAACAGAACTGCCGGGGTTAACCGATCCTTTACGCGTATACAAAATCAATGAACCTAAACCCCGCGCCTACTTGGCTTCTTCATATGTCCAAGACGTACCCAGTATGCCGACTTACGCTTTCTTGGTCGAATACGAACACAGGCTGGAACATGGCGATTTTGTAGCATTGCACGAAGACAGCGAGCTGCGTCCCCAATTTTACGCATTATCTTCGCAATCCGACGCCCCCCAAACAGCGGATATCCCTTTACAAGAGAACGAATATTGTCACATTGTTAAGGACTCACCCTTGGAGTTAGAGCTAGATATAAATATCAACCAAAATCGAGCGCTGTTTTTTACGGAAAATCGCTATCCATCCTGGCAAGCAACTCTTGACGGAAAGAATATAAAGATTTCCCGAGCCAACCTAGCCTTTATGGGCTGCCTGATTCCTCCGGGACGTCATACAGTAAAATTTAAGTTTGTGCCACAAACTTTTTATTGGGGTTGTCTGGGAAGTTTAATCGGCCTTATTGCATTGGCTTGGCAAATTACGCTATTCTGTAGGTTATTCCCTAATAGCGACAGCAAGAAAACCATGAGCTAGTTCGAAGTTTGCCGCTATAAATGCCTACGTACAAAAGGAAAGGAAATTCTTATTATGAAAAAATGGTTGCCCATTATATTATTATTGACCCTTACTTCAGTCGCCTGTTCAACCCAAACTACCAACCAACCACAAAATTCTGGAACCGCTCCGGCAGCCACTACCCAAGCCGACAATCAAGGTGATCCCAGGGCACCCCGCAATGCCGCCACCGAAGCTATGGGCTACTGTATCCAATGTGTCGACCGTACCTACGATCAGCAAAATGTCGACAAATCCAAACTTGACACACTCAAAAAAAGCTTTGACAATACTATGTCAGCTATAAGCGATATGGCCACCACAAAAGAACAAAAGTCGCAAGCTGTCCGCGACTCTCTGGAAATTGCCCAAAAAGTTATTCCCGAGATACCTTCCCTTACCGGTCTGGACTCTTCTTTGGAAGAAGTACTTAAAGCGATAGACACTCTGCCGGAAACAGAAATACAGGCTCATCCTCAGCCCACTCAAGAGCAAGCCCCAGTTACTCAATCTACTCCACCTCAAGGTCAGGCTCCGACTGCCGCCAATCAGCCACCCGCTCAGGAAGAAACTCCAGCCTCACCCACTGCCAATTCTAAATAACTTTTTCGATAGACAGTTCGTTTTTGACAAAAATACGGCTATTTTTTGTGTGATGGCCCGACACTCAGCCATAAAGCTACCGACCGGGCCTTCCTCTTTACAGTTATTTTTTTTGTTAGTATCATGAGAGGCGGATGTATTTCTGCCATTATTGTTGTTTTTTACTGATTTTATGAAGATTCTTCTTATTGCAGTTGCTGTTATAGTTCTTATCGTTGTTTTGTTTTTCGCTTGGATATATCTAAAAGTGTTGCTTATGCGACGCATAAATTACGTATTTAGCGATTTGGTAAAAGAAGGCGATTTGGAGCAAGCTCAAAATTGCTTTCAACGCACTATAGAAGCAGCGCCGCGCTTTTTGGCTTATAACCAAACTTTAATCAGTGCCGCCATTAACCTAGGAGACGTTGAATCGGCCCAAAGTGTACGCAATTTGCGCTCTTTCTTCAATAAGATCGCCGATATTTATTTAAAGTTCCAACCCCAATCCCATTTTGCTAATATTTTCGCAGTAGGTATCAAAAAACGCAGTGATCCTCAATTAGCCAAACAGTGTATAGAGAGAGCCATGCGTCGCGATCCCTCTTGGTTGCTTTGCAGTATTGGTTGTATGGTTACTCGTGACTTCGATATTTGCTCTTCAGCTTTAATGGGACGCGATGCTTTAGTAAAGATGCCCGACACGGCTAAATATGCCGATCGAAGAGTGAGCACTTCCATTGCCTTAGCCAAAACTTTGGAAATTGCCGGCGCTGACAGAGCGGCCTCTATTTGCTTGCAACAATGCGCCAAAGAAGTAGCAGATTATTCTTTACAACGCTGTACTGAAGTTGATTTAATCTTCAGCAGAGCTTACTTTAAACAAGCTTTAGGCGAAGGTACAGCAGCAGCAATTTTATTGGCTAAAATAAACACAGTCGATATTTACACTCCATATCTTGTCTTGAAAGCTTCTTTAATATTTTTAGCCAATCATAAACCAATAAAGGCTCTACAATGTCTAAACGAACTGAGTAAGCATAAAGAAAGCGATTTACCTTTATGGTATACAGATGGAGTTAAAGCTTGCATTAGCGTCGTTTCTTATATTACCAGCCTCTATGAGCAAGATCAGTACGATCCGGATCCAGCCATTTTGGACTTGCACTTAAAAAATTTGAAAGACGCTGCCAATGCCTATCATGATATAAAATATATGCAAATTTTGGCCGCCGATGCTTGCATATGCGCCGGTAAAAAACGTCAAGCCCTACTGTACTTGGAAAGAGCTGAAAAACTCTCCTGGCAACCTATTGAAGAGATAACTGAGCTTTCCGGTACAGAAATCGAAGACGACAGCTCTCAATCAACTTTAGCTGCTTTGATTTTAAATTTATCCATACTTCATCTGTCCGATTTTAATAGTGTTGAAAGAGCTATTTGGCAATTGCATATGGATTTAGATCAAGCCGATGACGCCTTGGCTCTGGCCCGACGCACTATACGTCAAGATACTTATGATTCTCCTCTGGAAGAAGCTTGGTGGCAAAGCAGAGCTTATTTAGCTGCACAAGCCCTAAAAAAGCCTAAAGAAGCTCAAGAATATTTGGCTCAAGCCCTCAAATCTTTGGCCGACTACGAAGAAGCCAACCATATAGAAGGGCCACTAGTGCCAATAGATAAATTGTTTGCCACCTTAGCTCAGCCGCGCAGTTTCGGCTCTGCAGAATATCATTTACTGAAGACAGGACTGGTCTATGTGAATCCTCAACATACTCAGGAAGATTTTAACCCTGTGATCATCGACCTTTTCAGAACTATGCGCGATCATCCACACAATTTATCGATTTTGCGCTTTTTAAGCGAAATTGTAATAATGCAAGGGCCTTCGCCGATCGCAACTCATATCTTAAACAACTTAAAAGAATGTTATACCACAGTAAATGATTTGTACTTCTTGCGCAAACTCAAAGAAATTGGACTGCCTATAGATAGCGACCCGGAAGAGAAGCTCCCTACCTCGGCTCCGCCAGTAAATTCGGAAGAAGAACTAACATCCTACTAAATATAAATTGCCGCAGCTAAATAAAAAATTCTGCGGCAATTTATATTTTGCCCCTTGCCAAAAAGCGTTTACACGTGTATAATCACGCACGTAATATTGAGGCGTAGCCAAGCGGTAAGGCAGCGGCCTTTGGAGCCGCCATTCCCTAGGTTCGAATCCTAGCGCCTCAGCCAGTAAGCCCTATTGCTCTTCCGGAGCAAATGGGCTTTTTTGTTTACAAGAAAATTTTCCACCCAAAGCAAAAACAAAACCGTAAATATTCTCTTTAGATTCACTTGGAGGAAGTCGCCACTTACTCCACAAAAGACAAAAGCCGATTTTTCTTTTTATATCTAAGCATATCTCCTTTGGAGGTTTTTATGAACAAGTTTTCCCGAGCCTTAGCTGCTGCAGCGTTTTCTTTAGCTTTCGTCTGCCCCGCTTTGGCCTCAACTCCCGATGACTTTATCAGCGTTTCCGTCAATGGCAAAATTCTCTACTTAGATCAAGCTCCGATTCTCAAAGACGGCACTACCTTAGTTCCCATGCGCGGTATTTTTGAAGCTTTAGGCGCTCACATTAAATGGGATGCCCCCACTCGCACCGTCTTTGCCAATACCGCTTCCGAAGAAGCTTTGGTCGCAAATCCCCAAACTCCCAATACAGCAGTATCTCTGACTATTGACGCTCCCGAAGCAACCGTAAATGATCAAAAAATAAAGCTTTTGGCTCCCGCTCAAATCATTGCTGGCAATACCATGGTGCCTCTGCGTTTTGTGGGTGAGGCTCTGGGCGCTAATGTCAAATGGGACGGACAACACCGTTTAATCCGTGTTTTATCGGATAAAGCCCAACTCAAAGTGGCTGAAAACAAAGCTGACGGCTCTATCGTCAAAATTATAGCTCCCGGTAATCAGATAGCTTATATGTATATAAAACATGAAGCTGATACTCCTAGCACTTGGGACTTGATAGGTTTAAAACGTCTCCAAGTGGGCGGCCAAGCCGGCGTAGTAAAAGTCTTGGACGAAAATTTAGATGGTTCCGCTTATACCCGCACTTTGGATACCTACACAAATGCCGAATATACCCCCGAGCAGCGTTTGGAAATTTTACGGCAACTCGGTATCGATACTGCAGATATCAATAAAATTGCGATCAGTTTAATTACCAACTATATTCAAAATCGCAAACAAAATTTGCAATTAGTCGCTTTATTGGGCGTTATTTGCAGTAATAAAAATCTCGTTTTGGACGACGAAGTCAGAGGCCAAGTTATGGCCTTCTTGATCAACAAGTTGCAAAATGGCGATCCCAAACTCGATTTAAACGGCAACAGTATGTTAAGGCGTCAGTGTTTGCTCTCTTTAGCTTTAGCCCGTAAGCTCAGCCCCGAAGCCTTGCGTGCCGTCGTTAAATACTACGAAAACGAAACGAACGGCTATTGTTTAAGCCCTATGGCTTTCTTCTTCCTCAATCATGCCAGCGACATAAAAGCTCTCAATGATGGTCAGGATTTACTCAACCGAGTGGGCGCTGTCAATTCTATGTATACAGCTCAAATTGCCGAAGCTGTCGCCAAAGGATTAACACGTCAAGCTGACAGCCTCAAACCTATTGTACCTGTAGCTTCTGCAGCCGCTCCTCTTAAAGCTGAAGAGCTTGAAGCAATCGGTGGCCAGTCCGCTGCTCCTGCCCAATCTGCAACTCCTACCCAGACCGCTGCTCCTGCTCAATCTGCAGCTCCTACCCAGTCCGCTGCTCCTGCTCAATCTGCAGCTCCTACCCAGTCCGCTGCTCCTGCTCAATCTGCAGCTCCAGGCGAAGAAGCTCCATTACCTAAGTCCGTCTTCTAGGCTCTTTCTATTCTAGTCCTATCGACCGCTCTTCCGCCCCTCAAGCGGCAGAGCGTTTTTTTGTTATCGACAAAAGCTAAATCATACTACGCAGGATCGATAGGCTGGGTGTAGAATAAACGTGGCCACTTTGGTGTATATGGAACTTTGAGCGTTTCTTATTTATGGCCCGGGTATGCTTCAAACATCAAAGATAAATTTGCCGTAAAAGGGTTGTTGCCAATATGCAAAAGCGAGAAGAACTAAAGCTTGCCTCCGTAATTCTAGCGGCCGGCAAGGGTACCAGGATGAAATCAGACTTGGCAAAAGTGCTCCACCCGGTTCTAGGCAAGCCGGTTATTTACAGAGTTCTTCAAGCTTTGGAAGGTATCGACTGTTCCCAAAATATTGTTGTCGTAGGCCACCAAGCTGAACAAGTGCAAACTTTTTGCCAAGAGCATTTTCCCAACTGCTCCTTTGCCGAACAGACTGTCCAAAAAGGCAGCGGACACGCAGCTCAGATGGCTTTGCCACAGTTAGCAGATTTCGAGGGGTATGTTTTAATATTAAATGGCGATATGACTTTGCTCGATACTAAAATTTTGGAGAAAGTCATCAAGACTGCTTTGGAGAATGACTATTCCTTAACTTTGCTTACGGCCGATTCAGCTGAGCATCGCGATTTTGGCCGTATTATCCGCAACGCCAACGGTTGCGTACAATGCATCACCGAAGCTAAAGATTGTACTCCCGAAGAGTACGCCGTTACCGAAGTAAATATCGGAGCTTATTGTGCCAAAGCTGAGTTTTTACGCCGCTTTTTACCGCAACTTACTCCTAACAATGCCCAGGGAGAGCTTTACTTAACCGATTTGGTCAGTTTAGGCAGTACCGCCGGTGAAAAAATCGGTGCTGTGGTAGACGATGTAGTTTACGCTTTAGGTGTAAATACTCGCGCCGATTTAGCCAAAGCGGCCGCTTTGCTTAAAGAGCGCAAGTTGCAAGAGCTTATGGTCAGTGGAGTCAGCATTATAGATCCCCAGTCAACTTGGATCGAAGATCAGGTGCAAATCGGTCGCGACAGTGAAATTTGGCCCGGTACAGTTTTACAAGGCTCCACCACTATCGGTCAGGGCTGTAAGATAGGCCCCAATGCACAAATCACCAACAGTACCATCGGCAACAACAGTACCATAATTCACTCGGTACTTAATGAAGCCTTCGTGGGTAACGGTGTCAACGTCGGCCCCTTTGCCTATTTGCGTCCCCGAGCCAATATCGCCGACCGTGCCAAAGTAGGCGACTTTGTAGAAATAAAAAATGCTAATATAGGCGAAGGAACAAAAGTTCCTCACCTTACCTACGTAGGCGACGCCGACGTAGGCAGCGGCACTAATATTGGTTGCGGTACCATTACTTGCAATTACGATGGTCAAGCCAAGCATCGTACCGTTATCGGCGATAATGTCTTTATAGGCTCCAATTCAAGTTTAGTTGCTCCTGTTACCGTCGGTAGCGGCGCCAAGACTGGCGCAGGCACGGTAGTTATCCGCGATGTGCCTGAAAATAGTGTAGTAGTCGGTGTTCCGGCTCGTCCTATCGGCCAGCGCTAAAAATCTAGGGAAAGCGAAGAATTAGTTATGAGCGAAATTAACGATCTTAACATCTCTGAACTCACAGCCTCTGAAAACATGGATGCTATTCCTTTAGATTCCGTCTTCCAGCCAACCCACCACGTAAAACTCTTTCATGGCAATTCCAATCCCGGCTTGGCCAAAGCTGTAGCCGACTATTTGCATATTCCTTTAGGCAAAGCCATGGTGACAACTTTCGCCAATAAAGAGATTCGTGAAAAGATTGAAGAGAACGTGCGCGGTGCCAGAGTATTCGTCATCCAGCCCACTTGTGGCAATGTCAACGACACTCTTATGGAATTACTGATTATGATCGACGCTCTCAAAAGAGCTTCTGCCCACCAGATTTGCGCCGTCATCCCCTACTACGGTTACGCCAAACAAGAGAAGAAAACTTCCGGACGCGAGCCTATTACGGCCAAGTTGGTAGCCAATCTGATTACTACCGCCGGAGCCGACCGTATCATTACTTGCGATCTCCACGCCGCCGCCATCCAGGGCTTTTTTGATATTCCTGTCGACAATCTGAGCGCTTTGCCCATTATTGCCGAGCACTATTTAAATAAAGATATTCCCAAAAAAAATTTGGTCGTTGTCTCCCCAGACGCCGGCGGCGTAGCTAGAGCCACTAAATTAGCTGAGCGCTTGGGAGCCAAGTTGGCTATTATTTTCAAGCGTCGTCCCGAACCAGACAAACTCGATGTTATTGACATAGTGGGCGATATTAAGGGTAAAACCTGTATTGTAGTTGATGATATGATTTCTACAGGCGGCACTTTGGTTAAGGGCGTGGAAACTTTGATCGAACATGGCGCCCAAAAGGTTTACACTGCAGCTACTCACGCCATTTTTGCCGAAAACGCAGTACAGATTATCAAAGACTCTCCCATTGAAGAGCTAATTGTCACCGATACGATTCCTATTTCCGAGGAAGCAAAAAGCATGAGCAAGTTAAAAGTGTTATCCTTAGCTCCGCTCTTAGGAGAGACGATCCGCCGAACTCACTTTAATTTGTCGGTCAGCGAACTTTTCGTCTAGTTCAATTGTCCGATAGCAAACTAAAATAGTCAGAAAAATGTCATAGACCCGCGCTTTGCCGTCCGGCCTTCTATCTTGACATGCCTAATAAAAAAAGATAGAATAGTTGGGCAATTTATCCTGGCAGCCGTGTATTTTAAATAATACGGCGCTAAGTAAAGGATAAGCGAGTATTCGATCTTTTCCTCTTCCTGAATTTTGCGGAAAAGATCTTCGCGGGTACCGAGGAGGAATATATGTCCCAGGTTAAGCTGGAAGCGAAAGTTCGTAAAGAGACCGGCAAGGGTGTTGCCAGACGTTTGCGCCGTGAAGGTCGTATACCTGCCGTGTTGTACGGTCATCACCTCGAAGAGCCGATTATCCTTGATGTAAACTCAAAAGACACTGAGAAAATTCTTCAAACCGTAGGTAAGACTGCTATCATCAATTTAACCTTCGGTGAAGAGGGCGTCCAGGATCAGTTAGCTATGTTGGCCGACTATTCTCGCGATGTATTCGGCACCTGCCTCTTACATGTAGACTTCAAACAGGTTCGCATGGATGAGAAAGTTACCGCTTCCGTTCCCGTAGTATTGGTAGGCGAAGCTGCCGGCGTAAAAGAAGGCGGCGTTGTTGAGCAAATGCTCCGCGAAGTTGAAGTCGAGAGCTTGCCTCTGTCTATTCCCGCTCATATCGAAGTTGATATCAGCGGCTTGGGCCTTGGTCAACACCTCACTGTCGCTCAGATCGTTTGCCCCGAAGGCGTAGAGATTAAAGCTGATCCTTCCGAGACCATCGTAAGCATTGCTATTCCTAGAGCAGTAGCCGAGTCCTCTGAGACTGAAGAAGCTGCCGCCACCGAAGAGCAGCCTGCTGCCGGTGACGCCGAATAAGGCTATAGGCTTTGTATAAAGCGCAAGTTTTTAGAAAGCACTTAGCTGCGGGAGATTAAAAAATTGAACGCTGCTAGTGCTTTTTTGATTGTTGGTTTAGGCAATCCCGGAGCTGAATATAAAAATACACGCCATAATATGGGTTTTAGGGCCGTAGATCTTTTTGCTCAAGAACACAAATTAGAATTTACGCGCAAAACAAAACTTTATTTAGGTGCATCCGGCACGATAGGCTCTACCGATGTTTTTATCATTAAGCCTCGTACCTATATGAATCTCTCCGGAAATGCCGTTCTCTCTATGTGCACCAGTTACGGCTTTAAACCACACCAAATTATTGTCGTTTCTGATGATTTCTGTCTTCCTCTAGGGCGTTTGCGCATTCGCAAAAGCGGAGGCAGCGGCGGCCACAACGGCCTAAATAATATTATCGCTTGCTTAGGAGCTAACGACTTTATCAGAGTACGTTTAGGTATAGGCTCTTCCCCTACTGGCGGAGATCCCATCAACTTCGTTTTAGGCACTTTTAAGCCCGACGAATACGAACCTATAAACAAGCTTTTACAGCAAGCTTCCGATGCTATTTCCTACATAATAGAGTGTGGCCCAGAAGCTGCCATGAATAAATTCAATGGCCAAGCCTAACAATGTCGGCAACTTTACCTAGTGCGGGTTGCACTTTTTACGTTGGCGCCGCCGCTTTTACCTAATGGCGGCGGCGCCGCTAGGCCGCCCCCAACAACATTTAGCGGATAAAGTTGGTGCGCTTAGTAGGCTCAATTTCCGGCAAAGGCTCTTTGGCTGCGGCTATACTCTTAAGCATCCAGGCCATATTGTAGCCCAAAGTACGCATAGTCTGCAGTCCTTCCTCATCTTGGGCCACATCGTCAGCCTGAGAACCGTGTACGCCGTTCCAATACTGTGACGACACAATAGGCATACGATTTATAGTAAAGTATTTATTTAAACGATCAAAAGTAGTTGTCACTCCACCACGACGAGCGCTGGCAATAGCTGCCGCAGGCTTAAAAGCTAAAGAGCCTTTGCTAGCTACAAAAGCACGATCCAAAAGCGCACACAAAGCTCCGTTGGGGCCGGCATAGTAAACGGGCGACCCGATCACGATGCCGTCAGCTTCACGCATGAGTTGCAACATTTCATTAGCAGGATCGTCATCAAAAGCGCAGCGTTGCAATTTAGCGCAAGCACCACACGCTACACAGCCATGCACCATACCTTTACCTATATGGAATATTTGCGTTTCGATACCGTTTTTCTCCAAAGCTCCAGCCACTTCTTTTAAAGCTGTATAAGTACAACCTTTTTCATGGGGACTGCCATTAATAAGCAAAACTTTCATTTTTACCTCCTATTGCTTTTAGCAATTTCAATGCAAAAAAAAAGACAAAAAAGTGCTCTCGCCCCCCCTCCCCCCGACCACTTTGGCCACACCGGGAAATTTCAATTGGCGAAAAACGCTCAAAAGTCTTTTTTAGGTACAAAAAAAATTGAACCCCAGCTTCAGCTGAGATTCAACTTTCACCACCTATATGGTGCGGAGAGAGGGACTCGAACCCTCACGGATTGCTCCATACGCCCCTCAAACGTATGCGTCTACCGATTCCGCCACCTCCGCAGGAACGGGCTTATTATAGCAAAGCAAAATTTTAAGTCAAGCGTTTATCTGGAAAAATGTGCAATTTTTTTGCGCTATGCATGTTAGTGCTAAATTGGAAGGCGAAGAATATTGGCCGTTAGGCCAGTTCGAGCCTGGAAGAGCCGCTGCTGGAGCTAGCCAACATGAACACAAACCCGCAGCCAAAACTTATAGCGAAATTTTTTCACCATATCGGTAGCGCAGGCCTCTGGCCGAAAGGCCAGTGAAGCCGAAGCGTAGATATGGTAAAAAATTAAGCTAGCACTACATAGCTAACTAGCGGGCCGAACACTAATTAGCGTCTCTAAGCAAAAAAACTACGCAACCAACAAGCAAGCAAACAAGTACAAATTTTACGCGCCAAGCATTGTTTGTGCTTGTAGCTCGTTTACCTCATAGCAAGCGGACATTTTATAATCAGTTGCGGTACCAAGGTATAAGCGAACAAAGTCTTCGTTTCTCATGTTTGTTGGCTGCGTTTACGCCTATAGCAAGCTCCAGGCGTAGAAAAGCCTTACGCTTTACTATAGGCTAAACTCCGCTTATTTTTGCCGAAACGAAAACTTTCAGTGTTTGTAGGTTACGTCCAAGGCTTCCGGCCTTATTGCCGGCGTCTGCTCGTAAACGAGCAGCCATACCGTCAATTGACCGAAGCCAAGGACTACACCAAGTTTGTTTGCGCTTAACATGAAAGAGTAAACGAGCGGGCCGCACACAAAATGCCAAGCACAAAAAAAGCGACGTATTGATATGTACCCTCTTTACTGGACCAACCAGTTAAAGAGGGTATTTTTATGCGTTATTCTTATGAGTTTAAAAAAATGTGTGTGGAGCTATACCGACTGGGATTGTATCCAGAAACTCCAGTTGGAATTAGCAAAAAAAAGTTTAGGCAAACAATTTATGATTGGGTAAGGATGAAAGAGTCTTGTGGCCCTGAAGTATTAAAACACGCAAGTCATAATAAGGTTTGGACAATTGAAGAACGTTATTCTTTAGTTGCTCGTGTATTGTCCGGATGTTCATGTAGATCAGTAGCATTGTCTGCCGGAATTAATCCTGGAT
>CAKTUZ010000024.1 GCA_934621605.1 uncultured bacterium | reverse complement strand
ACTGCGCAGTGACGCTTTGCTAAAAGCGGAGCCGCAGTCAGTTCGCAGCCTGCAAGGGCGTCAGCCGCAGTGGCAAATATGAACATTGGCACGCAGCCTAAGCTTGAAAGCGGAAGTTTGGCCATATCGGTAGCGCAGGTCTTGGACGGCTCCGCCCGGCCAATCAAACCGGAGCGTCGATATGGCCATAACTGCAGCTAACATAAAATAGCTAATGGCGGGCCTACCCTATTAGCGTTGCTTACATAGAAAAATTGCGCCAACGTACACACAAAAAGCAATACAAAATAACACTTTTGCGTTGCGCAGTTTTTATGGCATTTGCTGCGCCGATATTTGTGCTTTGAACGCGTTCATTTTATGGCTGGCAGGCATTTTATATGCGGTTACGAGGCTAAGGTATAAGCGTCAAAGTCTCCGTTTCTCTGTTTGTTGGCTGCGTTTTAGCCTATAGCAAGCTTCAGGCGTTGCCGAGCCTTTCGCTTTGCTATAGGCTAAACTGCGCTTAAAAAAATACAGAAACGGAGACTTTTAATCTTCGCAAGCTCGGCCAAAGCTTTCGGCACTTATTGCCGACGTCTGCTTCGCCTGCGGCTCGCAGCCATACCGGCAATTGGCCAAAGCTAAGGCCTACGCAGCGTTCGTTTGTACTGCGCGCCGCCTTACGCCTTATAGGCTTTAGGCTAGTCGAACTCACAATCTAAGCCAGAGTTTTTACAATTATCTTCAATAGCGCGAACAATCTCAGTAGCTATGCCTTGTTCAGCTTTGGCCTCAACAGAAAAAGTGAGGTTAATTTCACAGCCTTCAGCTTCTGTTAAGTTATAAACTACATTGTCTAAAATATCTTTAATTGTTTTATTACATTGGTTAATGTCAATATTAGATACGCGAAGATAAAATTGCTTTTTGAGAGGCTCGCGCTTTTCTATTTCAATTTGCTTGGCAAAATTAGCAGAATTAGAAATAGAGCAAGTAACACCGCAATTTGTTACACGACTACTGGCAATAGCATTGAAGCCCTGTTGCTCACTCCTCGCTTTTTCCGCTGCCTCTTCTTCAGCTTGGCGCTGCTGACGTGCTTTTTCCGCAGGTACCAAAAAGTCGTCTAAGCTAATAGTGTCAATCTCCTCTGCGAATTTTAAGCCCTTAAAATAGCCTTTTTCGTCTTGGCTACTGGCTATAGCAAAACAACCGGAGGCTACACCATTTTTGAGGCAATCTTCTAAAACTTTGTAATTAGCTAGCCTTTGCATATAGCAATAAATGCACAGCTGATCCCACGCCTGCCTTACAGTAATAACATAACTATCATCACCATTTTTAGCAAATAAATTCAATACATCTTCACGGAAAAAGTCAGGATTCCACTTTGTAACTACAAGGTCGTTATCTTTCAGCTTACGCACCACTTTATCGATAAGATCACCACTACCTAAGTTACAAGCTTTCCAAGTAATCTCCGTTTGTTTTCCGCTCTGTTCGGTAGAAGGAACAAGCAACCAGCGATAGGTTTCTTTTAAGCAACTGTTAATATTGTCACTAGATGTTGCAATCCTTTGCTTTACCTCTTTTTGCTGGTTTTTATCTAAATTCAGCTCATCTTCTTGAATCGATTTCCAAGCTAAATAGTTTACCACGGCAGATTTTAAGGTAGGATAATTGCTTTTATCAGGAGCTAAAAAAACCAACATATTTTGGTTGATACGATTTCCGCTACCTCTAGTTTTTAGTAAATTGCCCATAAACTCAAAAAGAGTACTGTTTATGGTGCTATTTTCACTGCTTGCCGAGTCATAACTATTATAGGTACAGCTTAATCCTAAGACAACTAAACGAACGTTTTGGTTATCGTTAATATCGGAAGAAGATTCAGGACAAATATGTCTTCCTTCCAAAGGCTCTTCGACTTTGCACAATTTATCCAAGCGTGAAGTTATTTCAGCTTGAACGTTAGCATAATCTATTTTACTTCCACGCTCGCGAGCCAACTTTTGTAAAGTGGGATGGACGTCATACCAATATCGCTCACCAGAGCAATATAAGTAAGACGACTCTTCACGCAAAGCATTTAAAACATCATTAAAAGCCGACATTTGCTGGCCAGGCTGGACAGTTCCAAGATAAAGCCGTTTTTTGTCTAGGCCACGTACTCCTTGAGAGCCAACTTTAGGAGCGCTGCCTAACATGATGGCACAAGCTATTTTTTGGGCCGCTTTAATTTGTTTATAACGCCAATCTTTCTGATCTATTTTGTAAGGCACAGAATTTTTGCCATCAACTTCAGCGTGAATAATGGAAGACCAACTCTCTCCGTCGGGAAGGTATTTTACCATCTCGTCGCCGATATTTTTGTCGCCGAAAGCCACTGAGCCAGGCATAATCATGGGACTAGGATCTGAATCTTCACTAAGTTTATGAATTAAAGCGGCCATAAAGCGCAAGACCCCGCGCGTGCGTTGGAAATTAGGTAAAGCGGCCCAGTCATTGTATAAAATATCAAACAATTCAGGGTGGATAGGATAACAATTAAGCAACCGCTTATGGTAGTCAACTTCTTTAGTTTCTAGCGGAAATTGCTCATTTTGCTCGCTATACATAGCAGCGAAACGGCGGCAAATATCTTCTTTGGCGTTTTCGTCGGCGCATTTAGAGAAAAGACGGCGGCGCACTACTTCAAAGCCTTCTTGAGCTCCGATAGGCTTCCAAATTGACTCTACGCGACCGAAATAATGTTCAATTGTTTTTAGAGCTTCGCGGCCACCTTCATCTACCAATTCTCTTTCCGATTCCGGCAAAGAAGCTACCAGTAAGCTATTTTTACTGGCTTTAACAGCTTCGGTAAGTTCTTGCACAAACGTCATCAAAATTCCGAAAGTGCCGGCCGGAAGGCCTTTTACTTCATAGATTTTTCTTGCATAAGCAACCAATTCATCAATAAGAATTAAGCAAGGGCCGCAAGTGTCGAAAATTTCGCGTAAGGTAGAGCTGCCAGGAGAAATGCTCTTTAGATCGCTTTCCTTAATAAGATCGTAAAGCTTATCATTGTCAGAAACCTTGGCCAATTGGTAGACTATTTCGCCCCATAAAGTTCTAACAGTAATGCCGGAAATATCTGTTGGACGTTTAGGCTTAGCTGGATTTAAAGCTGTACCTACTAAAACGGCTACATTAACTTTAGGTAATTTGTCTAAGCCAATTTCTTCTAAAATAGGCTTTAAAACAGGCAATTTTTCGGCAGAAACTTTGCCTTGTAACATATGATACAAGGCCAGCATGGTGTGAGTTTTTCCCCCACCAAAAGCTGTTTTTAACTGAATAACGGGATCACCATCTTGTCCAGTTACTCTTTTGAGAGCTTGCACCAGCAACTTTTTCATACTCTCGGTAATATAAGTTCGCTCAAAGAACATTACCGGATCGCTGTACTCAAAAGCGCCTTCTCCCTCGGCAATTTGTTGTAAATCGACAGCAAATTCAGCAGTTTTATATCTCCCGGTCACAACGTCTGGGTGAGGTACCATAACGTTTCGCCAGCTGGGTAAACAATTGCTGGTAACAATATTGTCTTTTTCACCTTCAGCTTTGTTTACTACCGCAACCTTACTTTCAACTTCGGTAGTGGGCGATTCAGGGACGGCTTTTTGCTCGGGCACATTTCTGTATCGCAAATTGCGCAAAATTTCCCGGATTTGCTCAGCGCTTTCTTGATCAAAAACTTCGCAAACTCTGGCCATGGTATCTAGAGCTCGTTCCATGTCGTCGTCTTTCATGGGATTGCCGTTTTGATGAGCAATGCCATTGCGAACATCTAGCAATTCGTTGACATAAGAGCGATATTTTTTGCTCCCGAATTTTTGTCTAAATACATCTGCCCACTTTACGTCTATAATTCGTAAGCAAGCGGCCATATCCAAAGAATCGACTAATTCAGCATATTTTCCAGTAGCTGGCAAACTGTAATTGGAGCGACTTAAAATATCCAGAACTACAGACCACCAACCGCTTTGTTTGTATACTCCTTCTAGACTTTGAGCTACAAAAGCAGCCAACATAGGGCGCATAATGTCGAAAGCTTTGGTAATAGTTACATTATTATCTTCTTTATTTTCCATGGCTGCTCTCCTTTAAAACATGGTGCCTTGCTCGGCTTCAGATTGTTTTCTCAAGCTGTCGGCTTTAGCGCTAATTTGTGACCAAGACATGATTAAAGAGTTGTAGGCTAAAGCGTCTTGGTTCCAGCCTTGGCGTTCGGCAATAGTGTAAAGGCGGTAAGCTAACTCTTTAGCGTTGGTTGCTTTAGCATTTGTAGCTACAATTTGCGCACACTGAATTATGCCACCTTCTTGCAAAGCTTTAGCCAGCTTTTGGCAAATTAGCCAGCTACAGTCGTTAGAGCTAACTTTTAGCTCCATGGCCGAGCGATCTACTAAGCAAACTTTGCCTTTTTCAGCTTTAATAACGCCATTTTTGATTAAACTGTCGGTAGAAATATTTTTGGCTTTAGCTAAAACTTCAGCTTCACCAAAAGGCAGCTCTTTAAAAGCATATTGGGAGTAAATATCTACACAAAAACGGCTGGCCGAATCGAGTTGGCCGCTCTGTTCATTGAGGCAAGCGTCAAGCTCTTGGTTAATTAGTTGCAAAGCGCTGCGCACACTTACAGGCGTACCGTCAGCTTCTAAAACGGCACTGTATTTAGAATAAACGGCCATGCCTGGGCCGATAGCTGCTTGAGCTAAGTCTACCGGCGCTATTTGGCTACTTTGCAACTTCTTTAAAGCCGGTTGCAATTCATTACTAAGCTCAGTAATAAAGCGGCGTCGACTAATTGTCGGCGCAGAAGCGGAACGCTTGCGGCAGACTAACACTATTGATGAAGTTAAAGCGTTAGACTCAAGTCCACGTGGTCTGCTTTTCAATTCAGTACTTATTGGCCAGGTACCGGTAATAGCAAAGCCGGCTTTTATAATGGCTGAAAGCATAGTTTCCCAGCCGCTGGAAGAGGTAACTTTTTGGCCGACTTGCTCTTTGGTTTCACTCTGTTTGTAAGCGTAATAAATAGTCACTGGTAACTTATCGCTGGCGTATTGATAAAGCTGGCGACAGGCTTGCAACATGCCATCTTCAAAAAATTCTTTGGCCTTGTTTTCATTATTTTCATGACGATAAGAGGCAGAAATTAGCTCTTCGACTTTAGGTGCCAGTGTAGTGCGGAAAAGCTCTGGATAGACGGAACGTAGAGATTGACGCAACCAAACGTAGAAATAATCAGCCAGATCGGCATAACCGATATTATCGTAATAAGGCGGATCGGTAGAAATCATAATTTGGCGCAAGCAACAATCACTTTGAGCATTTTGCTGTTTAGCTTCGCTACAAATATCAGTTGCAATATTAAGCAAACATTTATAAATATACTCAAGTAAGCTATCAGTAGAGCCAGAAGAATTACTTAATGGATTACCCTCAGTAAAGTTCCAGCTCATTGAAATAGATTGACGAGTGAAAGTATGGCATATACCATCTCTAGAAACATTCCAGAGACAAATAGTCGAGTGGTAATCTGCTAATTTGTCAATTAAAAAGGCTAAATAAACACTAATAGCTTGGCTGTAAGCCAGAGCGCCAGCGCCGCCTTTATTGAGGGGCACTTTATCATCTTCCCAACCAGCTTCCAAGGCGTCAGCTTCAGCTTGCTGTTGGGCTTCTTTTATTAGTTGGCTAAAAGTTGTCAAAGCTGTTAGCTGGCGATTAGTAAAAAGTTGATAATGTTTTTTTATTCCATAGGTTTGCACCCTAAAGCCTAAAGCTTTTTCCGGTAAATCAGTATTAGGAATATCCTCAGGCCTTACTACATCTGCCGCTTTTAATTGCTCTTCATCGGCATTTAAGTATAAGCGACCATTGGGGCCTTCAGCTACTACAGCCATTAAAGCGGAACCTAAACGATTGGCTTGGCCTTCTTGGCGGATATGTTCAAAAGGCACGTTGGCTCCACAGCAAATACAACGGGCGCCTTTTCTATTGACGGTACCTTCTAAAGGACATAGACCTTGACGAACTTGGTAAGTAATAGCTGTACCGTCAACAATTGGTTCAACATAAGCTTCGCGATCTTTTTTCTTAGAGAGAATAAAACTACTAACTAGCGGCATTTGGCAACCGCAAGTGGGATTGGGGCATTTTACGGTGCGGGCCCAAATCCAGGCAATAACTGTAGCTTCTCCGCCTCCATAATGGGAAGGCAATTTTACTTTAGGATAGAGTTGGCCTATACGTTTAAAGGCTTCATTTTTAAGCCATTGGCCATAATAACGGACGTCTTGGGCTAAGCCCTGAGCGCCAGCGTAGAAGGTGCTGCGGCGATTAGCAGCAGCCCTTCTCCCCAGGCAGCAGCCCTTCTCCGCGATTTTGCGGATTAACTGGAGCTAATCCACAAAATCGCGGAGGAATTTCAATCATAGCTTTATTGATAAGTACAGCTACAGGATTAAGATCGTGAGCGTGAGCTTCTAAACCTAAGCGCTGAGCTTCTAAGGGAATAGAGCCGCCGCCAGCAAAAGGATCTAATAAAGCGGGAGGATTATTTCCGGTATATTTTAAAATTTCGGCTTTAGCTTCTTGCAAAACCTCTTGATTATTAGCATTTTCCCATTCCACTAATCTTTCCAAAATAGCAAAGAGACGCTGCCGCTCTCGCTGTTGTGCTTTTTCAGTGGGAAAAAGCTCCGGATGTTCTGAAGGGTCGTCAACTAAACTAGACCAGATAACCGCTCTAGCTGTAGCAGTAGGCTTACGCGACCACCATAAATGGAGTGTGGAAGGATGGCCGTGGCGAATCGATTTTTCTCGAGCAGAAGCTTTATTGATAGCTTCCAAAGGCAAAGCCACCTCAATTAGTTTTTTCTTGTACATGCTCTATCCTTAGTCTTGATAGACAATTTCTGCGTGGAGCAAAAGATCGTCTATATTGTAATTGATACTAGCTGCCGAAGCGTCCGGAGCTTGGACAAAAGGTCGCTTTAAATAAACAGTTCTAGTCTTTTCTCCCTTTACTTCGACTATAGCTAAAATAAATTCTTCAGGCTTATTTAAGCCAGTTAAAATTTCATTTTTAGAAACAGTAACTGTAGCTGCTCCTAAGCTACGTCCTTTTACTTCTATAAAGCGCAAGCTCTTTCCATTTTTTGAACCAGCAACAATTTCCGATTCAATATCGTAGCCACACTTAGCTGAGCTCACATCTTTAGGCCAATTGCCTAAGCGCTTCTCTATCTCTATTACAGCTTGCATAGCCAATTGCTCAATCTTTTTCTTATCGTGAGTAACTAAAGGTTCCACTTCAGCATAACCATTTAATTTATTCAATAAGCCTTGGGGTACCACCAAAGCGCCGCTAACAATAATTGGAGGCACAGAACTAAGCTCCGCTTCCCTAGCTAATTCTTGTAGACGCTTCTCTTTTCTAGCTTGCAATAATTGCATTTGCTCTTCAGCGTAGCGAAGTTTACTCTCGGCATTTTCTTTGCCATTTTTGGCATCTTCAGCAAATTGAACGCTTAAGCCATCATAATAGCGAATTTCTTGATTTAAACGCTTCTCTACTTCACGCTTAATTTTATAAAACATAGGATCGCGCTGTTGCTTAACTTCCAATAAATGCTGCGGCGCCATTTCTTTAAGGGCATATTCTTTAGCTTGCTCTTCCGGCTCTTTCTGTAACCAAGATTGAGTTTTTATATAATTAAGGACAGAAGCTTTTTCCGCAAGGCTAGGCTCAGCGTAGTCTAAATAAGGAGCATATCCAGCCTGACAAATAGTACCATCGCTATTTATCTCTATAAAATCGAATTTTTTAGCCACAATTTGAGCTGAACCATCCGCATTTTGGCTTCCGCTTACAATTGTATCTTCAATATAAGTTAAAAATTTAATATCTTCACTTTCATTATATCGATCAATTAAAATAGCGCCGTTATCCAGCTCATTTTGCCACTGTTGACAACTTAAATTAACCACAGCTTGCAAAAGAGGATGTTCTAAATTAACTAATTCAGCTTGAACTTGGCTAGGTATATCTACTAATTTTTGCTCAAAGCAAACACGTTTATAATGGCGAGCTATTTTTTTTGAATCTTGTTTAGGCCAATTATAAATTTCAGAAGGGACGTGCAATATTTCATAGCGTCCTCTTTCGGAAGCTTTAAAAATAAAACGGATTTGACCTTTTAGAGCAGCAAAAGCTTGGGTAAAAAACGATTCTATAAAATAAGGCTGAAGCTTACGCGCCTCGGCTCGCTCCATATCTTCTTTTATAGCATAAACTTGTTCGGTAGCTAAAACGTCTTTAGTTAGAGCTTGCTCTTGAATTATTTCTTGTAATTTTTCAGTTTCTAAAGATCTATCAATTATTTGCTTCAAACTATATTCAGTCGAAGCGCTGCCATTTTGGCGTATAGCTTCAATAAGCAATTGACGCAAAGATTTATTGTCAAAATCGATTTTGCCTAAAATATCAAAAACTTGACCACCTAAAGCGGCTTTTTCTTCTTCAAGCTTAGCTAAGAGACGTTCAAAAACTTGGCCTTCGCGAGTTTGTTGAGCAACTAAATTCCACAAATGACAAACTTTCTTCTGGCCAATACGGTGAATGCGACCAAAGCGCTGTTCTAAACGATTAGGGTTCCAAGGCAAATCGTAATTGATCATAAGGTGAGCGCGTTGCAAGTTAATGCCTTCACCAGCTGCATCGGTAGCTAAAAGGATATAAACTTGCTCTTCTTGCTTGAAGCGCTCTTCAGCTAGGCGACGTTCGCTGCGGCTCATACCTCCAGCAATAATGGCCACACTGTCGGTATTGCCTATAAGATTGCTAATTTTACGCTGTAAATAATTTAAGGTGTCACGATGTTCAGTAAAAATGATCAGCTTTTCTTTATAGCCATGGCGAGAAGAAAAAATTTCGGCTTCATCTTGCAATAAATCGGAAAGCGCTGTCCATTTCCTGTCTAATCCACTATAAACAAGCTTTTGGGCCTCTTCTTCCAAAGAAGACAAAGAAGCTATCTCCGCTTCCAATTCTCGAGCGCTCTGAGCAGCCGAAACTGAACAACTTAAATTATCTTCAAAATCATCAAGATCGGCAGCGCTTAATTCCTCATCATAATCATCAGCAATTTTTTCACCGGCAGCGCCATCAAAAGCGTGACGCTCATTTAGAACTTCTTGCAATTGTTCTTCCAAGCGCTGGCGACGGCGGCTTAAAGATTGATAGATAGCTTCAGGAGACGAAGCCAAGCGGCGTTGCAAAATAGTTAAAGCAAAACCTACTCTGTTTTTGCATTGATCGTTAAGTTTTTCTGCGCGATTAAACTCACAGCGTACATATTCAGTGACATGCTCATAAAGGCTGGCTTCAGTTTGAGAAAGATTATATGGCACAGTATGGGCTTTTCTTTCGGGGAAAAGCGGAGTACCGTCAAACTTGAGCAACTTTTCTTTAACTAAGCGGCGCATTAAATCAGAAACATCAGGCGCTTTTTTAGCATTTAAGCCGTGGTTGGCTCCTTCAAAGCGATCAGGATCTACTAAAGACATAAAAAGTTGAAAGTCTTCATTTTTGCCATTGTGAGGCGTAGCTGTCAATAATAAAAAATTGCTTGTCAGCGTGCGCAACAATTGGCCCAATTTGAAACGGCCAGTGCGATATACTTTTTTGCCAAACACAGTAGCCGCCATTTTATGGGCTTCGTCACAAACAATTAAATCCCAACGTTTGGCTTGGCTGAGTATATTTTGTAAAGCGCTGTTTCTAGCTAATTGATCGAGGCGAGCAATACAAAAATTGAGGCTATCAAAAATATTGCTGCTACAATTTTGTACTTTTTCGTTAGTTAAAAGCTCAAAATTTAGGTTAAATTTGCTGGCCAGCTCCTCTTGCCATTGCTCAGCCAAGCTGCCGGGAGAAACAATTAAACAGCGCTCTAAACTGCCGCGCAAAAGCAATTCTTTAACAAAAAGACCGGTCATAATCGTTTTGCCGGCGCCAGGATCGTCAGCTAAAACATAATGCAAAGGCAAACGCGGCAGCAACTCTTGGTAGACAGCCGAGATTTGATGTGGCAAAGGCTCTATAGTTGAAGTATGCACCGCCGCATAAGGATCGAAAAGATAAGCTAGTTTTATACGGTAAGCTTCAGAGACTAACTTAAAAAGTCGGCTGTCAGCTTGAAAAGTAAATGAATGCTTGCTCTTATACTCTAGATCGGCCAACTTAAAATTGTACTCCGCAAAAATAATCAGCGCCAAAGGCTGCGCCGTATTTGTTTGTAGCCTAGGCAAAATATCCTAGTCCAAAAATGGTGCATACAGAAAAAGTCGCCAAAATGTGCGAATTTTTGCGCTAATGCATGTTTGTGCTAAATTTATAGCCTCGTTGTTTAGTTCGTTATATCCCTCCTCGAAAGAGCGCTAGCGCGATAAAGTTTTCTCCGGTGGGTATAACGAACATTTTGTGGCGGCTATAAATTTCATTTAAGCAAATGTTTATAGCCTATTCATTTCATAGTAAGCGAACATTTCAAAGCGAAAAGCGATACTAAGGTATCAGTGAACAAAAGTCTCCGTTTCTCAGGTTTGTTAGCTGCGTTTACGCCTATAGCAAGCTCCAGGCATAGAAAAGCCTTACGCTTTGCTATAGGCTAAACTTCGCTTTAAATGTGCCGAAACGGAGACTTTCAGTATTTGTCGGTTACGTCCAAGGCTTCAGGCCTGATTGCCGGCGTCTGCTCGTAAACGAGCAGCCATACCGTCAATTGGCCGAAGCCAAGGACTACACCAAGTTTGTTTGCGCTTAACACGTTTGTATTGCGCAACACAGTTACACGCGTATTTTTTTACCAACGGGCGGACCGTACACTATCGGCGTCTCTAAGCTGAAAAACTACGCAATAAACAAGCAAGTTTGAATTCAGTATTCAAACTCTGAATTTTAGTGTGCAAATTTTGCCAAATAGTGTTCAAACTATCATTTTTAGTATTCAAACTTTAAATTTTAAGTGTAAATTCCGTTGACTAAATTCAAAATTTATAGGATCATGTCGTTATAAAGACGCTATGAGGTAAGCAAAATGCAAGCGGAAGAACTGAAACAGTTGATTAGTAAGATACAAAGCCAAAAAACAGAAAGTCAAACAATAGAACTAAAATCAGCCGAACACGGATGTCCAACTAAACTTTACGATACGCTTTCAGCTTTTTCTAATCAGGACGAAGGCGGAATTTTGATATTTGGCATAGATGAAAAGTCTGGATACAAAATCAACGGTGTATACGACGCTCAAGATTTGCAAAAAAAAGTTACCGAACAATGCAAACAAATGGAACCAGCTGTGCGAGCGCTTTTTACTATATGTGAAGTTGATAATAACATAGTAGTTTCTGCAGAAATACCAAGTGTAGACATATCAGAAAGACCAGTTTTTTATAGAGGAGTTGGACGCATAAAGGGCTCTTATGTTCGCGTTGGCGAGTCGGATGAGCCGATGAGCGAATACGAAGTTTACAGCTATGAAGCTTTTCGCAAACGCATTCGCGACGACTTGCGTACTGTTGGCGAAATAAAAACTAAATTTTTAGATAAAGAACGACTGACCAAGTATTTAACGGCGGTTAAACATGAACGCAAAAATTTGGCAAAACATCTCTCTGATAAAGAAATTTTAGAACTACTGGGCGTAACTTCAGGATCTCAATTTACCTTGGCCGGTTTATTGACATTTGCTCATTATCCTCAAGCCTACTTTCCCCAACTTTGCATAACGGCTATTTCCTTACCTGGAACAGAAATTGGAGAACTTGGCAGCGAACAAGAACGCTTTTTAGATAATGAACGTATAACCGGCTCCATACCAGATATGTTAGAAGAAGCTGTAGACTTTGTGCGTCGCAATAGTAGGACAAAAACTATTATAGATGATAACGGACGCCGCATTGACAAACCTGAATATCCTCTCAAAGCTGTTAGAGAAGCTATATTAAATGCTTTAGTACATAGAGACTATAGTGTATATACAGAAAATATTCCCATCCGTTTAGAAATGTATCGAGACAGACTGGAAGTGAAAAATAGTGGTGGACTTTACGGGAGACTAAAAATTGACAATTTGGGAAAAGTCAGGCCGGATACTAGAAATGCAGCTTTAGCTAATATACTTGAATTGCTTAAAGTTACGGAAAATCGTTATTCGGGGATTCCTACTATGCGCCATGAATTTGCTGTTGCCAATTTGCCACTACCGCTCTTTTATGCAAAACAAGGTGAATTTAAGGTTGTCATGTACAATAGCAGCTTAAACAAGGATAATACATCAGAAGAAGCCATTTTAGAATATTGTCGCCAACCCAAAACCCGCCTTGAACTAACAGAGTTTTTAGGTAAATCTCGCAATTTTGTAATGTCAAAGCTTATACAACCTTTGATTGAAGCTGGAAAATTAAAACTTACTTTGCCAGAGAAACCTAAAAGTTCAAAACAAAAATATGTCACTTCAACACTTAGATAAGCGCCTACCCTGTCAAGCACCTTTGAGCAAAAATGTGCGATTTTTTTTGCGCTATGCATGTTGGTGCTAAATTTATAGCCTCGTTGATTGATTAGTTATATCCCTCCTCGAAAGATCGCTAACGCGATAAAGTTTTCTCCGGTGGGTATAACGAACATTTTTAGCGGCTATAAATTTCATTTAGGTAAGTGCGGTTTTATGCGCTTATAGCGTGTTCATTTTATAACAAGCGAACATTTCAAAGCGAAAAGCGATACTAAGGTATCAGTGAACAAAGTCTCCGTTTCTCAGTTTTGCTGGCTGCGTTTACGCCTATAGCAAGCTCCAGGCGTAGAAAAGCCTTACGCTTTACTATAGGCTAAACTCCGCTTATTTGTGTCGAAACGGATACTTTCAGTGTTTGTAAGCTCGTCCAAAGCTTCGGCACGGTCGGTCGGCGTCTGCTCGCCTTCAGCTCGCAGCCATACCGGCCAACTGCCAAAAGCTAAGTCCTCGCTGGGTTCGTTGTGTACAGCTCTTTAAGGTTGCGCAACACAGTTAGGCTCATAGTTTTTAACCAACAGGCGGAAGCAGTGGCTATGGAAGGCGAAGAATATTGGCCGTTTAGAATAGCTAACTGGCGGGCCGAACACTAATTAGCGTTTCTAGGTCGAAAAACTACGCAAGCAAACGAGTAAGCAAAAGCACAAAAATAATAGCGCTTATTCGCATTGATTGCGTTTTGTATAAGCAAAGCATCCTATAAGCAGCAAAGCATAAATAAGCACTTGCCAATCGCCACAGCGAGCGTAAAGCGTCAAGACGCTATTAGGCACAACATAATCGACCATAATATTTTTTTCGTTAATGGCCGACTCTTGCTGAACACGACCATATCTATCGATAAAGCCAGAAATACCAGTATTACCTACAGGAAGGACAGGGCGAGCTAATTCTACAGCACGCATAATATCTATATCAAAATGGCCCGGTAATTCGGCAGTTTCTTTAAACCAAGCGTCATTAGTAGGTGCAAAAAGAACTTCAGCGCCTTTAAGCACATGCTGCCTAGCTACCCAAGTACACATCGATTCAAAGCAAATAAGTACGCCAACTTTATGGTCTTTAACTTGTAAAGCACAACTTCCCTCGCCTGGTTTATAGTTCATAACTAACTTGACGCCGGGAATCCATTCTGGCCAGTATTCGCGTCCTGGCAAATATTCACCAAAAGGTACAATATTCCATTTATTATAGCGTTCGCGATAAATGCCTACATTATCCCAGGTACTAATGGCATTGTAAGAACCGTTATCGGGAGCACTTTCAATAGAGCCAACCAAATACCAAGCGGAATTACGACGGATAAGACGCCTCATCTGAAGTTTATAATAATTATCATCCAAAAACTGACGATAAGGAACGGAAGTTTCCGGCCAGCCTATAATTTCGGCGCCTTCTTTAATAGCTTGGCGACTGGCTTCCCCCAAAGCCTCAAAATTTTCGTCAGCAAAAAACGGATGGAAGCGTTTTTCTTGCGGAATAGAAAGCTGAATAAGCCCCCACTTTACCGCGCCAGGTTGTTTAGCTTGCTCAGCTAAAGACGGAGCTTGAGATAAAGTTACCGTACCCCAGATAATAATAAAAGCCCAAAGCGAAGCGCTTACATAAGCCCAGCTTTTTATTCCACGATATGTATTATGGTCGTCAGCAGACTTATTATCGGCACAAACTTGGCTTTGCTCCAGTTGGACAACTTCTGCAGTTTTAGAAGCAAAGATGCGGCGACGAACAATACACCACACAATTTCTGCCAGACCAACATTTATTAAGGCTATAGCAAAACTCAAGCCCCACATTCCCCACAAACTGTTAGTTTGCAACAGTAAAGGCACTCTAGCTAAAGATATCGACAAAAGAGCCCAGTTTATACCAAAAACACCCACAGTTTGCAAATACTCTGCTAAAGTGTAAAGTGAAGCAAAACCCACGGCATAAAGACAAAAATTTGCCTGTTTAGAACGCAATTTAACGAGTAACCAGGCCATAAGAGCAGGAATAACAGCTTTTTCTACAGCTAAAGCTACGGGTGCTCCCCAACCGAAAACTTTCAGCCAATACATAGAAATAACATGAAGTACAAAGCCAAAAGATCCACCCAAAATCAAGGCTTTTTTGCCTTCTTTTGCACTAACAATCCCTAACAAAAAAGGCACCAAAGCTACAAAAACCAGCGGCCACCAGCGTAAAAAGGGAAAACATAAGCTAAGTAAAACGCCAGACAAAGCGCCTAAAATCATCATACTTATATAGCTGTTGCCTAATAAAATCTTATGCAACCAACAACCAATCTTACGTTCTGCCTGATCCTCAGTCGCAGCCGCCTTCTTTTCTTCCAATTTGGTCAACCTTAATGACCTCCGTTTTTTTTCTGTACTAAACTGACTTCTATGCAAAAATTACAACTAGCGGCCACAGTTTCTCTTACTTTCTAGGCTATCCTCTGCCGCCTTTTTTAATGATTATACCGGTCATATGCAACTGTTTCGCTCATAGTATCGCATTATTCTTAAGTCAAGTGAACAAGCTGACAAGGATTTAACCTAAAACTAAAAAAAGATTTTGTCCGCCTTGAGCGAATAAGGCGCGGATTTTTTCTATTTATATTTTTAATTGGCGGGTTAGATCGAAATGCTTAACAAATCGGCTGTTCTGGGTGGAGCTTTGACCTTCTTTTTAAGCGGAGCCGTAATCTTAGGTATTGGTGGCTGCGCTTCCGATACCGGCCCTAAGTTTTCTTCTATTCCCAATAGCAGCGGCTCACCTTGCTTGCGTTTTACGCTTACGGTCAATCCTAATGGAAAGATTGATACCGAAAGCAACGGATTCTACGCAATTTTGCTCAATTCTACCGGCAGCGCCATAGAAGTAACAGATTCCGATACTTTTACAGACTTTATCAGATTCGACGGCATCAATTTTGACTGGTATACTCGCCAGGCCAATTTGCCCAATGCCGGCTTTACTTTCTACCAAGTTGGTAGTCTCAACCCCGAAGGCTCAATCAGCTCAGACGGGCGCAGTATCAACATCTTGCTTGATACTTACGACTCTAACACCTACTTAAATCAGTATATAGTCAATTCCAATTTTTCAGCTCAAGTGGTAACTACGGATAATACCAGTGACGCTTACTTAGGCCGCGTGATTGACTTTATGGGCGACAATCTAAATTCCAATAGTTTATACACTCTAAATATAGATAAACTGTACGGTATAGTCAGCCCCATTCCGTCTATTTATCCTAACGATTACCTAAACGACTGGATTTCTCACAACGACCTGGACGCAGCTTTTCCCTATGCAAATTTTGATATCGATACTTTTGAAGTTTCGATCAGCTATCCTTACGAATAATCAAAAGTCGGTCGGCCTTTCTTGAGCGTTAGAATAACTTACTGATAAGGAACTATTATTTATTATGAATTTAGGAGCGTCTTCCGGCAAATATCTGACGGCAGCAGTGACTGTTATGGCCTGCAGTCTGTTTTGTGTTGGCCAAGTTTTAGCTCAACAACCCGAAGAAGACGCTTTCACTCCTAAATTTTATCAGTCTCCGCAAAACGGCTCCTTCCTCAATCCTTTTAATACCGTTTTACCTCGCTTGGAACGTTTAGAAGATGCTCAACAGTTAACCGAAAATAACCCCGATTTAGAAGGTTTTATCGGCGGTTACGGCCGTTTTTTTGCTCAACCGAGCAACAATGCCTTTACTTCTACCTCCACTCCTGTCGATAATAACGGTCTCTATACCGATTGCAAATACGGTGATAGGACAGAAAACACTATACATTTAACTTTCCATAATGAAGATAACCCAACCGAAACTTCAACTGACGGTGTATCAGTCGATAACAATACAACAACCGGACAAGCGTGGACTGGTGCCGTACACTTAATTGCCGATAAAGTAACCGTCACTGAAGATTCCATCAAAGCGGAAGGCAATGCCTCCATAGACGTCATGGGCGCTCGTATGCTTTGCAACTATTTAGTTTTAGATAAAACTACCGGCAAAGTTACTGCTGTGGGCGAATGTATCGTTTATTGGAATAACAACTTCGTAGCTGCTGACTGGCTGACTTACGATCCTAATGGTCAAGTTACCGTTATGCACAATGTCACCGGACAGGGTCACGATTTTTCCACCAACGAAAATAGCAACATTGACGGTGACGTCTTCTTCTGGGCCGATACTTTGCAATGGACTAAAGAGAAGATGGTACTTACCGATTCTACCTTTACTACCTGCGATAAGCCCACTGACGAGTTAGATTACAAATTTGTCTCCAAATATGTGGAAATCTATCCGAATGACAAATTGATCGCCAGCAATACGTCTATTTATCTAAAAGACAAGCGTCTTTACACTATGCCCACTCTGAATATTCCTTTGGATAATCAGAGACGCGCCCAAAATTCGATCATTCCGCAAATCGGCAGCAACTCGGTAGACGGATGGTTTGCCAGAAATACTTTCAATTACGTTTTCGATAACAATAATTACGGCCAGATTTTACTTGATTATTACAGTAAAACCGGCATTGGTACAGGTATTAGGCACTACTATTCGTTGGGCGACAAAGGCGGAGGTGACTTTTATTATTACCGTTTAAATGGTGATAAGATAAATTCGCGTTACGATTTAAGCAGTAATATTAACTATAGCTTTGACGATAAGACCAAAATCTCTTGGGAATTTTCTTCCAATCGTTCAGAAACGCCCGGTTTCACTAATGAAAGTCGTATAAATTCGCTATTTAGCTTCCAACACAAAGATGAACGTCAGGATCTACGTTTTTCACAAAACTACAATACCAAAGGCAGTGAAAATACCAACAATACCTGGCGTAGTTATTACAGTTTACAACTCACTCCGGAGCTTTCGACTACCTGGAAAGCTGAAATGTCCACCATTTCTACGGCTCATCGCACTGCCGACAGGTTTCATTATCAGATCGGTTTGCGACATACCAGTGAGTTATTTGATAGTGAGTTACAAATAGAAAATACTAACGGTGACCGCAATTATAGCCTGAACCGCAATCCTGAATTTACTTTGCGCTCTCATCCTGTTTTCATAGGCGATATTCCGATATTAACCTCTATTAGCTTAGGCCACGTTACCGAGTCGCCCAGTATGTATTCAACTAATCGTTATGATCTGCGTTTTCAAATTCCCGATCAATCCTTTGAATATGATTCGGGACGTTTCTTGGCCGGTGCAGGCTTCAGGCAGCTCTTTTATGGCAACGGACAGAGTATGTATTCCCTGGCAACTCGTTTGGGTTGGATGCAAGAATTGGGAGACGTCGGTACTTTGCGTTTAGATTATAATTGGCTCAATCCTCGCGGAGAAACACCTCTGCAATATGATCACATTGTTGGCTATGAGAATCTTACCGGCGGCATCGAGTTTTTTAAGGATGATGTTTTCAATTTTTCTGTAGTCAGCGGCTATAATCTGAAGACAGATCAATTTCAAAATGTTACTCCGCGTTTGCAATTCCGTCCCAATAACAATTGGCTTATCGGCGCTAGCTGCAGCTACGATCCACGTTCCCATTCTTGGAGAAATTTGGATACCAATTTGCGTACCCAATTATTTGACGGTCTATATGCCAGCCACTGGAGTGTTTACGATCTGGTAAACCATCGCTTTACTTATCAAGATTATCAACTTGATTACGAAGCTCACGACTGGGTGACTAGCCTAGTTTACCGCAGTGTTCAAAACGAACTTTACTTCCAGTTTAGCTTAAAGGCCTTCCCTATGCCTGACGTAACTATCGGCCCCAATTACACCAACGAAATTATTCCCAAAAGCAGACGCAATGCTTTTGTGAAATAAAAAGTTGTAGATGAAGCTAAAAAAATTAAACTTGCAAAGCTAAATAATTCTGTACATAATCTTTTACTCCGTCCTCCAAAGAAGCGAAAGGCTCAGTATATCCAACTTCATGTAAGCGTTTAGTATCGGCACAAGTATAGTACTGATATTTACCTTGCAAATAATCGGGCATTTCCACATAGCGGATATCTACCGGTTTACTCATAGATGCAAATACAGCTTTAGCCAAATCATTCCAAGAGCGAGCAATACCGCTACCGCAATTAAATAAACCGTGTTTGTCCCGGTGTTCAAAGAAATGGAGCATTACCTTGACAGCATCATCAACATAGACAAAGTCGCGAAGTTGCTGGCCATCTTTATAATCAGAGTGATAAGATTTGAATAATTCCACATAGCCGCGCTCTAAAATTTGATAAAAAGCTTTATAAACTACTGAGCGCATGCTACCTTTATGATCTTCATGAGGGCCATAAACATTAAAAAACTTTAAGCCGACTAAATTTTCTTCATACAAGCCATTGCTCAGAGCCCATTTATCAAAAAGATGCTTGGACATACCGTACATATTTAAAGGCATATATTTATGGATCATAGCCGGATCATCACTATATCCCAGCTTGCCATTGCCATAGGTAGCGGCAGAAGAAGCCAAAATCATGGGAATTTTGCGATTTGCTGTCCACTTAGCGAGCTTTTTAGTATAGCGATAATTATTTTCCATTAAGAAGTTGGAATCGGTTTCAGTGGTACTACTACAAGCCCCCAAATGAAAGACAGCTTCCACTTGGGAAGTCAGTGTCTCAGACTCGACTAATTTTATAAAAGCATCCCGATCCAGATAATCGACAAAATCTAAATGGCCAAAATTACGCCATTTATCCGTAGTATTCAAATGATCGACCAAAAGAAGATTGTTATACCCTTTTTTATTTAAAACTTCAGCTAAATTGGCGCCAATAAATCCTAATGCTCCAGTAACAATTATCAATTTCTGCATAATTTTATTTTTTGTTTACTCCTGCCCAAAACTCGGCGAACATTTTTATCAAACTAGGCTAAAGCCCTGCCCTGCTAAAATCAAAAATAGAGTGAAAACCGACCAAACCATAAAAATAGCTGTATTTAGCAGGTTCTTACAGCCATTCTACGAAATTTTACTAGCAAGTGTTATTTATGTAAAATAGTTAAAAGTGCATTAGGAGTTTTTTAGTTTATGCAGCCTGTGCAAATGAATACAGCTTCACTAAATGCCCTCACCGGCTCAACAGCGATGGCAGCTCCGACTGCGAATGAGGCCATCAGCAAAGCTTCGGTATTGGGGATTATGAGCGGAATTACCCAGAAGCTTATTAAAAAAAGCAACATAAGTAAAGGTTCCTCTGTTAGCGTAAGTTCTTCTATGCCCGTTAGCGTGGCTTTGAGTGAATCTATAAACGGCATCATGGTTATGGATAATGATGCTCCCCAAGAAGAATGGATGCAAGAAGTTACTGCTTCTTCAACTCCTCAGAATGAAGAAATGCACGCTATGCAACAAAGCTTCCAAAAGAGTCAAAAAGAAATGAATGGCAGAGTATCTTCTTTGGGAGTACCTGTTCCCGGCATGGCTTCCGAAGATTTACAACAACTTATGCAATAAAGATATTTTCTAGTCTTTTTCTCTTCGTCAAACGCTTGGAATGGAAGTATAAATATGATTGGTTACGGCACAACTTTAGAAGGAACACCCTTGGAGACTTTACTGCCACAAGATCTAGTTACGCCTTCGGAAACAACCAATCGTCTGATTTTGCTTTGCGTAAAGGTAACTAAAGGACGTACTGATCCACGCGCTTTAGGCATAGTTTTGGAAGCATATATAAAAGAGTTACTTGCTTCCAAAGAAAATTTTCAAAAACAAACCGAAACAGTAGCCCAGAGTTCCATTCTTGCTTTGGTTCAGTCGGTCAGAGACGTAATTGCCTCGTTTAATCAATATACTAATGTTATAGCCGGAGTGCGCTCTTGGTTTGCTTCTCCAGATAGCTATCCTTTAGAATCAGCTCCTGAACAAATTTTTGAAGGCTATGCCGAGCTGCATAACAGTTTACTGGCCTACGAATGGAATTACCTTTGTCAGGGAGACAATCCTCATCCAGCTATCAATTTAATGGAAAAAGTCATTCAAGCGACCAAGCAAGGAGCTATGGATGACGATAGACTCAGTGAAATTTTTGATCGCCTTTGGGATCACTTCGCCAACAGCTTAGATGTATTTGAAAAAGATAACGACTTGGCTAGACGCAATCGCGGTACTAGTGCTATTCGCCAAATTATGGCCGGTATTCAAAGCATGGATACCTACTTTTTGCAATACAACCTTAACGCTTTAGATGCCGGCTTTGTTAAGTTCAGCGAAGGTTGCCTACTGTTGGTTGAACTTATGCAAGAAAGCACCGGCGAAGCTTTGGCTGATAAACCTACGCCTTCTCCTCAAGTCAACTGGGTTATTCATGCCGCCCGAGCCGTGCTTTCCGGCTTAGATCCCAATATATTGGAACGTGCCCAATCTTGGTTCGAGCCGCAATTAGCGGAAAGTTACTTCCGCTTTGAACAATGCGCTAACCAGGCTTTAGAGAGCTCCCCCCGCTTAGCCGAACAAGTTCCTATCGCCCGTGACGGCTTTGATCGTTTGAATCGTGCTCTGCCTTTGCTGCGTTTAGGTATAAGCAGACGTCCCCTGTTGCATAAGGCTATTCAATACCTGGAGGACGGTGCTGATCTCATTTGTCAGGCCTGGACTATTTTTACCAAATTTGAAGAGGAAGCCAGCAGCATCAGTTGCCTGCGCTGTGGCTTCGAAAACAAGGCTTATTCCAAAGTCTGTGACCATTGTGGCGCTCGCCTGGTACTTCCAGCCGGTTATCAAGATCCACAAGAGGGAGCTGCCACCGTCACCAACTACCCAAATCAAGGCGATACGGAAGAAACCGACACCTCCGATCATCTCTCCAGGCTCATTGAAGCTTGTGATGCAGCCAAATTCGGACGCATTGCCAAAGCAGAATTTGTCAACATTTTGGCCTGGGGCAAACAATTACTTCGCTCTGCCTCAGCCAGCTTAAGCAAATTACCACATTCCAGTGACGATCCTAATATTGACAGAGCTCTTCACAGTTTACGACAAGGTGTGGAAGAATTTAGACAAGGTGTTGATGAAATGCAATGGTGGGCCGACACCGGCGCCAATTCCCACCTGGATATAGCCTCACATATTCTTTTACAAGCTTATACACATTTTGTAGAAGTGCAAGAAATGGCCGGTAGCTAATTTCACACAACTAAGCCTTGACCATCCTGCAGCCTAGGGCAATAGAATAGAATTTGGACTCCTCTGAGTCAGCTCGGCTGGTTAAAACACAAGGAGCACCAGCTCCAGCTACTATTCCGGCTGCTTTGGCTTGAGCAAAAGTAGTGCACGCCTTATAAAACGTGTTGCCAGCTTCTAAGCAATGGAAAATAAGAATGTCGGCAGTTCCTTCAGTAGTTGTATGTAAATTCTTTACTTGGCAACTTTTGGGCGAAATGGCTACATCTAAAGCTAAGGGACCATCAACCAGGCAAGTGCCAAACTGGCCACGATCTCCCATTTTAGCTAAAGCGGCAGCTTCTACACACGAAGTAATTTTGGGTAACACCTTTTCTGTAGGAGCTATTACTGCTACTTTAGGAGTTTCTACGCCAAATGAATGAGCTATTTCCACAGCGTAATTGATCATTTTGGCCTTAGTGCTCAAATCAGGAGCCGGGATAATAGCCGCATCTCCGGCAAAAAGCAACTTATTGTGCAAACGCACATATTCGGGAATTTCTAAACATGTAATATGGGTAAGCACAGCTCCTTTAGGTAAAAGACCGCGCTCTTTATCCAAAATTAAGTGCATATACTGATCTGTATTGATCAGTCCCTTCATTAAAACGTCGGCCCTACCTTCAAAAACCATATCGCGAGCAATAATACCGGCGCCAAAAGTACTGGCTTCATCTACAATATTGAACAAACCAGAGTTTATAGAATACTCCAAGCACATCTCTTTTATTTGCTGAGCATGTCCAACCAGTATAACCTCGGCTATTCCCTTATCAGCTGCTTCAGCAGCTGCTCTAATAGTACAACGATCATTGCCCGCGGCAATTACCAAGCGTCTGAGAACTTGTCCTTGCAAACTTTCCACAAGTTGATTTAAGTTGCGAATCTGTTCCACTTTTTTACCTCCAAGCCATTTGCCCTAAACCTAAAGACTAAGAAAAATGCACACAGAAGCCTCTTTTAAGCTTCAAGAGGATAAGTTTTTAATTTTTCCTGGCCAGTCAAAACACGCGCAGCTCCGCTGGCTAAGGCTACCATTTCCAGTTCTCCCGGATAAACTATAACAGTTACATTTGTAGCCGAAATATATTTTTTAATTTTATCTACAAGCATTTGAGAACGAGAGGCTCCGCCAGTTAAAATAACAGCATCTACTATCTCACCATCAAATGCAGGCCACATAGCGGTTATATTTTTCGATACGGCATAGGCCATAGCTTCAAAAACATCTATAAATTCTTGATCACCTGCCAGACAGCGAGCCTCTATCTCTTTCATATTAGCTGTGCCTACCAAATTTAACATCCCGCCTTTACCTCTATTGAGACGGCGCAGTTCTTCGCGAGTATATTTGCCGCTAAAACAAAGATCGATAAGCGGCCCCACCGGCAAAGAACCACTACGTTCAGGAGAAAATGGGCCTTCACCGTCTAAAGCATTATTAACGTCTATATAACGGCCGTGTTTATGAGCTCCTATGGAAATTCCCCCTCCCAAGTGAGCGACAATCAAATTAAGTTCTTCATAAGTTGTGCCTATTTCGGCGGCATAGCGACGAGTTTGCGCAAAAGCGTTGAGAGCATGGCTTATGCAACGACGACGTATCTCTTTAAGTCCGGTAATATAAGCTCGCGGAGGCAGTTCATCCACAACGCCTGGATCTACCACATAAGCCGGGATATTTAATTTTTCGGCAAAAAAGCGACCAATCATAGGGCCCAAATTGCAAGGATGATCGCCCCACTTGGCTTCTTTCAATTCAGCCAGCATTTCATCAGTTACAGCATAAGTTCCATGCGGAATGGGGCTAAGTAAACCACCTCGGCAAGAAACACTATCAAGTAAAGCTGCGTCGAAACCACCTTCTCGCAAAGCTTCAGTGACGCAACGAATACGCATATCCAACTGAGCAGAAGCGGGCAAACCATCATAAGGAGCCAAATCTTCAACACTATGCAACAGCTCCTTATTCAGAACAAGTTTACTGCCATAGAAAACGCTAATTTTAGTAGAAATAGAACCTGGATTTACGGCCAAAATGTAGAGATGTTCGGAAGCCAAATCACAATAGGCCGCTTCTGCAGCGCTGACTTTTTTACAGGCCGAATTATTCGGCTCCACAGCGGAAAAAGCGGAACCTGCTTTACAACTCAAATCGGTCATGTTTTTTTACCCACTCTCTATCTGCCAAAATAACAGCTATATTTTTTTAATATTGCCAACCTAAGACAATATGATCAACAAAACTTATTTTATAGGAGAAATCACACTTTCTATAACAGAAGGCTCAGATTTTTGTTTAAGTAGGTCGCGACGTATATAACCTAAATTAACAAAAATACGCATACCAAAAGTAACTATGGCCGCTTGATATATTTCTACACCCAAAGCGTCTCCAACCCAAGTAAGGCCGGCTGCCAAAAGTAAATTGGCGATAAAACCGCTTACAAAAACACTAAAATTAAATTTGTTTTCTAAACCAGATCGAGTACCTCCAACTGTAGAATCTAAACCTGCTAAAAAAGCTACAGAAACATATTTAGCAGCACTAACCGGAATTTGAAATGGCAGTACCCAACCTATAAGCAAACCTACCAATAACCCTAAAAGAACCAGGGGCATAAGAAATCATTCCTTATCTTGATCTTTGTCAAAAGATTGACTGTAGCGGAAAGCGATGCTGCCTTCATAAGGCATAATGGTAACTTCATCGACTCGGTTAATGGTAACTTGCCCACCATTGCCTATTAAAGCAGCCATACTATCCAGAAAACCACCTGGCATACGCAAAGCCGTCTCCAAATCGCCAGGGCCAATCCCTTTAACAGTGTAAGGAGCGGCAATACGCACACCGTTCACCAGAACAGTAGGCCCAACACAACGTATGGAAGAGCGAGTCACGATACGCTGCTCGTTAATAGATACTGCTTCGGCGCCAGCCGACCAAAGTTCATTAACTAAAGCAGTAAGATCGACATCATGAACAATATAAAAATAAGGATCAGTATTGATGGGCGGAGTACGAGGCGAGTCACTAAGCACAACTACAATACCAGGCCCCTTCATGCCGGTAAGGCCGGCCTCTATACGGGAATTATTGAGCTGCTCCTGTATTTGCTTGCCGACCACGCCACTTTTGTTGGAAGCCATCTCCATATCAGAGATGCGAGAGCGCAAATCACCAATCTCAGCCGACATTCTGTTGCGCTCAGCTTCTAAAGTTCGTACCAACTCCAACATTTTACGACGATCGTCTACTTGAATCGGAGTACTGGCTGAGTGAGCTCTATACTGAAGCCCTACCATAACGCCCAAAACAATGCAAGCTACAGCCACAGGAATTTGCCAAGTTTTATTGCCACCTGCAGAATGTTGAGTCGGCTTCCATCCCAGCAAAGATTCGCCTAAGGCTCCCTCTAGGCCTACTTTAACCGAATATTCCTTGTCACCTTGCCAATCTAAAGGAGCAACCAAATAAGCAGGTGTAGGCTCAGTTTCTTTTGCAGCAGCCTGTACACCGGTTGCTTTAGTTATACTCTTATCGAACGATTGTCCGGAATCTGACTTTGAATCAGTACCTTCGGAACTTTGTTCTTCAGTTTTACACTCTGCTCCAGCTTCTAAAGCCGCCTTAGAGTTTTTATTAGCTTGTTTGGACATTTACTTTTTTTTCTGCAGAATAAGTGAAGTCAATATGCAGCCGTCAGAAAGTTCCTACTCACCATAGGTTGTAGCCGTAAAACGATAAAGCTCCGGCTTCTCCTCAGGAAGTATACCACCCTTTTGGCAAGCAATACTCAATTGCATATCAATACTGTCTATGCCTTCTAAATTGGGAAGCAAAACTCCGCTACGCCCATCTTTACGTACTATAACACCATAACGCTTAGGATCCAGTTCTTGAGGTCCTTTGATTTTTATAGGTTCTCCCAATACATAAACTTGATATTGCAACTGAGGCAATTCTTCAGCAGAGACAGCCGAAAAACGCGGATCTTGACTGCAAGCCAAAATAGCATTACGCACGATTTCTTTAGCCTGACTGGTTTCTATAGGCACTAAACTTCCTATACAACCTCTAAGTTGGCCTTGTTTTTTTAAAGTCACAAAAACAGCAGCTGGACTTTGTAAAGTAGGATATTCATCTTTTTCTAAAGATAAACGCTTACCATAGAGCACGTAATTTTCTACACTGCGGCGAGCCAATTCCAAACGCGGCTCCACATTCTTGGTATTTTTATCATTATTTGTTGAATGCGAAAATTCAACCTTAGCAGAACCGACTTGTTTGCGTCCCATAAAACTCAACGGAGAAGCGATTTTAGCAGCGTCACCATTTTTTCCCATAGTCTTTTTCTCATTAGCTTTAAGAGCATCCGTTACGCCCTTAACTACTGCACAATCTGCGCCCTTAGGTAAATAATAAACAACAGAATATCCAACTCCATAAGGAGCTTCATAAGAAAGATGTCCGGTACAAACCTCATCTTTGTCAAGACTACCTAAAAGCATAGCGATAGAATAAAGGCCACATTGGGCAGCTTCATTAACTTCTTCATGACTAAAATTGAGTAAAGAGTCGGCTTCGGCACTGTCTAAAATACGGTTTATAGTTTCATCAAACTTAAGACCATAGGGACTAAAACCATAGGGACCAGATTCTAAAAGTCGATGTGAAAGATCTCCGGAAGCAATAACAGCTGTCTTTTTATCGTCGTCCCCAGCTGCCTTTCTTATAAGCTTACCCAATTGGAGATATAACTCGGTATGACCAGGACCGTAACCGAGCAAAACTATCGGTACATCGAGACCAACTTCCTTCAGAAAGTACAACGGAATTAAAATGCCATGATCAAGACTGATATCTAAGCTATGTTTCTTTATGAAATCATCATCAATTGTTAAAAGAGGAAAATCTTCTTCTCGACACAGAGCAGACAGATGCTCCGCAAAAACAGTATCACAATCGACATGGCAGGAGACTTCCGGACAACTGAATCTTTGCATAGAACCACTTAAAGAAGATACTGAAAAAAGCGGCACCGCTGCTGAAGCTGCCGGAGCATGAGGAGACATAATAACTAAACGATCAGGCTCCTGTTCTTTAAGCTTAAGAGCCCATTGCCTGAACGAAGATGCTGTAATTGCAACTTTTTCCTTGGCGGAGTCAGCGATACCGGGAATTAAAAGCGGAGGATGCGGGCAGAGCCCCCAAAAAACTATAGACACTGCACTAAACTCCTTTCGAATACAAGCGCTCTAACCGGAGGAACTTACTACTGTCGGTATTGCTTTCTGCAACAACGCCGACACCTATAAATTCATCGCTGTCAAAATTATACACCACAAAACTGCTGCCAATAGTCAATAAGTCAAGACAAATAAGTTTATTTTTTTCATCATAAAGTTCGGAGAATTCTTGCCCTCCCTGAAAAAGCTTTCCCTTAATTCGACAGAAATTACCTAATGAGGCCTTTAACACTTTATCTACGGGCCACAAACACTTATCTATACCTTGTGAGCGCAAGTCCTCAATAGTATATGAATCTTTTAACCTAAAAATACCGCTCTCGGTGCGCAGCAAAAAAGATAAATGAGCACCACAGCCCAAAACTTTACCAAAATCTCTAGCCAAAGAACGAATATAAGTTCCAGCGCTACACTCCACATCTAGTAAAATTTTATCCCTTTCAAGGCGACAAAGCTGAACTTTATGTAAAGTAACAGGACGAGCAGGCAACTCAAAATCACAACCGCTACGCGAAAGCATATAAGCTCGCTGACCATCTACATGTAGGGCGCTGACTTGCGGTGGCACCTGTAATTGTTCCCCCTCAAAAGAGCAACATAACTTCTCTATTTGAGTCGATTGCAGCTTAGGAACAACAGCCGTACCAACAACTTGTCCATGAGCATCTAAAGTGTCGGTTTCTATACCAAAAGTGATTTCTGCACGATACGCTTTGCGATTTGGAGGAAAATATTGAATAGTTCGGGTAGCCCAACCTACAGCTAAAGGTAAAACTCCACAAGCTCCGGGATCAAGCGTTCCCAAATGACCGACTTTTAAGCCACGGGGCAATAAACGACGGACGAAAGCTACTACATTGTGTGAACTCATACCGGGAGGTTTGTTAATATTCAAAAAACCGACACTGTTGCTCAAAAGAAAATAATCCTAACTGTCTCTATCACCGAAAAATTGGCTGCAGTCCAACTCCCCCAAACTGCAGCCAATTCCTAACGTACATAAATATCTAACAGGCAAATCTAACCCATAACACTGTTTTTGCTGTCCTCATCCACCTTGCCCGGCAAAGTAAGATATATCCTGTCAATCTTGCCTGGATTTTCCTTATCCCAAATAATATAAACACCGCGATAGTAGTAAATGTACATATTACTGACCTCGCGCTCAGGTTTCTTCCACTTATCCAAAACATCAGCCGTTTTTTGACCGATTTTAAAAGGAACTCCAACCAAATCCACATTATTACCAAAAACCATAATGCTTTGTACGGCGTTGGCTTTGTTTATATTAATGGTAAAACGATTGCGGTAAATGAAGTGTATATAATCATCATCCGGCGCCTTGCTTTTAGCTCGCATAGGCAAAATCTCGTCAGGCGGGCCCGCTACGCTAAAAACTATTTGCAAATCATCGCCTGGCTGTATTTTACCACCCATTTTTATAGCGGAAACAGGATAAGGAGCAGACGGCCCTTTAAGGTTGTTTACCTTGGCGTTGGAAGGTGCTTTTTTCTGAGGAGCCGCCTCTGCCAACACTCTTGCGCTGCCATGGCAGCTTACAGGCTCAGCGTTACCGGGAAGAGAACTTCCTAAGCAAAAGGCAGCCGCTAAGGCTAACGACAGATAGCTAATCTTCACAATTTCCTCCTATTTTGGGCAAAAAAACACTGTCTATCCTTGAAGACTGGGCGGCCAATTCAGCGAAACCCCAGTCTTCACCTTCCTAATTTTAACCCCAAAATGTGCACTGGGAAGGTGAACTTGTACTACTTTTTAATTTTTATGGGAATAGTCAAACGCTTGGTAGCAGAAGTTTGCGACTGACTCAAAGGAGCTACCGTTTTACCGACGCTTTGCTGACTGGCCACAAATTGATTGGCCGCTGTAGAAACGGCAGCATATTCCGAACTGGAGTAAGTTCCTGAACGAGCTGAAGAGGGAATATCATCGCTGGTTCTGGCAATACCGCCACCAAGTCGATAATCTTCAGGAGAAGGTTCACTGTAATCTTCACCCATCCATGCCTTCAGTTTTTCCCTCTCCTCAGGAGAAAGCTCTTCGTCATCCTCAGAATCGTTACCGGCAAAAACACTAACCGCTCCTTCTTCAGGGAAACCTTGAATTTCGTTAATACCAACGTTGCCGCCCAAATTTCCGCCTTCGTTAGTTACTTCATACTTGTGAGTAGGAACAAACAGATTGGCCAAATCTCCCTGGTCGACATTGTCAACAGGTACAGCTACAATGGAAGGAGCGCGGGATGTACGCAATTGAGCTGGTTTTGTCGGTGCTGAAGACAACGATAAGACAGGAGCACTTTGGGAAACAGAATGCGAGGCAACGGAAGCTCTGCCGTCTGCCGCCGACACAGTTCCAACAGCGGATGAAGTAGTATTGCCCTCAGAAGCAGCAGAACTAAGAAAATGCTTTCCAGCCTCTAAAGCCAAACGATAACCGTAAACCCCCAAGCCTGAAATGGTACCGACACAAACAGAAGAAACAACAGACTTCGCCCGCCACTCTTCTCTGGCATAAATATTACTCAGGTGAACCTCAATTACCGGAAGTCCCACACTTACAATAGCATCCCGCAAAGCATAAGATGTATGCGTGAAAGCCCCTGGATTGAGTACCACAAAATCGAACTGACCATAAGAAGCGTGAATATAGTCGATAATTCCTCCCTCAGAATTAGTCTGGGCATAGCCAAGTTCGATATCCAATTCCGATGTCCAAAAAGAAATCTGCTCTATAAGCTGATCATAAGACATATTCCCATAAATACCCGGCTCTCTAGTGCCCAACAAATTCATATTTGGACCATTCAATACAAACACACGCAACTTCGCCACAGTTAATTCCCTCTCAACCTCGCAAGCTAGGAGCTAGGCCACAGACAAGCTGTCGAAAACTCTCTTTACATGGGACAGATTCACCTCTGCGCTCTGAACAGCCTTACCCTCAGATAAAGGCAAAACAAAGACATTATGACCACCCTTGCGTTTCTTATCAGAGCCCAAATTTTTCACAAACTTCTCCCATTTCAGTCCCTGAGGAATAGCCACAGGCAATCCCCAGAAACAAATTAACTTCTTCATTCTCGCTATAATCGGTTCCTCTAAAATTCCCAAACTGTCAGAGAGAAGAAGAGCACAGATAATTCCTATGGCCACCGCCTGTCCATGAGCCAACTTATAATCAGAAGACACTTCTAAACTATGAGCAAATGTATGGCCAAGATTTAACTTATATCTTTCTTTTCCAAGATCAAAAGGATCTGACACAACAAATGATATTTTCGTTTTAACTGACGATTTTATTAAATGCTTAAGGAATTTTTTATCTTTATAAATTGTGACAATTTTTTGACTTAAACTTAATTCATTATTATAATCATTTCCATGATAAAAATATTCTTTACAAAACGTTTCCAATTCTTTTAATAACGACTCAGTATTTAACAAAGCAGTTTTTATTATTTCCGCAAATCCGTTGGCCCATTCCTTTTCCGGTAAAGTTTGCAAAAAGTTAGTATCGGCGATAATTATCTGGGGGTTATAGAAAGTACCTATTAAATTTTTGCCCTCTGGCAGATCAAATCCGTTTTTACCTCCGACGGATGAATCAACCATAGCTAAAAGAGAAGTCGGCACTTGAATAAAAGGCAATCCTCTCATAAATGTTGCAGCTGCAAAGCCAGCCATATCTCCAGTAACTCCACCTCCTATGGAAATAACTGGTGCACTCCTATCTACTTCAGCAGCTAACATAGCTTGATAAATTCTTTGTATTTCAGCTAAATTTTTATTTTTTTCTCCTCCACAAAACTCGTAAAAAACGGCTCTAGAATTGGAAAATATCTTTTGTATATAATTTCCCTGCTTATGCAATACCTGACTATCAATGATAATGAAAGCTTTGCCCTGGCTTTTGTGCAAAATAGGTTGCAAAAGTTGTTCCAAATTAGTTTCTCCCAAATGATAATTAGCTTCAATATCGACAATTTCATCTAACATATATAAAACACACAACTGCCTTTAATAAATAATCAAATAAATGGTACTTCCACTTTTGACAATAACTTCAAGCCACAACTTAAATTTATTTGCCAAAATCAAGTTGAAAACGATACTGTAACCTTTCTGTACTGCTGCGGAATCGGCCTTTTCAGCAGAGACTTTTTCAGCAGGGAGCTACCACTACAAAGGAGAAAGGCCGCTATGGTATGGCTAAGCATAATATTTATCTTGTAGGCTTCATGGGAACTGGCAAAAGCACTATAGGGCGCGAGCTGGCCAGAGTTATGGGGCGAAAATTTATAGATATGGATCAAGAACTGGAAAAACGCCACGGGGGCAGCGTGTCCAGTCTTTTTAAAGAACATGGCGAGCAATGGTTTAGAGATCGAGAAGAAGAACTTTGTATCGAATTAGCCCAATCAAGCAATCGCATAGTCGCTACTGGCGGTGGTTCTTTAATAAACCCAACTAATTTTGCAGCCTTTCAAAAGTCAGGTCTGCTTATTTGCTTATATACCCAAAGAGATTGCTTAGTAGAACGCCTAGAACGCAACGAAAAGCGACCTTTGTTGCAAAATACGGACGTTGGCGAACGTGTCGATCAGCTGCTTAAAGAAAGGCAGTATTTATATGAGCGTATTAAAATACGTATCGATACTACCAACTATACACCATTGGAAACGGCTAAACGTATAGCTGAACTGTTGAGAACACGTCAGAGAATCTTAAACAAGTTGCGCGATCAGTATATAGATTTAAGTTAAAATTTTATTTTTCTTCGGCAGCTCGACTGTAATCTGAAAGTAAGAAGTGATATGTCAAAAAGAGCTAAAGTCGTTAAGAAGCCGTTTTTCTTCGCTTTCTGAGGGATTAAGACCGAAAAATTCAGCCCGAGAGCGATAAGCTTGGCAAATGAGCATACCTAGGCCGTTCATTGTTTTAGATTCGTTCTGTTTAGCTAAACGTATAAATTCAGTTTGAGCAGGGTTATAGATTAAGTCACAAGCCAACGGCACAGCAGAGACCTCAATATCCACATATTTTTTGCAGATGCTAATATTGGCTTTTTTGGAAGTTGCCGAGGACGGCCAATTATAAGGAGTTGAATAAGGAAAAGCAAGACTGCCTAGCACCGTAGCTTGAATATACACGTATCCTGGCTGGCAGGCTTCGTGCCAAGCAGAACAACTGTGCACGGGAACAAAATGCTGTCCTAAATTTTCCCGACGCTGCCAAACATTAAAATCGGCTGCCAACTTTTGCCCGCGCTGCGGAGAGTTTACCACCGTTATACTTTTTACTTTAGATCTAATTAAAGCGTAAACTACAGCACGAGCCGCTCCCCCAGCTCCAAAAATTACAACGTCACGCCCTGCAAGTTCTTCTCTTATACAATGGTGCCAAGAGGCCAGCCAACCGCACCAATCAGTATTATCCCCACAAATCCTACCCTTGGAACTATAAATTGTATTTACAGCTCCAATAATACGCGCTTCCTTACTCAAATGCCCATGTTCGAGCAAATAGCGAAAAGCACATTCCTTAAATGGGCTAGTAACGTTGGCTCCTACCAAAGGAAGACCTCGCCAATTGCGTAAAATTTGCAAAAATTGGCCTTCACTTTCTACTTGCGTCGGTAAATATAAACCAAATCGACTTGATAAGCCCAAATTAAAAAAATTATGCAAAGCCGGTGATAAACTATGCTCCAGAGAATAGCCAAACAAAACGGCCAACTCGCCCTCAAAATTGGCACCAAGCTCTGAGAATCTTTGCTCCGTAAAACTGACTGAAAGCGCCCCCCTATTTCGAATGACAAAAGATCGCCAAGCCGAAGCTAGCCCCAATCGAGACAATTCTGAAGACTTTTTTTCCGACTTATCCAACCAATCTGATAAGCTTCTTCCATTCATTTTTGTATTTACAAACAATAATTCTAAGTAGGATCTTGAGAAGAGGTATCTTTGAAAGCCGAAACGGTTCTCAATATATTCCAAAAACTGGGAAAAGAAACAGCACAACACTGAGCGCCGATAATTTTAATAGGGCGTTTGTAAATACAAGCCGCGACCCCCAAACTCATAGCTAAACGATGGTCACCATGAGCATCCAAAATAACGGGTTCGATGTTTTCCGATTCATTACCGATAGCTGATTTGACACTCTCTGCTCCGGACTGCAAACCAATAATATCAAATCCGTCATCATATTCTTTGGACTCAACTCCTAGCTTTTTCAACTCTCGCAAAGTCATACTAATACGATCAGATTCTTTTTGACGCAACTGATAAGCGCCTCGTACTCTGGTAATTCCGTAAGCCTTAGAAGCAATTACCGCTAAAAGCGGAATCTCATCTATGCACAAAGGAATATCTTTAGGATGAACGTCTACCCCTTTAAGATGAGAATAATCGACCGTAATACCGCCAACCATTTCACCATAATTATAATTGGAAAATCTTGCACAAATCTTCGCATTCATGCGTTTCAGTATATTAAAAAAGCCTATTCTGGTGGGATTTATTACCAAATGATCAATCACAATATGTGAATGAGGCTTCATCACAGCCAAAGCAATTAAAAAGGCTGCCGAAGACGGATCGCCATAGACATTATACTGGAAGCCTTTAATCTTGTTACCGTTAGCGGAAAAAACAATTTTATGTTGACCGTCAGGCAAATTCTGTTCCTTAACTTTAAAGCCCAATTTTCTCAACATAATTTCGCTATGATCGCGACTTTTTAAAGGCTCAGTCAAGGTCAACTTCAAATTTCCCATAGATAAAGCTGCCAATAGAGCTGCAGTTTTTAGTTGAGCACTGGCACTTTTCGTTTCAATTTCCACACAGTTATCTTTGATGGCACTGTGTTCTTGAGCCCAGGCTTTATTATCGGGATGAAGACGTCCCGTTATACGCAAAGGCGCACAATTATTGTCGCCCAAACATTCAACTTTGGCGCCGAATCGTTCCAAGACAGCTGCCAACCGATCCATAGGACGCTTACTTAAGCTTTCGTCTCCAACCAAAATATAAATTCCGGAAGAGGCCGCCAATAAACCGGAGATAAAACGCATACAAGCCCCTGAGTTACCGCAATCCAAAGGTTCTTCAACTTGATTTGGCCCTTCAGCTCCCCAGCCCGTAACTGTTGCTATTCGATTATCCTTAATTTCAACAGAAGCTCCCAGCTGACGCAGAACATTTACTACGGAAAGACAATCGGCAGCATTGGAAACTCCATTTATAACAGATTCGCCCTCGGCCATAGCGGCAAAAATAAGCGCCCTCTGTCCAATCGATTTGTCACCGGGAACAAAAAAGCGTCCCCTAAACGGCTTCTTTGACTGGTTTTCAATCAACAATAAATCAGCAGGCATACCATTTCCCCTATTTCTTTAGTTCCGAATGCAAATGCACCGCCCCCAATGCACACAACCTCAACAGTTTAAAGCCGGAGCTTACTTTATACACTATTTTTTCAAAAAACAAGTCGTTTATCAGACAAAAATTATTGAGGTGAAGCCTTTTATTAAAAAAACTTCACCTCAATAAATATGATTATAAAGCTCCTACTTCTTCCATTATACAGCGCAACCGTTTAACTTCATCTTCAGAAGCCTGACGCAACGGCATACGCAATCCGCCGACATCAAATCCCTGTAAATGTAAAGCAGCCTTAATTAAAATCGGGTTAGCCACATCAAACAGACCGATAAACAGAGGATATAAATGCAAATGAAGCTGACGGGCTTTGGCTACGTTACCGGTGAAATAAGCCTCCATCATTTCTTTTATCAAACTACCGGCTACATGAGAAGTGACACTAATAACCCCAACGCCGCCTACAGAAATAGTTGGCAATATGGAGGAATCGTCACCGCTATAAATTTCCATAGCCCGATTTTCTACGAAATCAGCATACTCTCCGGCCTGTTCGGGCTTGGTTTTTTCCAAAGCAGTGCTCAATTCACTGATAGGTTCTAAACTGGGCAACGACTCCTTAACGGCTATTACATTAGGAATAGAAGCTATTTTAGCTAATGTGGAGGGTTTTATCTCAATACCAGTACGTCCGGGTATATTATAGGCAATAATAGGTAAATCTACAGCTTCAGCCACAGTACGAAAATGTTCATACAAAGCATCTTGCGGAGGCTTATTGTAATAAGGAGCCACAACTAAAAGAGCGTCGGCTCCGCGCTCTTTAGCTTTTAAGGAAAAATCGATAGTAGCTTGAGTGCTATTCGTACCAGTACCACAAACTAAAGGCTTGTCTCCCAACTCATTTTTAAGCACTTCGAAGAGGCGCAGTTTTTCCTCAACTGTAAGAGTTGGCGCCTCACCAGTAGTGGCCGCCGCTACTATAGTGTCGGTTCCGGAGGCCAAAAGGTAGCGAGCCAATTCAGCAGCTTTCTTGTAGTCGACCTCTAAATCGGGAGTAAAAGGAGTGACCATAGCGGTCAGTAATCTCCCTAACGCTAGTTTATTTTTGCTCATTCTGCAGAACCTCTATTGTAAAAGATTGGACTAAAATTGTGCTATAATTATGTTGTATTGCAATTATGGAATTTTTATGCTTTCTTGTCGGCAGATCGATAAGCTTCGCTGGAACGAGCTGCTTCCGAATTTTCATAACCGGATGCGCTACCTAAACTGCCATATTGATAATTATGAAAATTGTCACCATCGGGCTTAGGCATTTGCTCCTGAGCAGTAAAGGCAGACATATCTTCCTTAAACTCAGCAGCAAAATCCCCACTTTTACCCCTGGCTACTCCAAGTAAAAACCCTACGGGAATAAACACTAAGCTCAACCCCATAGCGAAAAAAATAAACATAACGGTTCTGGAATCATCCGGAGCTAGTACTAAACCACTATGACTAACGCAAGCAGCTAAAAAAGTACAAACGGCTACAGCCAAAAGTGCACCACGAAAACCACGAAAAAGCAGAGAGAAAAACTCAGACTTAATCCGATCAGAAAAAGTACCTGACCAGAACCAAAGCCCTCCTATAAAAACAGCACACAACAAATGAACCGCTATCATGTTTGCCGCTTTCGCTCTTAGGCCATTTTTTCCTATATTTGCAGTTCGTTCTCTGCTCAAACTTCTTGATAGTCAAGCTATACTCAAGATAATGCATAGCTATCAAAACTTATTCTGCACCAAGCCATCTTTATAGTTTAAAATTGCGGAATCAAGCTTCAAAAGCGACCTAAACTGGCAAGGATTTTCTTTTATGCCAACAAAAAAAGCGGGTAGGTTTTGTGTCATGGCGGTAGTAGCCCAAAAGTAGAGTTAAGGTACGCTACCGCACAATTTCGTATAAAGATACTAGAAAGAGACTAAAACACTATGTCAGAAAAGCAATTGACTCGCGACGATGTAGTACAGTTGGTTCGTGAACTCGACATCAAGTTATTGCATTTGCAATTTACAGATATTCTCGGTGGAATGAAAAATATCGGTATTCCCGGAAGACATATTGAGAGTGTTTTAGATGATGGAATACTTTTTGATGGTTCTTCCATCGAAGGTTTCGTGCGTATTGAAGAATCGGATATGTGCCTTAAGGCTGATCCTGCAACATTTGCTGTACTTCCTTGGAAAGACAGTTCATGTAAAGAAGCCCGCATGATTTGCGACGTAACTACTCCTGACGGGCGTCCTTTTGCCGGCGATCCACGCGGTTTTCTCAAAAAAATGATTACTAAAGCTAACAAACTTGGTTTAGAAATGATGGCCGGACCGGAAGCAGAGTTCTTCCTCTTCGAGCGCGATGAACAAGGACGACCTACGACCAGAACTCACGATAAAGCTGGCTATTTTGATTTAGCTCCGGTAGACAGAGGTGAATTTGCTCGCCAGCAAATAGTTACCGCACTTGAGGCCATGGGCTTCTTAATTGAGGCTTCTCACCATGAATGCGGTTTTGGTCAACACGAAATAGACTTTAAGTATGCTGATGCTTTAAAAACTGCCGACCAAGTCGCTACCTTCCGCATGGCTGTCAAAACTGTAGCCATGAATTGCGGCTTACACGCTACCTTTATGCCTAAGCCCGTTTATGGTATTGCCGGCTCAGGTATGCACGTTAATCAATCGCTGTTCAAAAACGGAGAAAATATTTTCTTTGATGCGAATGCCCCTCATCAGCTTTCCGAAACGTGCCTGCACTATATAGGCGGTCTGATGAAGCACGCCAGAGCTTTTACAGCCTTTACTAACCCCATTGTCAATTCTTACAAACGCTTAGTTCCCGGCCATGAGGCTCCGCTTTATGTTACCTGGGCAGAGAAGAATCGTAGTCCTATGATTCGTATTCCGGCCCCTCGTGGTAAGAGTACTCGCGTAGAGGTTCGCTCTCCAGATCCTTCTTGCAACCCCTACTTAGCTATCGGTTTGATGCTTTGTGCCGGCTTAGATGGTATTGAAAACAAACTTGATCCGGGCCCGGCTATGAATTGTAATCTTTACGATCTCAGTCCCGAGGAACTTGACAAACGCCAAATTGAGACCTTGCCCACATCTTTGGAAGAGGCCCTGCAAGCTTTCCAAGAGGACAACTTGCTGCGCGAGGCTGTAGGCCATCATATCTGGTCACAATTCCAAACGGCCAAATATCAAGAATGGGATGCTTATCGCACTCAAGTTCATCCTTGGGAATTGGATCATTATTTGGGCCTCTATTAAATTTTGCGATGAACCATAACAACTATCGGATTATATAAAAAAATCTGATATTTCTCTAAACTTTAGGCGGCTGACAGTATATAATGAGTGCGGCCGCCTGAAGTTTTTTTTGCTCAGTTGTGCGGCATCCAGCTTAAACTACAAATTTTAGATTCTATATAATATCGGCAAGGACGTACAATGCAAGAATATATCAGACCAAACTTTGTTATCGTTACTGGACTTTCCGGAGCAGGTAAAAGTCAGGTAATGAAATGCTTTGAAGATCAGAACTATTATTGCGTAGATAATCTTCCCCCGTCACTAATCCCCGATTTAATAGAACTTTGTCATAATTCCGGTATTTTTTATTTAGCTATAGCTTTAGATATTCGCAGCAAAGATTTTTTTACAGATTTGACGCCTAACTTGAAGCAAGCGGAAAATATGGGACACACACCTTATATAGTCTTTTTGGAAGCTTCTGATGATGTACTTATACATCGCTACGCCGAATCGCGCCGCCAGCACCCTCTGGCTCCTAACGACAGAGTGGCCAACGGTATCTTAAAAGAAAGAGAAATGCTGCGTTTTTTGAAAGACAGAGCTTCACTGATCTTGGATACTTCCAAGACAACTTCTCATCAATTGCGCGGTCTGATTTTTCAACACTTCAATTCTCAAAAGAGTCTTCAAAGCAAGTTGCATATCGTCAGTTTTGGTTTTAAGCACGGCACGCCCACAGATGTCGATTTAATTTTTGACTGTCGATTCCTGTCCAATCCTTACTACATTGCAGAGTTACGCAATCTGTCTGGTCTAGATCAACCGGTGCGGGATTATTTACATAAATTTGAAACTTATCATATTTTTGCTGATAAGATTGTAGATCTGCTGACTTTTTTATTACCTCAATACTTAAAAGAAGGCAAGCGCCAGGTAAATATTGCTTTTGGTTGTACGGGAGGACACCACCGTTCGGTTGCCTTGGCTGAAGAAATTGCTCAAGCTATGAAAAAGCAACATTATGAAATTTCAATAGAGCATCGTGATATCAAGTTATCCGCCTGTACCTAAGATTATGTCCGAATTCAACTGATACTAAAATATAAAGTATGAAAGTATTAAATAAGATATTAAGTCTATTTAAATGGCTACTGCCCGGCATGGGAGTAAAACGCTGGATCCTATCCTTAGCGGTGGGCCTGTTACTCTTTTCTGTCGGTTTAATGTTATTGACGGCTAATAAAACGGCACTTTTTTTTGAACTGTCAATCCAAAATATATTGCAAAATAGCTTTGGCCTCGATATATCCAGTACAATTGTCGATATACTGGTATTGATAATTGGCCTACTAGTCATGTGGTGGTCGGCTTGCCGAGTCTTTACAGTGATTTATAAGACCGGACAGCCTCACGATGATCGCGCGTTAGTAGATTTAATGTATGAGCGACGCCAACTTAGTCACGGCCTCAAAATAGTGGCCGTAGGAGGCGGTACCGGCCTCTCTACACTTTTACGCGGGCTAAAGAGACATACTTCAAATATTACTGCCATTGTAAGCGTTTCTGATGACGGCGGAAGCTCAGGACGCCTCTCCAAAGAGCTTGGAATTTTGCCTCCGGGAGACTTGCGCAACTGTATGACTGCCTTAGCTGATGACGAAAATTTACTAAACGATCTTTTTCGCTACCGTTTTAAGAAAGACGGCTCTGGTTTAGGAGGTCACTCTTTTGGCAACTTGTTCTTGGCTGCTTTAACCGATATGTACCACAATGATTTTGAGGAAGCGTTGCGCAAAGGCAGTCAAATTTTAAATATTAGAGGTAGAGTATTGCCAGCGACTTTGACGCCAACTACTTTGTGCGCCAAAATGCTAGACGGTCGCCTCATCAAAGGAGAAAGCGAAATACCGGAAGCTCACGGACAAATTACAGATGTTTTTCTGGAGCCGCGCCACTGTACTCCACCAGAAGGAGTATTTAAAGTTATAGCTGAGGCCGATTGTATTGTATTGGGCCCGGGCAGCTTGTATACAAGCGTTATTCCTCCTCTTTTGATTGATGGTATTGCAGATGCAATTAAAAAATCAAAAGCGCCTAAAATTTATGTTTGTAATGTTATGACACAACCTGGTGAAACAGATCGGTACAGTGCTGCCGATCATTTGCAAGCAATATATCACCATGTAGGCGGTCGTATCGTCGATTATATCGTCGTCAATCTGGCGCCTACCAATAAGTTGCGCCAAAAATATCAAAAAACCGGTGCGCATCCTATAAAAGCAGACTTAGCCAGATTGAGATCTATGCAAGTAACACCTGTCTCAGCGAATTTAGTGAATGAAGAAGCAGTCGTGCGCCATGATCCGGTATATTTGGCCGAGACCATTATAGACATTACTGCGGCTCATCGTTCCAAAAGTGGAGAATTTACTATACTTCATTCGCAAAGTTCCGAGCTTAAAGCCGTCAACTAAACTAAACATCTGTTTTATTTACGTCCAACTTTTTAAGGAGTTTTACCGACACGTGACTACATTTAACGTCATAAAATTTTCTGACAGTCCGGTCTATACCGAACGAAATTGGCGCAACGTCGAGGCCCAAGTCAACAAATGCTTAAATAAACAACGCCTTCCAGTGCTGATCTTTTCAGCTTCAAAAGAGGCTACCACACTTTTGGAAGAGCTGATTTTTCACGCCTCTCAAGAACACAGTTCTTTTAGCAATCTGTTAGAAAGCAACCTTAAACAAGGAATCGATAAATTTAAAGAGCATTACGAGAAATTAGCCGTACAACTTTTAAATCAAAACAAAATAGAAGCTTGGAATGACACTTTTAAGGAATTAGAACAACTTTTATTGGGACTTTCTTTAACTAAAGAGGTTACTCCCCGCTTAAAAGCTCGCCTTATTAGTTTAGGTCAGCGTCTTACTGCCCATTTAGGGTATGAGTATTTAAGACAGCAATTTACTGAGCAAAATATTTATTTATTGGAAGCTGCCTCTATTTTGCAAACCGCTTCCAATTTAAATAATCAACAAAACGAAGAATACTTAGAGGCCTCCTTTGCAAATTTAAAAGCCGATTTATGCTTGCAGAGCGAATTATCCAAGTATGATATTGTAGTTACTCAAGGTGGCATAGCTGCCAATGAGCACAATGAGCCCGTATTATTAGGACGTGGCGGTTCTGATTTGAGCGCAGCAGCTTTAAGCTTAAAATTGCAGGCAGAAAAGGTCGATTTCTGGACTGACTTACCTGGTTTCTATACTGCAGATCCCCATTTAATTCCGTCAGCTCGTCTACTGCGCCGTTTAGATTACGCTGAGGCTCAAGAATTGGCTTCTGCAGGTTTGCCCATAGTAAATCCTAAGGCCATTTCCATTCTGGCCGAATTTCGTATTCCTATTTATGTGCGCTGCTCTGAAAGACCAAATCTCGAGGGCACTTGTATCAGTGACGATCACTCCAACGACAATATTTGCGTCAAAGCCCTTACTGCTTCCACGGGAGTAACTCTAGTCTCCTTAGATCACATAGGTATGTGGCAACAAGTAGGTTTCTTAGCTAAAGTATTCGGTATCTTTGCCAAGCACGGTTTTTCAATCGACTTAGTGGCAACTTCTCAAAGCAACGTTACCGTCTCTTTGGACAACTCTACTGCCAAAACTTCAGCTGCAAAATTTAAAGGACTACTGAGCGATCTAGGTTTATATTGTTCTCCTAAACTGATTGCTCCTTGTGCTGCCTTGAGTTTAGTAGGCCACAAAATTCGCTCCAATTTACACAAGCTCGGGCCAACTTTGGAAATATTTGAAGAAGAAAAAGTTCACTTACTCAGCCAAGCAGCCTCCGATTTGAACTTTACTTTTGTAGTAGATCAACCCCAAGCTGAGCGTCTTTTGAAAACTTTACATGCCCAGCTTTTTTCAGGTATTCCCGATCCTCAGACCTTCGGAGCCAGTTTTAGGCAAGAGTTTCTTGACAAGCCTGCAGAACATCAAAAAAAATCTAACTACAATTTGGTTTGGTGGATCCAAGAGCGTCAAAAATTGCTCAATATTAAGAAAACGCCTGCTTACGTATACCATAAGCCGACTTTAATTGATAATGCGCAGACGCTGCTCAATCTAAAATCTATAGATAAAGTTTTTTTTGCCATAAAGGCTAACAGTAACCGCGAAATTCTCAATATTTTTGCCGAACAAGGACTGGGGTTCGAATGCGTTTCTGTAGGAGAACTGGAAAGAGTACGCCACCTTTTCCCAAATTTGCCTACAGATCGTTTGCTTTTTACACCTAACTTTGCACTCGACAAGGATTTTAATGCCGGTTTCAAACTCAAAGCTATGGTTACTTTAGACAGTATCGAACCTCTAAAATTATGGCCCGATACTTTTAAAGGGCGTGAAGTCTTGCTCCGCCTCGATTTGGGCCATGGCTCCGGCCATAGTCGCAAAGTACGCACTGCAGGCAATTTTTCTAAATTTGGTATTCCTTTAAATGAATTGGCAGAAGTTAGTAAACTTACTCAAGAGCTTAGTATAAAAGTTATAGGTTTACATTCCCATAGCGGCAGCGGTATCAAAACTCCCGATACTTGGGCCCAAGCGGCTCTACATTTGTCAGAATGCGCCAAACTTTTCCCCGAAGTAGAATACTTAGATTTAGGCGGCGGCCTGGGGGTGCCCGAAAGGCGCGATTTAGACACTTTAGACTTGAATAGCCTCGATCGCCATTTACTTTTATTTAAAAACAGCCATCCTCAGTACAAAATTATGATTGAACCGGGCCGCTTTTTGGTGGCCCAAGCCGGTGTTATTTTAACTAAGGTAAGTCAAACCAAGCAAAAAGGCGATAAATTGTTTATTGGTTGCGACGCCGGAATGCAAACTCTCATTCGCCCGGCTCTTTACGGAGCCTATCACGAAATAGTCAATCTCAGCCGCTGGGGTAAAATAAAAAGCGATTTGGCTGATATTGTCGGACCAATTTGCGAAACAGGCGATACTTTAGGTAGAGATCGGCGTATAGAACACACTAAAAGCGGAGATATACTTTTAATAGACACAGTCGGAGCTTACGGATTTACTATGAGCAGCAATTACAATCTGCGTCCACCGGCTGAAGAGATAGTTTTTTCTGAATAAATTATTTTTTCGTAAATTGCAATATTAAGTTGAACACTTTTCCATAGCCTGACATGAGCCGAGTATAATGCCCAATTCATAAT
>CAKTUZ010000023.1 GCA_934621605.1 uncultured bacterium | reverse complement strand
GGCATTACTTCGCCGCCGCACCGCCTTTTTGTCGCGTGGGATACGTGTATGGGGCGGCCTGGGGAGCTGGCGGAACGAAACAGCTGACGGCGGGAGAGGAATTTTGGCGGGAGGATCGCGAGCAAAACGGGACAGCCGACAGCGGAAAAAGAACTCAAGCGAAAGCAGGTTACGCGCTTATGAGGGCCCAGCATAGCTGCGCTCGCCGGGCAGCGTACGCTTGGCGGCGCTTACGGAACGGAACAGCTGACAGCGAGAGGAAAATTTTAGCGGGAGGATCGCGGGCAAAAACGGGACAGCCAACAGCGGAAAAAAAACTCAAGCGAAAGCAGGTTACGCACTTATGAGGGCCCAGCATAGCTGCGCTCGCTGGGCAGTGCACATTTCTTAACCTACAGGCGGAGACAGTAGCGATGGAAGGCGCATAACATTAGCCGCTAGGTCAGTTCAAGCCTGAAAGAGCCGCTGACAGGACGAGCACTATCAGCATCGCTAAAATAAACAACTATACAGCCAAAAACAAGCAAAGAACAAAAAAATAAGCGCTTCCTATACTATACGTAGGTAGCGCTGATTTCGTTATGTCTTACATACCAAAATGTTTGGCTATAATAGCGTTTTCTTCAGGAAATTGACGCGACAGTCTGACAAATTGTTCGGCATTAAAAGTAACCAATTCTGCCTCCTCCACCACTGTTACAATCGTTTCAAAGTGTTGACTATCGGCTAAAGTTTCACTGAAAATATCCCCGGGAGCCAACATAACAACTTTTTCTTCTCCTACCTGGGAAGTGCCAGACTTTTCGTTTTCTTTTAACTTCATAATCATACGCAAACGACCACTTTTTACAATGGCAGCTACATCATCACTGCCCAAACTGTCTTTAGGATATAAACACTCACCAGGGCCATAGAGTTTTATTTGCGAATGATCGGCACAAGCTTGTATATATTCAGGCGGTAAATTTTGCATAATATCCAATTTACGCAAAAAATCTCTGATAATCTGATTAATTTCCGGCTTATTACCATTATCATGCAAAACGGTGGTGATAGGGAAAGGGATATTTATTTTTTCACGATTCAAATAATACCACATTGACTCACGTACTTTGGAATCGATAGTTAAACCTTGACCGAAGTCTGCAATCCAATAATTAACTTTATAGTTCATACTGGAATCAGCAAAATTTACCAACCAAACTATAGGTTTGGGATCTTTTAATACATCAGGGACGGCATCGATAGCTTGCAATAATACGCGACGTACCAAAGACGGAGAATGTTCGTAAGCTATACCTATTTCAAAAGTTCGAGCCTGACGTGAAGTAGGCGAAGAATAGTTCTTTACAGTCGATTTAGCTACTATAGAATTGGGTACTATATTACATTCTCCACTAAGTAAGCGCAATACAGTAGAGCGCCAGTCTATGCTCTCGACAGTTCCCGACAAACCAGCCACTTCAATATAATCGCCGGTTTTATAAGGTTGAGCGAAATCGAGCAATATACCGGCCACAAAGTTGCCCATGCTCTCTTGTAAAGCTAAACCAACAATGACAGAAATTACTGTCGAACCAACTAACAGAGAAGATAAATTAATATTAAAAGCCGTCGATAAAACTACCAGAATTAAAATCACGTAAGCTATTAAACGGCTCAAGTCCTGAATCAGTTTGGAAATTACTATTGATTTTACTTTAATGAGATAGTAATCAAAAAATAGCAGAAAAAACGATTCGATAAATATGGTACATAAATCTATAGCCAAAGCTATATCTAAATAGCGAATTAAATCAATAATTTGCTTAAATTTATTGGGAGCCCAAGTCCAAGCATACATAGCTGCAAGTATGCAAATCAAAACATAACAAGGCGTCTTGATTTTGGCCATAACCGCTTTAAGTATATCATTTTTAAAATCAATATCTTCAAAGACAAAGTTATAGACAAATTTTAAGACCATATAAACAGCAACAGTATAACAGGAAGCTACAAAAAAACCGCCTTCGATAATTTCTTGTTGCAGCATATTGCGGTAAGCAACATTGACTAACAAAAAATAGAGAATAAATCTTAAAATATAAAAAGAGACATTCCAAATAGTTTTGGGTACTTTTAAGCTGATATTGATGCGCTCTAAAACACTAAGTAAAACTTCACCGCCCATGGCCACTAAAACTAGCAGCAGAGCAGTGTAGCACTCTTCGTATAATCTTGATAAAGAACTTATACAATAACAAGAGTTGAGAGTAGGAATCAAAAAGCCGACAATAAGCAAAAAAGGACGCCAGCGTTCTTGCAAAGTTTTTATCAGATGAACTTTAGTTTTATAGCGATAGCAAAACCAAGTAAAACAATAATAGCAAACTGCAGCTAAAAGTATAGAAAGACCTACTCCGCGGATAAGTTCCAGATCTAAAGTTCTAATCATAAAACAATACCCCCGTTATTATAACCTGCGGCAAAAAGTTAAAGCGTACATGGGAGAAGGCTCCACAGTAGCTTCTTGATCATCTATTTTTTCAAACCCCAGCTCAGCAAAAAGATCGATAACTTGTATTTTAGATAAATGAGGCCGATTTTTGTAGGGCAAAAAATCGATTACAACAATTTTACCGTCAGAGCGTAGACTTTTTGTAAGCTGAAGTAAATATTGTTTGGCTTCAACGGAAGCTTCGCCATGCACTTGAAAATCTATTCCAACCATAACATTTAAAGCATCAATTAGATATAAACAATCTAAACTAGCAAACGGAAGCTTGGGATCATTGCGCTTAGCCAAGCAAACTTGTACATTGGTACAGCTACGCTTTTGCTTTACAAAATCAATAAAATTAAGCACACTTTTATCTATATCTTGAGCATACACTAAACCGCTATGTCCTACTCCTTTGGCTAAGCTCCAAGTATAACAGCCTACACCGCAACCAATATCAGCTACTTTTTGGCCTTCCCGCACAGCCGCCAGACCACTGCCTAAAAGTATTTTATCTAAACGGCGCAAACGTTGACTATTATAATAACCCATAGCCAACTGGCGATATATTTCTTCTGGTTGGCCTAAAATTTTGCGCTGCGGGTAAGTAAAAGCCAGATGATCATGCCAACAACTCAATCTTTTGCCGACTAAATCAAAATTGTAAGGTTGATCATTTAACGGACATTTCCCCCAAATAGGCAATTTCTCGCCCGCAGTAAAATTCAGTTGACATCCTAAGCGTTCCAAACGCTCAAAGCACAAACTTTTAGCTAAATTGTCATAGCTAACTTGGCGAGCCTGATTCTCGAACAAAAATTGATAAATATGCTCAGATTCAACCGAATTAGCATAAGGAAAGATCTTGTGCAAGCGGCCAATAAGCTCCGGAGTTGCAACATTATAAAAACGTCGTAAGTTTTCTTCTACAAGTACAGGAGCAATGTCGGGCCAGAAAGTTCCAAAAGAGCGAGCTTCTTCTGGGTCTGTAAGCTGCCCAGATGCTGCTCTTTGCAAAAAATCTCCCATTTTATCGGTAAGCACCTCTAAATTATTTGGTTCGGCAACTCTAACTGCCGAGTTATCTAATCCAAGGGCTTGCTCTTTACTGTCACGACTGGGAGAATAAGCGCCCCTAAATTTTAACCCCCAAAGAGCTGACAAAACCAAAGAGACAACAATCAACAGCTTAACAAATTTATGCATAAAGATTTATTTTGAGCAAAAAAAATAACTCCCCCAAGAGCTGCACTCAAGGGAGAGTTATTTAGGAATCAATTCAAAATCGATTTAGTCTTTTTTACTCAAATCGATTTTAGCTTGCTGAGCGTCTGTCGGCTTGGCTGTTGAATCTTTGGAAGAATCATCAGCTTCGCTAGAGCCGGTGTCACTTGCAGGAATTGTAGAAGCAACCTCTGCTTTCGCTTGAGTTAAAGCAGCGACCACATTTTCTGCCTTTTCAACGACAGCCTTATTTTGTACATTGGTAACTTTACGCTGATCACCGGTAACAAATACTATCAACCCCTGTACAGATACATAAAGTACAGGAATGATAAAGATACCGATTAAGGTAGCAGCCAACATACCGCACATTACGGAAACACCCAGAGCAGCTCGACAAGCAGCGGAAGCACCCTGAGCTTGAGCCAAGGGCAATACACCCAAAATGAAGGCAAACGAAGTCATCAAAATGGGACGGAAACGAACACGAGCACCTTCCACAGTAGCCTCAATTAAATCCATACCGCCATCGTAGTTCATTTTGGCATACTCTACGATCAAAATAGCATTTTTAGCGGAAAGACCAATCAAAGTCAAAATACCGATTTGAACGTAAATATTCATATCTAAGCCCGCTGCATTAACACCGAGCAAAGCACCCAGAACCACCGTAGGCATAGAGAGCAATACGGCAAAAGGAATGCCCCAGCTCTCATACTGAGCCGCCAAGAAGAGGAAGACGAATACCAAGCCCAAGCCGAGAATAATCATCGTTTGACCGGAAGCTTGCTTTTCTTGATAAGCCATACCAGTCCACTCAAAGCCATATTGATTGGGCAACTTTGAGGCCAGTTCTTCCAAAGCAGCGATACCTTGACCAGAGCTGATACCCGTCTTGGTATTGGCATTGACTTCTACGGTACGGTAGAGGTTATATCTCAAAACAACTTCCGGACCGGTGGTTTGATTGACGGTTGTCACTGTGCTCAAAGGTACCATACTGCCGTTTTGACTGCGCAAATAGATAGAGCCGATATCACTGGGATCGCGTCTGTAAGCTGATTCTGCTTGCATCATTACACGCCAAGTACGGCCAAATTGGTTGAACTGGTTGATAAAGTAGCCGCCTAAGTTGATTTGCATAGCCAAGAAAGCAGACTTGACAGGGATTTGCAAGTTTTGCAATTTATCTCGGTCTACATCAACTTTCAACATAGGAATAGCCGGGTTGAACATAGTGTAGGCGGAAGTGAAAGTATCCTGCTTCTGATTGATCTTGCCAATAAAGTCTTTGGCAGCCAGGAACATGGGCATAATCTCACCGCCGCTACGGTCTTGGAATTCCATAGTTAAAGCGGAAGACATACCTAAGCCAGGTACAGGCGGAGGGCAGAAAACTACGGTAGAGGCTTCTTTTATTTCAGAAGCTTCCTTAGTCATAGCCCCAATTAAACCGCGCAACTGAGTTTCTGGAGTAGTACGCTCGTCCCAGTCTTTCAAAGCGCCAATTACAGCACCAGCGTTACTGGACATATTACCTTGCATAATGTTGTAGCCCACTAAACCGATGGTATTTTCAACTGCATCACTATGCTTTTTCATAATTTCGTCAAGTTTGTTAACTACGGCTTCAGTGCGTTCCAAAGAAGCGCCGGAAGGCAAAGTGCAACTAATAAGCACGATACCTTGGTCTTCCATAGGAATGAAGCCAGTAGGAGTTGTGGTGGCTAAATGATAAGCGCCATAGTAGACAGCTCCAATAATTAAGAAGCTAACAATTAAGTTCTTAACTAAGAAACGAACTACAGTTGTATACAGACGGGTGAACCAGCCGAATACAATATCAAAAAGTTTAAAGAACCAACCGAATAGGTAATCAATGATACCCTTTTCTGAACGCGGACGTAAAAGCAAAGAGCATAAAGCTGGAGTCATAGTCAGAGCTACCAAGGCCGACAGCAATACAGATACTGCCAAAGTGATAGCAAATTGTTTATACATAACACCGGTCATACCGCCCATAAAAGCTACAGGTACGAACACAGCGCAAAGCACCAGAGCAATAGCCACAACCGGGCCGGAGACTTCGTCCATGGCTTTTTCGGTAGCTTCCATAGGAGAAAAGCCATGCTCAATATGCAATTCGACCGCCTCCACCACTACAATGGCGTCGTCTACTACAATACCTACGGCCAAGACCATACCGAACATAGTCAACAAGTTGATAGAGAAGCCTAAAGCAGCAAATCCAGCAAAAGTACCAACCAAAGAGACAGGAACAGCCAAAATAGGTACCAACGTGGCGCGGAAATTGCCCAAGAAGACAAAGACCACGATCAATACCAAAACAATAGCTTCAAAGAGGGTTTGCACCACTTCTTCAATAGATTTAACTACAAAGATAGTAGCGTCATAAGTTACAGTATAGTTGATACCGGTGGGGAAACTCTTAGAAAGTTCAGCCAGCTTAGCCTTTACGGATTTGGCCAAAGCTACAGCATTGGCGCTGGGCTGCTGATAAATAGCGATAACAACGGAACTCTTGCCGTTAAACTGACCTTTAGTAGAGTAAGTATTGGCGCCCAATTCTACTCGGGCTACGTCACGGACTCGCAAATAAGCGCCATTAGGCTGAGTACGAATAATAACATTGCCAAATTCTTCTGGCGTAGTTAGACGCCCTTTAACATTGACAGGGTATTGGAATTGTACTCCGGCTGTCTGTGGCGGATCGCCGATAGAGCCGGCCGCAGCCTGAACGTTTTGCGTTTGGATAGCCCCAACTATATCATCTACAGTCACACCCAATTTGGCCAAAACATCGGGTTTAATCCAGATGCGCATGGAATAGTCGCGCTGACCGACCAGAATAGCCGCCGAGCCGACGCCATTTAAACGAGCCAATTGGTCAATAATGTTGATAACACAATAGTTACTGACAAAAAGATCGTCTCGAGAGCCATCGCCGGAATAGAAGTTCAAATAAAGCAATTGCTGAGTAGATTGCTTTTTAACGCTTACACCCGACTGGGTAACTTCGGTAGGCAGCAAAGGCGTGGCCTTGGAAAGACGGTTTTGCACATCTACCATGGCCATATCCTGGTCACGGGATAAGTCGAAAGTAACTTGCAAAGTGTAGTGGCCGGAGTTAGCGCAAATCGAACGCATATAAAGCATGCCTTCGGCGCCGTTAATCTGCTGCTCAATACACGAAGCGACCGTCTCTTCCAACACTTGAGCATTGGCGCCGGCATAATCAGCATCAAGCTGAATAACCGGAGGCGTAATAGCCGGATATTGAGCTACAGGCAAACTGTAAATACAAACCGCACCGGATAGCAATATGATTAGCGAAATCACTATGGCTAGAACCGGACGGTGAATAAAGAATTTCGCCAAAGTATTTCTCCTTCTTAGCCTTGAGCAGAAGAGTCAACCGTGCCGCTAGAGACTACTGTAGGATCGCAGGGAGCACCGGCCTGAACTTTAGTAAGTCCGTCAACTACAACCATTTCGCCTTGCTTTAAGCCAGACTTGACAATGAAATCTGTACCCACGGCATCGCCGACTGTAATATTTCTTGACTCGACAATGTTATTAGGGCCGACAACATAGACAGAATGATCGGATTGAACGGTAGAAACAGCACGCTGAGGAACGACTAAAACTTTTTCCGAAGCGCGGCTAGTTATGCGCAAGCGGCCAAACTGACCTTCACGCAACAATCTTTCCGGATTTGGGAAAGAGACACGAATGCCGATAGTACCGCTTTTAGAGTCGAGAGAGCGGGACAGCATACTGAATTGACCGCTATGCTTATAAACAGAACCGTCAGACAAAACTAAATTAAAGTCGACAGCACCAGCCCCGCGGTGTTCCATCATATAGAGGTACTCTTTTTCGCTGACGCTGAAATTGCAATAGATAGGATCAAGCGAAGAAATGGTAACTAACACTTGCTGACTGCCAGCTTGGCCTACCAAGTTGCCAGGGTAAACATTAATTTCTCCAATTACACCGGTAATAGGAGAAGTAATAGTACAATAACCGATATTCAATTGAGCTTGGGTAACTTGAGCTTGAGCAGCTTCCAAGTTAGCTTGAGCTACGTCGATCTTAGCTTGAGAAGAAAGCTCGGTATTTTTCAAAGTGGCCAAGGCTGCATCTACTCTAGCTTGAGCTACGTCACGCTGAGCAATAGCGTTATCCAAAGTCTGAGTTGGAATAACGCCATTTTTGGCCAAGGGCTTGTAGCGATCGACGTCCTGTTGAGCTCTAACTAGATCGGCTCGAGAGGAGGCCAAGTCGGCCTTGACGCGACGTACGTCGACTTGAGCTTTAGCATAAGCCAAATCGGCTTGACATTGCGAAACTTGAGCTTGAGCGCCTTGCAAAGCGGCTACGTAAGGAGCATCGTCAATACGGAAAAGCACCTGGCCGGCATTTACCTTAAAGCCTTCTTTAAATGAAAAATCTTGCAAGGTGCCAACCACGCGAGCCTTAACATCTACAGTACTGGAATATTTAAGCTCAGCCGGCCACTCACGAGTAAATTTTTGCTCGATAGTGCCGATTTTAGCTACATTAACAGCCGGAGCTGGAGCCTGAGCAGCAGCACTCGAAGCCTCATTTTTGTCGCTATCTTTCGAACTTTCAGATTGAGAGCTGGAAGAAGAGTCGGCCGACTGTTTTCCCTGTCCCTGAGAAGTTTCGCCAGAACAGCCGGAAACAAACAGACTTAGGCCTAACGCAGCGGCTGTCATATAAAAAGTAAACTTGCGGGAAAAGTTCATATTTATCTCCTGATAAAAACTGATAACTTTTATAGATTAAGGCTGTTCCGGATTTTCCAGCAATTCAGAAGTAACTTCCAAACGGCGACCGGGGAAATCACAGCCCACGCTGTGTTCAATGGCAGAAAAGGCTAAATCGCGATCGTAAGAAGCCACTACATAAGCGACTCTAGCATCATTCAAGCTTCTCAAGCTGTCTTGCACTTCTAAGGAAGTACCTAAGCCATTTAAGAAACGCTGACGAGCCATATCGCTATAAACCCAAGCAGCTTCTACTCGCTTACGCGCAGTCTGCAAAACAACTGCAGAAAGATTAAAATCGATCCAGGCCTTCTCTACTTCCAGACGGATACTGTTGCACAATTGATCACGTGAAGCTTCCAGAGAGCGAATTTGCGAGTCAAGTTCGATCAACTTTTGCCTCTTTAAGCCTCCGTCCCATACAGACCAATTTACATTTAAACTGAGCTGATACATACTGCAGGGATAGGTACGATATCCGGGAGAGAAAATGTAATCAGCAGCCAACAGAACTTGAGGTAAATTGCTGCACTTTTCCGCTTCGCGCACTTTTTCGGCAACTTCTATACTGCGATCTATGCTCAAAATTTCGAAGCGACGACGCATAGCCAATTCCTGAAGATCAGACAAGCGGCAGAGCGGATCCACTTCTATAGCCTTGGGTGATTGAAAATATAAAGGCTCAGAACCGGCTTCACCAGCGACACGTTCTTCTAAATCACTCAAAAAAGCCGCATTGGCTGTCTTTACACCACTATAGCTGCGTTCCAACTGCTCGTGAGCTTCCGTAACTTGCAAATCAGCTTGAATGACATCATAAAGAGCCATAATTCCCTGACGATACAGACGCTTTGAGTCAGACAGATTCTTTTCACAAACTTGCAAGTTAAGTTTGGCTACATCGACTTGAGCCTCGGCCTTCAGACAATTGAAAAAGTCTTTCTTCACAGCATAGGCTAAATCGTGTCTGACAGAAGCGGCATCTAGAGCGGCTACACCTATTTGCAAATAGGAAGCGGCTATTTGTTTTTCTACTCTACCGAAAGTGGTAAGCAAAAGTTGCAACGAAGCGTCTAGCTGGTTGGTCAAAGCTTCCAGCGTAGTTCTGTTGCCGCTGACTTGCCTATTTTGCCAAGTAGTTTTATCACCGACAATAAACTTTAAGTTTTTTTGAGTTTTATTCTGACCATATTGAGCATTGGCCTGAACTATTTTTTCGTCGGCAACTCTGACTCTGGAATTTTGACGCATAGCCTTATTGAGGCTGCTTTCCAAAGTATATGAATCTACAGCACTGTTTATATCAAATTTGTCACTCCCGGTAACGGAACGCTCCATTTGGCGCACAGCCCCAGAACCGTCGATAATCTGCATTTCCAGCAAACTCTTGGGTTCAAAATTTTCTGTAGTTTTAGAAGCTGAATCAGTTACTTCTTCCGTACCATTAAATTTTGAAACGTAGCTGCTGGCCGGCGATTCATCTTCTTTGGCCTCACCAACTTTTGTAGAACCGGAAACTTTATTGGCAGATTTGTTGTCTTCAGATGAAGGTGCTTTTACACTGTAGTTTGAGTCGACGGCGGCTCGGCCGCCTTTAGCCTCTCGGTCAACAGCACCGCCGTCCCCTGTATTGGCTTGAGCCATCCCACCTAAAAAAAAGGCAAGCGATAACCCAAGCGCCAGAACTCGCTTATTATTCATCTATTTTACCAATTGATAAAGATTTGGCCCTGCCTTTAAATAAAATCAGATTTCAGCTGCAATTTTCCGCTCAAGCAGCGCGTTTTGAACGTACATACCGAACGGCAGGCGCAGGGGCCAGGATTCCGCACCGTTTTTATTGCAATGCCTGCTGTCTTTTGTGCTCACTTTTATTGGTTCCTCTTCAATGCATTGGTAAAAAAATAAAAAAGCCGCTCAGAATTTTATTCAAGCAATAAAGCAAGATTCTAAACGGCAGTTTCTTTATATAACGCCTATAGCGTCAAGGTTTAATAATCTGAGTTGTCTCCCGAACTATGGACATAGTCGCTAGATAAATCAGCACCAATCTTACCAGTATTAGGATTATCACTAATTTTACGCATGTACATGCCGCAGAAATAAGCTGTAGTAATAGTAGTCAACGGTATTGCAATCAAATTACCGACAATAGGAATAAAGCCGAGGAAGCCAAAAACGAAGTTCCAAACAACAGGATAGAAAATAGCTGCAATATACAGCCCCTTATCCGTTCCCGCAATTTGCATAATCCTAGAAAACTGAGTAACTACTAACCAACTATCATCTTCAGCCGTCAAACAAGTAACAGCCACGCCGAAACAAGCAGCAATGATTAACGAAGCCAGAAGCAACAACACGCCAATTATACCGCCAATAGCCATGGCTCCTTCTTTTCCGGAAGCCATACAAGGTATAACGATTATCAAACCGAGAATCATGGGTAAGAACAGCAAGAGCATTTGCACCATTAAACGTAACCCATCCATATACAGTACGGCAAAGTCATCCGATAAAACCAAGTCCGGAAGCTGGTCATTACCGTCACGTATAGAACGAATTATGCGCAAAGTATATCCGCACATAACAGGACTTGTAATAACAAAAACCGCACAAATGATCAGGATAGCACAAATTTTTATATAATTAGCCGATTTAAAAATGTAGTTAATTGTCCCTGCAAACTGCATATTCAATCCCTCCGCACAAGTACAATGATCCTGCTTACTTCACCAACAACGCCGACTCTTCCTCCGCTCTATTAACTACGCTTACAATTAATGGACTCACGTTATAACACATTCTCGTTCAAATCGAACACTATAATATTTTAGCCTACTCTTCCAAACTGCCCGGCATTAAAAAAGCCTTCTCTTCTAAAATGTCTTTCTCAAATAATTCATTTTTATGGTTGCGCATATAGTCACCGACCAACGAAGCCATAGCTATAAATACATAAGACTGAGCAGCTAAAAGAACAACCAACAACAACAAAAAGAATATACACACCAAAGCCATGCTTATCAGTGAAAATTTTAAAGCTGCAATAACAATGCCGACTCCCACTAAAATGGCAGGCATAAAGGTAACGGCACTTACAGCTCCTTGCCAAAACATATAAATAAGTACCAAGTTATAATACTCGGCCAAATGGCTGAAAGGCAACTTGAAAAAAGTACTGCAAACCAAAGGAAATTCACGCTCAGAGGCCCCACAAATAAGAAAAGCCGGAAAATAAACAAAATAACTCAACGTAGCCAAAGAGCAAAACAATTGACCAAAAGATTGCCAACCCAACACGGCAAAGGCAATACCAATCACAAACAAAGGGACGCCCAGGCTGATATAACACAACCAAAGTAAAACATTATCAGAACAGCAATTTTTAAAAGAGAACTCTGGAAATTCTGCTTCCTGAAGACCATTTTTAGCTACAGTTTTAGTTAATTCAGCAGCATAACAAAAAGGGCCAAACATAGTAAAAGCCCAACAGCTGAGTGTCAACCAAGTTTTCCAAAAACCAAGCCTCTTAACGGGCCAGCTTACGTGAGTTATATAATCCACAAACTTTTCCTCACCTTCGCACCTAATTGTCAACAAAAAAAACAAATTACCAAAAAAGATAGTAACAGATTTCGGCGAATTTAGGCATAACAAAAGATAAAAAACCTGATTTTTCCTCTTTCTGCTGCCACCTTTTCACTCTGGACAAGGGCCTAAAGTTATGATAGAATACCTTCGCTATTGTGCATCTTCTTAACTCAATAGTTCTTATAGAAAGTCTTTCTCGTTCGTCCGGCTCCCCGGAACCGTGCGCAGAGAAGAGCACGGACATACAGGAGGAACAAAACATGTCCAGAGTTTGCGCTCATTGTGGCAAAGGCCCTTCCAGCGGCAATATGGTAAGCCACTCCAACCGTCGTACTCGTCGTCGTTGGCTTCCCAACCTTCAGAAAGTTGTCGTTATGGTTAATGGCGCTCCCAAGGCAATCAGAGTTTGTACTCGTTGCTTGCGTTCTTGGAAAAACAGTCAGGCTGAATAAGCTGACGCGCTCTTCGTTTTTTGGAAATTCGGCACTATGGCTGAATGTTTAGCCAGGCCGTTACATGAGTCGGGGCGAGGCATAGCCGAAGTTGGCATTGCCGTCGCCCTGTCGCTTTTGTTGGCCTTTTTTAATATACCTATCTTACCCAACGGCGGACAGGTGTCTTTGGACATGCTGCCTATAGTGCTTTTGGCCCTCACTAAGGGCAGCAACCGAGGTATAATTGCCGGGCTTGTCTACGGTTGCCTACACGCCTTACAGGAGCCGGTGGTTGTCCATCCCCTGCAATTTTTACTCGATTATCCTTTGGCTTACGCGATGTTAGGTATAGCGGGCTTACCTTTTCTTAAATCTCATACTTTTGGAGCTATTATCAGTGCAATTGCAGTGCGTTTCTTATGCCATACCATTTCCGGGGTAATTTTTATAGATATTTTTCTCGGCCCCAAGCAACTACCGGCCTCCCCTTGGCTTTGGTCGGCAAGTTATAACAGCACCTTCTTGCTGCCTTCGGCCCTGGCCTTGTGCATAATAATTCCGCCTCTCAAAAAAGCTATACAAAGCTATGGAATCTCTACAAAATAGCCTTTTTTCTCAATTTAAGCGAGCTTTTATCGTAGGCGGCGGCCCAGCTCCCACTGTAGGTTGGCTACGCAGCCAATATTTACCTGGCGATTGCCTAATTGCTGCCGATCGCGGCGCAGCTTACCTGCAAGCCGACGGTTTGATACCTGACTTATTGTTAGGCGATTTTGATTCATTGCCTTCGGAATTGCTGCCAACTTTACAGGAGAGTTGCCGCCAATACTTAGCTTTTCCTTGTGACAAAGATTATAGCGATCTCGAATTGGCCTTGAGAGCCGCCTCTCAGCTGGGCTTTAGGCAAGCAATTTTGGCAGCCGCTCTCTACGGGCGCCTCGACCATTGTCTTTTTAATGTTATTTCTATCTTGCAATTGGCCGACGAATTAAATATAGAGGCTTCTTTAACAGCCCCTGATTGCCAAATATATCAGTTAAAGCAAAATAAACATTCTTGGAACGACTGTCAGGGAAAGTTGCTTTCTGTTATCTCTCTGGATGACGAAGCTGAAGTAAGCTTACAAGGAACTAGATGGCCCTTAAATCACAACCGATTACAGCGTTCTTCTACAAAAGGCTTATCTAATATTATTATCGCAGACAAAGCTACCTTAGAGTGCCATTGCGGTCGCATTATCGTTGTGCTCAGTACCGCTGAAAGTTAAAAGAGCAAATTTTCCTACTCTTTTTCCCGGTTGATTTGCAAGGACTCATCGCCCAAAACTTTGGCAACTACGGTCTCCACCTGTTCGGAGGAAAAAGGCTTAATTATAAAGCCACAGGCTCCCAATTCCATAGCTTGCTTTATATAATCTTCCATACCCAGAGCAGTCACCATTACAACTTTAGCTTGAGGATCGACTTTGAAAATCTGCTTCAAAGTTTCAATACCGTCTTGCTCCGGCATAAGAATGTCCAAAGTGACCAAATCGGGCTTGTAATGTTCATACATTGTAACGGCGCGTCTTCCACCGTCTACTTCTATGACTTCACAGCCCATACAAGTAATAACTTCCCCCAACATCATACGCATAAACTTAGAATCGTCGACTACAAAAACCTTATAAGCCACAGCCAATTAACCTCGCTGAGTTTTGCTTGGAGTATCGATGATAACAGTAACAGGGCCGTCATTCACTAAACTGACTTGCATATGAGCCTGGAATTGCCCCTCCTGAACCGTTAAGCCAGAGCGTTTCATTTGTTCAACAAAATAGGTATATAGGTGAGAAGCTTCCGCCGGAGAAGCTGAATGACTATAGCTGGGACGCAATCCCTTACGGCAATCTCCGTAGAGAGTAAACTGCGATACAACCAGGATCTGTCCTCCCACGTCAGTAACACTCAGATTCATTTTACCCTCTTTATCGGAAAAAATGCGCAAACGAGCAATTTTTCCAACTAACCACTCGGCTTCAGCTTCCGTATCATCACAATGGACAGCCACCAACACCAGCAAGCCCCGGCTTATTTGACCGACAATTTCGTTATCTACCTCTACTTTTGAGTTGAGAACTCTTTGAACAACAGCACGCATACTATCTGGTATTTCTTGTGAAAAATAATCAAACCTTCCCCCGCAAGTTTACCTTCCTTATCTATTCCTAGAACGAACGGCAGAAAAAACTCCCTTCACACCGCGCAATCTTTTAAGAGCTTCTTCCAATTGCTTATTTCCAGTAACTTCAACGGAAAGCTTTACCTTAGCTTTTTCTCCAGAAGTTAGGGCCTGACATGATTTAACATTTACTCTTATATCTGCTAAGCAAGCCAACAAATCAGCAACTAGACCGCTCCGATCCCAAGCTTCAATAACAATATGTACCCAATAAATTTTACTGGTAACTTGCATAACACAGCTGTTCCAAGCACATTTAACAACACGCTCCGGATGTACAGCCGCCAAGTGAGCGAAGTTAAGACAATCACACCTGTGGACAGAAACTCCGCTGCCCATGGTAATATAACCGATAATTTCATCTCCAGGCACAGGCATACAACAGCGGGCCATTTTGGTCAAAATTGTATCTACGTTCTCTACAATAACCTCATGACCGGGCCCGGTGCGTTTGGTAACGGGCCGAGCATTTTCTGGCAGCGGGATTTCCGGCAAGACTTCATCTTTAGGCAACACACTCTGAATGCGACTGACCGCTTGCAAAGCTGACGTCTCGCCATAACCAACACTGGCCAACAGATCATCGCCACTCAAAAAGCTCAACTGGTTGGCTGCTTTAAGCATAACCTCTTCGTTATTGAGCAAATCGGCTAAGCGCAAACGCTTAAGTTCGGCTTTAACCGCTTCACGACCACAAATAATATTTTCTTCACGCCGCTCACGCTTAAACCAAGCGCGGATCTTGCTTAAAGCCTGATGACTAGCGCAAATTCTCAACCAATCACGCGAAGGAGTACCGTTTTTGGCTGTTTTAATTTCAACTCGATCACCGGTAGACAGCTTGTAAGTTAGAGGCACCATGCGATCATTTACCAAAGCGCCTACGCAACGATTGCCCACTTCACTGTGCACTCTGTAAGCAAAGTCGATAGGCGTAGACCCCACAGGCAAATTGACAACATCACCTAAAGGAGTAAAAGCAAAAACTTCATTGGAAGGTACGCTAAATTTGACATGTTCGCCAACTTCCGACGATCCGTTGCTCTCACCGCTACAATCAAACAGAGCTCTAATCCAGGGATAAAGCTCAGCAAAAACATCGCGTCTGCTCTTGTCGGCACTAACTTTGCCTTCTTTGTAAGCCCAATGAGCAGCCACACCAACTTCGTTAACTTTATGCATTTCAAAAGTGCGAATCTGAATTTCTACAGGCACTTCATCTGGCCCGAAAACCGTCGTATGTAAACAGCGATAATTATTAGGCTTAGGATGGGCGATATAATCCTTTATGCGCCCATTCATTGGCGACCACAAGGAATGGACTAAGCCAAAAATCATATAGCAGTCTTCAACAGTAGGTACTAAAACACGAATAGCTGCTAAATCATAAATTTCAGCCAAGCTTTTATGGGCTCGTACCTTTTTACGATAGATACTGTACAGATGCTTAAAGCGATATTCCAATTCGTTTTCGACGTGAAGTTCGGCTAATTTATCCCGTAAAGTAGCTACAATCTTGTCCATAACGGCTACAAATGTAGGACGCACTGCTTCCAACTCTTGGGTCAATTCACGGTATTCTTCCGGATAAGCGTACTTAAAAGCTAAATTTTCCAACTCGGCCTTAAATTCCCATACACCCAAACGTGAAGCAATGGGAGCAAAAATGTCCAAGGTTTCGTTGGCAACATTGGTTTGAATTTCCGGAGCACAAAATTCCAAAGTGCGCAAATTATGTAAACGATCGGCAAACTTAACTAAAATAGCGCGTAAATCGCGAGCCATGACCAAAAAGATTTTGCGCAAGTTTTCGTCGGCGGCCTCTTTGCCACCCAAACGGGTAAATTTTCTTCCCGTCTCCTCAGTTTTACCAAGAGCCTTATTTTCTGTTTTTTTGGCTCCTTTTTTGGCATTTTTTTTGTCAGTTTCTTTATCTTGCTCTTGCTTAATCTCTTCTCTGGCAAAGCGCTGGGTGAGATTGGTAACGTCACCGATAAGATCACTCAATTCTTTGCCCAAATGTTCGGTAACATACTCTAAACTAACTCCGGTATTTTCTTCAATTAAGTCATGAAGCAAACCAGTACAAAGAGTCGTACAATCTAACCTGTAAGATGCTAAAATTTTAGTAACTTCCACCAAGTGCTCTATATAAGGATCACCGGAAAGTCTAACTTGCCCGTCATGAGCCCTAAAGGCTAAATCAAGCGCTTTTTTAAGCTTTTCCTGTCCCTTGTCATCGATATAAGCAGTACATTGAACAAGTTCCCGCCAATATTTATTTTCTAACTCCTGCTTCAGAGGAGGCAAGCTTTCACTTAATCCTGCTTCTTTTTCGCTTAAAATCAACTCCGCCTTTTTATCCAGCGTTTTTTTATCTTCACCCATTTTTACTCTAAATCATCCTCATAAAAATATCTTAACCAAAACTGAGTAGCTTACAAATATCTATACAACACCTCTGAAAGCTCTCAGACTGCATTCCTAAAAAATCACCACTTAAGCTCTGTCTACGGTAACTACACTATCGATAGAACGGATTTCGTCCATAAGCATTTCCAATTCATCCACCGAAGCGGCCCCAACCTCTATCATAATATTGGTGACATTCTTCGCATAATCGTTGGTAAATCGATAGCTATAGATCAACACATTTTTATTGTCAAAAACGCTAATTATGGAATTGGATAAACCGTGACAAACCAAAGCTGAAACAGAAATAGTGGCCCGCAACATAAAAAGCTTAGGATCTATATCGCTAATCCACTCAGCCTCATAAATTTCCACTCCATCAGTCAAAGCGGAACATCCCTCACGATGGATGAAGTAACCTTTGCTTTTAGAATCACGTACGGCCTTAATGGCATCACCGAAAACCGGTGTACAGAGACGACAAATAAAGCAACGTGCCTTAGGTACCTGTGGAATTCTGATAGAAAGCGAAACATCACGCAAACGCTGCGGATTAGCGTCCAATTTTTCGAATTTCTGCGGATTGTTTTCACGGTAATTTTTTAAACATTTCACGAAACTTGCCAAAGGGGTGCGATAACTTCCCACCGCGATATACAAATCATCCAAAGACTGGAAGTTGAGAGATTTCACTATAGCCCGCATAATCTCAGCATTAGTTTGAGCTCCGGCCGCTCCCTGACGGATTAATTCCGCACAAATCATTTTATAGCCTATATTGCGATTAGGTTCAGGAGTTTGATTATTAAAGAACCATTTGCTGATATTGGATCGGGCCTGTCTGGTACGACAATGTGAATACCAAGAACGCGAGGGATTTTCTTTATCAGCCGCTAAAATCAACACCACATCATTATCGCGCAGCTCATAACCTGTCAGAGAAACTTCCACATCATTAACTACAGCCCCGGTACAACGCAATCCTAGATGGGTATGGATCTTAAAAGCAAAATCTAAAGGTGTAGAACCTTGCGGCAATTCAATACTGCGCCCTTCCGGAGTGAGACAAACAACCCCCACACTGAGCTCGTCTTGGCAAAGCACATCCAAAAAGTCTTGATCTTCTTTGCACCCTTCCTTAATATGGCTGAGCGAAGCCAACCAAGGAGCCAAAGGACGGAAAAGTTTATTAACTTCACCGCTTTTCATATCAGCATTGTACCGTCCAGAAACAAAGACATTAAGAACACCTAAATTATTTTCGGCTTCTTCATCTTCAGTGCAAATCTGTACTTCAACAGGCTGAGAGCAAATTCCGGGAATAGTGGTATGCAAAGCCTGATAATTGTTGCCTTTGGGATTGGCAATATAATCACGGAATCTGCCTTGCATAAAACCAAAACGCTGATGGATTACCCGTAAAACTTGATAACAAGTATTTTTATCATCAACCACTATAGAAATGGGATCGAGGTCAAAAATTTGACCCAAAGTTTTATGCTGGCGACGCATCTTGGCAAAAACCGAATATAAGGCCTTGGTGCGCAACTCCACTTTAGCCTTAATTGATTCGTCAGCCAGAGCGTCTTTAATGGCTTTCAGAGCGGCAGATACAGCCTGACAACGTTTTTGACGTTCTTTTTGCAAAGATTCTTTCAAGTAAGCATACTGCTGAGGTTCCAAATATAAGAAACATAAATCTTCCAATTCAGTTTTAAAAGGCCACATACCCAGACGCGTAGCTAAAGGAGCAAAAAAATTGAGCGTTTCCTGAGCAATGCGAATCTGTTTATCCTGACGCAATCCATTAAGCGTACGCATATTGTGCAATCTATCGGCCAATTTGATAATAATAACCCGAATATCTTTGGACATTTCCGTTACCAATTTGGTTAAACTGGCAGCTTTGTCATCGATTTTGGCTTGACGAGCTTTTTCTCTTAGCTGAGCGGGTGTGAGAGGAGCGGCCAAGCTACGTCCCAAAAATAAATTGATCCCCAAAGAAGCTTGCAAAGAAGCAGCTAAACTGACAGAAGCTTCAGATACGGCTGCTTTAACAGCGTCACGGCGTTGTCTAGCACTAGCCTTGCCGATCTTTGTTAAACCGTCAACAATATTGCGTATGTCGGTTCCAAAATTTTTTTTAATATCGTCCAGACTAACCTTATCTTCATTATCTTCGTGTACATCATGAAGATAAGCGGCAGCCACACTGGAAACGTCAAGTTTAAACGGAGCTAAAATTTTGGCCACAGCCACCGGATGGGAAATATATGGTTTGCCGTTAATGCGAGGCTTTTGCAATTGATGCCAATAACAAGCATAAGGATAAACTTTGTTCAGAATAAACTCCTGCTGTTCCGATGGAAGATGAGCTATACTCTGTTTGACAGTTTCCTCAAGATCGGGGTACTTAGGGATATTAGCTTCAAATTTTAACTGTGGATCACAGCCCTCAGGAATATAAGTCATAATCAGCTCCCTTTTATCTCTGGTTTGAAAACCGCCCAAACGATGCAACGACGTCTTCCCCCCCATCCGAACAGCTCTCTTGTTTTTATTAGCTCTAAAGTCGACAGACTTCGGCAACGTCGTCTATTTTCCGCAAGTTTTTTATAAAACTGTTAAGTTCAGTAAGATTGGCAATTCCCACTGTCACAACAATATGCGCGGAATTTCCGGCAAAATTATTATGCAACTTAAGATCGTAAATTTTATGTTCACTGTCGTGACAGCGTACAATCACTTCTATAGCCAAAGCGTAATTATAAACGGCTTTTAGCTCTACTTTTGCTTTCAGAGCTGTATTTATGCCCATAGATTGAGCATTCTCCAACCAAAATGCCTGCTCTTCAAGAACGTATTGCTCAGAATTTGCTTGTCTAACACTTTCACCGACCGAACAGCCAGAACGATGAAGAATCAACCGTTCGGGGTCAGAACCGACAACATAAATATCATCGCCCACTATAGGACAACATTCACCACAAACATATACTTTGCAATTACTCAATTTGGGCACATGTACCCAAGCCGACACTTCGCTAAAATTAGAAGCAGAAACATTCTCATCTTCTTCCCTGCAATCGAGTTTGCATTCTTCAAACTGAGCGCTTACAAATTTCAAACTAATTCGGCGCGTACCGATCATTTCAAGCAAATCGGACGGAGATTGGCAACTGCATTTATTGGCCAAAAGACGCAAAAATTTTTCATTTTTTTGCATCCCCGACAAATCGGCCCGTAAAAGGGCAGCCGTCAGTAACTTCTCACCATAAGCTTTATTGGAATCGACACTGTAGTTTGCTTTATACCAATTGCTCAAAGCGGTTCTGGCCTGAGGCGTGCAGCAATATTCGAACCAGCTGCGCTGAGGAATAACATTGTCAGAACTTACAATAGTTACAAAGTCGTTATCTTTAAGCTTGTACTCCAAACAAGAAACAGATCGATCATTTACCAAAGCTCCTTCACAGGACAGCCCCAACTCAGTCTTGATAGTAAAAGCAAAGTCTAAAGGAGTAGACCCCACAGGTAAATCGACAGCGTCACCGCGAGGAGTAAAACAAGTGATCGAATGAGCTAAACTGCTGTTCAAAGCCCAATCCACAAAATCGGTATTTTCAGCAGCCACATCATGTAGAGCCCTAATAGAACTAATCCAAGAAGCCCATTTGCTACGCAAAGCCTGACCGACGTCACGTCCTTCCAAGCTGTAATTAAAGTCCTTAAATTCAGAAAAAATACCAATATTATTTATAATGTTGTGCTGCGTGGAATTGATACGAATTTTAACTATCCGTTTACCACAACCACGTATGGCCAAATGTATGGCCTGATATTTATTGGCTTTGGGATTAGAAATATAATCACAATAGAGACTTGCACCACAGGAATGAAAGTTTCTCTTGACGATACTTTCGACATCAAAACAAGCGTCTTTATTCGGCACAGTAATTACAACCGAACTCAATCCGCTAACTTCTTCCAGAGAGATTATGCCACTATTTTCCATTCTTTTGAAAATCGTATAAAAACCGCTGTTATCGATTTTTATATCGGCCTGCACGGACTCGCGAGCAAAAACTTCCTTTATTTGCTCAATAGTAGCCTCAATAATGGGCAGTCTCTCTTGGCGTACAGCTTCGACTTTTTTTCTGAAAATATCGTAAATATTATCATACAGATAGCGGAAGCAAAGCTCTTCCAACTCTTTTTTTATTTCCCAAATACCAAAGCGATCGGCAATAGGGCAAAAAAACTCTAAGGTCTCGCGAGCAATTCGTTTCTGCTTATCCGGCCTCAAACTGCCAAGTGTTCTGATATTATGCAATCTATCGGCCAGTTTGATTAAAATAATCCTAGGATCCTCAGCAATTCCTAAAAGTAACTTAGCTAAAGAGGCATTCTTATTGGCGATTTTTATACGTTTGGCTCTGGCCTGTTCATCCATACCAGAATTGACTTCCCTGGGAGGACCGTTTTTGGGGCCTACTAACGATTGGTAAACTTTTTGGTTGGTGATGGTATTGTAACCGCTCTCAGATAACTCTTTCCTTAAAGCAGCAGTCTGTCTCCTGTTTTGCGAAGTGACTATACCTATTTTGGTCATTCCATCAACCAATAAACGGACTTCCGGCCCAAAATAGTGGCCTATTTCATCTAAAGAAACCCTTTCAGCATTATCTTCATAGGTATCGTGCATAAGGCCGGCGCATAAGGTATCACAATCTACATGGTATTTAGCTAAAATCTCGGCCACAGCAATGGGATGAATTATATACGGTTCACCACTTTTGCGAAATTGTCCCTCATGGAAATAATAAGTAAAAGGATAAGCCTTTTCCAAGAAAAAGCGACGCTGGACTTCCGGCAAATATATAGAAAGTGCTTTAATTCTTTTATCAAATTCAGAACAACGCTTGATTTGCAAATATTTTCCCGGAAGGGGTTCATAATTGGCCGATTCCTTTTCAAAAGACCACCCATTTACTGTCATACACTTACCTCCACACCAAATTTTGCCAATTCCTCAACCTTTTCGACAATATTCACAAACAGCTCGGACAGAAAAAAAGCTGCCTATAAAATTATATTTCCTATGCACTAAATTTATCATGCTCAATCATCATCCGCAGCCTGTTGCCCTAAAAATCTACTTAGTAGCTTAACTGATTGAGCATAAATTTTAAACTATACTCAACAGCATAGCGCTAAAAATGACCTTATTTTAACATTCTTGCCAAGTTGTGACGAAATATCGCCAGCAACTACCACCACTGTCGGCTATGGCAATTCGACCCAGGTATTGCATTTACACCTGTAATATTTACATTTTCAAATTAACGATCGAACCGTACTTTTCTACTATCAAAAAGTTATTTTTTTACCCAAGCTGAATAAAAAAGCAGGCAATAAATAACCATTTATTTAAGTCATGCACAATACCAATCAAAACAAAAAAGCAACAGATATCCGAGGGAAATTTATGTTTAGCAAATTTCATTTTACAGCTGCTGCCGCCGTTTTAGGAGTTGCCATTTTGGGCACTTCCCTGGTTCAAGCCGTTCCCCAAACTCCTCAACAACAGTTTGCCGCCCTGCGCGACAAATATGTATCCCAAATTCAACCTCTGGAAAAAGAAGCCAATGAAGCCTGGTGGGAATCCTCCACCACAGGTTCCGATCAAGCCTATCAAAGGCGAGAAAAGGCTGATAATGCGGCAGCCAAACTTCATCAAGACAAAAAAGTTTTTCGCCAACTGAAAGAGCTGCGCGAATCTAAAAAAATTACCGACCCCATGCAAGCTCGTCAGCTCGATCTGATGTACTATGCCTATCTTCCCTACCAAGCCGACGCTACCATTACTTCAAAAATTATCTCTCGCGAAGCCGAGGTAGATAAAATTTTTAACACTCATCGCAGTTCCGTCGACGGTCAAAAGCTGACTGAAAATGATGTGCGCAAAGTAATAGCCGAAAGTAGCGACAGTAACAAAGTGCGTCAAGCTTGGCTGGGTTATATGGAAGTCGGACGCAAAGTGGCCATTCCTTTAAAGGATTTGGTTAAACTGCGCAATAAAATGGCCCGCCAGCTAGGTTATCGTGATTTCTTTGCCATGCAATTGGATTTACAAGAATTTGACGAACAGGAGCTCTTTGCCACTTTTGACGAGCTGGACAAATTAACCGATGCGCCCTTCCGTGAATTAAAGCAAGAGATTGACTCTTATCAGCGTCAGCGTTTCGGCCTTCAAGAAAACGAAGCCGTACGCCCGTGGCATTTGGGCGATTTGTTCTTCCAGGAAGCTCCTGAGCTCAAAGAAGAAGGAGTCAATTTAGACGATATTTACAAAAATTTGGATCCGGTTGTCCTGTCTACCAAGTATTACAACAGCTTAAATATGAACCCGGAGAAGATTATTGCCCGCAGCGATCTTTACGAGCGTAACGGCAAAAGTCCGCATGCCTTCGAAACTTGCCTTGACAGAGAACAAGATATTCGTGTTTTATGCAACGTAAAACCCAACGGCGCTTGGATGGACACGGTAAATCACGAACTCGGTCACGGACTTTACGATCAATATATAGACCCATCCTTACCCTATTTGCTACGTACCCCGGCCCATATTCTCACAACTGAAGGCTTTGCCATGTTTATGGGAGAAATGACCCGTACTCCAGATTTCTTAGCCAAAGTAGTAGGCCTTAAAGGCACAGAGTTAGATAAATATTCCAAGGCTTCTTGGCGTTTGCTTCGTTCCGAGCGCCTCATTTTCAGCCGTTGGACTCAAACTATGCTCCATTTTGAAAAAGAGATGTATGCCAATCCCAACCAAGACTTAAACAAATTATGGTGGGATCTTAAAGCCAAATATCAACTCCAAGCCCCTCCGACTGATATGAGCGGTCAAGATTACGGCGCCAAGATGCACATAGTTGGCGCTCCCGTCTATTATCATAACTATATGATGGGTGATTTATTTGCTTCTCAAATTTACGCTTATCTAACTAAAAATATTATGAACATAGACGATCCTTTGCAAACTTCCCTTTACGGAGATCCCAAAGCCGGGCAGTATTTACGGGAGCGAATTTTTGCCTGCGGCAATCGCACAGATTGGAGACAAATGTGTCAAGAAGCCACCGGCGAGCCTTTAAATCCACAAGCTTTTGCCAAACTTTTCTTAAAATAAGGTAGTGATTTTCCACCTAATACAATCGAAAGTGGTCTATTATGAAAACAATTTCTTCATTACAAATTTTGCTGAGTTCGCTCTTGGTTGGCCTTAGCACAATTTCTTGCGCTGCGCCGACTTCACCGCCAAATGACGGTCTACCGCCTGCAGAAGTGGCTTCCCCCAGCCTTTCTGCTTCAAGTTCCCCGAGTCCCCAGAATTACGTTGAGGCCACTCCTGTTCCGGAAACGGCGCCAAGCGCCTCGACCACAAATCAAAATCCTCCCCCAAATAAAGATGTACAACCGGACCCTAGCCTAACTCCAGGGCAACCCGATCCGGCCATACAGGCAACTCGCATCAAAGAACCTTACGAAAAAGACGGAAGTCCCACAAAAACTACCTCTGAAAAAGTTCAACAAACCGAAAAGCCTATTCCCCCCGTCAAACCGGGAGAACCTCAAGCGCCCAAAATCGGTATTCCTCAGCCTCCCAAACCGGGCATTCCCAGTGCTCCCGCTCCCGGAAAACCCCAGGAACCTCGAACAGTGATTCCCGCCAACCCTAAGCCAGCCGTTCCACATGTAAAAGTTGTTCAACCGGCTTCACCGTCAAGGGTTCAAGCAACGCCTTCACCAGTTCAACATAAATCAACTTCAAACAAATCAAAAGTTAAAATTAATTTAAAAAACTTGCCGGACAAACAGTAAAAAATAAAGCCTGCAGCACCTGTCCTCGGTTTCTGCAGGCTTTAATCATTTGACAAAATTATGAATTGTTGCCAAAGCGAATCAGCCTTCCCTTTGATTCTGAGCCCACTCCTCCATAGAAGCCACGACTTCGGCAACCACCTTTAAATCGTCAGATAACTTCCTAATATCAACACCTCGTTGAGAAATTCGCTCAATTATTTCTGAATTTAACTCACGAATAGCAGGCTGAGCTTCTTGGAGCGCTTTACGACCGGATTCGCTTATTTTTAAAAGCTTACCCCGTTCGGATTTACCATTTTTTCTCTCTTCCGCCCAGCTGTTCTCCTGCACCAAAACTCTCATGTTACGACACATAGTGGCCGTATCAACACCTAAATATTTGGCCAATTCCACTTGAGAGACGCCTTCTTTGGATTCTTGCGACTCTGAGTTGCACCAGCTCAAATTATCAAGAGCTTCCAAAACAGCTACTTGAGTAACTCTAATAGGTAACTCCACACGAAAAGCAGTAGAGGAATTGTTACTGCCTTTGCGGGTACGTTCGACAGAAATTTTTGGCATCAGCGTATTGTAAAGACGCGTCATAGCCCTGGATAGAGAGCGAAGGTCAGAGCAAAGAGAGCTGTCTACGTCACCATATTTTTTCATTAAAGTATTCCCTGCAAGCATATAGCAGAAACTAAATCTCCTGTCAGGTTAAAAACCTCACTTTCCTTAGCTAAAGCATATGAATCTATTCAATACAAGCCGAGCGCATGTTTATCGGCATCGGCTTTGATGTCGGCGAATTTACGCATTACCGGCCTTTTTACCGATCTCAAGAAATGGTTACTTGTTTCTCAAAATACGGCAGACCGACCGAACTACTGTAAATTTATGCCCAAAACATATTTTCCTCTGTTTTAAGTCTCAAGAATAGAGCCGTTCCCAATTTGGCTTTATATCAACATAGTTACCGCATTTAAGATCCTTTCATGCGATTTTGTTTTTAACTAAAAGGCCATACAATTTTATTATTTTTATAGAAATACCCCACAAAACAGCAGATTATTTAGGCAGGAAAAGCTTATTTTATAATCGAAGCCGAGAGGTTAAAACGGAGGATAAAAGATAAATATATGATATTACCTCGCGAGATAATCAGCGCTCTGCCCAAAACAGACTTACACTTACACCTTGACGGTTCATTACGTTTAAGTTCCCTTATCGAAATGGCCAAAGAGCGCAACGTTAAACTTCCTTCCTATACGGAAGAAGGCATGAACGAACTCGTATTTCGCCCTCACTACAACAACTTAGTCGAGTATTTGGAAGGTTTCAATTATACTTGTGCAGTTCTTGTTGACGAAGAGGCTTTAGAAAGAACAGCTTACGAATTAGCCTGGGATAATATCAACGAAGGTGTGCGCTACATTGAAACGCGCTTCGCCCCTCAACTTCACATCAATGAGAACCTTTCTTTAGAGCAGATCATTCGCGCCGTTAACCGAGGTTTTGCCAAAGCTGAAGCCGAGTATAACGCTTCTCCGGCCGTTACCAAAAATGGTGAGCCTCCTTTCCACTATGGTCTTATTACTTGCGCTATGCGCTTCTTCGTAGCCGCCAGCTCCCCTTACTACGCTAAATTGATGGAAGTATTCAGAGAAGCTCCCCTTAAAGAGATCTATTCTATGGCTTCCTTGGAGTTGGCCAGAGCAGTTGTGCGTTTGCGTGACGAGGAGGGTATCCCCGTCGTAGGTTTCGACTTAGCCGGAGCAGAGGCCGGTCATCCCGCCAGCGATCACGAAGCGGCTTACCACTACGTACATAAGAACTTTATGCACAAAACCGTCCATGCCGGCGAGGCTTATGGTCCTGAAAGCATTTTCCAAGCCATCACCGACTTACATGCCGACCGTATCGGTCACGGTTATCACCTTTTCTCTCCCGAGCTCTGCGGCCCCAACGTCAAAGATCCTCAGCAATATATAGAGCGTTTGATTCGCCACATTGCCGATAGCCGTACTACTATCGAAGTATGTATAACCAGCAATATGCAAACAAATCCCGCTATCGGTGAAGTCAAGAATCACGCTTTCGGTAAGATGCTGGCCAATAACTTGTCGGCCACACTGTGCACCGACAACCGCTTAGTCAGCCACACTACTGTGACCGACGAAGTGGAATTGGCTCTCAAGACCTTCGATCTTACTCCCAGACAGTTGCGTGATACCATAGTCTATGGCTTCAAGCGTAGCTTCTTCTCCGGCCCTTATACCGAAAGACGCAAATACGTCCGTCAGGTACTCAATTACTACGATTCTATTATCGAAAAATATAACAAAGAGCAAGAAAACAAATAATTTCAACCATACTTAATACTTAGGTCCACTGCCGCTTCCGGTTAACGGACTGTTCCTTGAAAGCCCTGCATTCCGAAATAAAAGAAAGCAGGGCTTTCGAGAATATGCAGAGCGAAAATAATAGCCTTCTACCGCTGACAGTTCTCTTTGTGAGTAAACAAAACTTTTATGCTAAAGTTAAGAAAAAGCAAGAAGGCTCAGCCAAGCTTCAATAGAATCAGAATGCTGAGATATTGACGTTCAAAAACATTTTAGGAGGCAAGATGATCTCGAATATCGGACCCAACAGTATAAATCAATTACAAAGCACCTATACTCCCCAGGCTACAACAAAATCGGAAGCTAAAGCGGAAACTTCCAATCCTCAGGTATGTTCGGATTCTGTCAGTTTAGGTTCGGAGAAAAGTTCTCTGGGTGAATTCGTTCCCGGTCAAGTTATCATTAAAACCCGTGGTTCTATGATGGCCAGTCTCAACAATGAGAGCGTAGTTGAGAAATACGGCGCCAAGGTACTGGACAATTTCCAAATCCCCGGTCGCATGAAGGCTGCCGACGCTGGCGAAATGATGCAGCTCCAGCTTCCCGAGGGTATGACCACCGAAGAAGCCTTAGCCCAAATGCAACAAGATCCCAGCATTGAATTTGCTGTTCCCAATACCATTTATCACGCCGAAGATATTGCTAAAGGTCAAGAGTTCACCCGCGAACAGTTAGCTGAAGGTAAGGTTCCCAACGACGCCAAGTTCGGTCAGCAGTGGGACATGTATAATGACGGCAGCAATAACGGTACCGCCCGCGCCGATATTCACGCTCCTGAAGCTTGGCAAATTACTACAGGTTTACCCAACGGCCAGGGTCCCTTGATTGCCGTTATCGATACTGGTATTGATATAACTCACCCGGACTTAGCTGGCAATATCTACACCAACACCAAAGAAATCCCGGGTAACGGTATTGACGATGATGGCAACGGCTTCGTTGATGATTATCAAGGCTGGAATGCTTGCTTGCAAAACGGTGACGTTATGGATCGCCAGGGTCATGGTACCCATGTTGCCGGTACTATCGGTGCAGTAGGTGACAACGGCGAAGGTGTATCTGGCATAAACTGGTCGGCCACTATTCTGCCCGTCAAGATCTTCAGCGATAACGGTGGTGCCGACGCAGCTTCCATTATTCGCGGCATCAATTATGCCACTTCCGTAGGAGCCCGCTTAACCTCCAATTCCTGGGGCGGTGGCCCGGCGAACCCTGCTATTCAGGAAGCCTTCCGCAACTCTCCAGACGCTTTACACATGATGTCTGCCGGCAACTCCGGAACTAACAATGATATTTATCCGCACTATCCTTCCGACTACGATTTACCCAACAATATCGCTGTAGCCGCCACCGATCGCAACGATCAGTTGGCCAAGTTCTCTTGCTATGGAGAGAAGAATGTGGATATTGCCGCTCCTGGTAAAGACATTCTCTCCACCGTTCCCGGCGGAGGCTACGCCGTTTACAGCGGCACTTCTATGGCCACTCCTCACGTAACTGGTGCAGCCGGCTTGCTCTTGGCCATGGATCCAGAAATGAGCAATGACGAATTGGTAACTCGCCTCACTAAAGGCGGCGACCAATTGGAAAGCTTACAAGGAAAGGTAGGCAGCGGCGCTCGTCTCAATCTTGAAGGCGCTATGAAATACGACTACCAGGGCCAAGAAGTTAAGTAGACGCACTACTTAAGGAAGCTGCTTATTGTAACTAATTAGGCTTCCCCAATTTATCAACCGCAGAGGGCGTTCCTTAGAAAGCCAAGCTTAAAGGAGCGCCCTCTGTGCGTCCCAAAATCGTTTTGACAGGACCTTATCCCATGCACAGTAAATATCAGCAATACTTGGATTTAGCTCTCAAAGCCGCCCACCAAGCCGGCGAGCTTATCCGCAAAGCTATCGGTGAATCCCATCATATAGACAAAAAAGGCCGCATAAATTTAGTTACCGAAGTAGACAAAGCCAGCGAAGATCTAATCTTCTCTTTAATCAGGAATACATTTCCCGAACACAGTATTTTAGGTGAAGAGCAAGGTCAAGTTATAGGCAGTAACAGTCAATGCCGCTGGATCATCGATCCGCTAGATGGCACCACCAACTTTACTTCTGGATATCCTTTTTTCGCCGTTTCTATAGCTTTTGAACAAAATGGACAAGTAGTAGTGGGCGTAGTTCATGATCCTTGCCATGAAGAGACTTTCCACGCCGTTTTTGGTGAAGGCGCTTACTTAAACGGCCACCCCATACATGTTAGCGATAATGCGAATTTGGAAGACGCCCTTTTAGTAACTGGCTTCCCTTACGATGTAAGTAGTTCGCCAGATATCCATCTGGGCATGTTCCGTGATTTGATTCTCAAAGCCAGAGGAGTACGCCGCGACGGTTCTGCCGCTTTAGATCTTTGTTACATCGCCTGCGGCCGCTTTGACGGCTACTGGGAATTGGGCCTTTCTCCCTGGGATATCGCAGCCGGTTCTTTAATAGTAAAAGAATCAGGAGGAACTATGAGCGACTTCTTAGGCAAACCTCACAACATGTTATATCGTGATTTAATGGCTTCCAATGGAAAAATTCATCCGGCCCTTCTGGAAGCAGCTCAAATATATATTGAAGCCTTACGCCATTCTCCCTATTGGATAGAAAAAGGCGAGCGTATCGATCATTCAACTTACCGCAAATGAAACAAAGCCCCTGACTTTAATTATGGGTAATATGTCAAACACGCTGAAACAATATTTCTACCTTTACTCGGTCGAATTTTTTGATCCGAAAATAATTTAACCGAGCAGGGAAATTTTCTCAACCTAAAATTAACAGGCAGGTAATAGCTCTGCGACTGGTTTAAAAAGAGCGACTCCTGCCTTTTTCTATTTACTACAAAATGTTGCACTACATACCACAAAGGAACTATCATATGGATTCTACTAACTGGAACATAGATAAAAGCGACGAACTCTATTCCATCAAACGTTGGGGAGCTCCATATTTTTCCATCAACTCCAACGGCCACTTAGTCGTTTCTCCCCAAGGCGAGCGCGGTGGTTCCATCGATCTTTACACTTTAATCGAAGCTTTAAAAGGACGCGGTTTAAGCTTGCCTATTTTGCTACGCTTTCCAGACATTCTTCAAGATCGCATCGAACGCTTAAATTCGGCTTTTGCCAGAGCCATAGCTAAATATAATTATCCTGGCGTCTATCGCGGCGTTTTCCCAGTTAAGGTCAATCAACAGCGTCACATTATTGAAGAATTGGTCAAATGCGGTACGCCTCATCACTTTGGTTTAGAAGCGGGTTCCAAACCTGAATTACTTATTGCTCTGTCAGCTATGAATTCCACAGAGTGTCTTATTACTTGCAACGGCTACAAAGATCGCGAATATTTAGAGACAGCTATTTTAGCTTCCAAACTTGGCAAAAAAGTTATCATTATTTTAGAGCAGCTGGACGAAGTATGCTTAGCCGTACGTGTCGCCAAAGCTTTAAATTTGCCAGCTTCTTTCGGTTTTAGAGTTAAACTCAATCGCAAAAGTCAAGGCCACTGGGGCAACAGCGTGGGCGAAAGAGCCAAGTTCGGTATGTCAGCTTATGAAATTTATCAGGCAGTGCAAATTTTGATCAACAATAATATGTTGGAAAATTTGAAATTGCTCCATTTTCATATCGGCTCGCAAATTTCTGCCATCAGTGTTATAAAAGGAGCTTTACGTGAAGCCGGCCGTATTTATGCCGAATTGGTAAAATTGGGGGCTCCCATGGGATACTTAGATGTGGGCGGCGGTTTAGCTGTCGATTACGACGGTTCCAAGAGCGATTTTTATGCTTCGAAGAATTACAATATGCAAAGCTACGCCAACGACGTCGTCGCTGAAATAAACGACGCTTGCAAGCAAGCCAACATAGAAGCACCTACTATTATCAGCGAAAGCGGTCGCGCTTTGGCCTCCCATCAATCGATCTTGGTCTTTGACGTTTTAGGACAAAATAAAGTAGGCAACTTCAAAATTCCTCCAGCCCTCGGTGACGAAAACTATATTGTAAAAACTCTGCGTGAAATTTATGAAGGCATCACTCTGGAAAATGCGCAAGAATCATTCCACGATGCTGTTCAGTTTAAGGATGAAGCCTTAAGTGCTTTCCAATTAGGTATGCTTTCGCTTAAAGATCGAGCTTTAGCCGAAAAACTGTATTGGCAATCTTGCCGCAAGATTTATGAAGTTCTGTGCGAGGCTAAAGCTACTAGCGACGACTTCTTTACTTTGGAAAAATTACTTTCCACAACTTACTATGTCAATTTATCAGTCTTCCAATCAGCTCCAGACTCATGGGCTCTCGATCAACTTTTCCCCATTTTGCCTATTCATCGTTTGGATACAGCTCCCGACGAAAAAGTGACTTTGGCAGATCTTACCTGCGATTCTGACGGAAAAATTGACAAATTTATCGATATAAAGGAAGACGTAAATTCACTATTGGACGTCCATTCTTTGCGTTTCAATTCCGAAGCCAGTTTTTACGGCACAGAGGAAGAAGGTAAAGTACCGGAACGTTTAAGTCACGAGCCTTATTATTTGGGGCTATTCTTAATCGGTGCCTACCAAGAAACTATGGGCAATTTACATAATCTTTTCGGCGATACCCATGCTGTTCAAGTGAAACTCACACCTTCAGGCTACAAGCTCGAACATATCGTGCGCGGTGACACTATGAGTAAAGTCCTTTCTTATTTCCAATATAATCCGGAAGACTTGCTCGAACGTATGCGCCAGCAGTGCGAAGATGCTCTAAGTGAAAATTCTTTAACCTTAGAAATGTCACAAAAATTGCTCAATAATTTCGAGCGCAGCTTAGCCGGCTATACCTATATGGCCTGAAGTGAATAAGAAACGGAGTCCCTTCTAAAGTGAGTCCTCTCGAAACAGATTCTGAAGCCCCAAAAGCTGCAGCTCCAGCCTCCGCAATCCCGACACCACATGAAGCAGCGCAGCCAGAAGCTATTATCCTAGATGCCAACAGAGCTTCCGCCTCCTCTGCTTTAGGTTTAACGCCCCTAAGCGAGCAAACCGGACGTCGACTAATAAACAGCGTAAAAAACTTAGGCACAGTCTTGCTGGCACTAAGTTTTATTATCGCCTGCTTCCATCCTTGGACCAAACAAGCCATAGAAGAAACTTTAAGTATAACTCCTTTGCTTTTGTTGGTGTTGATTTTTGTCTACGTAGTAAATCCGATAGTTGAATTTCTGATGGTACAGATCAGGAAAATACCAGGTGCCAAATACTTTTCTTATACAAAATCGCTAGTTATAACTTATGTTCTACTCTTGGCACTGGCTTCAGGGTTATTCGCTTTAACCGCTCCCCAACTGTTTGGCGAAATCAAAAACTTAGCTGAGAGCTTTCCCACTATTACCCAAAAAGCAATCACTATTTTAAATAATTTCCGCCAAACTCACCTAGAAGCCTTACCTAATAGTATACAGACAAACATCACCAACCTGGTAAATCAAGCCGGAAGCTTGGCCGGGCAACTTATTAACAGCGGATTGCAATATGCTGGAGCTTTTTCCTCTGCCATAGTTTGGATAGCTACAGCCATAGTAATGGTTCCCTTCATTTCCTTTTATATGCTGAGCGAAGGCCAAGAGTTAGTCGACTTTTGGATCAACTTGTTACCCACCCGCCGTCGTCGGCCGGCCAAAGACATTCTGTTGCAATTGCACTGTGCCATGAAAAGCTTTATAAAAGGCCAAGTGCTGCTTTGTTTTGCAGTAGGCAGCTTAACTACGCTGCTTATGGCTCTAATAATGCCCAAATATTGTATAGCCTTGGGACTTATTGCTGGCATTACAGAAGCGATCCCTATTATCGGCCCTATTTTAGGAGCTTTACCAGCTATATTTTTGGCCTTAGCCCTACCGGATAACGGAGGCATTACCCTAGCTTTAATTGTAGCCGCCGTCTATACACTTATCCAACAAGTCGAGAATAATTTCTTAGTGCCCAAAATAATGGGAGACAGCCTGGGCCTCCATCCCCTCAGTTTAATGATTGGCATGATGGTTTTTGCCAATGTGTTCGGTTTTTGGGGAGTGGTACTTGCTTCACCTATTGTAGCAGCAGTAAAGATATTGATTATTCATTATTGTAATCCCGATTTGGAAGCGAAACTTTTAGAGCAGCTGAAAAGCGAACAAACGGCGCCAGTTTCTGCAAATTCAGAAGCTTCTGCTTAAAATAAGCCCAAATATCGGGCGCAGGTAAACAACCATAACAGAGCGAATTTCCTGGGGAAGTCGTCTTTAATTCTCCATTATTAGTTGAAAGGGTTTAGGCTATCGTGAATTTCTCCAGATTCTTGCTTATATGCGCTCTCACTGCCGGTCTGTCTGTTGCCGGGTTGTCCCCCGCTCAAGCTGACGATAAGCTTGTCGGCGAAGCTTTGAAATATTTCAACACCAAAAATTACACCAAAGCCAATACCCTGATCGATCAGCATTTGGCTAAAAATCCCCAAGATGCCAACGCCCAATACGCTAAAGCCATGATTTTGTATCGCATGGGCCATTATATAAAGGCGCTGCAGCGTTTAGAAATAGTATTGAAGCTGTCTCCCAAGAACCATAACGCGGCTACAGCTTATGCCCGAATCAACCAACAAGCTGTCTATCATCTCAATCAGGGCAAAAACGAAGACGCCATAGCCCTGGCCAATCACAGTGTAGAGATTATGCCTAAGTGGAACACTATGGAGTTCCGCGTAGCTCAAGCCGGTTGCTACTTTGCCAAAGGAACAGCCTATTTTGAGCGCTGGTGCCTGAGCAACGACCCTGAAGACTCTCGCGTTGCTATGGAAAGTTGGGAAAAGACCCGCAATCTCGATCCGACTTCGGCTACCCAACAGCTGGTCAATGGTATCAATTCCTTTATCAACGGCAATTATTCCCTGGCCAAGAAATACTTTGACGAAGGTTTGAGTGTCCGTAAAGATAATAAATATTTACAACTGTGGGATGCCTTTGCCAACGCTTCTGTAGGCGAAACCAATCGTGCCGTAACCCAGCTAAACGACTTGTCTTCCCTTTTTAAACGCAATCCTGTTCTGCACCTTTACAAAGGCGACATTGCCAAACAGACCGGCGACTTTGCCACTTCTCGTCAGGAATATACTACTGCCAGGGATTTGCGCCCAAGCGATCATCGCATTCCCGTAGCTTTGCGTACTCTCTACTTGTGCGCCAACCAAGTGGACGACGGTTTAATAGCCTACGATGAACAAATTAGCCAAGCTCCAGACAACTTTAATGCTTATTATCAGAAGGCTTGTTTGCTCAAAGAAGCCGGCCGCATCGATGAAGCTCTCGGCGCCTACAATGTCATTGCCTCCTCTCCTACCTTTACCCCCACTCAGACAGCTTCGGCCAAAGTCGGCATGGCTCTCATTCATTTCGAGCGTGGCGACAGCAAGAAGGCCATGGCTTGTGTTACCCCAGAAGATTTGCAAACCTTAGGCAGTTCCAACAGTCCTATGGGACTGCTCTATTCGGCTTACGCCGAGAGCCAGACTGCTCTGCGTGAAAAGGCCTGTCGCGAAGCTCTGCTCTACTCCGGCCCTGACGCTATGTTTGTCCAGCGCTGTGCTTTCAGTTCTTTAGCCGAGGTTGAAGCTTCTCGTAAGCAATATGCCAAAGCTATGGAATGCTTATACCAAGCTTGGAGACGCACCGCTTCCATTTCCACCCAGTGTAACGCTATACGTGATAAGTTCGAAGACTATAAAGCTAGCACTCGCAAGCAACTCCAATCGGAAATGCGCAAATTAGAAAAGGGAAAGCGTCCCGATAAAGCAGAGGCCTTGCAGCAAGTTAATACCAATTTGGAGACTTTAAACGGTTTAGATATGGGTGAAGCCGGTACTATGCTCTTCCAAATTCAGGGTTCTTCCGCCGAATCCAGCACAACTCTGCTTCCCAAGTCCTTAACCGGCAACATGGGAGCTATCACCTCCGATAGTTTAAAATCTTCTTCTTGGGTAAATATTACTCCGGACTGGCAGTAAATTTTCACTTAAATTCTGCTTATCTGACACCATGCCAGAGGCTGCTCGTTTTCCCTAGATGAGCAGCCTTATTTGTTTCCCCAAAATGGCTGTTCCTCTTCAAAGGTACAAACTAAGCTATTCACGAAGTTTATAAGCCACCGAGGCCCTAAAAGGCTATTCCGTTTTTTTTGCGCCGCAGACTTACCATACGGAGAAAGAAAAATTGCCTGAGATTCCTGCTTCCTTACAGCAAATAATAAGAGTATGTGAAAAAATATCCGTCGGTGAAGCTGAACCTGGCACTTTAAATGATCTATTTGTCAAAGCCAGACAAGTTATTGCCTTCGAACGTACCAGTCTCGAGCGATTTACTTGGGACGCTATTTGGACAGACAGATTTCAAATTTTGGTTAAAAAGCTTCAGTCAGAATTGGAAGCCCATGAAAAGGCTTTGCAAGACTTAGAAAATTCCTTAAATGACGAAGAGACTTTTGCTCTTGAAAAAGCTGGGCGCGACTTAAAATACAGCGCCGAAGCCGTAGCCGCTCTGTGGGACGAGCTTAATGAAGAAACGGGAGAACAAATGGTAATGTCTCCCTATCCTGTCTATGATCATTTGCTTAAAGTCGGCCAAAATATTTTGCAAGGCCACGTTGAACCTTCCGTGCTGGCCGCTTTCTTTACTCCAGCTGCCGACTTCACACTTCGTCTTCGCGCAGCAGTTAAACGCTTTACCCTTTTCTACGGCGAGTCTTCCTTGTCTGAATGCGCTCAAAAAGTTATGACCAACGTTGAAGCAGGTATGGGCGCTTTAGATGAGTTTTTGCAAAATGGCGAAAACAAAGCCTTAGATGACGCTTTACACCTTTTAGTGACAACCACAGTAACCATGTATACGGTTATGACCGATATGGGACAATGGGCCACTGCCGAAAGGAAATATGCTCGCCATCCTTTAGTGGAAGAGCTCTATCGTGCCAGAGAAGCAAAATTACAAGGAGAAGACCTCCGTTTCCTCTGGCAAGCCATTAAGCACGCCTTAAAACTGGAACTCACTCAAGTACAAACTTTACTCAATCATCCTTTAGCTTCTCTTTGTGATGTCCATTTTGAAGCCCTCAAAGCAGGCATGGCCCGTATTATGTATATAGTTCAAGAGGGTGAAAAAAAGAGCTTAGAAGAACTAAATTTACCCGAATTTGACATTATGTTACTCAATTTGGATCGTTTAATTCATAACGATTTAGCTCACATAAATATCGAGTGCCGCTTAGTAGCCGGAGCTCCCAATTTTGAAGAATTACTGGTTACCGTTGGTTTAGCTGTAGATGGAAAAGTTGAACCTGAAGCTTTCAAAATTATTCTCCAAGATACTTTAGAAAAAATTGAAGAGACACAAAGTAACCTTGACGGTGCTTTGGAGCAACTCAGCGGCGAAGATTTGGAACTCCTAGCTCATTGCTTGGATTGTCAGGCTTTGGGATGTCGCGAGTTGGCTTCATGGTGCGAAACCGGCGATAAACAATTCCTTAAAAACGGTTGGCGCCGTATTAGTGCCAGTTTGCCTTCTACTAAACGTATCTGCGCTCAAATGAAAAAAAGTTTAGGGTTAGGTGAGGAGTCTGCCAAAAAACTGACTTGTATGCGCTGCGGCCAGCAGAATCCAGCTTCTGCCCGCTACTGTTCCAAATGCTCGGCCGTACTTATGCAATTAGTACAAGCACCGCCGGTAGAATATACCGATTTAGAAACAGGTCTGAGCGACAATGGCTTCGAGTCTCCTTTGCCCGGCAATATCTTAAAGTTGGAGCAATTGGTACGTTCAGTAGAAAGCGGCCAAGCTTATACTCAAGAAGCAGCCGAAGTTTTGGACAAACTTCTGAGCAGTGCTTATGCTTACCGCAAACTATACATTAACAGAGTACGTCCGGCTTTGGAGAGAGAACAAGCCGATCCTTCGCTAGCCGAGCGCTTTGAGATAGGCATGAGTTCTTATATCGAAGGTTTGGAACTCTGTCGCAATTTTGTGGACGACCCACAAATAGACTATTTATATAACGGTCTCGACCAGGCTTCGGCAGCAGCTTTAGAATTAAACGAGTTGCAAACTGAACTGACTGACTATTTTTGACAGATATCTACAGGTGGAGAAACACTTTCCCAGTTAAGTTGACTGCTTATACAGTTCAACCTCGCCCACAGCAAATGATAACAGCTTTATTTTTTGTAGAGTTGTTTAACTGTCGACGAGGTTTTTTATTTGGCTTTCAATTCCAATATAACGCAAACTAACCGCTAATACTTATATGTTAGAATGGTGAGAGAGGTCTTATGCTCTCTTTTAAGACTAAATTAGCATCAGCAAAGAATAGGAAATACTAAACTTATGCGTTGGTCATTTAAATTAGCAAAACTGTGGGGTATTGATATTTATGTTCACTATACCTTTATGCTGCTGCTAATCTGGATATTTCTCTCACGCGGAGCCAGAAACGATTGGGCTACCAGTTTAATAAGCGTGCTTTTTACTTTGATTATTTTTATGATAGTAACTTTGCACGAATATGGTCACGCCCTGACAGCCAGACACTTCGGCATTTCTACCCGAGATATAACGTTGTGGCCTTTTGGCGGCGTAGCGACTTTACAAGGCTTGCCAAAAACACCACGCCAAGAAGTCTTAGTAGCTCTAGCAGGCCCAGCTGTCAATTTTGTTCTGGCCCTGGCCGCCTATCTCTTTACAAATTTTATTTTTATTCCTTATTTGGCATCCAACTTTATACCTGTGGTGCAAGTTTATACTACAGCTACTCTCAATTGGTTCATGTGGAGCAATATCGTCTTAATGACCTTTAATTTAATTCCGGCCTTTCCCATGGACGGTGGCCGTATTTTGCGCGGCTTCTTATCCAAAAAGTACGATTTCTTAACTGCTACCGACAAAGCCGTCAGTATTGGCAGAGCTTGTGCCATAGTCATGGCCATCTACGGTGCCGGTTATAATCATATGCTGATTGTAATTGCCATTTTTATCTGGTGGAGCGGCAGTCAAGAACTCAATCAAGCGATTATGTTTGAACGTATGCGCCGAGTAAAAGAGGGGACTGCTAGCATCGCTGATCTTTTCGGCCTTGGCTTAGGCACTATGGGAAATGTTATGAGTCATATTCTTGGTATGAGCGGGCTCAACCCCAATAGCCAAATAAATTTCGACGGTGCCAACGCCCCTTATTATAATGACGAATTTAATTCGGGTGAGAATCCAGAATATATAATTTCTGAAGGTTCAGTACGCCACCGTCAACGACCTAATTTTCCCGGTGAAGGCAAAGTTATCGACGCAGAGTTCATTTCCGATAGTGACGATAGCGTCTCCACGGAGTCTAAAGATACTCCTTCCGACAATGACGGCCTCAGAATTGTCAGTATAAAATAGAGAGCAGAAAAGAATACCATATGCTAACTACCAGAGAAAGAGCCGCTTTTGTAAGTGCCAAGTTAGATGAACTTTTTCCTAATTCTAAGCCCAGCCTTGTTTTTTACAGCCCCTTCACTTTGCTAGTAGCCGTTATATTGTCGGCTCAATGTACTGACGAGAGGGTAAATAAAGCTACCGCCGACTTATTTGCTGTGGCCGATACGCCGGAGAAAATGGACAAGCTCAACCAAGAAGAAATTTATCGTCACATTTACGGCTTAGGCTTAGCCAAAAATAAAGCAAAGTACTTAAAAACTATGTGCCGACAACTTTTAGACAATTTCGCCGGACAAGTACCGCAAGATTTCAAAAGTCTGGAAAGTCTCTCCGGCGTTGGCCATAAAACAGCTTCGGTAGTGAGATTGCAAGCTTTCAATTTACCGGCTTTTCCTGTAGACACACATATTTTTCGCTTGGCCAGACGTTGGGGACTTTCTCAGGGCGAAACTCCCCAGCAAGTTGAAGCCGATCTTAAGAGACTCTTTCCTCCCGAAGAATGGGGCAAACGCCACCTTCAATTTATCGATTGCGGCCGAACTTATTGCAAAGCTCTAAGCCATAACTCCGCCAAATGTCCATTTTGCAATCAACTCAGTTAGCGCCCCAAATTGCTCCATAATTAAATTCCAAGCAGGAAGAGCATGTCCAATTTGGCAAAATATGCAAGCATGAATATTTGCGATCTCAGAGCCACCGAACTGGCTCAACTTATAAAAGAAAAGAAATTATCACCCGTAGAAGTTACCCAAGCTTACCTTGAACGCATAGACAAGTTAAATTCTAAAGTAAATGCTTTCATTACTCTAGATAGTGAAGGAGCCTTATCTCAAGCTCGCCGCGCCGAGAACGAAGAAGCGACAGGCCCTTTACACGGCGTTCCAGTAGCTATAAAAGATCTTTCCTATACTAAAGGTATGCGCACAACTTGCGGCTCTCTCACTCTGAAAGATAACATACCCGATTTTGACTCTATTTCTGTTACCCGCATTCGCCAAGCCGGAGCCATTATTTTAGGAAAAACCAATACGCCGGAATTTGGCTATAAAGGTATTACTAACAACAGAGTTTTTGGCCCTACTCTCAATCCTTGGAACTTAGAACGTCATGCCGGCGGTTCCAGCGGCGGCTCAGCCAGTGCAGTAGCAGCCAACTTAGTACCCATCGCCGAAGGTACCGATGGAGCCGGTTCTATTCGTATTCCGGCTTCTTTCTGCGGTGTAGTCGGCTTTAAACCCAGCTTTGCTATGGTTCCGCGCTACCCTATTCCCGATCTGTACTACACTTTAAGTCACACTGGCCCTATAGCTCGTCACGTCGATGAAGCTGCACTTCTGTTTGAAGTCTTAGCCGGAGTCAGTTCTCACGACAATTTAAGTATAAGTCCTCACGATTGGCCAAAATCAGCTTCTGATAAATTGCACATAGCTTACAGTCCCAACTTAAATTATGCTCCCGTAGGAGACGAAGTAGCTCAAATTGTCAATCAAGCCGCTCAAAAATTTACCGAGCTCGGCTATGTCGTCAATGAAGAAAATCCGCCTATCGATGAAGATCCCGAGCCTTTAGAGCTGAACATTTGGAATACAGTATATGCTTCTCGCTATGCTCCTTTAGGTGAAGAGACTAAAGCTTTGCTTACCCCGGAAATGGTCGACATTATCGAGGAAGGTATGAAACTGCCTGCTTATATGTACAGCCAAGATTCCATAAAACGCACAAAGCTTTATTACACTATGGATAAATTCTTCGAGCGCTACGACCTGATGATTACCCCTACCATGCCTATCGAAGCTTTTGACAGCCAATTAGAGCGTCCTGAAAGTGTCAATGGTCGCAAAATATCCACTCTCTTCGGCTGGACTCCTTTCACCTATCCATTCAACTTAACCGGCCAACCTGCCATTACTATCCCAGCCGGTTTAAGTGACAACAAAATGCCTATCGGATTACAAATTGTCGGCCCACGTGGCAGTGATCGCTTCATTTTGGAAGTAGCCAAACGCTTTGAAGAGTTGGCTCCTTTCCCCAAGTTAAAATTTAATTAACCGAGCTCAAGGAGCCCCAATATGTCAGTAAATATTATTACCAAAGTTGTAGGAGCTTTTGGCACTAATTGTTATTTAGTTTATGACGATCATAATGTCGGCATTATTATCGATCCCGGCGATGATGCTCAAGAACTTGAACACACTATTAAAGCTTATGGCTTAGACATTAAAGCTATTTTACTTACCCATGGTCACTGCGACCATCTCATAGGAGCCGCTCAACTGAAAAAAGATCTGCACATACCTCTCTATGTACACAGTCAAGATGTAAAAGCGGTTAACAGGTGCCAAAGCGATGCTCTAGAGTTGGGCTTAACCTGTCACGAAACTCCCAAAATTGATGGTACTTTAGAGGATGGTCAGATTTTTAAAGCCGGGGATCTGGAATTTAAGGTACTTCACACTCCAGGCCATACTCCAGGCGGCCAAGTCTTAGTTTGTGGTCAACACGCTTTCTGCGGCGATACAATTTTCCACGGTTCTGTAGGACGCACCGACTTCCACGATGGAGATCATGCTGTCTTGATAAACTCTATAAAAAATAAAGTTTATGCCTTGCCCGATAGCACAATTCTTTACCCAGGTCACGGCTCCCAGACTAGCGTAGGCTACGAGAAAAAGCATAATCCTTTCGTCAGGGCCTAATTTACTTTCAGATAAAAAATAACGGCCGTCATAAAAACGACCGTTATTTTTATTATCAATACCGCAAGCTGACAAGTCGAAGATGTCGTGCCAACTTACGGTCAAAGTTTTTGTATACTACTGCTTCTTCAACACGATAGTTGCGCCGGCAGGAAGGAAGATTCCGTTACCGGAGCTGACAGTAGCACTGCCATTGCCTGTTCCGGTGCCACCATAGCAGCGAGCGTTGGTATTAAATACTTCTTTCCACTGGCCAGGAGGCAATTCCATGCGATAACCGGAACGGTCGGTATTAGCAAAATTGGAAACAACCACAAACTCATCAGAGCCACCATTGTCACGCTTCCAAGCCAATACTTTATCGTCATTGTGAGTGTAAACGCGACTGGTATTGCCAGTAGCATTGAAAGCGGAGGAAGTACGGCGCAAAGATACCAAATCGCGAGTCAAAGTGAACTGACCAACTTGGTTGGCAAAATCTTCGGCTTGTTTTCTCTGCTCAGGATTCATTTCACAATAACGGTCGAACAACTTTTGCTCATCAGCGCTCATCCGAGAACGCTCTACCTCGCGAGAAGAATTGTCCATAGCGGCACACTTAGCGAAATTATCCAACTTATCTGGAGTAACAGGGAATTTAATCCAGTCCATATCAGCGCCCCAAGTAGAAGTCAGACCGTGCTTAAAGTCATTATTGGCTAAGAATTCTTCACCTTGGAAAAGCATAGGTACGCCGGGGCCAGTTAAAGTAATAGCCGAGGCGGTGCGGGCAATAGCACGCGGGAAGGGCTGCTTAACAGCCTCATCATCTTTGGAAGCAGCCGCACCGCGGTGAATCCAATTGCCAGTATTGCCAACTTCATCGTGACTGTGAGCATAAGTAACAGCTCGGCTCCAATCAGTTACACCCACATGACAAGTAAGAGCTTCCATTAAGCGATCGGCACTGCCTACGCCTTGGGCCATTTCCAACAGATCGTCATGGAAACGATCGTTCCATACGCCGCTGAAGCCCATGCCTTTCTTCTCCCAACTGCCCTGACCGGAACCCTGAGTTTCGGACTTATCCAGATCGGCGGCCACTAACCAGCTGCCGCTGAAGTCTTCGGCTACGGTATAGACATCAGGTTTAATTAAGCGCAAGGAGCGGTTAATCTGGCGTAAAGTATTCATACCCTCAATCTGTTCGGCAGAATTACCAGTCGAGTGCAACACCTGAGTAAAGTCGAAACGAATGCCGTCAAAACCGAACTCAGCAACTTGCTGTACGGCGTTATCAGAATAGAAATCTTTGACACTCTGATTGGCGAAGTTTGGCTTAGCCCCCCAAGGAGTGCAAGACTCACCCTGCTGCCACCAGTTAAAGAAAGAGCGCTTACCTCCATCGATACGGCCTAAGGGATCATCAGCATCGGGTTTACCGGAAGTGTGATTATAAACTACATCGGCCATTACATTGAAACCGCGCTTGTGACTTTCGTCTACAAAAAGTTTCATAGCATCAGTACCTGAAATCCAGACGCTCTTGGCGCCGGGCTGCTCATCGTCGGTAATCAACTTGCGATCCAAAGCTTCCTGACGATCCATTTCAAAGCCATAACTGGCTGCACCAGCATAATAATAATCGGGAGTATAACCCCAATCACGCTTGGCTCCAAACTCATTGGTAGGCATAAGTTCGATAGTATCGATACCCAAAGAGGCAAAGTAGTCAAGGTTGTTAATCATGTCCTCAAAGGTAGCCGGAACGGCATTATCCTTAGAGCTCATAAATGAACCGACATGGGCTTCATAAATTACAAAGTTATTGTGATTAGTCTGGCGTCTGGGTACGTTGTCATACTGGAACTCAAAACTGGATTCACGAACTAAAGATTTGCGAGCGGAACCAGGCTTGGGCTGAATGACATTGGTATAAGGATCGTTAAAGGGAGTAGCAATACGCTCCTGATTACTGAGCTTGCCATCTCCGTTGACATCGCCTACCAACTTGCCGTCTTCCACAACTTGATATTCATATTGCATACCAATCAGTTTGGGGAAATTGTTGACAGCAGTAACCCAGGCCGTACCGGCGCCAGGACTGTCCACACGATTCATATCAATCGAACCGTCTTCATTAACACCGTTAATCCAAGAATACTTATCAATAGGCTCAGTTTGATCCAGTTTCCAATTGCGCAATACGTCTACATCGTGCTTATCAGCCGGAGAAGCTTGCTCATAAGGGATACGCTCAGGTTTGCCTAAACGATCTAAAAGTTCTTGTTTATTGAGCTGTTTGCCATTTTCATCACGCAAAATTAAGCGTACACTATCAGCATTGGGATGAGAATCGACCGTAAAACGTCCCCACTGAGGATTGTCGGCATAGTTGGGGCCACCCTTACCGCTGTCGTCGTACCAACCGACTTCAAAGCCCATAACTGGATCGACAAAAATACGCTCTAAGCCGCGCTGTTCACCTTGCAAGTAACGAGCATGAGGATCGGAATAGCGAACTTCTCCACCCCAGCTGTTCTTCAAAACTTCGCCTTTTTCATTTAAAGCGGCATATTGGTAAGTTTTACCCTTAAGTTTGTTCCAACCGTCGTCCTGAGTGAGAGTCCAAACACCATTTTGCTCATTTTTTTCCATAGGCAGGCGTTCTTCCACTTCGCCGGTCTGAGGATTGCTTATTTCCACATAAAGCTTATAGTCGGCCAAATCGCCTTTGCCCATTTCCGGAGACCAAGTCTGAAAACGAACACCATTTTCGCCTTCTTTATGAACGCCAAAGAGATGCGTTTGGACAGGAGCGTAAGTTTGTACGGAGGAATCTTCTAAGTTAAAGTTAGGGTTAGTTTCGCTCATAACCAGCCACTGAGCGTTTTGCACTTTACCGTCTTTGCCGGTAATATCACCTACCACGCCCCAGCTGAACTGCTGATTTTGACCAGTTTTAAGATCGACGGCGGCGGTAAAGATACCGTCTCCGGCGACGGCGTCGCCATTCTTACCGTCATCATGCATAGGGATAATCTTGTCGCCGTTCCAATGCTGATCATAGAGGCCAGTTTGATCATTAAAAGACCCCTTAAGACCGATATTGCTAAGATCTACTTGGGGACAACCGCGACTGTCAAACTGGAAGAGAACTTGTTTTTTATCGGTACCTTCAGGCTGCACGGAAGCGGTCTCAGCCTTTACCTGAGCAGCAGTTTCAGCTTTGACTTGAGCAACCTGCTTCTTGGGAGCGCCAACAGTTACTTCCTTATTTTCGGTACTATTTAAAGAGAGGCTATCTACAGGAACAGCCGAAACAGACGACGCCTGGGGAGCGGCTTGCTTAGATGCAGCAGCACCGTTAGTCTGTGCCAGAGAACCGGCTCGAAATAAGTCGGAAGAGCGTTCTACATTTATATTCATTAATTCCTCATTCTTTTCTATGTAGGTGACGAAAATTTTTTGTTCTAAACAACCTAACCCTGAGACTTTTGCCTGAGACTCCACCTTAGACGAAACAACTCCGCCATTGGCGCTCTCACTACCGTCAGCTGCTGCAACTTGCGACACACCGATCCAAGGCAGCGAACAAATCACCAAGCCAACGAAAAAAGTCCCACTATTCATTATTCCAAATGTACAAAGTTTTTTATGCATAAACAAGCACATTTTTTATTTATTTTGCTATTTTTTCAAAAAGCTCACTCCTTTGTAACATATGATACCAATCGAAGTTTACTACGCTCCAAAAGCAAAACCCAATCGTAAACCTATAGAAATAAAGGACAGAAACAAGCGATATCAAACAAGCACGGGCAATTGTAATTTTTTGTTAAAAATATAATCTGAACCGACAGTATAGATTAGATAAAATCCTATAAAGGAGAGCAGTATATGTTAAAAAATAAGCGCGGCATAGTTCTTATTACCACGATGCTCACAGTCGTTTTAGTGATTATGCTGCTTAGCTCCGTAGTATATTCCAATTTGGGCAGCATGCGCTTGGCTTCCAATTTTTACGGTCGTGAAGAAGCCCTCATGGC
>CAKTUZ010000022.1 GCA_934621605.1 uncultured bacterium | reverse complement strand
TTTGTTGCAGATATACTCTACCACATGAGCGAGGCTATGGTTTTTTTATGTGTTCAACTTAATTTTACAATCCGCATTTTTGTTTTTAGTTTTGCTTTTAGTGATAATCCATTTTTTATAATTTCCCCAAGTTTTTATATACAATGTAGTTTTTCAACCAACAGGCGGAGGCAGCGGCGAATGGAAGGCGAAGAACATTGGCCGTTAGGCCAGTTCGAGCCTGGAAGAGCCGCTGCTGGAGCTAGCCAACATGAACACTAGCCCCGCAGCCAAAACTTATAGCGCAATTTTTTCGCCATATCGGTAGCGCAGGCCTCTGGCCACTTTGTGGCCAGTCAGCCGGAGCGTAGATATGGCAAAAAATGAAGCTAGCACGAAATAGCTAATGGGCGGGCGGAACACTAAATTAGCGTCTCTAAGCTGAAAACTACGCAGCCAACGCAACGAGTAAGCGCAAACATAGCAAATAAGCTGGCCAAACACTAACTGGCGCTGCTAGAATGCAAAAAAAGCTATAAGCTATTGCAAAAAAGCTAAGTCAGAATCATTACAGCCGCATTGTTTAAGATATTTACAATAATCGGCTTTTATCCAAATATTTTTTTCTTTTTTGGCGCTTTTGTATAAGAAATCGCCGATAATTTTACAGCGAGCTTGATCGTCAGCATCAATAAGCCAAGCCATAATTTGCTCCAAAGAATAGTACATACCGCCAATTTGCGGAAGATCGGTAAAGTAAGAATCTGCAGATTCTGGACGACCAACATCGGGAGCGGTTAGCAAACTAAACCAGCGTAAATCAAGTTTGTTAATAGGTTGGAATTTATCAAAGACTATATTAGTTAGATAATCATGGTAACTGTAAGGAATACCATCGCATTTGTGAAGTTCACTATGATAAATCCACGAAATAGCTGCCGTAATTTGCAAGCGAATGGCTTTTTTGTCTTTAGTTTCCCACCTTATTAAGGACTTATGGACAATTTTATTAGCATATTTATCGTATAGCTCTTCGCTAGATAAAGTCAGAGCATCAGCTAAAAAGCCAGCGCACAAAAAGGCTGGATATTGTTCTGCTAGATATTGGGCAGTAGCTTTAGCCTCATCACAAGGATTTACTACTAAACTTTTGGCTAGAGCTGAAGCCAACATAGTTGTAGTTGCACCGCAATTTGAAGGGGTTCTGTAAATATGTTTGGCATATTGTGCAGCTTGGCTCCAAACATTTATACTCTCAGCATTCCATTTACCGATCATAGCTTCCAGGCAATGAGGAAAAGCGTTTATGGCTTTCTCTTGCTTCTGCTCATTGGCTAAATTTTGCATAATTTCCAAGAGAAATTGAGAAGCTAATTCTATAGCTAGTGGAGCGGTGGAGCCGGCTAGTAATTGTATAGTTGCCAGAGGATCTTTCTCGAACTCTTTTTCCCATAAAGTTTTAGTTTGATAAGTATCGATATGGGCTAACGCTCTAAGAACCGCTTGATAATTTTTACCTTTTTCTGTATTGGCTAAATCTAGCAATATAGACAAATTGGCGTTGTGTTTACCCAAAGCCAGAAGAATGGCTTCTTTGACACCTTTTTTAGCTTTTGGCAATTGCTCTAAGAGCCAGTTTTGTTCTTCGGTTGCGTAGGCTAGCAATTGGACGCGCCGGATCATAGAGCGTTTGCCTTCTGGATCAAAATTCTCTTCCAAAAGCTTGGGATTAAAATTTCCTTCTTTAAGTTGATGGTGCAAAATTTTGACATAGAGTGTGCCTAATTCCGCATAATTTTCATCTAAGGCGTTTATTAAACGAGAAATAACCCTATAGTCGGCAAAATATTCAGGACAATTATTCCATAGCTCTTGGATAGGAACGAAACGACCGCTGCCTTTACCAGTAATGGGATCTAAAATTTCTTTTAATTTGGTATAATTTAATTCTAAGTATTGTCCTGGTTCTATTTTCTGTTCTGTTATTTCGCCTACGCATCCGAAGCTGCCTTGGGTATAAACTACAGCGTTTACTAAAGCTAATAGGTCTAGCAAAATGAAATTGCGATTTTCTGGTGGAGCTTCTAGCAAATTTTTTAGTCCTTCGCTAATTTTGGCAAAAACAGGACTAGCTGCAGCTAAAGGGGCCAGAGCTTCTAAACTCTTTGGCAAACGAAAATCGTCAGCTAATAGAGAGGTGCCTGCTATAGCTAAGCGATCAAGTTGTTTTTTTAGATCGAGTAAAGTTTGCAAATTCATTATTTTTTTAGGCACTCCCTTTTAAAACATTAAGCGGACGATCTGGCCGTTGGCAATTATACTGTAGGGATCAAAGCAAATTGAATAGTCAGAATTATCGTAGAAAAGTAAGCCGAAAGCGGCACAGCCACTATCTATAGGTAAAGGAAAATGCTTTAAAGAAGCTATAGTATCATATTTTTTACCGTCTAATTGGCTATGGCGAACAACTATACGATTTCCGATAGGGTCTACTAAAATTGGTGTGTCTTCATTATAGGCAATTTGAGCTATAGGCAAGAGAATGGGCAAATATTTAGGAAAAAGTGTATTTTTAAATTGGCCTTTAGCTTTTTTTACAGCTACAGCAATATTTTCTTCTGCTAAAGTGGGCAAATGGAGTTTAATTTTATCCTCAAGAGGATATTTGGCACATTCGTCCCAGCGAACGCGTCGATTTAAACCTCCAGGATAAATAAGTAATTCAGCTACTTCCAATAAACTGAAACAACTATCAGAAGCTTTTACATACTTTAAAGCTCTAACTGGACGCAAATTTAGCGTATGGTAAATAGTACCATTGTCAATATCGATCCAAAAAGCGCGTTCTATGTATTCTTGCTTGGCTTCATCTAAGGAAACATCAAAAGACAATTGTGCTAATTTTACATTTCGACGCACTAAACCTAAGTTGCGCAAATCTTCGGAGCGCCATACTCCGCCTAAAGCTTCGAATAAAATAGCTTCTTCAGGAGTGCTTTCTTGACCATCAAGTTGCTTTTGCAAAAGAACTTTTGATTTTTTTATAGTTGAATGTAAAGTGATAAGAGTTTGCAAAACAAAATTATACTGTTTATCAGCTTCTTGAGGATTACTTTGCAAATGTTCTACTGCTAAGGCCATACGCAAAAAAGCTGTTTGTATTCCTGGTAGATAACAACTACTAAAATTTTTGGCCAATTTTTGATAACTGTCCAGTGAGCTTCCACCTAGAGTTGTCAATCCTGAATTGAGCAATTCATCTATTACAGTTTCAGCTAAGGCTAAGCCTTCCAATTGCTTGGCGATTTTCTTTTTTTGTGCAGAAGTATTAGTAACTTTAGGTTTAGTAGCTGCAATTTTTTTATTTTCATTTTTTTGCTGAAGTTTGCGACGTTTTTCTTGCAAATTTAGGGGAATGTCGGCTATAGCAAAATTTTTGCCTATAGCAATTTCGTAAAGTAGCCCTAGAGAGTGTTTGCAAGGAAATTGCCTACTTGGGCAAGAGCAACGGCAAATCGGTTTTGCTGGGTCGGCAAAATCTGCGGAAGTTTGGTATGTACTTTTGCCACTGCCTGCACATTCAGCCCAATAGAGCGTACCGTCAGTCGATTGGTAATGGTTAGAAAATTTGCCTGTTTCAGATAATAAACGTCCGTTTTTTAATGCCGCTGGTGAAGGTGCCAGAGAAGCAATCGTGTCTTCGTCAATTAAAGTATGGCTCATTTTTTTACCCTTTCTTAGCAAAAATCGACAGGTCTTGTTTTTTTAAGGCTCTTTCCAATAGCTCTGGAAGCTTTTCTGGAGAGCAAGCAAAGCAAGGAATATCTAAGTTAGCAATTTTTTGGGCTGTTTGGGCGTCATAATATGCTTTGCCCCCATCGGCAATAGCTAGTAAAACTACTACCCTGACGCCTGAATTTTTCATATCTTCCAAACGTCGCAACAAAGAAGCACGGTTGCCACCTTCTTCCAAATCTGAAATGAGGAAAAATAAAGTTTTGTCTGGTTGCTCTATAAGGCTCTGGCAATAAGCTAAAGATTTTGCAATATCAGTACCGCCGCCCATTTGAAAACCGAAAAGCAAATCTACAGGATCGCTACACAAGTCGCTTAGATCCATAATATTAGTATCAAAAGCCACAATATTGGTATGTAGCGAAGTCATAGAAGCCAAAATGCAAGCCATTACTGAAGAATATATAATGGAAGAGCCCATAGATCCGCTCTGATCTATATCTAAAATTACTTGCCAGCGATTTATTCGACTATCTCTATCAAAAAAATAGACATGCTCGGGAATAATAGTTCCTAGTGTAGGATTGAAATTTTTGAGGTTGCGGCGAATAGTGCGGGCAAAATCGAGAGCTGCTGAAGAAGGCAGAGGAGAGTGATTTTTTTTATTGATAGCGGCAGCAACTGCCCGTTGTAAATTGTCGACTAAAAGTTTATTTATATATTCAACTATTTTTTTTATATAATTGCGTACAGCTTCTTTAGATTTAGCCGGAATTTGATCTTTTAACATTAAAAGAGTAGAGGCCATATTTACATCTACTTGGAGATTGTCCAATAATTCCGGCTCGGTCAAAAGTTGTTTTAGGCCTTGGCGCTCTATGGCATCGTTTTGGACTATGGCTACGGTGTCAGCATCAAAAAGAGAGCGAATATCGCCCAGCCAATGAGAAAGACGGGGCAAAGAAGGCCCTGAGCCAGAAGAAGCTGAACCGTTGCTGCCACTAAAACTTTCCTCTGTCGTACCATAGACAGAGGCTAAAGCCTGATCAAGCATAAATTGCTCTTGGCTAAGCGGCTGAGCGCCCATAGAGCTGAATTTATCTTCGCTTTCCGAGCCTAAAAGCAAGCGCCAGCGAGCTATTTTCGTTTGCTGTTCCTGATCCATGTCTTTGCTTAACCTCTAAATATCACTGAAGTCAAAATCGTCGAGATCTTTGAGAAATTGCTGCTCTTCTGCTTTTGGCACTTGCCTTAAAGAGACTGGCGCTTGATTTAAATTCCACAGCTCACCTAAATTTTCAGCTATATCATTTTTCTCCTGAGGGGAAAAATCGGCGAAGGTGCGACGCAAAAAGACTAAAGCGCGGCGAAAAGATTGCTCATCCAATTCAGATAGATATTTATCTAAAGTTTTCCATAAATTGAGACGCATAATCAGGGCTTGATGATTTTTGCTTGATAAGCCTTCAAACCATCCAGCTCCCGATTCAGCTGGCATACCATGTGAAAGACGGCGGCTTATTTCACAATTTAGCTCCTCTTCATTGGTAATGCCGCGCTCCAGTAAAAGGGCCATAGCAAAACCGGACAAGCAAGCGTTTATTTTGTCGTTGACTGATAAGCGTTTAAGTAAAGATGTCCACAGAGAGACGTCAAGGTTGCTATGGTTCAATTGTAATTTATTTATTTGCTCCATAGCTTGCCTAATGGGCTTAAATTCGTTGGTATAGCAACTTTCTTCCATAATTAAACAAGCTCGCAAATAAAGTTGCTCAATTAAAGGATATAGAGAAGCGCAATCAAGTTGACGCAAATTTTCACAGCGTATTATTAGAGACGATTCATCTGCTGTCTGAGCTATATCTTCTAAAGAAGCTGCTTCTGTGGAAAGCTTTTGCAAAGCTGACAAAACATATTGAAAAGCAACAGAAAGTCCGCCTAAAAAGGCGTCCTTTAGTAAGCTGGCGGTAGTGGCTATAGAGTCGCTCTTTGGGCAACGCTCTTTCAAGGATGTAATAGCCGCTTCTTCAATAGTATCGCCCAGAAGAGAACTTTCTGCCAATTCTATTTCTGCTTCTGGAGTCCAACGTAAAAACCAATATTCGCCCCAATTGGCTTGCATTTGTTTTTTAGTAGAGAGATTGGCAAAAGAAATGCCCAAGATGCGCAATCTATGCAAAAAGAAAGAACGGCGCAAATCCAAAAAAGCCGCTTCTTTAGATTTGACTCTTAAATTTTCTCGCAAATCTAAATCCAAAGGCTGACTAACTGCTGTGCGAAAGCGTTCTAAATGGAGCCCCTTAAGCTGCCGGTAAAAATCTTCTTGCAAGCTGGTGCGGCTAATACCTTCAGGCAAAAATCCTATAGTTGTACCTATATCGGTATCGGCGAAAGCTAAAGCTAACTCGGAGAAGCAGCCATGACCTATAGTAGTAATAGCTGCGTCGTGCAAATCAGGCCAACTTGGGTAGCGACTATTGCGCATAGTGGCCAGCGTTTGAGCTAGACGGACAGCTTCAATTATTTCAGCTGAAGAGACTAAATTGCCGAATTTACGTTGAGAAGCGGCTAAGGAAGCCAAATAAAGATAAGGTAAATGGTGCAAGCCGCCTGAATTGAGCGCTTCCCATAAAAGGTGAAAATATTGTGGCGCTTTGTTGCCCGCTCCGTATCCAGAACGGTCGGAGAGGCGATAGTAAGAGTAAGGCATAAGAGTTGCGTCACTCTCAACTTTTGGCAAAGCAGCTAATTCTGCATCGGTTAATGGCTCATTATGCATTAAACCTTCCACGTGAAAGGAACCGCATACACAGAAAATTTGCTCAGCCTTATAACCTTGAGCTAAAGAATCGACAATAACACGCTTCATATAAGCTTCGCGCACAATATTTTCGGCTTGTCTATCTAAGCTGTCGTCTACCGAATTACGCAATTCTAAGCCAAAAGTTGCCGACGCTTGCGCATATAGCTCAGCATTTTCAATGTGCTCGAAGTTGCGCTCCCAAAAAGAGTCGTGATCTTCACCGCTTAGTAATTCTAAACGGCTATAAGCTTGTTCTGTTGTTAAATTGCCACTTTCTTCGCCAATACTATCTTTATTTTCAAATTGTTTTTCGTTATCTTCTCCTAAGGCTAAAAAAACAGCTGAAGGCAAATCCATAAAACGACATTTTACATTGTGCTCGTGAGCCCACAGAATAGCTTGTACTTCTGGAGAGTAAATAGCCAAAGGATACAAAATTGAGCGCACAGGTGTACTCTTGGTGTAGGCTAAAATGGCAATAGGATAGATAGCCTCAGGATGGTACAGCCATTCCATTTGCTTGTTAAGATCGCTTGGCCCCTCTATCAAGATAAGCTTGGGGTTAAGCTTATCTAATAAGGTACGTACATGAAAGGCAGCCGCTGGAGAGAGATGGCGTATACCGAAAAAATAGGGTAGATTCATGCTTTAGTTCAACTCTCGGCAAGCTTTATAGAGAGAAGTCCAGCTGCCGCGACGTTTTTTCATAACATTTTCCAAATATTCAATCCAAGCACTTTGGTCTTTGGCTTCATCTTTTACTATAGCGCCTTGAAGTGCAGCGGCCAGATCCGCTTCACTGATGTTGCCATTACCGAAACTTCCAGCTAAAGCCATAGAATTTGTCAACATAGAAATAGCCTCAGCTGTAGACAATACTCCGCCGACACTTTTTAATTTTTGATCTCCTTCTAAGGTGCTGCCAGAACGCAACTCGCGGAAGATAGTTACTACGCGAGTAATAATGTCAGAATTTGGCCCTTTAGCTTGCAGCTCTAAGCTTTTAGCCATTTGTTCTACGCGTGTGCGCACAATTTCTATTTCTGTTTTCATATCTGTGGGCGTAGGTAAAACGATAATATTAAAACGCCTTTTTAAAGCAGCCGACATTTCGTTAACGCCTTTGTCTCGGGTATTGGCCGTAGCAATAACAGAAAAGCCTTTTTGGGCCGGTACTTCTAAATTTAGCTCAGGTATACTTAAGCGTTTTTCCGACAGAATAGAAATAAGAGCGTCTTGCACTTCGCTAGCACAGCGAGAAATTTCCTCAATTCTGGCTATACTGCCTGTTTCCATAGCTTGGTAAATGGGAGTTTTTACTAAAGCTTCAGGGCTGGGGCCACGAGCTATCAGCATAGCGTAGTTCCATGAATAGCGAATTTGCTCTTCGGTAGTGCCAGCTGTGCCTTGGATTACTTTAGTTGAATCACCGTTTATAGCTGCTGTAAGATGCTCACTTAGCCAAGATTTCGCTGTGCCAGGCTCGCCAATTAGTAATAAGGCGCGGTCGGTAACTAAAGTAGCTATAGCCATTTCCAACAGACGCTTTGAACCCATATATTTGGGTGTAATAGTTACGCCTTTCACTTTGGTATTACCCAATATATAAGTAAGTACAGATTGAGGAGACATCTTCCAGCCGCTAGGTACTGGATTAGTCTCATTGTTGATAAGAACTTCTAGCTCTAAGGAATATTGCTCTTCGGCGCTTTGGCGCAAAATATTAGTGATAGGCATATGCGTCTTGTACCTACTTTTACTATGTATAGGGTTAGCTTGACGCTTTCGAGCTAAAAAACAAAACGCCCCCTTATATGGATAAAAGCCTCATCTTTTTGGGGGGGCGCTTGGCCGTATAAACTTTGGCTATATTGAAAAAAACTAATCTACTTGCGTTTTTAAGAGCCCGTTAAACATTTTATGTTCTCCTATAAGTGCTCCGGCGTCAAAAGTAGTTTCTATAGCTATATCTGAAGAATGTGTCTGCTTTTTAGGCTCAACCTTCACAAAAAAGTTCGGGCCTTCTGCGATTACCTCAGCATTTTTAATTTCTGAATTATTAAAATTAACGGAACATTTTATAATATCTTTGGGGAGAATCGTAAAATTGGGAACGGCCCCTTTACTATCGGTGCTGAAAGTAGGCGCAAAATTGAGAGGAATAGTACAAGAGCCATCTTCTGAAACAACTTGCTTTTGCTTGTCTAGGTGTAAAGAGATAGAGACCAATTTTTTATCAGTAATATAAACAGGGGAACTGCTTATGGAAATATCTCCTTCTGTCAAAGGAAGTATCACAGAAGCACTTGTTCCTTTTTCAGTTGTATAAGCAATACTTTTGAAGGCGCCTGCCGGGCCGTTGGTGATAGGGATAAGTAAAGCGGTATCGGTTGTAAAATCAACTAATTTAGTTAAATCTGCAGTTACATCATCATCTTTAGCTGTGGCTTCTAATCTGAATTTTATAGTTTTTTGCGGAGAGAGCAGATGAGTTGAGCTTTCCAGATGTAGATCTTCCTTATTAAGTATATATATTTTGGGAAAAACAGTTGAGCTTTCACCGTTGGGACTGACAGTTGCTTTGCTGAAGCCGACAGCTCGATTAGACGTGTCGTATAAAAGAGCGCTGATTGAAGTAACGTCGCTGGAAATTTTGCCTAAATTTGCATAGAATATACAACTTTCAGGGTGCGATTTTACAACTTCGCCTGTAGTCGGTTCTTCGTGCTTTATTTGAGCCTCTCTATTTTGCTGTTTACCGTTAATGGAAGTGAAACTGCAAACTACGCGTTGGATAGAGTGTTCAACGATAGCTTGAGAATCAAAAATGAGAGTCAAACCGACAGCATGGGTTTGTGAGGAAGTTCCTATGCTTCGAGAAGCTGAGGTCAGACAAATGGCAGCTACAATCAGGCCTATAATCGCAACTACTGCTAGAGGATATTGTTTTAATTTGGTTGGAAATTTCATCGAAGTTTTGCCCCTTCTTCCCCCGTTTTTTTATAAATGCAAGCGAACCAAGTATTAGTATAATTTTTTGTTGAAAGGTGACTTGGACGTATTGTTTTTTACTATTATCAGTAGCAACAGGCTATATCAACCTGAAGAAAGTGAGCTTTGAGCTGACACTTAGATGGAGTTAGTCGGCCAATTGCTCACTTGCGCCTTAATATTAACGCATCCTAAGGTAATAAATAAATATGTCTAACCTTAGATTGCTATCGATTTGTAAAAAAGTTTACATAAGTAAATGCGGATTAAAATAATATATGTGTTTTTAGGTACATGTTGAATTAAAAAAACGCCTAAAATGTAATATTTATAAAGATTATTATTATTAAATATTGGTGTGTTTTAGGTATTATTTTTATGTTAACAAATATAAGTAATCATAATTGATACTATTTTGGTATAAATAGAATGAGTGATTTTTTAAGTGATCTCTGCCTAAACTGAGCTTTTGTTTGTATCTTTAGAAGGTAAAAAATGTTAATTTGTTGAAAACATTTTCCCATAAGCGATGTGCTGAGATTGGAAAATTATCAAATCACGGAACGTTAAGTCCTTTGGCCCAGTTGAGCAAATCGTTTTGCCAACAAACATTCTGGAGGCAGTTATGCAAATCACAGTCAGCGGAAAGAATTTTGATGTAAGCAATTCTCTGAGAGAACATGTTATTGAAAAGCTGGAGAAGAAAATCGGTCGCTTTGATACGGTTGTTACGGCTAATGTAACTATGTCTACGGATCGTCATCGCCATATTGTTGAGATTACTCTGTTCGGCAAAGGTTTTGAGATGCGTGCTGAAGAGCGTGAGTGCGATGAGATGTACCGCTCCATTAACTGCGTAGTCGAAAAGTTGGAAAAACAGCTCGATAAGGCTCGTTCTAAGAATTTAGATGTCAACCGTAAGGATCGTGAAGAATCCAAAGAGGCTGCTGAAGGTGTTGGAGTGGCTGTTGAGCAGGATGAGGTTTCTCCCATTAAGCAGACCACTTCTTACGCTGCGGCCCCTATTAGTGTTGAGGAAGCTATAGAAATTATGAATGACAGAGATTTCAGATTCTATGCTTTCCAAAACATTAAGAGCGGTCGTATCAATGTTGTATATGTTTTGGATGGAGGAGGCTACGGCTTAGTCGATCCCAAGATTTAGTTCTTTTGCAAAAAGCTCCCGCTTTTGTAGGCGGGAGTGTGTTCATGCTCTAAAAAAATGCACCGTGTTATGCTATATTATAACGCGGTGCATTTTTTTTGTGACTGTGATTTCTTTTCGGAGAACAAGAAAACATGAAACCTTCTCAGCTTATCTTTGTGAAATGCGAAATTTGCCACGGCCTGGGCAAGGTAAAATGTTCTCATTGCCAAAAGGGGGAGGCCTGGTCGGAGGAAAGTGAAAAATCAGAAAATTCCCGGGCTTGTCAAGAAAAAAAAACGTCGGTATGCGCTTTCTGCCACGGCAGCGGCTATGTCGTTTGTCCGGGGTGTTGCGGTGGCGGCTATCTTGATATGCCGGCTTTAGCTTAGTCAATTAAAGCGGGAGAAAATAAAATTTTTTATGAGTGAAAAAGCGCTTAAAATTGTAAAAATAATCGCTATATTAGCTGCTGTGGTTTTAGCTTCTGTTTTGTTTAACTATTTTAACGGCGGGAGCAACCTCTTTAATTTGGGCAACGGACAGTCTGTTGAGTCTGGAACTAATCCATCGACTGATGGTAATAGCGAATCCTATTCTAAATCTTCGCCGATTCAGAATTCCGTCGATAAAGGTAAATCGGTAGATTTTACGGTAAAAACCCAAACTTTCGGTCCCGATGAAGAAGTTGAATTTATTTGGGATGAAGATCAGCCAGGGCATAAGCAGTCTACTGAAAAAAAATCTGAGGGAACAGTATCTAAAGTCGATGCGGACGATGATATTCCCGATAATTGGGTTTTAGCCGAAGATCAGAGTATTGACGGCCATGACAATAAGGTAGCTGCCGTTCCTAAATCTAAGTCTTCCGCTTCTCAACAATCTCGGGCAAAAAAAAAATCTGTTGCTAAGCAAGCCAGTGTAAAATCTTCAGCAGTGAAAGCTGCTGCAGAGGATAAAGAAAATGACGAACCGCTCAACAATAAAATGAGCGATTATGAGTTGGATATTGACTATAAAACTTTACTAAATAATCCCGGCGAATTGGGTTTTAGGCCTACTAAAGAACTTTTTGCTAACGCTTATTTCCGTATTCGTACTTCGTTTGTACAAGTTGTCAACGACGAGCAATTGGAAAAGGGTGTAGTTAAAGAAGTTGGCAAGTTGGTTAGAGCTGCTGGTGCTTCAGTAGACGGTTTGCACAAGCTTGATAAAAATAAGAATGTTTTAACGCAAATTTTAAATCTTTATGGCAACAAGATAAACACAGACTTGCTTACTTACTCTGCTATTGAGGGTATGCTTTATGGTTTAGGCGATCCTTATTCCATTCTGATGACTCCCAAAGAGTATAATTCTCTTAAAGAGCAGGTTCAAACTCAAGGTTTTGGCGGTATAGGTGTTTATATCGAAGCTGATAAAGACGATGCTAATCAAGTCACTGTCTTTGAACCTATGGAAGGCGCTCCGGCTTATCAGGCCGGTATAGAAGCTGGCGATAAAATTTTAGCGATTAACGGTACTACTACCAAGGGGTTAGCTTTAGATGTGGCTACTAAAATGATCCGCGGCCCGGTTGGTTCTAAAGTTGTTTTGAAGATTAAGCGTCCCGGTGTGGCTAAGCCGTTTGAGGTCTCCGTCACCAGATCTAATATTCATGTAGTTAGTTGCACCTCTAAAATGTATGGCAAAGTGGGATATATTCGTATGCGTCAGTTCGGAGCCGAAACTGCTCAAGAATTGGCCTCCGAATTAGCTAAAGTCAAATCTCAGGGAGCTACAAGTTTAATTTTGGATTTGCGCAATAATGGCGGTGGTTTTGTGCAAGCAGCGGTAGGCGTAGGCAGTCAATTTATTCGTCGCGGTGGTTTAATTGTCTATACTATGGATAGAGCAGGCAATCGCAGTAACTTAAACTCTGAAGGTGACGGTAAAGTTGGTATGCCTATGATTGTTATGATCAATCGTTTCTCGGCCAGTGCTTCGGAAATTACCGCCGGGGCTATGCGCGATCATAAATTAGCCAAATTGTTAGGTGAGCGCAGCTTTGGTAAAGGCTCTGTACAACAGATTTTCCCCTTTGATGACGGTTCAGCCATGAAAATGACTGTGGCTCGTTTCTATTCTCCTAGTGGTCATGTTATTGATCATAACGGTTTAATACCTGACATTACCGTTAAAATGGAACCGCGCTTTGTTGGCAAACAAGATAAAGACACTCAATTGCAGAAAGCTTTGCAAGTGCTTTCTGGTAGATGAAGGTAAGGAAATGGAACATAAATGTAACTGCACTGATTATGGTTCTGAGGGACAAAACGGCTCGAAAGTTATTGGCGGAACTTGTTGCGCTGCAGAAGAAGCTCAGTTGCACTGGCCGACCAGTTATTTTATTCAAACTTACGGTTGCCAGATGAATGTATATGATTCGGAAATTATTGGCGCTTTGTTAGAGGAGCGAGGCTGTCACCAAGCTGCCGAAGAGAGCCAAGCTGATATTGTTGTTTTTAATACTTGTTGCATTCGCGATAACGCCGATCAAAAAGTATATGGTCGTATGGGCGATTTCAAAGTGCTCAAGGAGAATAATCCCAACTTTATGTTGGTTATTGCCGGTTGTTTGGCCCAGAAGGACAAGCAAGCTTTAGTAGAGCGTTTCCCTCAAATTGATATAGTGTTGGGTACCCATCAAGTTAAACGCTTGCCTGAATATGTTGATGTTATTTTGGCTAATCGTCGTGCTTTAGCCGATCTGAAGGCCAAAGCCAAAACTTCGGCCCAAGCTAATCGCAATTTCCGACAAGCTAAGAAAGAGCTTGGCTCTGGCTTAGTTAAGGTAGAGAAAAAAGGCAACCATTTGGCTTTAAAAGCTTGTCCTTCCAGTACATTTATAGCCATGACGCCTATATCTGTTGGTTGCAACCAGTGGTGCACTTATTGTATCGTTCCTCATGTGCGCGGCCCGCTGCAGAGTCGTCCTATCCAAGATGTGATTACCGAAGTTAGTCGTTTAGTTAAAGGCGGTTTCAAAGATATAACTTTGCTTGGCCAAAACGTAAATGACTATGGACGTGATTTACGCATAGAAGAAGGCTTTGCTCAGTTGCTCAAAGAGCTTACTCCCGAGAAAGTGGGAAGCTTCCGTTTGCGTTTTACTTCGCCCCACCCGGCTTATTTTACTCAAGCTGCCATTGAGGCTATGGCTGCTAATGCTAATGTTTGTCCGCATGTTCATTTGCCTTTGCAAAGTGGCGATGATCGTATTTTGGAAGTTATGCACCGTCGTTATAATGGTCAGAAATTCTTGGATTTAGTGGAGCGTATGCGCAAGGCTATTCCCGGTTTATGTATTACTACTGATATTATCGTTGGCTTTGCTGATGAAACTGAGGAAGAATTCCAACATACTTTGGATGTGGTTAGAGCTGCCAAATTCGATTCTGCTTTTATGTTTGCTTATTCCGAGCGTCCCGGTACTCCCGGCAGTGAGTTCGCCAATCGTGTACCTGAAGATATTCGTATGGATAGATTGCATAAGCTTATTGATGTGCAAAACGAAATTTCTGAAGAACTTAATAAATCCAGAGTCGGTAAGGAAGTTGAAGTGCTTATCGAAGGGCCCAGCAAGAAAAATGCCAATCGTTATACTGGTCGTTCTCCTCAGCATTGGTTGGTTCATGTCGACAGTCAAGAAGATATTACCGGCCAATTGGTTAAAGTTCGCTTAGAAGAATCTTATATGTGGGGCTTTATTGGCAGCCTAATTTAGTAAAAGCCATTCTCGTCAAGGTAAAAAAGACGTTTCGCAGCGGCGATAGCGCTGTGGAGCGTCTTTTCTGTTTTAGGGGGCTATGAAAGATTCTATTTGAATTTGGGCAATTTAGCTTTATCTAGAGCCAATACCAAAGCCGGAATGACGATCAATTGCAAAAGTGTACCCGGAATAGTGCTGATGATAGCCCCACTCACAAAAGCTGTCCATGTAAAAGGTTGACCGGTTAGAGCTAACAAAGCCAGCATAGCAAGACCCCAAACTAACCGACCGCCAACTATAGCTATTATCAGAGCTTTATATAAAGCGATTAAGCAATTCCAAGGTGATTTTTCAAATATAAAACCAGCTAAAAAGCCGTAAGTAGCCAGCTCGACTGCTATGGCCAACCCCATAGGGTATAAAGGCGGCATACCGAAAAACAGGCCGCGTAGCAGAGGTAAAATAAAACCTATCAGAGCGCCTTTGCGTTTACCACAAATAAAAGCACACAAAAAGACAGGGTAATGCAAAGGAGAAAGCATTATGCCTATTTGCGGAATTTGACCTGTTAGAAAAGGCAATACCAGACCTATAGCCACAAAAAGAGCCATAAGAGCCAGATTTTCCGTCGTAAAATGCTTTTTCATATTTTTTAGTATGGTAAAAGCCGACTGAAAATTGTGAAAGTTTCAAATTACAGTCGGCTTACTGTCTAATGCCTAAGCAACTAAGAGCCTATTTTAAGTCAATCTTTTTCATACCCAAAGCTTGAGCAATAAAAGAGAGAATATCGGCGCTTTCGTCTAAACGCTTAGAAATAGGCTTGCCAGCGCCATGGCCGGCTTTAGAATCTATGCGAATCAAGATCGGGGCTTTTCCAGCTTGAGCATGTTGCAAAGCGGCTGCATATTTGAAGCTGTGAGCCGGATAAACGCGATCGTCATGATCTCCTGTAGTTACTAAAGTGGCCGGATAAGCAGTGCCCTCTTTCACATTGTGATAAGGTGAAATTTTATAGAGAACTTCAAATTCTTTAGGCTTATTGACGTCGCCATAATCGCCAGTCCAATAGCGGCCTATAGTAAATTTATGGAAGCGCAACATATCCATAACGCCTACTTGGGGTACAGCTGCGCCAAATAAATCTGGTCGCTGGTTCAAGCAAGCACCTACTAAGAGTCCGCCGTTACTGCCGCCATTGATAGCCAAGCGCTCGCTATTGGTATATTTATTATCGATAAGATATTGAGCGCAATTGATGAAATCGTCAAAAGTATGTTGCTTTTGAGTTTTGGTGCCAGCTACATGCCAGGCTTCTCCGTATTCGTTGCCTCCGCGCAAACTAGCCTGAGCATAAATTCCTCCCATTTGCATCCAAGTCATAGTGCGAGTAGAGAAACCTGGCGTCATATCGATAGCAAAACCGCCGTAACCATAAAGCAAGGTAGGTACGTCGCCCTTTATTTTTAAGTCTTTGCGATGACTGATAAATAAGGGAACTTTAGCTCCGTCGCTACTTTCTACAAATACTTGCTTAGTGACAAAATCGTTAGGGTTAAAGCTAAGTTTTGGCTGATGCCAAACTGAACTTTTGCCACTAGCTATGTCATAGGCATAAATAATAGAGGGCGTATTAAAGCTAGTATAAGAGTAGTAAGCCGTCTGGCTATTTTGCTTGCCATGAAAAGCTGAGGCACTGCCAATACCTGGCAATTTTACCTGCCTAATAAATTGACCGTCTAAATTATATTCAGATACTCGGCTGGAAGCGTCATGTAAATAGTTGACGAAAAGATGGTTGCCTACCAAAGAAACGCTATTGATAGATTCTTTAGTTTGGGGAATTACTTCTTTCCAAGGAGCGTCAATTATGTTGTTAGTTAATTTGACGCTTACAATGCGGCCGTTGGAAGCTTTCATGTCTGTAAAGGCGTAAAGAGTGTCGTCCTTTATACCTACAATAGAAAATTTGGCTTGGAAAGCGTTGGGTAAAGTAATAAAGTGACTTTGGGGATCGGTCATATCTTTAACCAAAACAGCCACATTATCATTTTGGGAGTGAGAAACTTCTATACAAAGCCATTTATGATCTTCGCTGGCGCTTCCGTAAACTGATACGTCAGGATTTTGTGGATTGCTATAGACAAGCTGATCTTGAGCCTGCGTTTGGCCGACTTTGTGGAAATAGAGCGAGTGATATTTATTTTCGCCGGCTAAAGCGTTGGAGTCTTGAGCCGGTTCCGGGTAGCGACTGTAATAAAAGCCGCTGCTATTTCCATCCCAAACAATGGTGGAGAATTTTACCCACTTTACTAAGTCGGCGGTAATTTTGCCTGTAGTTAAATCGAGTACTTGAATTTGGTTCCAGTCTGAGCCTGATTTGGCAATAGCAAAAGCTAAAAACTTGCCATCGGGACTGGGTACGGCATCAGTTAAAGCGGAGACTCCTTCTTGGGAAAAGGTGTTGGGATCGAGTATCGGTTTACCCAAACTATCGGCGGAATCGCTCATGTAAAGTACGCTTTGATTTTGCAAGCCGCTATTGTAATAATAGAAGTATTTGCCAGCTTCATAAGTAGGAGCGCCAAAGCGGGGATAATTTTGCAATTTTTCCAAATGGTGACGGATAGCTTGGCGGTTGGGTACTTGACTTATGTAAGCGTTGGTTTTATGGCGTTGAGCTTCGATCCAAGCGCGAGTTTGAGCGCTGTCGATATTTTCCATCCATCGATAAGGATCGGCCACTTTTACGCCGTGAATAGTTTCTGTAAAATCGGTGCGCTCAGCGGTAACATTTGAAGTAGGTACAACCGAATCCTGTGCAATTGAAGCAACTGCTGCTGGTTGCTGAGAAGGCTCGGCATGAGCGGGAAGAGAAACCCTAAGAGCTAAGGGAGCGCTTAGGGCTAAAGCTAGAAGTAAAAAATTAAAATTACGCTTAAACATACCTTATCAATTTGCCACGGCTGAATGGCTTTTCCTGTTTGCAACCTGAGGCAAACATACTTTGGGATAATTAGTCAAAACGGGCGGAAGAGGGACGAAGAAAAACGAGCTGGAAGGAAAAACAACTTTGTCTAAAATATAGGCGAGAACAAATTTGGGAGAAATGTATGTTACCGTCGAAGACAGTTCGGAATAAAACGATCAATCATCCGTTATATGAATGCAGTGAGTTTTTGGAACGCTGTGTGCAACTTACTCAGCCACAGCGAGATTTAAACTGTCTTCTTGACAAAACGATAAATGGTGATTTTTGGGAAGTTAGTAAATATTTGCCCAGTAGCAGTGCCGATTTGATTATTGCCGATCCTCCTTATAATCTGACTAAATCTTTTAATGGTACCGTTTTTTCCAAGAAAAAAGATAATGAATATGAAGAATATACACGCCAATGGCTTAACGCTGTGCAACCTTTGCTCAAAGAGACTGGCTCTATCTATGTTTGCTGTGATTGGGAGAGTAGTTTAATTATAGGTCGGGTTTTAGGCGAATTTTTTAAGGTCAGAAATAGAATTACTTGGCAAAGAGAGAAAGGGCGAGGGGCTAAAGCCAATTGGAAAAATGGCTTGGAAGATATTTGGTTCGCTACTAAAAGCGACAATTACACCTTTAACCTTGAAGCGGTAAAAGTTAGAAAAAAAGTTATTGCACCTTATAGAGTAGATGGCAAGCCTAAAGATTGGATCGAAACCGATAAAGGCAACTATCGCGATACTTGTCCTTCCAATTTTTGGGATGATATTACTATTCCATTTTGGTCAATGGCCGAAAATACGGCTCATCCTACACAAAAATCGGAAAAATTGATAGCCAAACTTATTCTAGCCAGCTCCTGTGAAGGTGATGTCGTTTTTGATCCTTTCTTAGGATCAGGCACTACCAGTGTGGTTGCTAAAAAGTTGCAGCGCCATTATTTGGGCGTTGAAATAGAACCTCAGTATTGCGCTTGGGCAGAAGAACGTCTCGAAGAAGCCAAATATAATTCTAGAATTCAAGGATATGTCGACGGAGTATTTTGGGCTAGAAATTCTATCAATGGGCAAACAAAATAGCGTGACATAATTTTTGAGGAGAGTGAGAAAATAAATATGTCGGAAACTGTTCTTGTCACTGGTGGAGCTGGATATATTGGCAGTACCGTTTGTGATGAAATATTAAAAACCGGTCGTCGTGTAGTGGTGGTGGATAATTTTTGTCACGGTCACAGAGCGGCAGTGCCGAAAAATTGTCTTGTTGAAGAATGTTCTATTGAAGAAACTGAGCGTTTAATAGATATTATGGTGCGCTATGGAGTAAAAGCTGTACTCAATTTTGCTGCTTTTATTGAAGTCGGCGAATCTATGCGCGACCCTGGTGCTTTTTTTGCTAATAACACTATGGGCACGCTTTCAGTTTTGCGAGCTATGGTAAAAGCTAAAGTAGATCGTATCGTCTTTTCTTCTACAGCTGCAGTTTATGGCAATCCTAAAAAGGTGCCAATTACCGAAGATCAAGAGCTCGATCCTACTAATGCTTATGGTGAATCAAAATTGATGGTAGAGCGCATGTTGCGCTGGTTTGAAGAGATTCATGGTTTAAAGAGCGCTCGCTTGCGCTATTTCAATGCAGCCGGCAATACTCCCGAGCGCGGTGAGGATCACCACCCCGAAAGTCATTTAATTCCTTTGGTTTTGCAAGCTGCCATGGGACAGCGCTCCCATATTTCTATTTTCGGCGCCGATTATAACACTCCTGACGGCACTTGTGTACGCGATTATGTGCATATTTTAGATTTGGCTCAAGCTCATATTTTGGCTTTGGAAGCCTTGGAAGAGCGTGGTAATTTAGTTTATAATTTGGGCAGCGGTCAAGGTTTTTCTGTGCGTCAAGTGATTGAAGCTGTGCATAAAGTTACTGGCTTAGATTTCACCGTTAAAGAGGAAGGGCGTCGTCCTGGTGATCCGGATTTTTTAATTGCTTCCTCAGAAAAAATACGTCGCGAATTGGGTTGGAAGCCTAAATACGATTCTATAGAAGCTATTGTCGATTCCGCTTGGCAATGGCGCAAAGTTCATCCGCATGGTTATGAAGATTAGCGCCTAAAATTAAAATAAAACCCCTGCCGTTGCTTTGTCTAAAAAACTGCAGGGGCTTTATTTTTAAGGGTAGAAATCTACTATTGAGCTGGCTCTTTTTCTTTGTTGACTTTTAAGTTGCCGCTTAAATTGACTGTAAGGCTGCCCAAGCTCTTGGGGCCGTCTGAAGCTGGAGCAATTAAAGAATTGCCCACGCTCATGGTCTGATCCAAACCGGCAATAGTTACGCCGCCGATAATAACTTTAGTAAACTTGCCGTGCTTAGCTAAAGCCAAGTTTTGGTTGCCATCTAATTGAGAAAGAACAATTACAATAGTGTCGGCAGGGTCAAAATCTTTTAAAGCTTCGTCTAAAGCTTGAATAGCCGATATCGATTCGGTATCTTGGGGAGTTTCTGGACAGGCCATACCCAAAATAACGATTTTATCCTCTCCCCGTTCAATTATCTGGCGATTGACAAAATAATCACCTTCGCCTATACCGCGCCAGTTTGTAGCTAAAAAAGGAAAGTCGGCCATACGAGCCATTTTTTTGAGAGCTTTTGTATCCATAGCTTCGGCTCGCCCCGGTACAACGGCTGTGTATTGCAGATGGTTATACACTTTGACATGTGGCTCTCCTGCGTCGGGACCGGGACAACCAGGGCCGCTGAAAGAGCCGGTATCAAAGAGCAGCATATCGGGATCTTGGGCCCGTTGCTGTTTTATGATCGTGGCCAAGTAGGGCAGAGCTTTCAGATCTCCGCCGATATTGCTGGTATAACGTATTTCCAGTTTGCTGGAAGGTTGCCATGAAACTTTAGCTTTACTCATGCTGGTTCTTTTCGTGATCTTTACGTTTTAGCCTTTAAGAGCAATTTTTTTGTGTTCGTGTCTGTGAATTATGCTTTTATGGCGAAAGTCAAAAAGGGGAGGCCGGGTCGAGGTGCGAAAGCGGGAAAGTCTCTGTAAAATGGCGTTTTTTTGCGTCGTATCTTAGTATTCTGAACTTTGGAAAGTGCGGCATATATATTTTGGATCAAGAAGCAAGGCAAAAATCTTTTGCGGTTGGCTATTCGGGCGGTCTCGATTCTACTTTATTGGCTTTTATTTTTGGTAGATTTTATTCTCAAGGTCAAATTCATCTAGTTACAGCTCAGCACGATTTAGCTCACGTTTTTAAGTCTTGGCCACTCAAACATGTGCGTGATTTGCGCCAAAAATTAGGTTCAGAGCGTGTGTTCCATCATTATGCTCATATAAAAGAAGAATTTAGACGTTTGGTTATTGATGATTGTTGGAATACCTACGAAAAATATGGTCGCAGTAATTTTTTTGTATGCCTAGGTTGCAGTTTGGCTATGGATGTCCATATGATATGTTACTGTTTGGAACATATGGTGCCTTCCACTATATGGGGATATACTCCCAGAGGCAGTGATTTCGCTGCCGTTGGTTTGCCTGAAACTTGCCGAGGTCGTAGAGAAATTTATGCTCGCTTTGGGCTTTTGTATAGGGTGCCTTTGGCTGAATGGCATATGGAAAAAGAAGAGGAGCGAGATATATATAAACAGTTTAATATTTGGCCGGGCTGGCGTTTTCGTAAAATCGCTATGGGGGTTCAGCCGCCGTGTCTTTTAGGTATTGCTATGCATCATCTAGACATTTGTTTTGAAATTCATCCCCAGATAGATCGGCGTCAAGTAAGGGCTTTTATACAAGACCGCACTCCTTTAGTGGAAAAATTAATTTATACCAACTTAGCGGACCGAGGCATTCATAATGTTGAAGAGCGCATTGAAGTTATGCGTAGTTTGAATGAAGATGAATGGGCTAAGTACGGGCCGGACGGTACATTACTAGACGACAAGGAAGAGCGACGTTTAATAGGCGAAGGAGCTCAAATTCCTAGTATAGCTTTAAGGAAGTTCTCCAATACTATTCCACTTTTTGATCATGAAAATTTATCTAGAGATGGACGCTTTTTGGGAATGTTTGCGAAAAAATATAACTAGATAAGTGGTGTTGCTACTGAGGAAAGACAGTGAAACAGGGTATTGCAGCCACAATTGAGAAAGCATAAAGAATGCGGAAGTTGTGTAGTTTGTCCGCTTATGGAGGCTGACTGATGGCAAAACGGAAAAAGAAAAAATTAAAAGTATCTGCAAGTCCTGAGGTAGTGGCTTCCTGTGCTGCCGACGTTAAATTAACCAAAAAAACTGCTGAGCCAACTGAAGCTGCCGTCGCATCTGCTGAAGTTGTTGCTGAGCCGATTGAAGCCGCCGCTGCATCTGCTGAAGCTGCTGCTGAGCCAACTGAAGCCGCCGCTGCATCTGCTGAAGTTGCTGTTGAGCCGACTGAAGCTGCCGTCGCACCTGCTGAAGCTGCTGCTGAGCCGACTGAAGCCGCCGCTGCATCTGCTGAAGTTGTTGTTGAGCCGATTGAAGCCACCGCTGCACCTGCTGAAGCTGCTGCTGAGCCGACTGAAGCCGCCGTCGCACCTGTTGAAATTGTTGCTGAGTCAACTGAGACCGCCGCACCTGCTGGAAATAAAGGCGGCAACGGATCTGTAGTGGGTATGGCTTTAACTGCGGCCGTATTGATCGTAGCTATTGGATGTTGGGGATATTTTGTTACTCCTAAGTTGGGGAGTCAGCCTGCACAACAGCAACGTGTGCTTGCACGGCAACATAGCGGAGGTGACACTTCAGCCAATAAATTGGCTTCCAAGGATGCTTCTGATAAGGGCAAGCAGCAGATAGTCAAAGAACCGCCTAAACCAGAGCATGAAGAACGTCAAGATGAGCCCATTGACGAAGTTAAGCTCAGCGATAAGGAATTGGCTTTGTTGGAGCCGCCGATTTATCGTCAAGTAAATGATCCAAATTTACAAAAAGACATTATTGTCAGTCAGTATATGTATGCTCGCGACTATTTGTCCTTTGCCGGTATGAACGTCGGTCGTATTGACGAATTGGATAAAAAAGCGCAGGAAGCTGCGCAGAGCGGCAGCGGAGATGATGAACTTTTAGTCAGGCAAGCTTCTGAAGCGGCAGCCAAAATGTTGAGTAATTTCTTCAATAAGAAATTGAAGAGCAGCAAAGTTCAAGATAAAGAAAAATTGGCCAAAGAAGCTGAACAGTATTTCCAAAGCGGGGATCTCAGTAATGGTATCGTTACTTATGAGAAAGCTTGTGGCTTGGGGAAAAAAGTTCAGTCAGCCGGAGAGGCCAAATAATCGTTTAGGATAAAGAGTTTCATGTCTTTTGAACGCTGTTTCAGTTTCGCCAAGATGGCTTTGTCTGTTTTAAGGTCTGTTGGCGCCAATCAGTGTGGATTATCCGCTACGCCCAGGATGGCTCATATTATGCTTTCTTGGAAATGCAACTTAAGATGCGTTATGTGTAGTGTTTGGAAACAAGAGCGCTTTAAACAAGCCCGCACCAGTGATTTCCTGCGCCTTATCGATAATTTACCCAGTTTAGATCTTGTAAAGATCAGTGGCGGCGAACCTTTTCTGCGTTCTGACTGTACAGAGATAATTTCTCATTTGCAAAAAAAACATCATCCTTATTGCATAACGGTTATTTCTAACGGCACTATGACGGAACGTGTGGTGGATTTTGCCAAGCATTGTGGCCGTCCAGGTTTACATTTGCGCCTCTCCTTGGAAGGAAGGGGGAAAATTCATGATAAGCTACGTGGTTGTCCCGGCTGTTTTGACAAAACTATGGCTACTTTGGAAGCGCTCTTGCCCATTATGCAGCAGCGTCGGTTTACAATTGGTATCAATTACAATGTAAATAAGGAAACAATTGAAGATTTGCCTTGGATTCTGGAACTTTGCCGACGTGAAAAGTTAAATTTTATTCCCGGTTTTTGGGTTGTACCTTTTCTGGAACCAGGCCGTCCGGAAGATTCCAAAGCTTTAATAGACGATATGGATGATTTTCGTCGTCGCTTAGAAGATATTTATCGACAAAAAGAAGGTTTTTCTCCCTGGGAAGCCTTTTTGCTTAAAAGAACCGTACTGGGACTTTATGATCAAGCTATGCAAAGTTGCGATGACAAGCGTTTTGCTTGTCGAGCTAATCGTAGCATCCTGTATATTATGCCTGATGGTAGCTTAGTGACTTGCGGACTTCGTCAGGAGGTACTGGGCAACTTAATGTTTCAGAGTTTTAATGATATTTGGCAAAGTGAAAAAGTACGTCAAGCCAGAGATGTTGTGGATAGTTGTTCAGGATGTTGCCAGTATTCCCTTAAAATTATGAGTAAACTTTATAATGGAGAAATTTTCGGTTTACCAGCGCCCTATATCTGGAGACGACAGGCAAAACTCAGATATAAGCGGGAATAGAAGGTGTAAAAGAGAAGGGGGCGGCGTTTGTTTTTTTAGGTGGACTACATGAGCAGCGAAGAATTAGAGAAAACATCAACAGTGGACCGGTCAGAGGGAACTTCTGCTGATAAGTCGGTACTATGTGAATCTATATCCGATAATTCTGTGGAAAATAAAACTGATAGCCAATTGAGCGATAACAAAAAAGAAGCAGAGAAAGAACCTATAGATTGGTTCTCTGTATTTTTAATTGTATTGGTTTTAGCCAATATAGGCTATTGGTTGGCAACTAGAAATCGCAACGTGGGGCCGGATATGCGCGTTTTTTTAGCTTCTCCCGCCGAGCAAACTTTTCCCATCGGAGAAGACAAAAAATTGCCTTCACACGGTATGTTGCCGCCGGAAGTTAAATCTCAGGCTGTTTCTTCGCTTGCTCAAGCTAAAGATGAACCAAATCAACTGGAACGGTCTCGTGGGGCTGAACCGGCGCCGGAAAGAGGAGCAGCCTCTGAATCAGCGGCGACGACGCTCCAAAATGAAGTTTCTGGCGGATCTACAAATGGTGAATTTGCTGGACAGAATAAAGACAGTAGGGCGCAAGTGTTTGATGTTGCCTCTGAACCTAAAGGGCAGACTGTCCTGGAAGATATGCCTGATCAGGAGCAATTTTTAGCTTCCGAAGAGTTGCCTCAAGCTCCTTTTGCTCCTTATTTTAAGGGCAAACCTTTGGAAGTATCTACTGCCTATAAAAGCGGTGTGTCTCATGAAATTAAGCGCGATTTTTTGGTAAATCAATATATGTACGCTGCTGAAGTGTTAGATCGCTATCGCGCTGATACTAAGCCAATTTTTGATTGTGATGCCAATGCTCAAAAGTTTTCTGTTTCCGGTGATAACGAAGCTGAATTGCGAGCTGTTCAACAGACTATAAGGGTAAGTGCAGATTTACTGCGCAAAACTTACAATAATGAGATTGCCAAAGCCTTGGCTAAGACAAAACTTAAAGGCAGTGCTCTCGAGCAAGCTAAAAAGGACGCCCATGAGGCTGAAGCTCTTCTAGAAGTTAGCTTTAGTCGCAGTGCCGAAAAATATGAAGATGTTTTACATCGCCTTAAGGCGCAATAGAAAGTTACTGTAAATATGACTCAAAAAAGTGCTTTAATTGCTATGAGCGGAGGAGTAGACAGCTCCGTAGCCGCTCTGCTTATGCAAAAGGCCGGCTACAATTGTATCGGCGTAACTATGAAATTATTCGATAATGAAGACGTAGGAGTGAGTCGCGAAAAATCTTGTTGCTCTTTGTCCGATGTGGACGATGCCCGCAGTGTGACTACACGTTTAAATATCCCTTATTACGTAGTTAATTTTGCGGAAAATTTTAGAGAAAAAGTGATTGAGCCTTTTGTTTGTGCCTATGAAAAAGGTTTTACTCCCAATCCTTGTATAGATTGTAATCGTTATCTTAAGTTTAGAAAGCTTTATCAGAGAGCTTGCGAATTGGATTGTGATTATATAGTAACTGGTCATTATGTACGTTTGGGATATGATGAGACCAAAAATAGATACACTTTAAGTAAAGCTATCGACGATCACAAAGACCAAAGTTACGTTCTTTACTTCTTAAATCAAGAACAATTAGCTCACAGTCAATTTCCCTTGGGAAGTCTTACTAAAGAAGAAGTAAGAGCTTATGCTGATGAGTACGGACTGGTTACAGCTCACAAACAAGAAAGTCAGGATATTTGTTTTGTACAAACTGGCAATTATGCTGATTTTATAGAGAACTATCGCGGTCAGCCCAGTCTACCTGGGCCTATTGTCACTAAAGAAGGACTTAAAGTAGGGGAACATAAGGGACTTATTCGCTATACTATAGGACAGAGGCGTGGACTTGGAGTTGCTTATAGAGAGCCACTTTTCGTTTGCTCCAAAGATATAGCTGCCAATACTTTGATAGTGTGCACTGCCGAACAACTACATACTAAAAGTATTATGGTTGACAATGTCAATTGGGTCTCTATTGCTGGAATTGACGAAAAATTGGAGTGCGAAGTAAAAGTGCGCTATTCGTCAAAGCCTCAAAAAGCTAAGCTTACTAAGGGAGAAAATGCGGCTCAGGTTAAAGTTGTATTCGCCGAAGAAATTCCCGGAGCAGCCTGCGGTCAGGCGGCTGTTTTTTATGATGGCGATTTGGTATTAGGTGGCGGTATAATTACAGCCGCTCTCTAGTGGTATCTGTAGACAAATATCATGGATCATATTGATAGGCCGCTGCAATGTCCGTTTTTCGGCTGTTACAGCGGCCTATCGCCTGACATGCACCGTTCTAATTTTGGGAGAGACCCTGAGTGTCTCTCAAAACTAGGACGGCGCCTTGGTTTATTATTTATTTTCTTTTATTCAGCCAAAGTGTCTTTCAGAGGGGCGCTGACAGGACTTTGGCAGGCACGACACCGTCCCTTAAGGACGAGCTCATACGTATCGACTGTGAAGGAATCAAGTTGTTCGAGGTTCTGGAAACTCACAGTCTTAGGATCCAGATCGAACACTTGGTGACACTTGGTACAATAAATATGACCGTGCGTCGCTTTTGTGTTCCTATCGAAGCGGAATTTCCCATCCGGGAAGGTCAGACGAACCAGTCTGTGATTGTCGGCTAAGTTATTCAGGTTGCGGTATACAGTAGCCATACTTACGTGTGGCATCTGATTGCGAACTTGATTATAAACTTCTTCGACAGTCATGTGCTCATCCGAGTTAAAAATTACCTCTTCAATAGCTCGTTTCTGTTTAGTATCGCCCATATAGAGAGTATATTACCAGAAGTGGTAATTAAAGTTAATATTCTATACTTTATTTTTTTGAAAAAAAATAACAAAATTTTTTTGTAATCTCCATATAATCCCATACTATGCTTGAAAATGGGCTTTTTTGGCATAAAAGAGCAATAGGTGATAAAATGCTCTCATTTAGTTCAGATACTTAACCAAGTAATATTTTTTATAAATTTTAAGCAGGAACAACTGTTTTTAGTTATAATAATTATTATTGAAAATAGTGATTTCTATAAGCTTTTAGTTTTTATAGTTATTGTACAGTTTGCCTGACTTTGCTAAGATAAAAATGCCATCTTGTAAGTTTGACAAGTTGAAAAACTGTCAGGTAGGGTGGTCATTTTGGTGGATATGGTTAATTCTTGGGGCTGAGCTGTCGGCCTTAAAAATTGTAAATATTATTTTTGGTTGGAGGCATTGCGACAAGTGGATAAGTCTGCTTTGTTTAAGTTAAGTTACGGACTTTATATACTTAGCGTTCGTGATGGCGAAAAGCTTAACGGATGCGTCGTCAATACTGTTACTCAAGTAGCAGATTCTCCCTATAGAGTGATTGCGGCTGTAAATAAAGCTAACTATACAGCAGAGATTATCAATAAAACAAAACTTTTTTCAGTTTCGGCTTTAACCGAGAAGACCGGTTTTGAGACTATTAAGCACTTCGGCTTTCAAAGTGGTCGCGATTATAACAAATTTTCGCTTTTTCCCCATGAAATTGATTTAGAGAGTGGTTTGCCTTATTTAATAAAAGATTGTTGCGCTTATTTATTGTGCAAAGTGGTGGAAATTAAAGATCTGGGCACCCATTACCTTTATATCGCTGAGATTTTTGATATGAAAACTCTCAGCTCTATTCCGCCTTTAACCTACGCTTATTATCATAGTAATATAAAACCTCGTCCGGGGGCAGCAGTTCAAACTGAATCTAAGTCGGTTGCTGAAAAGGTTGTGCGTTGGGTTTGTGATGTTTGCGGTTATGCTTACGAAGGCGAAGAGCTGCCTAAAGATTTTGTCTGCCCTCTGTGTGGAGTAGGCGCCGACATGTTCCACCCCGAAGTGGAGCAAGCGCGGTCAGCCCCAGTTTCTGCGGCAGAGGTTAAGACCAAAAACAAAAAGCGTACCAAAACTGTAAAACGTTGGGTATGCAATATTTGCGGTTTCGTTTACGACGGAGATACACTTCCTGAAGGTTATATTTGTCCTTGGTGCAAGCATGGTATTGAGGCTTTTGAATTGATGGATATAGAGATTGAAGTTGAAGACGAAGTTGACGAAAAGACTGAAGACGACATGAAAACTGACGCAGTATCAGTTCCACAAGCTGTTGCTGCAGGAGGAGAGAAGATGGAACTTAAAGGTTCAAAGACTGAGAAGAATTTACAGGCCGCTTTTGCCGGTGAGTCCCAGGCTCGCAATAAATATACTTATTATGCCAGCAAGGCCCGCAAAGAGGGCTACCAGCAGATCGCCAATCTGTTCTTAGAGACTGCCGAAAATGAGCGCGAGCACGCTGAGCTTTGGTTCAAACATTTGCACGGTGGAGCTATTCCTACTACGACCGAAAACCTTCTCGATGCTGCCCAGGGCGAAAATTATGAGTGGACTAATATGTATGCCGAGTTCGCTAAAGAAGCTGAAGAGGAAGGCTTTACCGAAATTGCCCGTCTCTTCAGAGCTGTAGGCAATATCGAAAAAGAGCATGAAGAGCGCTACCGTAAACTTTTGGCCAATATTGAAGGAGGTTTAGTCTTCTCTCGTGATGGCGAGGCTATCTGGCAGTGTCTCCAGTGCGGCAATATCGTAGTAGGCAAAAAAGCCCCCGAGAAATGCCCTGTTTGCGGCCATGACAAGGCTTACTTTCAACTCAAAGCTACTAACTATTAACTCTTTTTTTACTAACTAAAAATTAAGGCCGTCGAATTTACGTTGATTTTCGGCGGCCTTAACTTTTTTGATTCTGCTGGGCTACTTAAATTTTACTTGAAAATTTTTAGGTATTGAGCGATTGCCTTTGCCATCGGTGGCAATAATGGTAAAAACTGCTCGCATACCGGGTAATTTTACCAAAAATCCGTAATCTGTTTCAAAGTAGCCTTCAGCATCTGAAGTACAGGGGATAGCCCCCATGACGTCTTCTTCGGTATTGCGGGTGGCCGGTTCAATATTGTCGCTGAAGCCTATTTTAGGAACAATGCTGATACGGCAATTGGGCAAAGTACGTCCTTTAATCTTAAAATTGAGTGGTACCTGCGATTTGTCTTGAGGTTCAAGTATTACCACTTGGAAGAGCTGTCCCCAGATGGAAACGGTCTCTGCAGCTGTCATTTCAAAGATCTGATTGCCTTTTTGCAAATACCCCACAACTCTGGCTCTGAGCCGATTGTCTCCATGTTTAATTCTATAATAGCCTTTATATAAACCGGGATTTTGACTGTCTTCCGTAAGGGGGATATCGAAGCGATAATCTTCAATGTCAAACCAAGCTTTATCCGCTTCTTTTATACCCTTTAATTCAACGTTTAGATCTTCGAAGGCACCCAATTCCAAACGGCTGGTAATACGTACATATTCAATGGAATTTGGTCTTTTTACAGTAAATGACCAGTTAAATTCGATAGGAGAGTTGTTGATATCAATTAAGCGGATTCTTACTTCGATTGGGCCGTCGTGATAATCGGTAAAAGGGCGATAGCTTATAAAAGCCGGAGTTTTTAAGCAATTGTTACTAACTTCTGAGTCATTAACCCACATCCTGGAAAGTTCATAGCGAATAGCGGCAGATGAAGCAAAAGTAACTACAATAGAAGGGCGTGCCTCCTGTATGACGGTTTGCGGGGCCGGATCGGTCGTAATGTTTTTGGGAATAAGCGTATCGACATTATTTATCGTCGGAGAGAGGTTGCTATTGGCGGAATGAGTTGATTCCGCTCTGGCTGAAGAGGACAAGGACAGAGTAATAGAACTCAGTAAAATCAAAGAAAATAAGAAGAAATAGGTAAGCCTGCGCATGTGAGTTCTTTTGCCCAGCTCAACTTAAGCTCCTGCCCGATTGCATGGCTGTAAAACTCACCGAAACAGCCAACTTAGTTAAGAAGGAAGCCTTTTTTAGGCGTGGAAGGCCAAAACGTCAAAAAAATGATAGAGGCTCCGCTAAGACGCTTTATCACGCGAATGCCCCATATTATGGCGCTTATTGGGAGGCGTCAGCCCGAATTTGTTTTGAATTTGGGCTGCCTTTTTCGGCGGTTGCTTACGTTGAGGTTTTTTTATATATGTCATTATCGGATAATACTGTAGTAATTACTGGTCTGGGAATTATTTCTGCCCTGGGGTGCGGTGTAAACGAATTTTGGAACAATTTAACTGCCGGTAAGTGTGGTATCGGCCCTATAACGCAGTTTGACGCCAGTGGTTTTAGCACCAGGATAGCTGCCGAAGTAAAAGATTTTAATCCCGAAGATTATATGGATCGTAAGGATGCCCGTCGTCGTGACAGATATATTCAAATGGCTTCAGCTGCTTCTAAGCTGGCTTGGCAAGATGCCCAATTGGAAAACGGCAAGATTGATCCTTTGCGAGCTGGAGTAATTATCAGTTCAGGTATTGGCGGTATTTCCACTTTTGAAAACAATATGAAGACCTATATGGAAAAAGGGCCTAGCCGTATCAGCCCCTTCTTTATTCCTATGATGATTTCTAATATGGCTTCCGGTGTAGTTTCCATTGAATTAGGTCTTAAAGGCATGAGCTTTTGTGTCGTTTCTGCTTGCGCTTCCAGCACTCATGCTTTAGGGGTAGCCGCTGATGCTATTCGTTCCGGTAGAGCCGATATTATGGTAGCTGGCGGCTCTGAAGCAGCCATGACTCCTATGGCTGTAGGCGGTTTCTGTTCTTTACATGCTCTTTCTACTCGCAACGACGAGCCTGCCAAGGCTTCACGTCCTTTCGATAAAGAGCGTGATGGTTTTGTTATGGCTGAAGGCGCTGCTACAGTAGTTTTGGAATCTTTTGCTCACGCTAAGGCCAGAGGCGCTCGTATTTATGCTGTTTTAGCAGGTAGTGGAGCCACTTCAGATGCTCACCATATTACTGCTCCTGATCCTGAAGGTAACGGCGCTAAAGAAGCTATGCGCATAGCTTTAGCTGATGCTGGTATTAAGCCTGAAGAAGTAGATTATATCAATGCTCACGGCACTTCCACTCCTTTGGGTGATCCTGCTGAGATTCACGCTATTAAGCGAGTTTTCGGCGAACACGCCTATAAATTGGCTGTTTCTTCTTCCAAATCGATGTTCGGTCATGCTTTGGGCGCCGCCGGTGCTTTGGAAACTGCTGTTTGTGCTTTAACCATTAAAAACGGAATTATTACTCCTACTATTAATTATGAGTATCCCGATCCGGAATGTGATTTAGATTTTGTACCTAATGTGGCTCGTCAAGCCGAAGTTAAGGTTGCTTTAAATAACTCCTTCGGCTTCGGTGGACAGAATGCTGTGGTTGTATTGCGCAGGTATGAAGAGTAATTTCAGCTAATAGTTTCGGCCATTTTTGTCTAGTATATCCGCCGAGTTCTGAACTTGTTTCAATCAGACTATATAGTAAACTCGGCGGCGCGAGGTTAATTTAATAATATGAAATCGGCAGTGCTGCCGAATTCCGATCTGGGAGCTCTGCAGCAGAAGATAGACTACTATTTCCAAGATCTTTCCCTTTTGGAATTGGCCCTTACTCACGAATCTTATTCCAATGAGCACAATTTTGAGTGTGGCAACAATGAACGTCTGGAATTTTTAGGCGATTCTGTTTTGGGGATGATTATCTGTTTGTATTTATACAAACGTCATCCCAAAGCCAACGAGGGGCGTATGGCTCAGGTTAAAGGACTTATTGCCAGTACTTCTTATTTAGCTGATAAAGCCAGAGTTTTGAAAATAGGCGAACATCTCAAGATGGGGCGAGGGGAGCTTCTCTCCAGGGGATATGATAAGTCTAACGTTTTAGCCGACGTCATGGAAGCTATAATCGGTGCTATCTATTTAGACGGAGGTTTTGAGCCTGCTCAACATTTCGTATTAAGTATGCTTCAGACAGCTATGGACAATATGGAAGGTTCGCAGCGTGACTATAAAAGTCTGTTGCAGGAGTTTTCTCAGAAGAGCTTCCATATTTTGCCCATTTACCAAGTTGTCAAAGAAGAGGGACCAGCTCACGATCGTTTCTTCCAAATAGAAGTTTCTCTGGCTGGAAAGGTTCTGGGCAGTGGAGAAGGACATACCAAGCAAAATGCCGGTCAAATTGCCGCTGAGCAGGCATTGCGTTTGTTGCGTTTGCAAATGGGGTTTGACTTGGAGATAAAGCCTTTGATCATTCTTGATGATCCTATGCTTTAGGTTATTTAGGGGAGATGGCTGTGTTGGGATTAAGTGAATCTTCCGAGGGCTGCATTTTGACTGTCAAAGTTGTACCCAGAGCAGGTACCAATGCCTTAGTTGCTCCCAAAGACTCTGTTGATGAAGCTTGGCAAGTGCGCTTGACCGCTCCGGCTGTCGATGGTAAGGCAAATATTGCTTTGATAGATTTTTTATCGAAGTGTCTTAAGTTGCGCCGTCGTCAGATACGCATTAAGTTGGGAGAAAAATCTAGGCGTAAAGTTATAGTGTTGGAAGGCGTATCTGTGGCCGAAGTTAAAGCTCTACTGGAAAGTAACTTGTCTTAGGATAGGCTGAGCTTCAATTGTGCTGTTTTTTATGCAGGTTTAGACTTTTGCTTTGCGAAACCAACCGACCTAGAGTTTTTGTTGATGAACTTGAAAGGAATTAGCATGAAACCTTCGTTGCAGTTCTCTGTACCTTGTCTCGATGCTACTATGGAAGGCAACAATTTGTCTTTCAATCGAGTTTTTTTTGATCTTCCCAGCCATGAGTTTCCTACTCCGGCTTTAGATAAGTTCTACATTGCCAATGGCTGGAGTATGGGACAAGGCCATTTCAATGTAAAGATGCGCATACTTGATCCTAACGGAGAAACGCTCGAAGGTTCTACATTTGAGAGAGACTTTGCTTTAGAGAATAAATACACTCCGTTTCTCACTTTGTTCCGTTTGGAAAATATTGTTTTTCCTATGTTGGGACAATATAAAGTGCAGATTTTCTTGGATAATCAGCTCCATTTGGAGTATTACATTGAGTTGAGAAAAATTTAATTTTTCATAAATATATTAAAACCAGACTGCGGCAGCTTTTTATAGTTTGCCGTAGTCTGGTTTTTTTGTGCTCAGAAAAGCTGATAACTCAAGAGTACAGGACAATTGTATCGTCAGCCTGATAATGCTATTTTTTTTTAACCTTTTTAATCGCGTCCTTCTTCTTTAACTTGAATAAATTTTTTGAAAACTATCAAGGCTATGGGAGTCGCAATAGCCATTAACCCCACGATCAGCCAAATATAGTGGGAACTGCGTGGGCCTACTTCAGGACAGAATGTTTGCAACAGCCATCCGGAAAGGACGCCTACGAAAAACTTAGCAATAAAGTATGGCAACATAGACAGAGACATATAGGATCCTTCTTGTCCTTTAGGAGCAATGGCTGCCGGATACTCGTACAAGCGAGGTGAGTAAAAAGCTTCGCCTATTGATATAAAAATAGTTGCCAAAAAAATACTGACATAAAGCGGATTGACGGTTGGATCGGGGACATTTAGCCAGGTATAGGCAATGAAATGACCTAAGGGGCCGTCAGCCAAACTTTGAAAATAGTGAGGAGGTACAGCCATAAAGAAAGGGCCTGTGGCTGCAATGGCGCTGCCGATAACTACAGTTTTATAGGCGCTTAATTTTTGGGTTAAAGCTCCCACTAAGGGAACTAAAATAATGATTAAAACAGGATTCAAAACACCCCAAAGTTGACCTATTGGAGCGCCTTCGCCCAATTCGCGGATTCCGTACTTAGGGAAAGTATAGTGGAAATGATAGAAAATTAAGCGAACGCCTACTACGATAGTCAAAAAGGCTAAGAATTTGTAAAAAGCGCTTTGGTGCCACAGGCTGCAGAAAATTCTTTTCCATTCAACTAAAGCATTTGTGCAAGCATGCAAAGCTGAAGTAGCTGGAGCGGACTCCTTTTTGAGCTCTTGGTAATTACCATCGGCGTCTACAGAAGCATTTTCTCTAATACCGAACCAAACTATAAGTAAGTTGGGCACGGTAAAGATAAAACTTAAGAAGATAATTGTCTGGTAGGTGGATAAATGTAAGCCGACCAGAGAAATAGAGCCGGTTTCGCCCATGCTGCGGCGAATTTGATCGAAGAGGAAGCCGGAAATGGCAAATCCTACATTCATAACCGCATAGAATATAGAAAAGGCCATGGAACGTTGAGCAGCTGTTGTATACATTTTTATAGCTGCTACCATAACCGGTACCATCAAGGCTTCACCTACCGCCAAAGGTATAAATCCCAAAGGCAGAACGACGGCTTTAATGGTAGTTATTGCCATAATCAGCCGAGAAAAAATGCAGATTAGAAAGCCTATAATCAGTGCTTTCTTGATGCCGATTGCGTCTACCAGAGAGCCGACCATGACCGTAATCAAAGTCAGCAAAGTTGACCAACCGGCCACCATGAGACCGGCATTTATGTCCGACATGCCTAAATCTTTGGACAACCAGAGTATAATGACTCCGTTGCAGAGTCCGTAAGCCACAATGTGAAGAATTTTACAGGCGAACATGTTCCAAAGCTCACGTATCGCCCCTTTCAGAACCAGTAGCTTACTTAAAATTGATTCAGATTTATTTTCCATTTAACCAGTCCTATGCAGCTTGATTTGTTTTGCCACAGTTTTGAAGATTAGTGGACAAATATAATAAGATTGAAAAAACGTGTAATAAACAGTAGTATAGCCAAAATAAGGCCGATACTAGCAAATTTTATTCGGTAAGTGAAAGTAGAAACATTTTTATAGGTGATGTACATAAGGAAACAGGCAAGATATATTTCTATGCTCAGTCCTACCATAACCGTTAGCATGGCTCCAATAAAAAGCGGCTCAGTTGAAAAGGAAATTTGGGCCAAAGAAGTGGTCTGTTGCAAAATTAGTGTTATGGACATTCCGTAGAACAAGCAAAATAAGGAAATTATTTTTAAGCGTACTGCTTTAGCAAGGGATAAATTTGCTTGAGGAGAGTAGGACTTTAATTGCATTTTCATAAAACTTAGCAAAGGCCAAAAAGCTATGCCGATTCCGATGGTAAAGCTTAGTAACTCTCTGCTATGGAGAGCTATAATTAGACCGCTGCAAGAGAATAATAAGACAGACAGGTTAGGGCATGACGCTTTATCCTGATTGAAATAAGTCCTTAATTCCAGAAATGTCAGAATGGCTACCAATATGGTAAGAAAGACCGATGAGCGATCTAAATGTAACATATCTTGCCAATAACTGAATTCTAATCCGGTTTTGAGTCGGAAAAATAAATAGGCTGCTGTAGCTAAAGCTGCCAGCAGGCCGCCTTGGGGCAGACAGAAACTGTATGGAGAGCTCCCTTTGAATTTAGTTTCGACAACTGATGACAAGCAAGCCGTACCGATAATAAGTAATAAAGGGGCTAAGGCTAGATAAACGGAAAGCGTCTTTTCCGGCAAGGGGAGGCTCCTTTGTATTTTCTTAATCAGACTTTGTGAGCGAGGTCTAAAAAATTAGCTTTGATTCAATTCGCAGGCGCGTGAATATTTAGGCGGAAGAATTAAAAACCTTTTGTATTTTTTTCTTTTGTCGTCATGATTCCATACCTGGGGAAGAAAAAAATAGCGGCAGCTGTCGATAATTGAGCTACGCTGTATAAAGTTATGGCTAGCCAAAAAATAAATGATTCTTGATTGGGTAAGTACCTGGCTCCGGAGGCTAAAACCAAGCATATCGATCCCAAACAAAATTGTCCTCCCAATAAATAAGCAAACTTAGAATCTGAAATTATAAAGCAATAAAGTCCCAGGCTGAATAGGGTGGCGGCTACTAAAAGAAAAGCTTGGATAGGTATCATAATTTCTCACTTTTCTGTTTCTGTTTTTGAGAGTTGTTTTGAACTGAGCATTAAAGCCATAAGGCTCAAAATACTGACAGCTAAAAACACTATGGATGTTAAATAAGGGTAGTGCAAAAGTATTCTTAAAGTTAAAGCGGAGATATTTTCCAAAGCTTCATAACTTTCCAACCTGAATGCGTAATCAGTTTGAAAAAAAATAAGTGTACTGCCACTATTGTGAAGTTGTGCTTCAAAAAGAGGAGTGCTTAACCATATAGCTGTGCCATTTAAAAACAAAAATGTTGCCGCTGTCACTGTAGCTTTTATTTGTCGTTGGGGAAGCGTAGGTTTTTGGTTACTTTCATCTTTATCAGCTATTTTGGCTGAATATAGTAAAATTATGGCAGTGATGGAAGATTGTAAAAGTTGTCCGGCTGCCAGTAAAGGTAAATCTAAACACAAAAACAACAGACTCAGAGAGAGCATAAAGGCACTCGCATAAGCGGCGGCTGTGCTTAAACTTCCCTTGGTACAAGATATAGCGGCCCGTCCAGCCGATGCCAGGCACAATATGGTTGCAGCCGCAAAAGCCAACCAAGCATCGATACCTACGGGAAATATATACATGCTAGGCATGATGATCTTTTAGCCTCCTAAATATACGGCGCTAAAACCGGCCCCAATAAAGCAAATGAGCAAATTAAACGTCACTAAAGTCAAACTTACCGGAATGGAGAAAAGATCCGTTCTCTTTTGACTTAAATAACGGTACAAATACGGCCATAAAATGGATAAAACCGTAAATTTTAGAGTAAAAACCAAAAAGCCGCATATTAAATCGATATCTGGAACAATTAAAAAACCTAAGTTTATATAGGCAGGATAGATTATGGTTGGCAAATTCCAGCCGCCGCCAAAGAGCAGCAGAAAAAGACAAATCAGAGAGAAAAAATTAAAACGGTCAGTTAAATTGATAAAGAAGCGGCTTAGTGGTGAGCAAAGAATTGCAGCGTCAGTTTGAGCGGTTGCATTACTGTTGTTTTGATTATCGCAAATTCGTTGCCAATTGTAAAAGAAGATAATTGCAGCTGCAGTTCCCAAAAAACTGGGGATACAGTATAAACCGAGCCAAGAAAAGCCAAACATGCCTTCTGATTGCTTTTTTACAATTTCACTTATCGAGAGGCTTCCAGTTAAGGTAATCGGGCCTAAACATATTCCCCCAAAGACACAGAGCCAACTCAGTTTTTTGAACAAGATATCTTGTAGATGCCAATATTTATCCTTTTTTAAAATTAGGGCAAAACGGGGCCAATATGAAACAAAAACAAAACCGAAAAAACACAAAATATCAGCTTGATTACTAAAACCGCTCAAAGTAACTTGAGATGGTAAATTGCAATGTGAAGCTGACCAGGGTAAAAATAAACAAGCTGTCCAAGCTGATAATAAGCCCCCAAAAGCTATAGTCCAATGGGAATTTTGCCCGAATTTTACTGAAAAGTTGTCGGGACAAAACGGATTATTGAACAGTTTATCTTTGAGAGAGCCCCACTTCCATCGAATCTCATGAGGGGTTGTCGTTTGATTCGATAGCCAAAAATCGCTAGCTGACCGATTTATATATGTAGACAACCCGAACAGAACCAAAATAATCAAGCTAAGTATGACAGTTCCTATTAAAAAGGATATGATTGGGGGGCAGTTAAAATTCCACCAAGTTTGCATAATATTATCGATAATGATCTGCATAAATTTTGCCTAACTTGATTTTTGCTCTTGATTATTCGTAGAAGTGGAAGTGCCGGGAAAATTATCTCGAGTCGAAAAAACTGTTGGTGAAGATACGGCGGAAATAGCTGCAGCGACAGTTCCTAAGCACAGAACTATAAAGGCTGCCAAAGATAAAAAATTGGTAACATAACCTAACTTGACAGCCGGGCACCAGCCACAGGCTAGTAATAAAAGTCCGGACAGACATGCCAAATAAGCTATTATCTTAAAGGACGTCTGTAAGCCGACTGAAGCAAATGCTGCCTTTGGCGGTTGCGAATATGAATCTTGAAGGCCGTCAGCATCATTATTCTGTGGCTGAAATTCTTTTGTGCGTGGGCCTAGGCTCAGTATTAAGGTCAGCCAACCGGAAAAAGCCAAAGCCCAAGCTAACCAAGAGAACAGGCTATCACGTGTCATGAGGTTATGAGCGCTTCTTCCTGGGTTAATCGACGAACATGAGACTGCGAGCGTTAGAACCCAAGTTATAAGAGGTAGAGATTGCTTTAGTTTCCAGATCTACTACCGCAACTTTACCTTGAGATATTTGCAAAATATATAAACGCGTACCATCCGACAAAATCTGATCCCCGCCTCCCTGAAGGCGCAGGCGGGATCCACTTTTGCCGAAAACTTCATCTATATTGCCCTGTTCATCCAAGTTGTCTGTCTTCAAAAAAATCAGCTCGCCCCGCGTATTGTCGGTAACACAGCCCAAAGATTCTGAGGCTAAATATATGGCTCCAGGGTTACTCAGATCGGTTGTAAACTCTCCCCAGTTGCGACCGCCCATATCATGATTGCTAAAATCTACGGCGCGTATGAATCCTCCGGAAGAACGAGTGCCGATAACCCAAACTTTGGTATTGTCGTTATTGGGTTCGGCAGCTTTAGGTACATCGCCGCCTAAGCGTAGATTATCCTCATATACCAGGCTGTGACTATTTATATCTACCAAACTGAGATCGTACTCATTTTCGTTACAAACCCAAACCTGACTGTTATTAGTTAGTTGACTTATATAGTTAGCTCCGGAACCTGTGTAAACATAATCGTAGTTGGAAGCTTGATTGAAATCGAAAAAGCGCACTAAACCTTCTCTGAAAAAAGAAACTGCGGCGCTATCCCCACTTTGGCTGCTGCGCACGAAGGCACCGTCAGTAGGGAAAGATATATCTTCGACGTCAATTTTTTTATCTACAAAACTGGGAGTCAGTTGTAAAATTTTGAGACCCCCTGTGGTGGCATAAAAAATATCGCTAAAGGACGGTTTTTCGGTATGTTTGGCAAAAAGATAGGCCGGGTTGCCGGAATTGAGCTTTATACTGTCGATAAGATTACTATAGAGACTGATGCGGCTGATAGTACTGTTGGCAGTATGAGCAGCGTAAAGATAACCCGAAGGGGCTACTCCCGGCTGGAGCCAGCCTTTAACTGAACGATTGCCGCCATTTATAGTTAGTCCGTTTTGATAATAGGCCAAAACATTGTTGTTGTTGTCTAGAGCTGAAACTCTTACCACCCAATCCCCATCCTGAATATTATCCAAAGAAAGTTCCGGTTCGCCGCCATTATAGGCTACAGAGGTGGAATAGTAAGTTTTTCCTTCGTTATTTTTTTTATCTTTATCGTTACTGGAAGTACCTAAAGCATATAAAGTTTTTCCTTCGTCAGCTAATTCTGACGCAGTTTTGGCTGTGCTGTTTGCTTGGGAATTATTGCTTTCGGAAGCAGCGGAATTTGAAAAAGCAACTTTCTTGCCTGTTACTGAAGGTTCTTGAAAGACCTCTAACTTTATATTTTTTGTAGCTTCGGGAATAAAAATTTGCGGTTCGGCTGGGGAACCGGAATTGGTAACTTTGAAGCTTAAGTTTCCACTTTCGTCGCTGTCGGAGCAACCTATGCAAGCCAAACTCAGGCTCAATGCCGTAAAATATAAAGTTAAACTTAAAAGATTAGTATAGTGCTTCATTTTGCTGCCTTTCTTATCTTTATTCCGCTTTAAACCAATAATCGAGTGCATATTGAAGGTTGCCGACCTCTTGATAATACCAAGTTTGCTTAGCAGAATCGTCCGGAACATTTACTTTGTGTGAGGTCGGATTATTCAAGGCACATATATAAATATTTTGGGCGTCGTAAGGAGTAGCTGCGTAGGCTACCGCTCCGCTAGAGGCAACCGCAAAGTTGCTGGGCACGTACTCCAGATTCTCTGAAGAGAGTAGGGGAATGTTTTTCTGCCGATCAAAATTATAGCAATCAATACGATTGAGGGAAACAAAAGTCAAAGCGTGAGTATTACTGGTTATTAAAGGAATGATATCTCCTTCTTGAGGGACGCCGCGCAATTTAGCTGCTTGGCAATCGTTATCACCGTAAAAAGCAAAAAGTTCAGCTTCATCGACATAGCGGGCTACGCCGCCAAGCCATTTTGAATCTTTAGACCAGACGACGCTGAGGTCACGAGCATTGTTAGCTGAGATAGTAGTCCAAGCCAAGCTTTTATTTTCTCTGTTGAAAAGCCAAACTCCCAAGGGGGTATCGTCATCTTCGCTGACCGATTTGCTCAGAGAAGCTACTACAGAAATGACAATAGCTAATTTTTCCTTATTCGGAGAAGCTACGACACTGTCTACGTGCATCATTTCCTTCTGACGCGAAGGAACAGAGACTAAAACTTTGGCTTCCGTAGTGCCTGGCTGGTAAGTGAGAAGATTTATTTGGCCTCGATCCTTATCGGAAGTTAAGTATTGGGCTATAAATACTTCCTTTTGGCTGTTGCCCACAACCTGAGCGTTCTCTATGGGCAAATTTAAGTAGCGAATTGATCGATCCTTAGTATTTACTTCTGCAAAAGATAAGCCGGGTTTAATAGCACCGTTTCCTTCGACAACTCCGCATAAATCTTTGGGGCCAACTTCTGTAAGTTGGATAGTCTCTTCCTTGGCTGGGGCTTCTTCAGAATTTGATGAAGCTTTCTTTTTACCATCAATTTCTTTGAACTTTTTAAGATCAAGAGGACGATTGGCTGAGTTAAGCACGATCAAAGAATCGTCGGCAAACCAGCCTGTCAATTGGTAAGCATTGGGTAAATCATCTTGTAAGCGAACAGCTTGGTCTCCGAAACGCTCATTGACCCACAATGAACTTTTGATCGATTGACCGTGAGAAATTTGCTTTATTTCATCACGTATAAAAGCTAAGGATTCTCCATCTTGAGACCAACAAAGTTGATGATAAGAAGTGTTGGGCTGTATATCGATATCGTGCTTCCAAGTCAATAGACTGTCAGCTCCCCAAACTACAAAACCAGCTAAAAATACTAAAAAAACTACTCCTATAAGTAAATCTTGGAGAGTACCGTTATCCTGCTTTCGAGGAGTTTTGGGAAAAGATTTACGCTCTTGGCCTATTTCGATTGTAGTTTGTTTTTCTTGTATTATCGATTCGGTTTCGTCGGTTTTAGGCTCGGAAGAAGTTGTCTCTTGAGAAGTAATCGAACTCTGGATAATTTCCTTACTCGAATGGGAAATAGTTTCATGGGGAGGCGGAGGCTCCTGCGTGGCAGTAGTTTCCAGAGGCGGCGCTAGACGACGTATTGTAGTCGGTTCGACTTCCGCTTCCGGAATTTGCTGCGATGATAATTCGGTTGTTGAAGTTGAAGGGAGGGGTGTCTGCCTTTCAGATAAAGAGTTGCTCACTTTTGAGACTACCGCTTCGGTTTTAATCTCTTCAGAAGGAGGCGTAAGTGTATCTGGAGATGTTAATGTAGCATCAGTATTCTCCGTGGGCAATTGTAGAAGAGGGGCCGCTTTAGAAGACGGTACAGAAACAGTACTTTCCGAAGAATCGGACACTTTGGTAGACTCTCCTGATTTATGGGAAGAACCGGACGCATTACCGCTTCCAAGGGAACTGTTAAAATTTAAACGAAGTTTGGAAGCATTGCCATTTTGTTTCTCGGCGGTATCCGATGCTGGTACGTTGGGAGAGTTGTTATCAGTCATGTCTCTATATAAAATCCTCAAATAAACAGAAGTCCGTTGACTGAGCTCATTTTGAGCTCGCCTTTAGGCGGATTCGGTGGCGGAAAGTTCTGTTAAAAAAAAATAGTATCCTTCAAGTTTTAGCTTACCGATCGACGAACTTAATCCTTTTAATTATGGTTTGCAGTTATACTCTTCTTGAGCGCTTGAGGCAGGCAAAAGTATTTGTTTAGAGAAAGAATTTAAGGGGTAGAGTAGCAGCTGTCGCTTCTTTTTATGATAGACAAATGGTTTCCAAATTCCCAACTTTGCCACGACTATGGATATAAAATTCCCTAGATCAAAGATGTTTCTATACGTGAATGGACTTGTCCAAGTTGCGGTAAGCATCACGAGTGGGATAGAAATGCAGCGAAGAACATCCTGAGGAAGGGGCTTCGGTTGTTAGAATTGGCTTAAGATACTTGAAACGGGTGGGGCATCATCCGTTGGGGAGAGGATATAGGACCAGTTTCTGCTATGGCGGGAGGGGCATTCCTCGATGAACTAAAATCACCGGGCTTTAGCCTTGGGGAAATATGTCAACGAATTAAATTTGCAAGCTCGGCAAACTACCGGGATAAAGTTGCAAAAGTCTGAATCGTGAGGCTGGAAAAATGGCAGACGTTGTAGATCTTATGTTGATGGCGGCGGCTCGTGAACCGTATCGTCAAGCGGCTATCGCTCACTATCATGAGCTTTTGGAAAAATGTGATATTGCTGCTTTTGCTGAAGAATTGCAGGGGGAGTTGCGCAAGCGTGATGTTGAGTTCGGAGGTCGTTTTTTATGTCCGTTCCTGCGTCCGCATTTTATCGGTCGTGAACAAATGTTGCTTATGCAAGACGCTGTGCGTGGCATTTGTCGGGCTCTTCAAGCTATAACTCCGCGTCTGCTCAATGAAGAAGAGCTGAAACTCAAGTTGGGCTTAACCGACGATGAACGTCGCCTTATTGAGATTGACCCGCGCTATAAAGAAATCTCCGTATCGTCTCGTTTGGACAGTTTTCTCATGGGTGGTACTTTACAATTTGTGGAATATAATGCTGAAACTCCGGCTGGTGTTTTGTATTCCGACGAAATGATTAAGAGTTTTCTCCATACTGAGCTTTTCCATGATTTTATGCGAGCTTTTCCTTGTCAGGCTTATTATAGTGCCGATCGCTTGTTGCAATCTTTGTTGGATACTTATGAAGAGTGGGGGGGTACCGAAAAGCCTACTATAGGTATTATCGATTATGAAGGTTTACCTACTGCTCCGGAATTCCGTCGTATTCGCGATCATTTTCAAAAGTGCGGCTATAAGTGCCTGATAGCTGATCCACGTCAATTGGAATACCATAACGGAGTGCTCAGCTACCAAGGACAGCAAATTCATATTTTCTATAAACGTTTGCTTATTAATGAATATTTGGAGCGTGCTTCCGAGTGTAAGGCCGTTTGGGAAGCCTACAGGGATCAGGCAGCTTGTTTTGTCAATTCTTTCCGCTGCAAGATTTTCCATAAAAAAGTTATATTTGCCATTTTAACTGATCCCAAATATCAGGAAGGCTTTACCGAGCAACAGTTGCAGTCTATTTACTCGCATATTCCGTGGACACGTATGCTTATTGCCGAAAATACTACCGCTCCTGACGGAACCAGGATCGATTTGCTCGAATGGGTGCGTGCTAACAAAAACAACTTGGTTATGAAGCCCAATGATGATTATGGTGGGCATGGTATTATTATCGGTTGGGAAAGCAGTCAGTCTGCTTGGGAACAGTCGATAGAAAAATGTCTCCACAACGATTACTTAGTACAGGTTAAAGTAAATGTGGCCAGAGAGCATTATCCCAGTTGGAATGGCTCTTCTGTGGAAATGGGTGAATATGCTGTCGATTTGGATCCGTATATTTTTGATGGTCGCGTTTCCAGCTTTATGACTCGTCTATCCGGCACTTCGCTTTGTAATGTTACTTCCGGAGGAGGATCAACGGCTACTTTTGTTTTAGACTGAGGAGGCCGATAGATTTTTACAGCTGTGCACTTACAGCTATTTGCTCGATTTTTTTAGCTGTGAGGATTGCGGCTATGTCTTTCTTTTAATCTAAAAAGGAATAATAATCATGAGTAAATTTTTAACCAAATTATTTAGCTTATTGCTTACTTTAGGGTTACTTTGCAGTTTGACGGTCAGTGCCTATGCAGCCAGCAGTTATAGCAACGAAACTGGCAAGTACGACGGCTGTTTTGTGGCCAGAGTTAAAAATCTTACCACCAAGCAAGTTATCGATGAAAAGATGCCTATTGAAATTGAAGGTATGTACGTTACCGTTAAATTTAAAGACGGTGACAAGTGTTGGAAATTCTCTGAAATTTTAGATCGCCGCTATGAAAAAGAAATCATAGTTTCTCCTTTTGGCAGTAAAGAGCGTTTCGAAATTATTTTCAAATAAATTTTGTTTACGTCGGCTCTGTGCGTCTTTGGCTGTTTCTGAGTATCTTTAGAAACAGCCAAATTTTTTAGTTAAGGATTTTTGCCGTTTATGAAGATGTCATCTCGATTCGCTCTCTGCCTTTTGCTTTTAGCTGTGTTGATAATAAGCGTTACCAGTTTTCCGAAAAACTTTTATATAGGTGATCCTTATTGGATGAGAGCCCAGGCCCAGGCTTGGTTTGAGGGTCGAGATGATATCCCCGCTCAGTATGCCGAGTCACTGGAAGTAGGACAGTATTGTTTTTACAATGAAAGCAGTGGTAAATATTATAGTAAATACGGTTTATTTAACAGTCTATTTATGCTGCCTGTAGTAGCTTGGTGGAACCTGACCGGTCACGCTTCACTTTACGGTGGAGATTTTAGTTCCACTCCGTTTGTTTCCGTGCTCAATTACTACAACTTGCTTTGGACGCTGGGGCTGGCCGCAGCTCTTTACTGGGGAGCTTCGATCTTTTGTCAACGCTATGAAACCGCAGCCGTTTGGACTTTAATTTGTCTGTTTGGTAGTTTCGGCTGGAACTATCTACGCGCTCAAAGCGGCGAAATTTTCCAATGGACTGCAGCCGCCGTCTTTTTTGCCGCTGCGGTAAGTATTTTAAGGGCCAAAGCTCAAAGCCAAAAAATTAGCTCCTACTTATGGTTTGGAGTTTGGTTGAGTTTAATCAGCCTGGTTATGTTAAAAAGCGTATATATTTTGCTGGTGCCCATTTGGCTGGCAGTGTTGCTTTGGCCCTGTGCGCGAGTGTCTGCTCCAGTTGCGGCCAGCCCCGACCAAGACGTGCAGCCGATCTCGGTTTCGTGCGCTCCCATATCTTGGCGTTCACCCTGGATTATTGCTCCGCTAATTTGTCTGGCTGTGCTTTTCCTGGGCGCCAACTATTGGCGTTTTGGCAGTCCGTTTAACAGTGGTTATACGCAATGGAGCCGTGAAGCTGATGCTTTTAGCGGTAATATTTGGGAAGGAATCAGTGGTTTTCTTTTCAGTAAAGATAAGAGTATCTTTCTGTATCAGCCTTTACTTATTTTTGCCCTGTTGGGAGTAAAGCGATTTGGGGAGCGTTTTACCCGTGAAAGTTGGCTTATAGGTTCTGCTTTCTTTATTTTTTTGTTGGTAAATTCCAAATTTGTCAATTGGGGAGGCCATTGGGGATATGGGCCGCGCTATCTTTTGTTTATTTTGAGTGAATTATCTTGGCCGGTGCTTTTGGTTATGGAAGATTGGCTGCTGAATATTTCCAAATTAAAGAGCTTAATCGGTTTGGCTCTATTAACTTGTACAGTTGTTCTGTCCGTTTATATGCAAATAGAAACGAATTCTTTGGAGTTTTTTACCTACTATCGAGTAGAAGCTTTATTAAAAGCTTATCCTGTACCCCAAGCGCAGAAAATGTTTAGTCAACGTCCCTTCGGTTTGGTTAATCGCGATTTGATTCGTTTGCATGAAGATGGTATTTATCCTAACTGGCTCTTGGAAGCTTGCCGTGAAGCTCCGGAAGATACTGTTTATCTTCCTCAGATAGTAGTTAAACTTTGCGTTTACAATTGATGCAGCAAGCGCTAGCGCTACAACGAAAAAGCAAAAGCGGCAACTTTCATCTCCGCGAGAGACAGAATATTGCCGCTTTTCGTAGTAGGGGAGCGAAAACTAACCGCGGTTGTACATGAGTCTGTAGGTACCTGGAGGCTCAATTTGTACGGAAGCACCGTTACTAAACGATACGAACGAGTTGCGATTGCTGTAGCCGAGATCGACAATGTTCGTACGACCGGCAGCACGCTGTTCCAGCAGAGCCATTTGGCCCTCCAAGCTAAGGGTAACTCGGTCGCGCAGCCACGGGCTTTTAAAGTCCGCCCCAAGGATGGAATTGTTGTCGTCGCCAATGCCCTGCACACCTCTGGCTGCAGCGGCACCACCGACTCCACCGACTCCGGCAGCACCGACTCCGCCTACTTGCTGTTGCTGCTGCTGAATGTCGTATGGATTATAACCCAACTGAACGCTGTCGCGACTGCGTCGCGCTCTTATTTGTTCAATTTTATCCTGATGGTCATCTGCCATCTCGTACTCCTTTCATCGCTACCAAAGTAACGCCGGAAATACAAAGTCCTTTGTTGAAGAAAACTTTACTCTCTCAAATTATATAATACCAGCCCAAATTAAATGAACCTGCTTAGTTACAGTTCTGTTAATAAAATGTGAACAAAAAGTTCCTTCGGTTGAGAATAGGTTGTATAAAAGTTAGTCTATTTAGCGAAGAGCAAAAAATGAACATTTTTTGCGGATTGTAAAATTAAGTTGAACACATAAAAAAACCATAGCCTCGCTCATGTGGTAGAGTATATCTG
>CAKTUZ010000021.1 GCA_934621605.1 uncultured bacterium | reverse complement strand
TCGCCTGTTGCGGATGAAGCACCTTTGTAGCCTGTTGCGGATGAAGCACCGTAGTCGCCTGTTGCGGATGAAGCACCTTTGTAGCCTGTTGCGGATGAAGCACCGTAGCCTTTATCACTGCCGTTTTCTTTCTTCGCTCTTTGTGTTGTATACTCAATAGCAGCCTTGACAATTCCTGCAATGTTAATACTTGCTCCTATTTTTATCTTGGTTGAAGCAACCTTGGTATTACTACCTTCTCTATCTAATTCTCCATCTTGTTCAACTTCGTGGAATACGCTCTCGTTCGGTGAATAATAACTAAAGCAGTCTAACGGATATTCGCAAGCGTGAAATCCAGTTTCGCAACATTCTGCCTTTTCTGTCTCATATTCTTTTCCCTCTTCATATTGGAATCCTTTGCAAGTCATATCTTTGTTAAAACCTTTGTAAGACTTAACGCTCATTTTCACTCCTCGCTTTCATTCTTCTTCATTTCTGCTAACTTTGCTTCTGCTTCGGATTTTCCTAGTTCCATGCCTGCAATACATCCGCTTGCGTATGCTTCCTCATAACATCTATCTATTACTTTATAAAACTCATCACAAAGTAATTCAGTAATAGGGCATTCAGAGCACTTATATTCCATGTGGTGGCATTGCGTTCTTGTATGCACGCATTCTCTGCAATCACCATTTTTATCTTTGATTGGTAACTTGATAAGTCTGCCCTGTTCCTCTAAGTCCTCATAATCTGCCAGTTTGGTAAGAATCTCACCACAATACGCACTAGGTCTTTCATGCTCTATGTCTATAAGTGATTCTTTAGAAGATGCTGTACCATCAGAATTTCTTTTGCTGTCTGTAAGTCTTTCCATTTAACCCACCTCTAACCTCTCATTTTCATTTACAATCAGCATAATCAGCTGACTATCAACCATTTCAGCAACCTTTGCCTGGTTATCATTGTCGAGCGACTCCGAATCATCAAGAAAGACTGGCGTGCTGATTCCACACATTTTCTGAATTGAATTGCAGATATCCACTCTTCCCAAAATCCTGTTACCCTTGTTGCTCATTGTAGAAAGAATAGATTTACCATCTACAGTAGGTATGCAAACGGATTTATAATTACCGTTCTTTGCCGTGTCAAACAACTGCCATTTAACAAGAGAAAAATGGCTATTGACTGCATCTGTAAGTGCTTCATTCTTTGCTCTGTCTAATTGGTCTAACAGGGCAAGTATTTTCTCTGCATCCGTTTTCGCCTGTTCTAAGTCTGTTTTCTGATTTCTCAATTCTTCCAGTCTCGCTTCATCAGATTCCGTGTTTGTAGAATCTATCTTCTTTTCAACCTCTGCTAGCTGCGCTCTGATTTCAGATTCTTCCTGTTTCAAAGATTTCTTGATATCTGACAGTGATGTTGACTGCTTCAATAGCTCTTCCTTGCGGACAATTTCAGCCTGTACAGCCTTGTAATCTTCCCTGTCGTGGATATCAACGTACTGTGGGACAGATTCTAACTTGGCGGTCATTTCAGCGTACTCTTTATTTACAGTGTTCAGATTTTCATTCAAATCAGATAACGCCTGTTCTTTATCTTTTAATAACTTCTGTTCTTTTTCAATCTCTCCTTTAACCTTGAATCCGTCCGTCTCAATTTTACCGATTCTATCAGTTTTTGACTTTTCAAAGGTTTCCATGAGATTCTTAACATCTTCTTCCGGTAACTCTCTGTGACAGGTCGGGCATATAGCTGTATTTGAATCAAATTTCTCTGCATTGACCGCTTTCCATGCATTCCCCAGTCTTTCCTTTTCCTTTGTCAGTTCTGTAATCTTCTTATTACTATTGGAAATTTCATTCTCCGAAATTCTGATACTGGATTTCAGATTGTTGATTGCAACGCTTTTATTCATCATAGTTGCTCTAAGCTCTGCCCTTTGCGCTTCCAACTCGCTGTTAGCCGTATTCTGCATTTCAGATAATTTATGATGCAATTCAAGAATATCCTGCGTAGCCTTGTCGTACTCTGCCAGTAAGTTTTCATTCCCAGTCTGCTTGTAAAGGTTCTGTTCAAGCTGTTCCTGTAAGGCATTTTTCTGTAATACCAGTTCTGCTGTATCAATGTCGGATTTAATCTGGATATCACGCTCTTTCTCCTTAATCTGACCGTCCATAACAGGTATTTCCTTAGTAACCTTTGCCTTAGTAGCCTTGTTCATAGCAGAAAGTTCCTCTGCTGTGTACTTTTCCAGTAAACTAGCCAATTCGGATAAATCCTCATTCCCCTGTGCAATCTCCAAATCTGTGATGTTTCCAACCTTTGAGAATAAAAATTCTCTCATTTCAGACGGTTTTTTATCAAGAAATGCATTGATGTTACTGCACATCTTCCATGTAGCAATGTCGATTTCAAAGTACTCATTAAAATCTCTAAGAGTCTTGGGGACATCATTGATGAAGTACTTGCTATCGTCCTTATAACTGCTACCGTCCTTACTGTATGTACGCTTCTGCGCTTTCTTAGCCGTTACTTCCTTACCGTCAATGTCCAGTACTGCCGTAACTGCCGTGTCCATATCGTCTACACTTTTACCGTCAACCGTTCTTCTGACCACTGGATTGTCATTTAATTCATAGTCACAGTTGAAAAACAACCATGTGTAGGCATTCACGATACTGGACTTGCCCTTGCCATTCTTGCCCATAATTCTTGTCAGTTCTGTAAAATTAAATTCTGCCTGTGCATACATCATGAAATTTTCAAGAATCAGCTTCTTTAATCTAATTTTCATGCCAACCTCTCCCTACTCTGTATAATTTGTTGCATCCCTGACCCGAAAAGTTTCTTTTCTTTTTCTTCCTGCTTATCAGCTTCTGCATAAAATCCCATAATTCTTAATGCTGTCTTTACGTTGCAAAAGTCTGCATTCACGATATAGTCAACCGCCGCTGTGGCTCTGCTCTCCAAAGCAATCAGTTCTTCATATCTTTCCTGTGAAATAGTGACTGTATCGCAGGATTTACTTTTAATCAAATCTTCCACGTTCTCACTCTCCTAACTTCAATTCATTCCCAGACAATTCGTAAACTGTCTTAGTCCGTCCGTCTTTCTCATACTGCCTTGACTGGAATCTTCCTATTATAGTAACTTTCTGCCCTGTTGCTATTTTCTTTGCGAATAAAGCATTTACAGACCACACGATACACGGTATGCAATCCGTTTTTCCATTCTTCCGCGAAGACACCACTAGCAACTCTGCTATGTATCTTCCACTAGGTGTCTGCCTGAACACTGGTTTCTTTGCAATAACACCTGTTATTTCTGTATGGTTTCCATCTGCTTCAAATACCATTGAAATAGATTCTACATGGACAAATAACTCTAAGTGCGTCCGTTTTCCGTCAAACACCTGTCTACTATGGATAGCACCTGTTATTTTATGTACTGTTCCATTTTGAATCTGATTTGCAATCCCCTGTTCTGCGATACATGGAATAATGTCCTCATATCCGCTTAATCGTCTTACAATCATCTGAAAGCTGTAGAATCTGATTTTGCCTACCGTGTGGCTGTATGTTGGTTTTTCATTCATCCTTCCGCATAGCGTTATCCTGTTCATCTTCCAACTCCCTTCTGATGTTGAATGCCAGAATCGGGTAAAATCCTTTTACGGTTGTAAATTCAGTACCGATATATTTCTTGTATGCTTCGCTATGCGTATCAGCATTCTCAACAGCACTTCTTACTGCATGTTCAACTGCCCCTTTACTCGTTCTGCTTCCAACTGCGATTTCGGTATACAGTTCTTGCAAGGATTTCATTGGTGTCATTATTTTCCCAACTGTAAGTTCAACCGCCCAGTAAAAACCATTTGTATTCGGTTTTATTCCCATTCCAATCAAGGCATTTTCAATTTTCCTAAGCCTGTTATCCATGCCTATTCCTCTTCCACTTCAAATCCGACTACATGACCGTCATTTATTAAGACTCCAACTCCTAATTTCTCACACATTTCTACTTCTGCAATTGTTATATTTTCCATATCTGTTTCCCTCTCTTCTTATTTAAAATAGCATTGCTTTTGTCAGTCCTCTTGAAGCCGATTTCTGAAACTGCTTCATATCCTCTATTACCTCTGATTCTGTTCTCTTGGAATCCTCTACAACCTGCGCAATCAGCATTTCTGCTGTCTCTTCATCAAAGTGCTGTTCAAATCTGAACCGTAACGCTCTGATGATATTCGCAAGGTCAAGACACATTTCTGTATCTTCTCCGATAAACTCCACTCTTGAATCTGCTGTCTTAATCATATTCTGTCCCTTCTGCTAACTTAGCAAATTTCCATGTACATGTCCCACTGTCATCATTGCTCCATGATGTTGTTCCACAACACCACGTATGAACTTTTTCATATTCAAATTTTGCAAAATGTTTTTTTCTCCACGCTTCTTCTTCACTATCTCTTACCAAAATCGGTGTATCAACAGGCACTTTGCTCCAGTCAACAGGCGGTTCTTCATATTCCTTTTCTGCCCATTCTCTTAACGAAACTTCGCAATTCCTTCCACCGAAAAGGCATTCGGAACATTTTATTTCTCTGCAAGCGCACGGCTCTCCTGATGTTAAATTTACAGCGATTTTATTTCTTTGAATGGCAATATCAATAATCTGTTCTGCAAACTTCTCTCTATTCTTCATATCTCAAACCTCACTTTTCCAGTTTTATCAAAACATCTTTATTCAGCCAGTCAATGTCGGTAATAGAAACTTTCTCTTCTACTTCAACCTCTGCATAGGTATTTTCCTTGTCTTTTGTCTCAACAATTTCTTTTACCTTTGCATCTGTCTCAATTCTTGCATCAAATCTCACTTCCGCATCAGCAGGGAATCGAGTAAGCTGTTTGATTAAGTCGTAGACTTTCATGTTCTCACACCCAATGTGCTAATAAGTTGATGATAATAGTGTATATTGATAAACCTATAGATATTCTGCATAATGTTTTAGTACTTATATTTTTCATTTAAATATCCTCCCTATCAATTCTCATCTGACTGTTTTCAGCATCTATGGAATCTTTCAAGAATACTGGCGGTTCATACGCATCAATAATTTTAAGAGCCTTATCTAACTGATTCCTTGACAGTGCCTTGTAAGACAACACATTAAATTGGTACTTTATCTGACGGTATATGTCGCTGTACACCTGTTGTCTTAACGAATTACTTCTGTATGCAAGGCTTTCTTTTCCGCCCATTACCTCAACGCCCTTTGCTTTCACGGCATGAGTAACCTTATCCATATCCACGCCAAGTAACGGCATTTCCTGTTTAAAATTCTCAAAATCATTTGTGAGATTGTCAACTTTTTCGTCAATCTCTATTACTGCCTGATTCTGTAGCTTAATCATTTCCAGTGCTGTCATTGGCTTCTGAACCGTAATGGATTCTTCCATTTCATGGAAACGATTAATGTACTTTGCTGTGAACTCTGTACCCTTAACTCCTGTCAGCTTGTGAGCAATAAATTCACAGCCCTTCTTTGTGACATAATAGCAAGGTTGTGTTTTGTTTTGGCTGTTTTGATATGTACCATCTATAAAGAAATCGGACTGTCCAATATTGGCTTGTCCTAATTGGTCTATATAAGTACGAATATCTCTCAGCAATTTGCTATGGTCTTTCCCGACCATTTCGGCTACTTCCATAGAAGTAATCTTCTGTTCAATATTCATTGGCTCTCCTTTCTGTGTTATAATCACCTCAAAGGAGGTGATATTTTGTTATTAACTGGTTACTGCTCTGTTCAGAAAAAGAAAACTACAATATCTGTTCAAACAATTCCTAGCCCTACGCTAGAAGACAGAGACAGATATTTAATTGGACGAATCACTTGTGATTATGCTAGTTTTGGTGGAAACTGCGATTGTAACAAATGTTCAGTGCTTTCTGAAAATAGAGTGGAACAATAGCTTTAATGGGCTGCCTTTTGGCGGCTCATTTTTTATTAAGGAAACAACGCCATTTATTTCTGCTTCTGATGGTTGAAAAGTAACGTTAACTCTTGGTATGAAACTACAATCGTCTTTATCAATATCTTGCTCAAAAGCAATTCTTGTCACATTTTCTAATTTCTTACCGTCAATATAGACTTTTGTAACAATACCTTCGCTTTCCACTTTTACTTTTGCCCCATTTTTAAGATTACTAAGACTCATAATTCACCTCCTTTCCTAAAAAGTTAAATGTTTTGAACTTCTAATGTAAAAAAATAATCCTGTATATCTTCCTCGGATAATCCAAGAAGATTAATAGCTGTCAATATTTCGTTCTGCTTCCATGGTCTTTTTCCGTTCATTTTAAGAGATAAAGTCCTGTCAGAACAGCCAAGGGCATTTGCAAAATCAGATTGACTGCCAAACTTTTCAACAATGCGACCTCGCAATTTGCTGTAATTAAAAGCCATATTTCATTTCTCCTTTCTTTATTTTTTAGTTCAATGTTTTGAACTATTTGTATGATAACATCATAGATTTCTTTTGTCAATAAAAAGTTCAAATATTTTTACTTTTAAGTTTTTTATATTGAACTTTTGTTCAAATAGTGATATATTATTTTTTAGAAAGGAGGTTAATACAAATGAAGGAAAATACGTCTGATAGGCTTAAAAAAATAATGCAAGAAAGAAAGATAAAACAAGTCGACATTTTGAATATGTCTTTGCCTTACTGTAGAAAGTACAATATTAAGATGAATAAATCAGATATTAGTCAATATGTATCTGGTAAGGTTGAGCCTAGTCAAGAAAAGCTAGTTATTCTAGGGATGGCATTAGATGTTTCAGAAGCATGGTTAATGGGTCTTGATGTTTCACCAGTTCGAAAAGACAATACAGGAGAAGCTAAAGAAGATGTTGATTTGATTTGGAAAATTTCATTGTTAGATCAAAGAGATAAAGAAACTATATTAGATATGATAAATGTTATGTTATCTCGAAAAGAAAAGAAGTGAGTTATCCCCACTTCTCTAGAAAAAAAATTATGAAGGAATGCAGGTACTCTAAAGTGCCTGCATTTTCTATTTTGCCAATAATTTCATTGATTTCTCTCTTGTAAAATTCTACATCATTGTCATTCTCCCCTGCCATATTCTCGCCCTCTCTACAACTATGTAACCCACTCATGCAATCATCCTCTCTATAATGTTTGTACTAATTATAGAATGTATGTTCGCATATGTCAACAAAATATCCCTTGTCAAATTCTGGAAATTTAGGGCGGTATGAAATGCCACTAACATACCGCCACGACCAGAACTTGAAGCACCACATCTCTGTGGACAAGTCTATTGTACGTCTATAAATACAAGGATTCAAGAAAATACGTTCGACATATTTTGCGGCAAAATTCGACAAATTATAACAATTTGTAGTGTGGCTGTTCTTCTCCAAATATCCAGTATCGTAGATAATCGTCTAGGATAATCGCAATCGTACCTACAACTATCCATAACAGGCTGAATGGCAGGCATATCTGCCCTAACAGGTTGAATGGCATATTGCTGTAATCCCAGACATTCCATCCTAACCATATATTTACGATAAGACCGCACAGGAACTCTAACAGGGTAATAACTGTCGCAACCTTTATTGATTGCAGGATAAGTGGATAATCCCAATCTGTATGCTCATTTTGATATCCTGCATACAGGAAACAAAGACCGCCCAACAGGAGCATTGTCCAATGGCTACGACCACGATACAACAGCTCTATACAGACATAAAGAAAGCCACCTATCGCAAACAGGATAAGTGGCTTAATAACCTTACGCATGTCTCACCTGATTTGCAACTGGAGTTGATATGGCTTTTTCAAAACTCCAACCTAATTTATCAATTCTATCTCTTAATTGTTCCCATTTAAAGCCGTATTCCGCCGCCCATTGAGAAAGTGTTTTTGTTTCTCCGTTATAAGTAAAGTATCTATTGTTTCGTCTGTTTCTTTGCTGATCTGATAAGGTTATCCATCTACAGTTATTTGGTTCATAATTTCCAAACGAATTTATTCTATCTATTGTTAAATTATCAGAATATCCATTTTCTATAGCCCAATCATAAAACGTTTGAAAATCATGTAGCCATTCATCACATATCGTTATTCCTCTTTCTCCATAAAATCTATATATTTTAGAATTTTTGTTATAACATCTGTCTTTCATGTGAGACCAAATAGTATATAATCTGGAATTTCTCTTTCCGTGTTTTGTAGATTTTTTTATTAGAGATTCAATCTTATAGCAACCGCAAGAAGAAATATGTCCATTGTTTAGCAATGAAATATCCGCAATTTTGCCATTTCCACAATCACATTGGCACGCCCAAAGAGTTCGACCTCTTTTTCCATTACCTACAGGCTTAATTGCAACAAGTTTTCCATAACGATTGCCACTTATATCCTTTTTACCCATAGTCATCTATCCCCCTACATTGTTTTTAATAAGTCTTTTAATACTTCACTTCTATATTCTTCTGGTATGTAAGAATTATAGGTTATATTTTTTACTTCTTCTGATGTTTGCAAACTATTTATGTATATACGTAAATCCCTAAACCACGTTACATGATACGTGACCGCCTGCATAGCCGTTTCCGTAATCAGTGCCATGTCCGTGTTACTGTAGTATTTACATGGTTCATTTACATCTGACGTATGCCACGGTATCTGCGTTTCCCCCTGTGCAACCTTTGTCTGCAATCCCATAAGGCTTGTCTGGTCATGGTCGGTCAGCGTGAAATGTTCAACTGTTCCGTCTGACAAGGTAACATCAACACCGTTCTGAATTGATTCCTGTTGTGCAGCGTTCATTTCTGCAATCTTCTGCTCTTTCAATTCGTCAAGTGTCGGTTCAACAGGTGTCGGCTGTGGCTGTTTCTCATAAACAGAACCGTCATTAGAAAGCTGATAACCGTTATACTCTGCGGTTGTATCGTCATTCCTATAAACAGTATTGTAACCGTGGTAAGAATCACCGCCAATGTCCAGTTCTCCTTTTTCGTCAAGGAACAAATCAAAGCCGCTTTTATCTACGGTAACCGCATCTGGAAATTTCAGTGTTACTACGTGGTCTGATTCTGGAACAACGGTACACTGAATTAATTTTTGTGAATCTAAAAATCTTAGGTATGCCATGGGCGATACCTCCTTTCTTTTAATGATTAAATAGTAATTTAGGGAATGACGAACAATGTCTCTTATCATTTCTAATATCGAACGCAGTAGGAGCTGTGTATACTTATGATTGGAAAAATGTATATTACAATAAGAACTTTTTAACTTTTGGTACAAATAGTGTAACGGTAAAACGAGCTTGTAAAATATCTAAATATTCATACGCATTCACTTATCAAAAAAATGATGCTGTAATATATGTAAATAACAATCCCGTCATAAAATTAACAGCTAGTGGATTGCAAAACGATGTTGCATGCGATATTCAGTTGAATGTCGGCGATGTTATTACAGCAGTACAGAACTTAGGCGCTTCAAGTGCTGATTTTGCTATTAGCCTAGTATTGAAATAATCTTATTGAATAAAATTTGTATCTGTATTAAATCCATATATCTCTACAGGGATCGCATACTTTGTATTATTAGGATAATTTGACCCTATTATTTTAAGGGCGTTATCTGTAAGTTCCAAATTACGTACAGTCGACGATCCATACGTAAAAATAAATTGCGTACCTGGTATTATGGTATTTTTATATATGGTTTTATAATAGATATCTCTCGCATCACCGTCTATTCTATTGTAGTATTTTACTATTACCGCATTATACTTTGTAGCTTCTATATCTATTGTAGTAGGATTTTTTATTGCAGTAGTAGGGTTGGGATTAGTCCATAACAGTGTTGGCTTATTCCCTAAATTACTATTTAATTCCTTAACCGCCAATGCTCCAGCAATATATCCAGACTGCGTATTTGCCTTTATCGTTTCTAAACTGTCAATAATCTTGCTTGCGTCTGCCGCATTGTTCACAGCTTCATTTGTAGCATTTATCTGCGCCGCCCCGAATGTGCTACCAACTTGTGTATAATCTGTCACATCTTCAAAACTGACTGTACCATCATTGTTCTGAATCATGTTATATCTTCTTTTTCCACCCATTGCAGATGCCAATACATCATCCTTGAAATTCACTGGTAGAGTTGCTTTTGCCATTACTTTATACCTCCCTTATCTTGCCCTAATCTCATAGGTAATCTATACATTGTAGGTTCGGTCACTGTCTCTTTGACAGCAACCGATATTTTGAATACTTCCTTTGTATTTACTGGATTCTTGGAAATTGTAACATTCGTTATTATTACGCCCATAAACACCGCCTAGTCCGTAGCCTTTACGGTTACTGTAAATACTTCTCCTGTGCTTACTGGGTTCGGGTTGATTTCTACAGAATTGATAACTGGTGCAGATGTATCTAACGTAACAATCCTTGTAACATTGGAAGAAAGACCGCCATTATCCGTGGCAGTGACAACGATTGTATTTGCTCCCTCTGCTAGAGTAATCGTTGTGCTGAAATTTCCACTTGAATCTACCGTGACATTAGTAGCTGTACCGCCATTTAGCTGAACCGTAACCGATTTAATTCCTGCTGTAACATCACTTGTCTTTCCTGTTACTGTACAAGATGCATTATTCGTGACGAGATTATTAGTCGGTGCTGAAACGGATAAGGTAGGTGGCGTTGCATCTACTTTGAATGTCACTGTGCGCTCTGTGGCTGCATTTCCGTCATTGTCCTTAGCATTTACCTTAATAGTGTGATTGCCTTCTGTAAGAGACGTAGGAATTGCATAAGAGCATGAATAACCATTTGTTATTGCAGTCTTGGTAATTCCACTTGTCACAGCACTTCCGCTGTCTACCGTAATGCTGATACTGCCAGAATTAACTCCGCTATCTGCATCCGTAACCGTAAAATTAACTGTAGGCTTTGTGTTATTGGTTACTTGGCTTTCTGTTGGGGAACTAATAACAATGGCTGGTGCAGTTGTTTCTTTTACTTTTAATTTCAACTTGTTTCCAAGTGTTGCGTTTGTATCATTGATTGTGGTACTGTTTCCTGCGCTGTCTGTAGCCTTGATCGTAACGGGAAAGTAATGACCGCTGTTATTATTATAGGAACTGGTACTTGGTGCTGTAACGCTTGCTTCATACAATCCAGTAGAGCTATTCAGAGTCAGATTGTAAGTAGTTCCTTTGATCGTTGCTTGTACGCTTGATATAGCCATTTATATTCTTACCTCCCTAAATGCGCCCAGTCTGAATGGTAATTTCCTAAGAGTGGCTTTCTGTCTTTCTAAAAGGTCATTCATTTGCAACGTAGCCGACTCTATACGGTTCAATTCATCCCACTTAATGAATTGTCCGTTATCAAAGAATCTTTGTGATACACCGTAGTTTTGTGTGAATATGTTCTTGTTAATTGTATCTAAATTAGACTCAAAATTATTGAAAGCCGCCGCCGTAAACCATCCAGTATAATCTTCAATATCTGCTCCCATATCCACGATTGAAAACTGCTTATATACTTCCTGTGCCAGCTCATGCAGATAAGTAAGATTATTCTTAATACGGTTATAGTCCACATAATTGAATCGGTCATTTACCGTCCAGTTAGTTTTAGGAGTATGCCATAGGCTTACTTCCGCTACCGTTGATGTATCTACGGTTACATTTCCTGCATCATCATAGGCAGACACCGTAACAGGATAATCGCCCGATTCTTTGGGTGCTGTAAGGCTTCCAGTATATGTCGAATTGCTTTGTTTTAAATCAGTTGTATCATCAGCAATCGCCGCTGTTACTTTAGTTATTGCCAATTACAACACCACCTTTCTTGCTTTCATAGTTCCCGACCATGCGCCATTAAATGATATCTCATTTTGATACGTCCTTATCATGGTTTCTCCACGGTCTTTTAATTCCAGATAATATAAGTCATTAGCATCTGTCCTTGGGTCGCCACGCCATTTAAGCTGATAATCAACATCACCTAAATAGTAGCTTGCAAGCCATTCTTCTAGGTCTTTTGCCAATTCTGTAGTGCTGATTAACGGATTTTTCCATGTTTTGATATCACCATTTTCATTATGTGTAACCGTGTAGCCGATTTCCTCGGTAACGTACTCATATCCTTTAATCACATATTTAACAATCGTTTCTTCCGACATACCGCTAAACTGTAGAGTTGCATAATAACTACTGCTGTCTGTAATCTGTACTGATATTGTACTTGGAATTGGACTTCCGCTTTCATCAGTTCCGCTATCAATTACTGCTGTCAGTCCGTAGCAAGGATTTTGGAAGTAAACCGTATGCACATTATTAGCAGGACTAATAGTAATCTCTTCTGTAGAGATATCCTTATTCTCACTGGACGCACGATATTGTGTCTTTATTACGCTGATAGCCTTGATTTTATTTTGTCTTACTGCTGTAGGGCTGGCTGTCATGTCATTTCTTGTGATATGGTAGTCCGTAACATCCCCTACTGTGATATTATCCACTGTGATTCTGCTGTTCGGCTGCGCTTTGGTAAACTCCAATACCAATTTGTCAAACAGATTAAATTGCTCAAATGTGGTGTATTCCAGTTCTCCACCCTGTTCTACCGTGTAGCTGTCCACTTCTAAATCTTGGTAATATGTCGTTACCTTGAATTGCTCTGGCGCAACATTTCTAAATTCTATCTGTAATCCATACGCTACAAATGCTGCTTCAAGATTAATCGTAATCTTTGGGTTATCTGCAAATGCGCCGTCTGCGTCTGCTATCTGCGCACTGATATAACCAGTCTTTAAATAGTTACTGTCACTTGACATAAAAAATACAGTTCCGTCCACTTTGGAAAAATCAGAACTGCATATTGCATAAGCTTCTTTATCTTCTCCATTAAGCACGTCAGATACATGGCTATATTCTGTTTCTCCATTGGATTCTGCGGTCATGTCTGGAATAAATGACGCTTGCATATGGATTTTACTGTTTCTATCTTCAAACAATACGCACCGCCCTGCATTGGCAATAATCTGTAATGCTTCACTGTGCTTTACTGCTGGCATGGGATTCTGTACTTTGATATTTTTTAAATATGGGTCAATTGAGTATTCTCTTTCATCCGTTATCCATGCATCATTCAGAACATCAATAGCAAGGTCATATAGGCTTATGCCACTTTCCCTGTACAGTCCACGGTAGTACTTACCTGTCATGTAATCAAACCTGTCAGTTGCCGTAAACTTGGCTTCCGTATCGGTTGCCGACCATGTTTTAAGGTACGTTGTTTCCTCTGGCAACCATTCAATTTCTCCATTCCCCAACACATCATATCCGAATTGAATCTTTACTTCTTGTCCGACTTCCATATAAGCAAGTGCGCTGTCTGGATTATCGGGTGAATAGTATTGATTCTGATTGTCTATCGTTAGCGATATATCGTTAGACGGTATAGTATCGGTTATGGAAGATACATATTGCTTACCGCTGTACTTCTTTACTTCCTTATTGTTAAATGCATTTACGATGCCGCAATAAAACTGATATATCCTTAGTCTGCCCTGTCCATTCACCATTTTTGTAGGAGTAATAATCAGATAGGAAGTACCATTGAATACATCTTCCGTCACCCAATAGCTTTTATAATTACCGCTGTAAGAGCGTGTAACGCTGTCATTTTGGATGGTAAAATCAACAGGGTAATATTCTCCCCAGTCTATAGTCAAGCCCTTTATATCAAGCCCTGTAACGTTTGAAAAGGATATATAGATAGTACCCAATATGTTAGCTGTCACAATTCCATTATTATAGTAATCGGATCTGCTGTTCTGTGGTGGCAAAAAGTACATTGTGCCGTCCACCTTGGAAAAATCCTGCTCTGCTGTAGCATATACATTGTCTACCGTGTAATTGTTAAAAGGCTTTTTCACGTCTGAAAAGTAAGTAACAGACGTGCGATTATCTACAGCAACATTTTTCTGTGCTTGTAAGTTGATTACACCGATTGTCGCCTTGATATATCCCCTGTTACGCCCTATGCCTTTCATGGACTGCTTATAGGATTTTGATACGTTCTGCATACTACCACCCACAATCTATAAGGTTGAATGATAAAGTCTCGTCTTTGGTTATCATATGTGTAAGCCTGTCAACAAATAGTGGTACGCCTTTTCTATCTCCTGGGTACATGGTAATTGTAATCGGATTACCCGGATTCTTCATGTCCTCAAAAGTAACAGGCACATAAAACGGTTCTATTGCTTTTAACATCATCTGTCTTTGTTCTGGTGTCAGCCCTACCCATTTCAGATTGTCCAGTTTATATAAATCTCTTCCCACTCTCTGACCGATAACTGCATTGTTAGCGTTTCTTCCTGCATTCACCGTGGTAGATATCGTCCATGAAAAACCGACAGCAGGGCAAGGAAAATCATATCCATTGACATTTAAGAATGAACTCATTGCCATAGCTTATCCCTCCAACATTGCCTTAACTACTAAACAATCCACCATGTAGCCAGACTGTGTGCAGGCTTTTACATCATCCAGTGTAGTCAGAATCTTATTCTTATCAGCCGCCGCATTGATAGCTTTGTTCGTGTCATTGATGTTAGATGCCTTAAATTCTCCACCGACTTGCGTATAGGTTGTCACATCTTCCAGTGTTACCGTTCCGTCTGAATTGGTAGTCATTCTGTATCTGCGCCGACCACCCATGTTTTTATCCAAAATATCGTCTTTAAAATTTGTTGGAAGTGTTGCTTTTGCCATTATGTCAACCTCCTGTTTACTGTTATTGCAAAGTGTATTGTAGAATGTATTACATTTACATAACTATGAATTTATGTATAAAAATAGGACGGTCACACGCCGCCCTACTTAATTTTCTTCTTTATTTCTTTTATTTCTGCTTCTATGCTATTTAGTTTGTCGATTACATCTATGTACCTATCGTCTGCCACATGAGCATATTTTTCATTCTCTTGCATGAGGAAATCGTTTGATTTGTACTTGGATTCCAGTAATTTGCTATTACTTTCTTTTGCCTGTATCACTTCTTGTGCCAGCTTCTGATATTCTCCTGCGCTGTCCAACTGTTCAAACTCAATCTTTTTAATACGATCTTCTAACTCGATAAGTTTCTGTTCAATCTCCGCATTATCCATAGCCGCCTACTTCCCAGCTCTACCAGTGAAATAAACTTCCACATGGTCATAGCCTTTGTAGCAATCTAACTGTACAGATAATGTATCGTTTGGTTTTATTTTTAGTTCATCATCAGTAATATAATCTTCTGATTCCCATATCACATTGTTATTTTCATCAAAGAATAAAGCCTGTGCCATTACAAATTCAGCTTCTTTTTCTCCTTTATTTGTAGCAGATACTATAACATTTTTATCATTAGTAGTCTGTTCGACTTCAAGATTATTTATCACTGGTTCATACAAACTATCGCTATACTTTAAACTATAGTCTACACTGTCAACACCAGTAACGCCGTCAAAATAAAAATATCCGAAAGATGTTTCTCCTGCTCCAACAACCGCAATATCCATATCATCAGCACCGATTGAATTTCCCGAAGAATCCTTTGCTGTAGCATTTCCCGATACAGCTACATTTGCTTTGGAATTATTTGTAACAACCAAAAAGTAAAGCGTATCTCCTATGGTATTTTCGTAAAGATATTCTTTTACATCAAAGTCATTTTCTGAATATGTTTTTCCGTCTGCTTCATCTGTTTTATTTTCAACTACAGTAGTTTCTGTCTTACTGTTTTCTGTTACATTTTCAGTTTCCTTTGAATTGTTCTTTCCTAACGTATTTAGTAGAAATAATAAAACAATTATTCCTAATACTACCCACCTCACAGTATGGCTCTGCTTCTTTTTGCAATTCGGGCAGATTTTTGCTTTCTTTGGTATCTGCGTCATGCAGTATTTACAAGTTTTCATTTCTGTGTTTTGGTTATCCATGTAGATATCCCCCTCTCTTTTTCTGACAATTATATCATATTAAGAGGAGGATTTCTACAAAAGTTTACCATAACTTATGCAAAACTAAATCCGTTGCGGTTTCTTCTTTCGTCTGTTGCTCTAACAAGCTCTCTACCATCTATATTGATTGTAGAGTCTTTATCAGCAATTTCACGGTTAGAATTTACCAACTCTGATAAGTACGGTTCTAGCAAGTCTGCTACCGCCTGCCTTACGCCTTGACTTATTCCGTCAACAATCTGTTCATTGTTTGCAACCGCTGTTTTTCCGTTTGAGAACTGTCCGACAAGTTCATTATGGTTAGCCATGAAAAGTCCGTCCTCTGGAAATCCACCAGTCGAAAATTTTGGGATTCTTGGAAGAGATACATTGGGTATATCAATACTAAAGCTAATCCCTGGTATTTTGCTTGCCGCTTCTGCCAGCTTTTTTAATCCGTCTATAGCATGATTAACAAGGCTTTCTACGCCACTGATTACACCGTTCAAGAATCCTATAGCGCCATTAGCCGCCGCTTTAAAAGCATCTTTGAAAGCTGTAGGCACTTTAGCAAGAATATCATCCCATTTTTTCTTAGTAAACCACGGTGCAACATTAATAGTCCACCACTTAGTAAGGTTTTCTACCCATTGAGTAGATGTCTCTGTCCACTTTGTATTGAACGATTCCTTTACGTTATTGAGTACTTCCAGCCACTTTTCTAATGAGAACCATGGTACAACGCTCTCTTCCCACCATGTAACCAGTGCTGTTCCATTCCACCATTCCACGATCTCATTCCATTTTGTTTGAAATGCAGTAGTAACGTTGGTAAGAAGTTCTGACCACTTATCCTCCGTAAACCATGGAGAAATGCTTTTATCCCAAAATGTCACTATTTTATTTGACATTTCTGTAAAACTTTCATCAATAGAAGTTCCCATGTCATTGAAAAATGACTTTATATCTTTTAATGCATCAGCAAATGTAGTGCCAGCCCAGTTTCCAAACGTGTCTTTCATCCATTGATTTACAGTCTCTCCTACAGCACTAAGTCCATTCTTTATATCTTCTCCCCATAAAGCAATAGCCTGTTTTCCAGAACCGTCCGTAAATGAAGATAATATGTCCGACATTTGCTCCTTGAATGTCATGTTTATTTCTTCACCACTTATTTTCTCATAAAGGAACTGTCCAAAATTCCATCCAGAGAAAGCTGCTACGATTCCACCTATAATAGCTCCGCCTGCAAGAAGCCCTGCTGTAGCCCATCCAGTCTCGCCGACTAAAGCAGCCATGTCTAATGTAAGCAGTCCAGATAGACCGCCTGCTTTAGTAATAGCAGTACCTACGGAAGCAGCTATTCCAGTAGCTATTTTGTTTCCTACAGATGTTAATGCGCTACCTATTATATTGGCTCTAAGTATCTTCTTGATTAAGACTGTTCCTACTATTATAGATATAGTGTCCAATTCCAGATTTGAAAAGAAGTCGTAGAATCCCTTTAATACTGTTTTCCAATTTGCTTTATCTAAAAATCCTTTGATAGTATTTTCTAAACCGTCTACCCATTTATTTAACGTATCTGCAAATGCTTTAAAATCAAATGTCTCAAAAAAATTATTAATTGCATCTGCTAAATTTACGCCGAACTGATAAAAGTCAAATGTGATAGCAAAAGATTGAGCCGCATATACAATAGCGTTCAAAGTATTAGCCAAAGTCTGCGCAGCCTTACCGAATAATGTTCTGCCCTCTCCATCATAGTCAAGTAACCCATTTAAGAAGTCTGCCAGTCCTGTTCCAAAGTTTTTAGCCTTTTCGAAAACATTATCCCATTCTATAGAATCCATAGCGCCTATAAGGGCATCTCTTACCTTATTTCCTAACTGCTCAAGAGTTTTAATACTGCTCTCATAACCTTTAAAAATGGTATCTACCTGTACAAGACCGCCCTGTACTTTATTAGTGTTGCCTAATCCTGTACTACCGCTACCGCTCTTACTGTCCTTATCCTCTGAAATAATATTTAATTCATCAATTCCAAGGAGATTGTTTTTCAGTTTTTTAGCGTTCTTTGCTGCATCACCAGTAGCATCTGAAAAATCTTCCATTCCGTCTGCCCAGTCTTCGGCTACACCGCCAGCCGATACCTCATACTGCCAGCCGAATATTGAGCCTAAAGCATTGGTGACTGTTTCTGCAAATGCAATTACGTACTGCATGACCTGATTCAGATTGCGTACAAATGGTTTAAATGCATTGATTAGCCAACCACCTATGATCGTTCCAAGTGATTTAAAGTTTTCAGATAATATTCTTAACTGATTCGCCCACGTATCACTGGTCTTAGCAAAATCACCCTGTGCAGCTATAGTATTAGCCATTACGTATTGATATCTTAGCATGGTCTTTTGCGCTTGCGTCATAGATTTTATATCAGCATCAAGTCCGTTTTTTAATGCCCACTCTTTCAAAGTAGCCTGTGTTAAATCAATACCGTATTTCCTTAGAGGAACTACTTGACCCGTGAAAATTGCACGTAAATCTTCTGCTACATCAGCTTGTGATTTATCATAAAATGATGCAATATCTGCTGTTAATTTTGTCAAATTTAACGATACGTCTGCCATTGAATTTGACAATTCGACATAGCCTTTTGTTTGTTTGTTCAAAAAACTATTGGCTTTTCCAACCAAGTCAGAGCTAATACCCATTGCTTGACCCATTGCTTGAAAGTTGCTTGAATATTGCTTAACCGCAAGTTCAGACATTCCGAATTGCTCTATAGAATTTTTTGCAAAATCATCTACTTTTGAAGTCATTTTTCCAAACGTTGTATCAACAACATTTTGTACTTCTGTCAAAGATGATGAAAGGTCAATTGCTTCTTTTAATTTTCTAAAAGCCCTAAATAGTAGCCAATAAGTCGCATACATTTTGCCAAATGCGGATGCAAGAGAAAAACTTTTTTTTGTTGCGTAAGTTGCAGACCTGCTAAATATATTTAAACTGTTTGCAAGGGAATTAGCCGCACGACCACTAGAAGAACCTGTTCTTGCAAGTTTAGCAAGTGCATTTGTCATGTCAATTAAGTTTCTGCTGACAGTAGGTGCCTTAGAAAGAGTTGTCATGAGTTGTGTCATGGCTGTAGCAAGTTTAGGGATATTTTCAATAGCCTTAGTTGATGATTTATAACCTAACTGTGAAATTCCTCTTGCCAGTTCGGATATCTGTACAGTAGCAGAACTACTAGTCTGAATGTTTCTAAACGCCCTACTGAGTTGGTTCATAGAGGATGCCGCACGGTTTATTTTTGCTGTATCTACCGTGGACATCTTCTCTATACCTTTTGCAAGCCGTGTAAAGTCAGTAGTTTTTACATTATTCATGCTCTGCATGGCACTTGAAAGCCTATTCACGCTATTAGCAAGTCCATTCAGCTTACTGGTATTAATGCCGTTCAATGAAATAGACAGTTTATCCAGTTTTGTGATCAGCTTGTCAATTGCATTATTTGCCTTTGTTGCTTGCGCTTGGATTTTTATTTCCAGTGAATCTATTTCTGCCATACTGCACCTACTTTCAACTGTTAAAGTGAGTGGCTATCTCCAATTGATAGCCAGTGAAAAAGGGCAGTAGACTATGACCTCTACCGCCCCTGTGTTATCTTTTCAGATATTCTCTTGTTACTTTTCCTGCCTTGCAATCTACCGTGATTCCTACACGTTTTTGGAAAACTCCGATTGCATTGGCTGTATCATTCCCTAAGATACCGTCAATATTGCTCTTGCCTTTTGCATTTGTGGCAGGCAGGCACTTATGATAGATAAGTTCCGTCTGTAGCCATTTCACATCATCCCCACGCATACATGGGAATGTCTTGTACAATGTACGTGCAGGCTCTGCGTATGGGTTATTGTGCGTTTCGTAGACGGTCTGTAACTCGTTTAATTCACGATACCAGATATTCATATCAACGTTGCCATTAATGCCGTTTACAGCGCCTTTAGACGTGTACTGCCAGCCTACCATATTTTCAATCTGTGGCTGATATTTCAAGTCCATTTTGCCTTTGTCCTTGCCGTATGATGCAATCCACATAGGATATTTCACACCGCCATACGGCTTGATATAGGAATTATAGAAAGACTTTCCAGTATACACGCCAAAATCCAGCCCATAACTTCTGATAACATCACCGTAAGCATTGATAATGTCAATCAGATTACTTCCCAGTCCTTTCTGACAGTTATCTTCCACGTCCAGCCATACCATTGTCTCACGACCATTAAGCACTTCTGCTACTTTCCTTGCATCATTTCTAGCCTTTGTAATTGTGGTCGCATAGCTGTAGTTGTACACGCCCTGTATCGTCAATCCGTTTGCTTTGCAACTTGACCAGTTAGCTTCAAACTGCTTATCACGGTTCAAATCCTTACGGATGATTTTAAGTATGGCAAACTGGATGCCGCTTGCCTTGACTTTTGCCCAGTCAATATCTCCCTGATATGCCGATACATCTATACCGATATAACTCATTTTTTATCAGCTTCTTTCTTTTTGTGATTCAATTCAAAATTGACTCTCATGGCTTCCAATTTAGCCACGAACAATTCTCTCTGTCTGTCCATTTCTTCTTCCGATAATGGCTTATTCTTTTCTTCAAGTTCTTTCATAATGGGCTTATCAATATAACTGCTACGTGCTTTTCTGCCGTTCAGGCAATGGTCAATAGCAACTGTAAGGGCAGATATACCATAAGAGCCAAACATAGCCCATGCATCATTATCTTTTTTCTGATTTTCCAGTCTGTATGCCTGCGCATATGGCTGTAGGTCAGCAGGACAAGACCAGTCTATATCATGTACCGTGAGTCCATACCCCTTAGTGACCAGTAGCCAATAAGGGCGTATTTCCTCACAGTATAATTTCCATGTTAATTCTCGGCTTTCTTCTTGCTGTCCGAGTTCGCCTGTGCTTTCTCTACTTCTTTCTCGAACATCTTCTTTAAAAAACCATTAGCCGTTAATTCTTCCTGCAATTCTGTAAAAAAGTCTGTGATATCTACATCACCAGTATCTACATAATCACCTACCAGAGAAAAAGCTTTATTCTTCGCTTCTTCGTAGCCGTCATTTGTGTCCAGATTGTAGCCAAACTCATCAGAATGGAATTTCTGCAAGCCTACCAGAACCATTTCAGGTACAAATAAAAGCATATTCTCAATCTGTTCCAGATTTTCTTCTGCATCCTGCTTCATATTTACAGTCATTTTTGCAACTCTGGAAAGTAATCTTGATTTCAGTGTTGGCTCATATCCAAATTTAATTGTGTACTCTTTATTATTTACTTTGATTGTTAACATATCTATTCCCTTTCCCTTACTATTAAGTAAGAAAGGGGGCAGTCCTAAGACCGCCCCTGTTTTTTTTAATCTAACTTAGGTAAACGCTACCTTTGTTTCCATGCCCTTGTATTCCTCAATTGTAAGGTTCATTTCAAGGGTAAGCAGCTCATTCTGTGCAAACTCTGGCGCAGGAATGGCTGTAGGTGGCTGTGCCACAACAAAGAAAGCCTTTTCAAACTTAGGAATAATGGTCTCAAACCACATTCTTTTACCACCTGTCAGCGCTGTGTAAGTAGAAATTACCGTTTCCCACTGTGTAAGTGTTTCTGTTGTAAAGTTAATAGTAACTGCAAATGAACCGCCTGTATCACCACGCCCTTGAATGTATCTGGAAACCAAATCTTCCAGTGCAGATGCATCAATCTGTTCATTCTCGATTGTAATACCGCCGATAGCATTAATTCTGTCCAACTGAGTGAATGTGCCTGGTTTTGTTCCTGCTGTATCTTCTACGCCATATCCAAACGTAATACCCAGACTGGATAAGCCAGCTATTGTTGCTGCCATATATACCGTCCTTTCTACCGCTAATTAATGCGGTCAGTGACACACTCTGTTGTGTGCCAGTTAATAGTTATTGTAACGGGTCCATAGAGCCGAATAATCGGCTTGCCCTAAATGTTGCCGTTCTGATTTTATTGGTTATCGTATAAACAGGATTGCTTACCTCAAACCTTTTCCATTTAAAAAAGTTGATAGCCGTTGCGGTCATATCAACTAATTCTGCCCTGTCTTCTGCTTTTTCGCCTTGATAGTTAATAGTGATCTGAAATGTTGGTCTTACAGCGTTTATCCGCTCTCCTGTTAAATCCTGTCCTGCTTCTGTAGCACCTATCTGTCTCATTAGTACTGTTGGAAATTTGGGCGTTCCTGTGACTGCTTCATCCTGCGTCAAGTAAAGGTTCTTATACTTGCTTCCATATGCCAGCTTCATTTCATGAGAAAACATGTTGAATAACTGGTCTTGCAATCGTAAAGCCCATGAATTATCAATCAACGGCGAACACCTCCTTTGCAGTTTCCATTATCAAGTCTTTAAGTTCATTAGCCGTGTAGTACATGAATGGTCTGCTAGGCATACCCTCTGTAAACCACCATTGACCGTTATCGTCACGGTAAAACCATCCGTAACGACCGTCTGCTAATTGTCTTATGGTCTTACCGCTTGCATACTCCCATGTAACACCTTCTGGTAGTTTGCCTGGATAAGGGCTTTGTTGTCCGACAATTCCTGTTCCAAACTCTACGAACAATGCGTGATCTGTTCCTGCCACAACCGCATATATCCCACCGCCTTGCACATCTTTTACGTGTTCAGCGTGTATACTTGAATTAAGTTCGTATGTGAATATTGCATCAAGTGAAGTAACATATGTCTGTGCAATCTCTACGCCCTTTTCAGCTAGTTTTTCAGCTAACAGCCTACATTTATACTCTAACGAATTTTGATAGCTTCTAAGCTCTTTTATAGCGTTCTGTATGGATTTCTGTGATAATGTCATGGAGATAACTTTTTTTGCCATACATCCACCTACTTAACAACTTTCTGTAACAGGAATAAATCTGCTGTCAATCCCTCATCAGCTACGCCCTTTACAATGTAATCTGCGCTGTTCTCGTCCGGCAATCCATCATCATTCAGAGTGACTTCCGATTTCTTCCATACGACATCACCATTGTTGATAGGCAGATATCCTTTATCTGTAACAATCTGCACATATGATGTGCTATCGTCTATGCCAAATTGCTTTACCAAAACTTCTGACAGCTTATTGCTGATATTTGCATAGAATGTAACTGGTTCAGAGAATCCGCTTACTTCCTTTGTCTTTGGAATCGGATTGCCCTGTGAATCAAGGTATGGAATGAAGTTTCCACTTGCGTCCGTATATCCCTCATACACTGGGTTTCCAAATTCGTCAGTTTCCTCAATGGTCACGGTCTGACCTTGCAAGGCGTATTTCATTTTCTGCTTATTGATATCAAGCATTCTTGACCTGTTTATAAATCTGATTTACGCCTGTGCTTGCCAATCCCGATACAATACCGACTGCAATAGCATTCAGCACGTCATTTGCTGGAAAATCAGCAATCACATACATTCCAACTACGCCTAAGATGCCGCCTGCCACACCTACGATAATCGGGATGTAATTGTCCTTTACGCTTGGAATTGCTTTAGCCGCAAGCCCAATCAAATACGCAATCACTACAATTGAAACAACTGTAGACACCTGTGCAAAATCCATAATCTATCACTCCTTGTCTTTTTCTTCAATATTCAATCTGCTGGCAATTTCATCAATTCTCTTATGCGCCTGCTTACAGCTCTGCTCCAAAACAATAATCTTATCATTGTGTTTGTTTATATCAGTTCGCATAGAAGATATCTCGTTTTTGATATCCTGCGTTGCCGAATTAATGCTGTCCAGCTTCATGTTAATCTGTGTATTGTTCCGAACACGTTCTTCAATTTCCTTGTTGTCTGTTCTTTTACTGTTCTTCAAGCCCATGTAGACGGAAAAACCAAGCGATACCACGCTGATTATAATTGCTGTTGATAACTCTATCGTCACATCTATACCGTCCTTTCTTTTTTAATGGCGCACCGCCCTCCACCTCTTACTGTGCGCCGCCTACAACCATTTTACTGATGTCAATAAAAAGGTCATGCACAAATCTTCTTTATAGGACTTTAACAAACGGATATACGCCTACAAGAAGCGTGTCTCTATCTTTCCAGTTCCTGCTTACCCCATTCTCTGTGTAAGATGCCATGTACGCTTCACCAGCCTGCGAACGGTCATAAACCGTTAAATTAATGATTACATCCTCAAATTTCTTCAAGTCCTCGTCAATCTGTTCCTGCGTATAAGACTGTGGGTACATCCGTCTGTTAATTACTTCATTGGTTGACTGCTTAATAAGAAGTTCTAACCGTGGGTTATCTTCCTTATGGTCGAATACAGTAACATCAGACGTAAGCCCTGTGTTTGGGTCTGTGACCTCTTCAATATGAAATTGTCCTAATCTGATTTTTACCTGTTGTAAAATACTGTATTCTTCCATACGGACTCCTTATAACTGCATTAGATCAATAAGAATTTTCTTTAAATCCGCACCGCTAAAGGAATCAGCGTTCTCAATTCCTTTTTCTCCGGCTAATTTCTGCAAGTCTGCGGTGCTCATGCGATTAATGTCGGTCTTTGTATATGGCTGTGTCGGCTGTTCGGTTTCCTCCGGGATTTCTTCTCCCGGAAGATACCATTTGCCTTTATGCTTTACTTTGTATTCGTAAACCATAAGACACCTCCTAGTAGCACTTAATTACATAAGTGCTGTCCATTCTTTCATAAGACGGAAGTACGATTTCAGAAACAGTTGTCTTGGTCTGAACCGGGTCTTCTGATACAGATACAGCAACCGCAACGCCTGTATTGACAATAGAAACATCAGCAGTAGATTTCCCCATAAGTGTTCTTTCTTCTGGTGTTGTACCATACCATGTATTTCCTAACGCGCCTCTAGGAATCAGAGTCGCAAATCCGTCTGGGTAAAACTTAGATGCTGTACCAGCTTCATTCTTGTACTGCTTAGAGTAAACAATAATGCTGATACCCAGTTCATTAGAAAATACTTCCTTAACACGGTTATCATTCATGAATACATTGGCTGTAGTGTTCTGCGCAAGGATAGCGCTCTTAATCTTTGCATTCTGCTTCAAGTAATCCATAGTCTTACGTGAAACAATCATAATCTCCGGTCTTTCTCCTGTATTGGATTCTACAGTATCAAGAGCAGTTGCAATATCATCCATAGGGTCTGAATTTGTTGTATCATCCCACTTATCTGTTGACGTTGATAATGTAGCAAAGTTATTAGCAGAATATGTGCTATTTGGGTCATAGTTGTAAGCATACGTTACGCCATTTGCCTGAATGGAGATTTTTGGATGTCCGTCAGATGGTGCAAGTAACTGCATAATCATACGCTCCGGCACTACATTAGCACCGTCAATCAAAGTATTTGCATCATCAAAAATTCTGCTTAATACTTCTGCTGCATATGGGTCTGTGCTATCCTGTACACGCATAATTTCCTGTTCATCAGCTTCTTTAATCAGCATGGATTCACGGAAGAATGCCATTTCTGTTTCTGTAAGTTTGAATCCCTCACGGCTTCTCAATGTTGATACTGCGTCAAAATTGGACGGTGCAAGGGAAACAGGCAGCCCCTTAGAAGTCTTAATCCATTTAAGATCTAAGCCCATTTTCTTTTTTGCAGGGAATAATCCTGCACCCAAGTAAGCAATCTTATTACTTGCTACTTCTGTATTAACAAGTGCGATTGCTCTAGCGTTATACGCATCTCTAATGTTCATTATTTCCTCACTTTCTACCGATAGTTTTTACGGTTAGTGACTACGGACAATCCGTAGCCAGTCATAAGTTATTCAAATACGATTAATGGCAATGCTGTCTTTACTCCTGCCGCAATCGTAATTCCTGCGTTTGAATTTGCATGTGTTTCATTAACACATGCAAAAGCCTTTACGATCGTACCGTTAGGGTTGCTTTCGTAAACATCACTTAATAAGATTCCAACTGCCGCATCATCTGAGCTTCCTGCGTTTACTTTCTTTCCTGCTGCTGAAATTGGGTTTCCTGCCTTACATACGCCATCAGTAAAAGCTGTAGAATCAAGTGTAATTTCCTCGAATAATTCACCGCCCAATTTACGCTTCAAAATTTCTTTCTGTGTAGTAACACTAGATTCAGAAAATTTCATTCTGTTTTACCTCCTTATGATAAATAACTGTCTACAATAGACTTTGCCGCTTCATTCGTGCCTGCTAAAGCCTTTCCAATAGATTCAGCCGTTTTCTCGGCTTCCGTCTTGTCTTTATTACCGCCAGCAGTACCGCCGCCAGGGTTAGTAGAATTGTTTGCAATCTCCTGTTCCTTTGCCTGTGCCGCCGCAGTTTCTTTGTCAGAAATAATTTTGCCAAGAGTGTCGTAGTCCATAGTGCCGTCATCCTTGATAATCTGTGCCGCCTGTTCAGCAGTTACATTGAATTTGGTAGCAGCATTGCTACGCTGCGTTGCGATTGCCTGTGCCTTTTCAAGTTCTGCAATTCTTGCATTCGCTTTTTCAAGGTTCTTATTTGCCTGCTCTACCTCTGAAAGATTTCCAGCTTCCAATTCATCCAGCTTTTTCTGCAGCTCATCCGCATTATCAGCCTTTGCCTTATACTGGTTTACCTTGCTTTTTTCCTTTGCAACCTCTGAATTATTCTGATTTAAAAGATTGGTAATCTGTTCGTCTGTTGCATTTGGGAAAAGTTTTAAAACATCGTCTCTTGTCATAAATTACCTCCGTAAACTCACGCTTTTGTTACCGCAGGTCGCTCCTGCTGAGTCTCTCCTATTTGCCGCATAGGTGCAATTTTTTATAAAATAAAAACAACTACCGATTATTCCTCGGTAGTTGCCTTATTCTGCTGATTATTTAATTTTTCCATAAGTTCCTGTGCTTTCTTTTCTTCTGCTTCGACATTATCAATGGTCTTCCATAATACATCAAAATATGGTTTAGAAAGCAAATAGGTTTTTTCTGCATCTCCCCAAAGTCCAACTGTTTTTACAGCAACAAGAGGATGAATGCCTGCCTGTAATAACTGATATAAAGTCTGCGCTTTAGTATACATATTGTCCTGCGGACTATGATTGATCTGAACGTCAAAATCTCTCATGGAAAGTCCTAAATCATGGTCTTTTATTCGGATAACATTTAGAACCAGCTTCGCAAGACGTTTTTCAGCAGTTTTTACAATCGGGTCTTTTAGTTTTGCTCTGGATTTTGAAAAATCCCACCCGTTTCTCAGCTGCACCGCCCCTTGTGTATCGCCGCCTGTATTGCTTTGTTTATTTGGAATTGCCAGAATAGATAATGCATTATCAATCAAATCTTCTTTAGCGACCTGACATTGCGTCTGATTTAATTCCTGTGTCATTACATCAACATCACTCTTGTTATCCTTGTTAATGGATTTTACTACAAGAGCATGATTCATTTTCATTTTTTGAAATTCTTCTGCGTCAATCTCGCAATTAACAAATTTTATCCACGCCTGTACAAACTGCTCTATGCCGTCCATTCTGTTAGACTGCATATTGTTTACTGCGTCCATTATATCTATTGCCAATTCGATATCTGATAATCTTGATGGGTTATTCGGATATTCCACTATAGGAATGCTTCCAAAAGCATGTAATTTCCAGTCTTGTACCTTACTATTTACAATCTTGCATTCATAGGAATCTGTGTAGCATTGTTTATACCAGTTTCCATCAACATCTTTTAATTCCTGTACTGCAAGAATCGGCTCTCTCGTTGAACGATTGTAAATAATAAAAGTATTCATAGGGCTGGGCGCTACAATTCTGAATGGGATATCTCCATTTGCAAACTGTACAGCCTTAAATGATGTTCCAGTTGCCGACTGCCATTCTCCAGCTTCTATATCTTTTTCCTGTTTATTAGCATCCACCAGATAATCATTCAGCTCATCAACTGCATTGTTGATTCTATCATCATCCTTACGGCTGATATACTGGACAGGCTCGCCATATGTCTGACCGACCTTAAACTGCACCCATTCATAAGCATGGTTCTCGCAAATTTTATTGATGATATCCTCGTTTGATATCTTTACACGGTATCTGATAGGCTGATCACCTTTGTAATAATTCCAAAGGTATTCGATAGCCATCTTGTTGAAATAAAAAACTCCTATACACTGACCAATGACTTTTACAATGTTGTCTGGTGTGATAGTCTCAACATCCGTATATGCAATTTTTCGACCATAACATCCCTTGACCAGCTCTTGAAAAGTCCTGTTGTTCATTGCTTCTCCTTATACAAAACAAACGCCGCTTGATGTGGCTCTTTGTGGTAATTTCTTCACTTCTGTTTCTCCTGTGTCATAGTGGTATATGATTCTCTTTTCGCATCTACGGCACTTACAGATTGTATTTGTCTGTGACCGTAAATCATGTCTGCCTACCGTTCTATGACATATAGGGCAGTATATTGTTTTTGATTCTATCAAGATAAATCCCCCTTTTTATGCATTAAAAAGCACCGCCATGAAGACGGTGCTTTTGAGAGAGGTGTGAAAGCTTATTGTTTTGGTCTTTAACCATTTTAATGATACCATGCTGTATATAGGACATTCTAGGACAACATCACAATTCAAGATACTGTTCACCGTATTTTTTCTCAAATTCCTTTAATGCCCTGCCATGAAGCCTTGTAATATTGCGAAAAGAATAGTTCATTTCTGTTGCTATTACTTCAAAAGTCTTTTTCTCAATGTATCTGGCAAACAGAATATTATACACATTTTCATCATCCATGCTGTCAATCTGGCTTATGATTACATTTTTCTTTTCAACGTAACCATCTATCATTTTATCAAGCTCTCGTTCCATTTCGTCTATTTTAGAAAATGTAACTCCCATTCTGTCTGGGTCAGGTGTAGTTTTTACACGTTCATCATTCTGTATAGCAGTAACATTGCACGCCATTTCCCTTAATTGCTGTATTTCCACCAACTTATTATTAATCATCCTGTTAAGTCTGCTTATTTGATTAAGATACTCTCTTGTCTGCATCCTTAATACCTCCTAAATGGGTTGTGGACTGCTTCTACTTTCGCAGACCTGTTACCCTGTGTAATTCTTAAAGCAAAGTTAGAAAAAACGTCTGGTACATCATCCAACTGTTTCTTTCCTGATACCGAATACTGCTTTAATAATGACATCATTACACCATATGGTTCATTTGGCTTGTAAAGTGATGAATCCTTAAAAATCACATGCTGTAAAATCCAGTTAGAGCATTGGAAAATACGTGCTTCCTTGTTAGTTTCTGTCGGTGTATCAGTGATATTGCATATCCATCCTTTAGCTTCCACACGCTTATTGACTTCCATTGCTACCCTGTCACCACCTGCATTACGTTCAAATTCGCATTCTTGCACTTCGTTATTTACAAGAACATTTGCGGCATTCTCATATTGCAACTCATAATCTGCTGTATTATCACATACAGCATCTATGCAATAATAATCTTCTCCGTATTTCTGTAATACTGGGAGAACAAAAAAGTCTGTACCTTTTCCTTTTGTATCGCATTGTGCAGTAACAATTTCTGGCGTACCATGTGGAAGATTGAAATATCTACGAATTTTATCTTCTGGAAATAGCAATCCCTCACGTTCAATTGGCTCTTGCTTGTACAGGCACTTATAAGATATTTCATCCATTAGCAGTTGCTGGTCTGCAAAAAATTCCTTAGTGAATCCGCTAAACTCGTAATCGAAATTGCTCTCTCCTGTCGCTGGGTCTATATCAGGAACCGCAATGACTTTCACCCTTTTATTTCCACCATACATATTCTGAATACGTCCTATAACGTCATGTACGCTCCATCTCGTAGCAATATGTATTTCCTTACAATTCTTACCGTCTGTATCTTGAATCTTTCTCTGACGTGCATCTACAGCGTATTTATCCCATAACTTATCCAGTATTGCAGGGTTCATAGCTTCTTCAATGCCGCCTATCATATCATCAACAAGTAGAAATTTTGAAGCTCTTACTTTACCAGCATTCTTACTGCCTACTGACGTACACTGTACGCTTGGAAAAGGCTTGTATTTCCCAACATTGAATTGTTCCATTTTCGCATTTGTTCCAGTAACTTTCAAATTTGGAAATATTTCTCCCCATGTGTACTCGTCCGTATTTGTAACAATGTCATAAACACCGTCATAATACATTCTTGTAATGTCACCACTGTGAGAATAAAACAAGTTAAAGTCTTTAGGAAACCAGCCAATAACCGCAGAATTAAAGAATTTTTCAATCGTGGTTTTTCCTGCGCCCGGTATTAAGCTGATGCACAAAATATCATACTTATCATCAATCATGCCCTGTAGAGCATCCATAAGCCCTATTTTGATTAATTGCTTACATCTCGGCATATAAAACCGTTCTTTAGGTTCTCTGTTCTTCTCAATATATCTGAAATAGCTGTCTACCACTTTATTCTGTGCTTCCAGTAGTAGTACGTCATAAAATTTGTCGATAAGTTCATACTTTGTCTTATTGGCAAAAGCATATTTTTCCAAATCCCAAATCGTGCCGCCCGCATTTTTTATGCAGAATTGCTCTATAATCTCTTTAGCACGTTTCGTTATCTGTAAGCCGTATGGAATATCTTTTTCTGTCTTGATCGCTACTGTGGAAGCGTCAACGTATGCATTTATGACCTGTTCATCAATCCCATTCACCTGTATGTAATTTTCATAGCTTTTTACGACATTCTGTAATTCTAAAGACAAAAAGGACACCTCCGCAAAAGCAGAAGTGCCTTGACCTCTGCCTATAACTATTTTAGGGTAGCGACTAACTCCTGTTGTTAGACGGTAAACTATTGTTAAATTGTCGGCATTGCAACATTGCAAACCGGATGTAATCTCTGTAAAAGTGCATTGTAATTATCAATTACATACTTTGCCGGAATCTCATATGCTTTAATGCCGTATGCTCCCGCAGCCTGTCTTTCAATATGACAGCCATTCCAATCGTAACTCTCACATATTCCTATAAACACATCAGCCTGTGCCAGCTTCTTAAGGCTTTCTCCGAGGTACCATACCGCTTCTTTGCTATCTTTAGGTGGATTATCCTCAATATAACTGTCGATAAGCTCTAATTCCTCACCCTCGTATATCTCCGCAATCTTTTTCATCTTCTGAATACTTGCTTTAATTTCTTCCTCTGTTCTGCCTTTCATTGGCACACTTGCAAATAGCTTCTTCATAAAATCTCCTCCTAAATTCTCGCAACTACGTGTTCTTTTGCAATTTCTTCTTTTTCATGGTCATAAATAACTGAACCGTTCTTATCCTTCTTGTACTTATCAAATTCACAAGAAACTTTTATACATGGATATCTCAAAGGTGTACAATCTGCGTGAAAATCAAGATTATACACTCCTTTTTGCCATTTACCATTGGCGTATATCTTAGTAAATCCACCTTTCCTAGTCTTAATAATGATTTTACTTCTTGTTTTCTTCATTTCTCCACCAACTTTCTACCGCAGATAGGACAATAATTGATTTTTATATATCCTAGGCAACCGCTGTCTCCTGTGTCAATCAACACCCCGAATCCATTTTCGTCTTTGAAAATAAAATCTCCGCCAGCGTATCTTTTTTTCATGTATTCATCATCGTTCATTGCTATATCTTTGCAAAATTCACACATATTACTCTCTCCTATCTGTGCAGTTTCCGTAGGTGATTCGGACTCCAAACAACACCTGCGGTACTTGCAAAAATCAGAATGGCAGAAATCGAACCTGCGACCGCCTGTATATAAGACAGGTGCTCTAACCGACTGCGCTACATTCTGCTGCGTTAGGTTCCAGTTTTTTACTTGCTCCACACCTAACTAAGTGCAAGTTTGTGTTAGTCAGAGGTTCATCAAAACCACTCTAGGGGATTCATTTGCCGCAAAACTGCGCATTTTCACGGTTTACAAAGAATCAGCAATAACATTACATGATCATAAAATTGTACACAAGACGAACTGAAATGATATTAACAATTCTCTGCACTTCTCATAAACTGCTACGCTGATGCACCAGCGCAAACTTCCAAAGTGCCACTTGCTACCCACTGGCTATTGCTGTCACAGTGTCGCTTATCTCCGCAAGTGTAGTTTTTTAAGATACCTCAAAGCAAACTCTTGGTATCTCTTAGCAGATACGGTAATTACTTGAATTACCGATAGTGGCACAGGGAATCGAACCCTGTCAGCCAAAACCATGCCAACCGCTTTCAAATCTGCAATTTCTAATCACAGAAGGGTTTGCTGTTTCCAATGATACCGCTACCATCCATAAGTCTCCCATCGACCGGAGCTATTGCAGTAGCACCCGACTAAGTGGAGATAAGGAATTGATGTGGTGAGGATTTGAACCTCACATGATTGATTTCTGAAAGCTGCTTGTTGCTAATTACGGACAATCTCCGCTTATTACTTGGCAAACATGCTATCAATCAGTTTCTTTGCTTGCGTTTACCCATTCCGCCACACATCTACCACTCGCGTAGTAACTATTTAAGCTATTGCCACTAAGAATTATTAAGTAAAGGGGAATCCGACTGTAACGGTCATATCTGCGTAAGCTATGGTTTGGAGTTTCACCAAGTTTTCAAGTGTTGTGGGATTTCACTCGACTGATACCAGTCGGACGGTCTCTCACCGCCCTTAACAGTAGTCCTAACTGGTGTTTGGAAAGAATTGAATATATCAGTGTCCTGTCCAAAATACTAAAAACAGGACAACGGTAACGGTAGGAGTCGAACCTACATAACAGTTTAAGTACGTTACCTAGATGATTTTCTGTATTCTTTTTGAAAGTCTTTGATAAACTCGCAGTGATTGCAGTCCAGTATTACGTCATTATCACAAGGATATTTTGGACAATCAGCTGCTATATCTCCACAGTGGCTACATTCACAGTTATTACAGTCAATACATAGATTGTTGCTGTGGCATTCTGATATTTTAAGCATATTTATCCTCCAGATATTTTTTAAGTCTACCTTTCTGCCAGTTCTATGTATTTATCCAGATACCATTTACTTTTCTTGATATCTTCCAGTCCGTTCTTGCCATTGTGCCGCCACAAATACTTAAATGCATTGCACAGGCAAAAACTCTTAGTTGCTTCTATGCCCTGTGTTTCTATCATCGCGTCTATGCATTCGTACTGACCTGTTGCGTAGTGAGTTGGATGGTTTACATTGTTTGCCATGTTTAATGTTCTCCCATGCTTCCAAAATATTTTAATGGATAATCATGCTTATGATTATTAGCAAATACTTTTACTAAGCATTTTCCATCTTCTGTCTTAAATTGACATTCAGAACATCTAAATACCAAATCTTTTTGTTTTTCCGTTTCTTCACAGTTCATGCACCAGTTTTTAGTAAAAATATCAAGTCCGTGTACTGCTTCTTTTGCATTGTCCGAATTTCCACTTGTAAAGCTAGTCATTTCAGATACATTTTTCATAAAGTGCTCCCCTCTGTTTTTAGAAAATTATTTTTTCGCATTTTCTCTCTTCTCCCTGTGTTCAAATTGGCATTCCAGCATCTTTGATATGTTCTGGCGGTCACATTTAATACCGTGCCCTTGCCGGAACAATTCACATTCTAAGACTTGACCGCATCGGGAACACTCATCTGTGATTTGCTTACCGAAGATTAACATTGTTTTGACCTCATATCTTTTTCTATAAGTTCTCTCACATACTCTGAAATTGAATTTCCTTTTCTTTTAGATGCCTTTTCAATATAATTTCTCATATCATCATTTATCCTAAGTTTGATTGTGTTTTCTTTTGGGTCTGTTGACATTCTCATATAGCATACTTCCTTGGTCTTCCATTTGCTTCTTTTTGCGTTGTGAGAGCTTCAAAAACGGTCATACCCTTATGATTTATTCTATACAGCACAGTTTCAACTCCAATTCCATAAATTTTGCACCATTCTTTCCTAGCCTTCGTTTCTCCATCAATCGTCCATGTAAGCATTTTCCGTGGTTTCCATTCTGAACTAGGACGTTTATTATTTGCCTGAGTAATTAAGTCAGTCCATCTGCAATTATCAGGTTCATAATTACCGTTTACGTCTATTCTATCTATTGTACATTGACCTCTAGGTGCATCATAATCATATCCATTTTGTATTGCCCATTTACGAAAATTTTCAAATCCACGTTCTCCTAACCACTCTTGGCAAATTTTAATTCCACGCCCACCGTAATTTTCATATTCTTCTGATTTTTCATTTAAACAGCGGCGTTTCATTCCTAGATAAACTACATATAGCCTGTCTCCACTATAGCCATGCTTAGTGGAAGCTATTCTATTTAGCTCACCATGCATGCAACCACAGCTTTTAATTATTCCACGTTCCCAATGCACAGGTTCAATATTTTTAATATTCCCACAATCACATTTGCAAACAAAATATCTATGTCCATTATCTAATCTGCTGATTCCAATAACTTCTAAGAAATTGTTTTTCTTTCCTATGTAGCTTTCGTCAAATTTTATAATTTGCTTAGGTTCTACTTTAAAAGCAGGGGTCTTTTTTATTTTTGGAATTTTTTTAGGAATTGCTTCCCTATCTCTTATTTTCTTTTCTTTCTGGCATGGACAGGTTTTTATAAGTTCACTCCATTTATTTCTTCCATTAATCATTATTCTATGGATTTCCCTGTCACACTCTGTACATTTAAGGGTTACATCATGACCCTTTGAATTAAAATCATACGTAATGTCAGTTATGATATACACACCATTCATTTTATTAATCTTTGATGAATAGTTGGATATCATTGATTTAGCATTATATTCTCCTATTCCATTATCAATTAATGATTGCAATGTATTCATAACAGGTTATCTCCTTTCTAACTGTGGTACAAAATAAATTCAATGGAGTTGTTTTGCTGACTTAGTAGGGGCTGTCTCGTCCGTTCTTCCGACCCCCTCCCCCTGTGTGCTAGATCAATGCTGTGAATCGAACGTATGTTAACTATTCGCAAAATATTAATTTTCCGTACTCTTTAATGTCATTGATAAATCCTTGAAACCCTTATAAATACTGTATTCTAGCCGTTTTCCTTATCTTCCAGTGCTGGATTACTGTCCTGTATCTGTCCGATAGTGCCATTAATTGTATTAAGCTGTGGCAGTGTGGACAATGGTATAACTGTATCAGATGCCTTTTCCCTGCTGACACCCGGCAAATTCCATCCATGTTTTTTATTTAATGACGGTAATACTTTCATGGGATTTATACGCTTGTCATGTAGCATAGCTTCTAACGATTGCTCGTTATCGTCCATAATTTTTTCGTGTAAGTCGAATCTGTCGTTACTTGATTTCCAGTTATAGATAGTCTGTTTATCTATACCTGTCATATCTATAAAACCTTTAAGAGTAACCTCTTGACAATGATTATTACATATCCTCTTGTATATATAATTATATACATATAATACCTTATCTTGATTATATTGATTATATTGACTAGGAATATCTTTAAGCAATATAGTGTTATCCTTAAAGACATTTATGTAAATCTCATCTATGATATCATTCCAGATCTGCGGGGGTATGTCATGCTCGTCCAGATCGTTTACTGCGCAATATCTAGATATAATATCTTTAACGATGCTTATACAGTTAGACTGGTCTATAGCTTTAATATCTGCCATGTTTACACCTCCTTAGAAAATAAAAAAGCCGAGAAACAAAACTAAAAACACTAGCACTGTTTAAATGCTATATGTTTTTGCGCCTTGCTCTCGGCAATTCCTTAGAATGGACGGTTATGTAAACCGTCCTACAAATCTTAATCGTAAAGCTCTCGTATGAGCTTATATTTACGATAAATCACATTTTGTAAAAATGCAATAGGTTTTTACAAAAAAATATTTTATTAATTTTGACCATATTACGCATTAAAATATTATTATATATAAATATATACCTCTGTGGGATATATAGCCTAAAGGTATGGTATAATTTATACACACATTTATATATTATATATAAATTAATTATAGGGGCTTAAAATGGTCATAATCGCGTTGTTTTATACACTAAAAACAGGCTAGGAGTAATCCCCTAACCTGTAAAATTTGTTAATTATTTATACCCTTGAGTGTATATAGAGCCCCCGTCGGCATATGTAGGATATCGCATGATAAATAAAAATGCAATGGATAATTTTAAAATTATCCAGTAAATTAATCGGTTAGATAAACGGTTATATAGTTTTGCAAATGGAAATTTAAACCGATAAGTAAAATCTGTCTTTAAATCCAAAATTTAAAAACTGTTTTGCTCTTAACAGGAAAATTTTTGTTACCTCGCGCGTATACGCGATATATATAACCTATACTATCCTAACCTAACCTATACTATACTACGGATACAAAATGTATACAAAATGGAAACAACGGTTAAAATTTGGAAACATTTACAGGCTTAAAACGGTGGTTTATCTGGTATCTGTATGTCTGCTAGAGTCGGCTCTTGCTCTACAGGCTTAATAATACATGCTTTCCTTGCGTTTATCTCTTCCTGTAGCTTCAAAAGTCTCATGCGGTTGTCTGCTTCTTCCTGTTCTGTCGTTATATGCTTCTTAAATGCCCTAGAATCAATTTTAATATCATTGTCGATAATTTTACCGTCAAATTCATTTTCATTCGTCCTAGGCGATTCTGTGGCGTTTGAACGGTATTCTGATACATTTGATAAGTCAAGACTATTATGTAAATCTGATTTGTTTAAATCTTGATTAATTAAATTATTAATATACTGGTTAATACTTATATCCGGGTATTTATCTTTTATTTTGTCTATAGTACCCATTGGCAACCGTATAGATGTACGGTCAAATTTCGCTTGATAATTATCTATCGCTTTGCGTGTGTAATTGCTTGTCATGCTAGTTATCCTCCTTTGATGTTTATATATAGTGCTTATATAAGATGTTTATATATAATGTTTATATAAACACTACTATAACACAGGTCTTTATATATTACAACTATAATGCAAATAAAAAGCACCCTGGCGGATGCTCTTATTCTTCCTTATCTTCTTTTTCCAGTCCTTTTAAGTATTCGCCATGATACCATTTTAAAAAATCTCCATGTAGTTTGTTTTCTGCAATTCTGCGTGCTTCTGCGGCGTCCTCTATTTTATCGTAACTACCAAGATAATAATATTTCCCCCTAAATATAATTTGTGCTACCCATTTGCATCTTTTAGCATGCCAATAAACACTAGCAACACCACTGTTAACAACTATAACCTGCTTTTAAATCTTTTATGGTTCTTTCTGTTACTTCTTTAAAAAACTTTTCTGTTAGTTTTTCAATTTCCTGCATTATTCCTTCATAATCTCTGGATTTTATCCTTGTATTATAAATGGAATAATTTACGCCGTTAACGTTATCAAAGAAAAGTTCTAAGATATCCACACGGTTTCCTAGTCCGTCATAGTTCCAACGTCTCAAGAAAGAAATGTTATTTAATCTGTATACTCTTGCTTCTTTCTCGTCTGAATTAACTAGACGCATTATTTCTCTTTTCATGTTCCCTTCTCCTCTCTCTTACCAGTTTTCAAGTTCTTCTTTCAGTTCCTCCACGGTCAGCAAATCCGTGGTATCACTCTCATAGCATTCTTCCCAGTGCTCGATTTCGTTGCTGTCCCAATGCTCGGGTGCTTCTTCCCAGTCTTCAAACTCTTTCAGTGAGTCCAGTATTTCCTGTTTGTCGCATTTTGCATAGATGTGTGCATAATTTGCACCAAATTTAATAAATACGTCACCATTTCTCAAGTCTAAGATTTCAATCTTTCTTTCCATTTTTTTATCTCCTTTACTTTTGCTTGTTTCCTGTTCCTTGACTATAATATATAACATTTTATATAACATGTCAACTGTTTTTTTCACTTTTTTCTAATTCTTTTAAAATTGCATCTACAGCGACATCATTTAGATTAATGCCGTTTGCTTTTGCTCTCTCTCTGGTCCCCTTTGGCAGCCTGATCTGTGCCAGATCAAACTTTGTCCGATAGTTGTCTATTGCTTTGCGTGTATAATTTGCTGTTTTTGCCATAATTAAAACCTCACTTTCTTTTTAAATACATTATATAAATGTTTATATAAAAAGTCAAGTGCAATTATTTGCGCTGCATATAATAGGTAGATATAAATATTTATATAAAAAGTTATACAAAAGTATTGACGCATGATATATAACATGTTATAGTTATCTCAACAACAAACAAGGAGGTAACAAAATGAGAAGAACAGGAATTACTTTTAAATGGGAAACAAGCAAAAACAACGACGCTATAAAGGCATTGGAAAAATTAAATATAGCCTGGGAGTACAACCATTTTGAAACTCTCACAGCCGATTTTTACGGGATCGGTATTTTTGAAAAAATAGATTTTGAACACGTTGAAAATGATGTGTTTGAAATCTGCGCAGAATAGAAAGGATGGTTTTTTATGACATTATATGATTTATACATGGGAGCTAACGACAATACAATGTTTGTAGATTGGAAAATCTACGGAGAAAAAAATAAATTGATTTGCCCTGATTACGGGAGTAAAAAGACAAATGAGCTTGATAATTTAGTTGTAAAAAACTATATGTGGAGCAAAAACAAGAGATTCATAAAAGTGTATGTAAAAGAAAATTAACTATTTAGGTAAGCCGTGGCGGTTTATCGGGGTTCGATTCCCCGACTTACCTTTGACATATACTATTTACAGTGTATGCATAAAATGCTATAATTTTAAAAAGAGAGGTGCAATAAATATGACAATCAGAGAATTTTTAGAGGAAAATAAAAAGAAATACACATGCATAGATTATGAATGTGGTAACGTAACCTATGACACTGCAAACGGCTTTACTTCCGATAGTACAAAGGAAGAAGAAGAAAATGCCATGAATGAAAACATTGATTTGTTCAGTTTTTGCGAAATGAATGTTTTTGAATATGTAAACTGGCTTGACAGTATGGAAGAAGATCCAGAAGATGAAGAAGATCAAGAGCGCATTCTTGCCGCTGCGAAAAATAAGTACAGCTATGATGTAAACGATACTTTTCTTGTTATATCAAAATAGTTGTAAATAAATAGAGTTGTATGAGGAACAAAGTAATGTTTTTGTTCCTCATATGTTTATAAAGGTATAAAAAAGTGAAAATCAACAAAAAAATAGAGATAGAACGTCATGAAATGGGCACATCTTTTTTGGACATAAAAAGCGAATTAGACAGCATAGAGATATCAGAAACTATTTTTGATAGAATAAACGTTTGGTATAATAATATACAAAACCAGAACATAAAATTGAATTTTATACCATTTTTAAAAAATGGTTACATATATATTAAAGATACAGATTCTGTATTGTTTTTTTCGTGTTCGGTTAAAGAAAACGGAAACATTTTTATAGAATTTATGAAATATCTGAATTGCACATCATGCGACACGATCAGCATTTGTGGGGCTGAATATCCGTCAATTGTATGGTCGTATTTATTAAGCACAGAAATAGAAAAAGATTGTTTTTTTGGCTCAATTGTTCCAACTAATTTTAAAAAAATTTCTGAAAATTGCGAAATAAGTTCCGCAGCTATTGTTAATGCAGTAGACAGGGGAATACAAATAAACGCAAATATAATCGACTCTAAATACATCAAAGAGCTTGATTGTGCAAGCAAAGATATATACGTATTTTTTGTTTTAATGGCGTATATAAATTTTTTGTTAGAATATCCAGAAAAGAAAGAAATTAATCGAAAAAGACAACAAACAGCGAAAAATCAAAAAAAGAAAAATATTACTAATAAAGTGTATAAACAACGCAAAAGTGTAGAATGTAATATATTATTAAACGGCGTTAGATTTGTCACCAAAGATAAAAAAACGCAATCATTACTAAAAAGCAAACAAAGCAAAAAATATGTTGGCTCTTGGTATGTTTCTGGGCACTATAGACATTATAAATCGGGCAAAACTGTTTACATAAGACCGTATAAAAAGGGTACAGGAACCGAAACCATAAGCAGAAAAATCAAGCATTTTGTTTTTGAAAAATAAACAGGCGTAGAGTGTTTATAACTATATTCTTGCTATAAATGTACCCTGTTAGCTTTAAACTGCCTTGCAGTGGATTACAGTGCGTTCTGCTGCCATATCCGTTATGTGTCTATGATCTACAGACACCAGATACACGCACTTTAGCATTGTAAAGTTTTGCATTCGTTTTCTGGTCGCAATCTTACAAATATTACACATAAATCTGGTCACGTTTTAAAAATGGTTTTTCCAGTCCAAAAACCACTATAAGGGGGTATCAAAATCTCTCCGAATATTGCTAAAAATCCGAACAAAATTTCGGTTCAAAACCGTTTTGAAAATGCAAGTCAGAAAAGTACACTAGGGGCGGTCAAATTTGTCCAAGAATATTTTTTTCTCACAGATATTTTTAGGTAGACATCTTTTTTCAGCATTTTTCTGTGGAAATTTGAAATTTCTTCGCAAAAATCAATCTCAAATTGCATTAGTACGCAAAAACCGCCAAGGTGTTATCCTGTGGCGGTCTATTATTATGCGCAATAACTCATAGCGTACTTTTTAACTATGCTCTCAAATATTGCTTTAAGTTGTGGTTTTTCAAAGATAATTGCTAACTTTGTCGTTTCATGCCTAATGGCTGTTTTTGTATTGCCAGCCTTTTCCATGCGTGCCTGTTTATTGTCCTGTAGCCTTTTCAGACTGCAATGTGCAGTAGTTTCCAGTTCTCCGTATAGCTGGCTATATAATGTTTGGTATTCGATGCCACTCTTGATTGATATTTCCCTAACCCTTGAATTAATTTCAGTTTTCCAGTCTCCTATAGGTTGTGTAAATATATCTTTCATGTTATCAACTGTCTGCTCGACCTTTGCTATCTGTTCTGCCTGACGTTTCTGCTCTAATTCCTGCCTTGCCTGTGTTTCAATCAAAGCAAAAAGTGATTGTAGTTGTGGGGATAACTGTGACCTGTTAATTGCTGACTGCTTTACTCGTTCTTCTACCGTGGTAAAATATTCTCTTGCCTGTTCTGCTTTCTCACTGTTTCCTCTTACAGATAGCTTCTTAGCAAAATGAGCTGTTAAGCGATAATCAGTAGTAGGATTAGGATTGAAATTGCGTTCGTCATTGAGTACGAACGCCCAATAATCCTCGTTTTCAGTAGCAAACTCATTTTCGATAATGTTTGTTTTGCACCACTTGGAATAATTACTTGGATTAAGCTCCAAAAAAGCATATAATTTCTTTGCTGTGGTCATTCCCTGTTCGTCAATATCAAGTGCAATCTCAATAGGTGTCCTCATGTCCATGTTTTGAATATTATTCATACTGTTTTCTCCTTATTTAGTTGAAAACCCAAAAAGGAAATGATACAATACAAATGAAAACTCCTTTTTAGGTTTGTTTTTAGAGTAATCGGTTTGATTGGTAGTCTTTGCGATTACTCTTTTTCATTTTCTGCCAGAAACTTTAATGCTTTTCTGATTACTTCTCCTTTTTGCATATTGTGTTTCTTACAGTAGCTGTTAATAATGCTTCTTGTTTCCTCGTCAGTTCTGAAACTTGTTACTGTAATTTCCCCAGCTCCGATTTTCTTCATATTCTCACCGCCTTTCCATATCTGTATTATACAGCAAATAATACAATTATTCTAGGCATATGGAAGTCACTATTTGTACATATTTTGGCACATTTAAGGGGTTTTATAGTGGATAACTGTATTATTATCCACAAATGTGAATCTACTCAAAATATCATCAGCCACAGCAAACACATCACGCCCATATGTGGCTAAAAAATCGGCAACTATCTCCTCTGTTTCAATCGGCATATGCAAGTCATTTTCAAACGAAAACACATGACACAATTCATGGCACAATACCTTATCTAGCATAGCTCCATGCACATTCCAGTTGACGTACACTGTCTTATCGTTGTTATCTGTCACAGCAAGGCTCATAGTGCCGTTACTGCGCTGTAATTCTACATCATTCGCACCTACGAATAATAATTTCCAAGACTGACCGTTCACTGTAAAATACATAAAATCACTCCTATCAAAAAAGGCTAGAGTTATTCGCCCTAGCCTTTGCCTTTACATCTTAGCCGCAAGTGTGGTAATCTTTGTCTTTGCCATCTGCCGTTCTTCTGGCGTCATATCTGCCAGCAATCCTGTCAAATCCTCGGATAATTCTTTCAAATAAGTTTCAAGGCTGTGCATATTGGCTTCTTTGTCCTGTGGGGTAGTGCCCTTGTGCATTTCCTTTGTTTCCATGTAGCCTTTACGCATCATGCCAGCTCTGCCCTCTCTGCTGTCTCTCATACCACCGTCTTTTTTCATGGGTTCTGTCTCGGTATAGTACATACGTCCTCTTGATGCCCTGTCAAGGTCACGCATACGCTCACGCTCAGACATAGAATCCCAGTCTTGTAAATCTTCCCTGTTCATCATGTGCATATAGGGCGGTTCTTCATAACCACGTCTGCCAACGTAACTACCTTTTCCTTTAGGTGCATATCTGCCAGTAGTCTTATAACGGTAATCGTCATAAAATCTGCGGTCAAGCATTCCAAGTACCTCTTCTGCGTCAGATTCTTCCATGATGTTTGTCAGCGTACGGTAATACATTGCTTCCGCAAGGTCTTTGAGCATATATGTGATTTTTCCCATCTCATCCGTATTCACGTTCTCAATGCCTTTGTCAAATTCGTACTTTGCACATTCAGACAATTTTTCGATTATATCATGCATTCTCTTAATATCCATTATTCACCATCCCCCTCCGTAGTTGTTGTCGGTGCTGTGCCGTTAATAGATGCCAGATTGTTGTTAGGTGCGCAACATGGCTGACCTAACATTCTAAACAAGCCACTAGTAGGTGTAGTCTCTACACAAGTGCTGTATCTTGTTCTAGTTCTGATTCCACAAGCTGTTACCTGTCTACAATTGCGCTTTACCAGTGGATAAAGCTGTGTTCCTGTTCCGATAGTCACATACACAGGAGCATTGATTGTAGTTGTTGTTGGGATTGTCTGTGCTACAATAATGCATACTTTTCTATTGTTTGCGTAACTTCCTTCTGGGAGATTAATAACAAGATTACCTCCAGTAAATGTTACCGCTTGTGATATAACAAGATTGTCACATAATCTACACACATTTTTACATGCCATATAGTTTACCTCCTAAAAAATAAGGGTAGACTTTCGCCTACCCTTTGAATCAACCGTTATCGGCGAACTCTGATTTTAAATCAGATAATGTTTCAAGTATTTCTTTTTCGTTTCTGATTATCTTTTCCAGATATTCACTGTTTTGCTTTTGCAGTTCTTTTAACAGAATATCGTTAGATACCTGTTGTTTGTCTTTCTGATATCCCATAACCTGTAAGATTACGGAAAACACAGTTAGAATGTCCAGTCCAGATAAATTATCCTGATTGTTATTCACTAACAACCACAACCTGTGTTGCATCCATATCCGTTATTTAGACCGATGCCATAAGCGGACTGGTAAGGTGAACACGTAATGTAAGCAGGAACCGCTGTAGGTCTTAGCTGATTCACAAGATACTGATTTTGCTCAGACTGTGAAGCGGCTAATTTAAGGTTCTGGTTCTCTGCCTGTAATGTAGCTAACTTATCATTTACAAGGAAGTCAAGAATGCTTCTTGTATTTGCGTTCTGATTGTCGATAATGTCTCTTGTGCTGTTACACATAGTATTCTGGATTGCATTTGTCTGTGTAGCCATATTGTAGTTTACGCCGTCAATGGCTCTCTGTGTAGTACAGCAGCAATCTGAAATTTGATGTGATACATCATTGAATCCCTGCTGATTCTGGAATCCCAGTGTACAGATTGCATTGTCAATACCCCTGAAATTAGTATTCAGTGTATTGTTAAGTGCTGTGAATGTGTCTGACAGACCGTATGTCTGCTGATCTAACTTACTGATAAGTGTCTGCTGGTCAACTGCGGCTCTTACATCTGCCTGTGTAGCACATGGATAGCCGTCATTTCTTCCGTTGCCGCCAAAGCCGCCAAATCCGTTACCGCCCCAGCCGAAAAGTACTGCCAGAACGACTACAAACCAAAGCCAGCCGCCGTCTGCGCCCCATCCGCTGTTATTTCCGTTTCCGTCAATGTTTGCGACAAGTGGAACAGATGCACAATTGTTTGAAAACATACTTTTTTACCTCCATTAAATTTATTTCTAATCTTGCAAGAATTAGCTTTTATAAATGAAACTGATTTTTAATCTGGTTCATTGCTTCATCAGGGTTCAATCCTTTTTCTCTGCACAGATTCCTAGCCATCTGCTCAATGCCTTTGGCATCTCCGTTCTGCGCCATCTGCATAGCATTCCTAGCCATTGGATTCTGCATTAACTGGCTGTTCCCCATAAGCTGTTGTACCATCTGCTGTGGGTTTCCACTTTTCATCATCTGTATTAACTGCATTGGATTGAACATACTTACTCATCCTTTCTCTGTGACTGTGAAGTTTTTCTTTGAGATTGCAAAGATTTTTCTAGCTGCCCCAGTCTGTCAGAAATTTCATCAAACTTGTTCATGATATTCTGTGCTGATTCTTCCGATAAATCACACTTCAATTTTTCTGGTTCTGCTGCCGTCTTAGGTTCGCCATCCAAAACAGGCTTATAGGTAACTGTTCTGATTGTACCGTCCGCATTCCAGCTCTTAGCGTACACTTCTGCCAAGTCCTGCTTTGGGAAGAATGCAACACTACCGTCCATAGGCACATCATTTGCCGTTATTTGGTTAAGGTCTGCAATCATTTTCCCGTTAATTCCCTGCACAATCTGATTCTGCTGGTAATTGTTCGGCATGTTCTGCTGATAGTCTATTGGTCTGTTTTGTACCTGCGCCAATGGGTTATAATACTGTGTATATCCCTGCTGGTTCTGCTGTAGGTAATATGGATTCACATACGGTTGCATATTGGTTCTCCTTTTTTAGCTTTTCTGTCTCATATAATATGTTCGTATCATCATAAGATAGGTACTTGGTAATCTGTTCCTGCTGATTGCATATTCTCATTAACATCTTTTAATACTTCCTGTATCGCATGTGTCATGGCTACTTGATAGATTGTCGGTATCGCCTGTACATCTTCCCTAGCACATAACTTTTCTATGATTTCATCCGTCATTATAAACATGGGCTATTCCTCCCTTTGATTATATTTTGACATAAAAAAAGACGGTAAAACCGCCATTAATTAGCCATTTTACCGCCATTATCTTTCTTAACCGATTCCCTCCGTATTTTATTTTTGAGTACCTTTTTGAGTACCTTTTATTTTTAGTTCTCAAAAAGCCCGTAAATACAGCATTTTCAAAGCTAGCGACGGGAATCGAACCCGTATTCAATTCCCGCTATTTGGCTTAAATACTGCATTTCTTAATTTCATTTTTGAGTACCTTTGAGTACTTTTCTATAATTCTGCCAGTTTGCTAAGTTCTTCTCTCTTATCCTCAATACTTGCCCTATTGTAATAATAATGTTTTCTAGTACATTCTAGGTCAACATGCCCCATAGAATTAAGAATTGTGGACTCCTTTACATTTCCGTCAAGAAGAATTGTAGCATATGTTTTTCTTACTTTATGTGGAGATTTTGCTTTTATATGCAACTGTCTTTCACATATTTTTTTTAGACGTTTTCTAAAATAGTATGTTCGGATTCTTTTCCCGTCAAAGTGTTCAAAAATGTACTCATTGTGTCCGTATTCTAACAGTTTATCAATTATCCATTCATATCGGCTAGGTATTACAACAAATCTATTTCCTGCTTCGGATTTTGGAAAATCTCTTACCTCATAATAATACTCATTGTCTTTCCTGTATCGTATTTCGGTGCGGTTAATGAATATAGTATAGTCTTTTATATCCTCTTTTTTTAAAGCCGCCAATTCGCCAACCCGTAACCCTGTTTTAAACATAAGAAGTAAACCTAAGTTAATTATGTCCGGGTTCTCTGCAAGATATTTTTCCATATTTTCTTTTTCGTCTGTTGCGTATACCTGTCCAAAAGGATTTCTAGAAACTTCTTTAAATCTTTTCTGCGATATGCCCATATCTTCTAATATTTCGGTAATTGCCCACGAAACAAAACCTTTTCTTTTAGCATATTTAAAAAGCCCAAATAGTACAGTTCTAAAATTAGAAAATTGCTTTGCAGTCATATTGTTTTCTTTTATAGCACAATCAATAAAATTTTCTATAAACTCTTCATTTATTTTTTTGATATTTTCTTCTTTAATACTGGAAAAATATCTTCGAAAATCTATGTCGTACCGTTCATATGTCTGCATGGATATTTCTCTGTTATCCAGTTTCCAGTCAATCCATTTTTGAAAAATTTCCTTAACTGTTATAATTTCTTTTTTCTTCTCCTCTTTCTCCTTTTCCTCGTAAAGAGAAAACAGCTTATCCTCAATTTTTTCACGGGATATAGCTTTTATTTTCTTTCTACCATCATCACTTTTCACGTAGGTATACCATTTTCCGTCTTTCCCTTGGTATATCTCATAAGGATGATTTTTTAAAATTTCTACTTTCCTTTGCATTTTGATCTGTTCGGTTATGAAAGATGTATCAATAATACCATTCTGCAAAGCGTAATTCAATAGCTGTTGTTCGTTAGCTGTCAAGAATTACCGCCTTGATTTGATTTATTTTTGTTTTGATATTATGTACTTTTCTTTCAACCGTTCTAGTGGAAATGCAGTATTTAATTGATATTTCTTTTTGAGTCAATCCTTTTGCCAAACTTCTGAAAACCAGTTCTTCATCCTCTGTAAAATTGGCATTTTTAATTATCGCTTCAAGTTCTGGTCTTGTCAGTTTCGAAAACCGCAAGACCAGTATCCTCCTCTCATAAATCTCAGTTTAATCGTAAAAGATATCATTTTTATCTTTTCTATCATATCCGCACCCGAAAACTCGCCACCTAAAACTCACAGTTACAAAAAACTTAATAACTGTAAATCCTATATTCATACGCCACCAGTCAAATTTTTGATATATTTCAATTCCGCCGTTTAGTCCATATCTTAGTCCAATACCAAAGGCAAACGAAAAACGATTATTTCTTGTGTGTATTCTTATATAGCTTCTTGTTTTTTCAACCATTCTATAACCTCCATTAAATCCTTATTCTCTTACCTCCGCTAAAAGTTAATTCTCGGTCAGTTTATCAAACCTAATCTTGTGTTTTTAATACATTCAATATTCCTTCAACAGCCTTATCCCAAAAAGCGTTAGCAAAATCTTCTACTGTACATATTGTATCTTCATCCCAATCTACAACTGAAGCATCATCAGCTTGGCACAATTCACAGCCCAATTCTTTCAATGTTTCATTCGCATATTCTGTTACAACCGACTGTGTATCAGCATAATCACATCCTCTGCTTAAAATATCTTCAAGCTCTGTTATTGTTTTCTTTGATATTTTTGCCATATCTCTTACCTCCCCAAAATTCTTATTTGTAGAATCATTCGAATCTACAAATATTTTCTATAGTGTTCTGGAAATTTAAAAACTCGTTCTCTCCCTATATTCCCTGGTTTTCTATTCAATCTCTGTAATTCCGTGGAGAAACTATTTACATTTAAATCCAGATCATTATAGCATTGACTGCACTCAAGTCTTACAACCCAATTAAAAGAACCACTATCGTATTGATATAATAGTGCGCTTGCTTTTGGATAAGACCTAAGGTAGTTTTCTATCTCTTGAAACTGTCTAGCGGTTTCTTCGCAATCCGTATATCCACTTATCTTGAGCCAATGAACATACTTCATACTTCACCTCCTAAATTCTTATTTAATTAAGAATAAATACTATTGATCTTTTTAAAAAGGCAACATGTATACTTGTTCTATTGATCCGCTTATACTTGCATACAACAACTGTAGGTATAAGAAAGCAATCATCTTCTTTGTCGTATCTTACCTTCATATTAATTATCCTCACTTAAATTCTTATAAATTCTGCATAATAGTCGTAATCGCCAAATTACTCTGCAATTTCATATTGCAATTTAGCCACGTCATACCCCATATTTTCTAATTCATCAATCCATTTCTTTTCTACCGGACGTATAGCAACAAAATTTTTGAATTCAGCTACGCAATGACAAACAAGATCGCCTATTTGTTGTTTTCCATATATAAATTCTTTCAAACCCTTTTCATACTCAGAATTTGTAATATATCCTGTTCTAAATGGAGATTGTGGTTTATCTTCTTCTCCAAGAACCGTTCCAACCGCAATACTTTCACCATTAACATTTACATACACATCACTAATCTTATATCTCATACTCTACCTCCAATTTTTATTTCCTCTAAGCATAAGACACATTTCTCTTGAAACCAAAAAACAAAAAAGGAGATGTGTTCTATGAAGCGAAAAGTATTTAATATTATTTTTACAATTATCTGTTTAGGAATCTATGCTATTATCAATATGTATGATTCAAACTTCATAATTTTTGTAATCTTACAGAATTTTGATACCATTGTTCGTAAAACAGGTGCCTACATAGCTAAAATCCTAGATAGAATAGAATGCCATTAAAAGGCATTCTATTTTTATGTCCAATGCTTATCTACATACAATTCTTCCTTCAGTCTGGGATTTCTTAGATTTCTGCTATTTAAAGGCAATTCATCACCAAAACGTCCAGCCCAGGAACCGTATCCATATACTCCTACACAGCCATCAAGGTCAATATTCATAATTTTATATGCGGGTTTATCACACCCCTGCCAATACGAAATTATAAAACAATTATCCTTAGTTACATTTTCTAAATACTCCGGCACAGAATCCCAGATACTGCATTCGTCCTGTATCTCTTTAAGAGTGTGCCCTGCTTCCAGCATTTCGTTTGCCTTTCCAACCCTCAAATGTCTGTCCTCATGCTGTATACATTCTTCTTCATTTTCAAATAATTTCCCACATTTTTCACATTTATATCTAATTACTTTTTCCATTTTCACATACCTCCCAGTCGATTTTCTGACCACAATTTTCACAATATTTTTTCTTACGCTGGTCATGAATCCTGCCATGTACAATAATTCTTTCTCCGACAACCGCATCACAGCAAGGACAGCGCCATAACTTTACATCAGTCGGTTTCATTTCTCCCTTGCCATTTTTATAATCAATAGCCACAATCCTTTTTACAGAGCCTTTTAAAATAGGTTTCTGTCCGCTCTGCTTCTCTCTTGCTTCTAACAGGGACTTAAAGGTAAATCCCATCTCCACACACTCGTCCTCAAATTCCATATATTCTCGGATATGTTCGATTGTCAGATTTCGCTTAGATAATTCTGATTCAAGGTCTTTGTATTTTTGCGCTGTTTCAAGTGCCTGTATTGCCATATCTAATGCTTTGTTCAAAATATAATAGCCACTTGTGGGCTTATTATCTTTTATTGCCTTAATTGCTTCATTCTCTGTCATTTACTCCACCGCCTTTCACAATCTCGATTGCTTTACAAATAACTCCTTTAATCCCAAATTCCTCAATATCATATCTTCCTTTTAGTTCTTCCAACTGTTCCACAACCTTGTCCACATCATAGGCAGTCGGATATTCTTCTAGTAAATACAATACTGCATTTGTGTTTACTAAAGTTCCATTGCTTAAAGTAACCGATTTTAAATCTTTCTTTAGTGCATCTGTATCAATCAGTCTCATCGTTTTTCATCTCCTTTTACTCTCCAAATACGCCGCCGCATCTTCATGTCCTGCCAGTCTAAGCGCATTAATGATACCTGTTACCTTGTCAACATTCCGATATTTAGGATTGTTTTCGTCAAACATTTCAGTTTCAACCGCCGCCTTGATCACATCCAGTCCTAAATCATACTTCTTATTCAGTTCTATGGCGTAATCTTCCAGTCGGACATAATGCTCGCCCATGTAGTCAAGGTTTCTCACATCTTCCGTAGCTTGTGTAAATTCGGTCATAAACTTGTGTAATCGTTGTTTACCAAAACCAAATTTATCATTCAGTACCCAAGCCGCCGTTACAAGGACATTTTGTAAGATACAGTCAGATAACGTACCCCACATATTGTCCATTTCAACTTGTTTTGCGTATAAGTCAACTCTGGTCACACCACGCTTCTGTACTTCTTTTACCAGTGCTTCTACACCCTGTTGCTGTGCCAACTGGCAAGCGTAGACCATGCCCTGCATACGCTGTTCAAATCCTTTATCTCTTGCCACTTTATCAACTCCTTATAGTGGTTCTGTGTGGATTTCATCGTCACTACCCACAAGTTCTTGTATGTTTACTTTTAGCCCACTGTATTCTCGATTTTTTAAAAAATTTGCTGTATCAAAGAAATATAGATTTCCGTTTGTGTCAGTTGCCATACTTACGCAATTATTCTGCAATGTGTTTGCCAATAACAGTAAAACAGCCTTAATCTGTTCTCTTGCTTCTTCGTCCATAATTACCTCACTTTTCTGTCTTATCTCATTAACAATAATTTCCTAGCAGAATGATTTAAAATCAATTCTGACCGATTCTGTGATGCTACAGATGCATCATAGCTGTACGGCTTATGCCTGAAACTTTCCTTTGCATCATCAGTACATTTCATGCTCTGCATCTGACCTCTTGCGCTGTCTCTTGTCAACTGTTCCGCAAGGCTAAGATTTGTTCGTCTCATGCTTACCTCTCTTTCTGACCGCCCATGCCGTACGTTCGGTTGGCTCACATCCTCTCATCTTTCCTGTCTTACATATGTAATCACAGGTGTGCTGTTCATTGACTGGTGCTCTGTAGATACACTGTTTACCGTCCGAATTACAGTTAATCGGTGTACCTTTGGGAATTTCCCTTAAATTAATTCTTCGTGGCATTTTTCGCACCCCAATTCTTCCTCGATTTTTCCGAAATCGTAATTATTCTGACCTCTGTATCCGTTAAAGCTGTTTTTCCTGGAAGCAGGCTTTTTCTCTTTCTTCTCCTGCTTCCCGGAATCCTGTATACACCTTGTAACCATTTTTGATTCATCAAACGTGTACGCCTTATTCTTTTTCAATCCTAACATGCTCTTTTCCTCAACGTAATCAGTCGGCACGTATCGGTCAGATTGTATGTAGTTATGCATCTTCCAGTGCTTTATCACAATGATTCCGCTGTCAAATGTCAATACAAATGACTTGGCAATCAAAAGTCTGAAATCATCATCAGAAGCACTGCACATCCGTTGAATCTTCTTCTGGTTGTTCACAAATCCGTCATCATCTGCATTCATGCAAAAGTGAAAGTATAACATCTGCGTACTACTTGGCATTTCCAGAAACGCATCACTTTCTGTTATCTTTTTTGAGAACATTCGTCTCTCTGCCGTACTAATCACTTCCTTACTTCAAGTTCTTTGTCTTAATCATTGCAAAAGCTCTTGATTGTCAAAAATGTTGCCAATAACCTCCATGCAATCCTGATAATCGTAAATATGCTCCTCCTCAAATCCGCCACCTTCAAGTAATACATTAAAGTAAAAACCTGCTTCGCTTTCATTCCAGCTAATGTAACCACAACATTCTTCAGCCAGATAATTTGCAATATCATTCTCCCAAATCAGATTACCGTTCTTGTCTTTCGAGCCTGTACACTGGCAGATAGTATCTGGAATTACTTCGTGCATCACAATTATTCTTCCAATCTCATTCTTAACATTTACAACATTACCCACAGGATGTATGTAATACTTTCCATTGGAAACAATAAGATTTCCAGTAACCCAAACATTGTTAAATTCTCCTTTTTCTTTTGGAGTTGTCTTAGCCTTATACAGATATCTATTTTCCATACTTGCCGCCTTTCTTTTTCTTTCCTTTCCTGTCATAAGCAAGCATCATGCCGTACTGCCTTGGTGATATTCCCCTGTTTACTTGTGTTTCTCTGAATATTCTGCAATAATGGTCGTAAACCATATCAAAACAATTCTTCATTTACTCACCGTCCTTATATGAATCCACGTTTATAAGCTCCATAAATTTATCTAACTGTCGCTCCGACACCTTATTCCCCTGTTTATCCTCTCTCAATTCGATTCTAAGGTGTTTTTCTGCAATACTGGACAATTCCCTTGCAAGATTGATTTTCCCCTGTCTAAGACCGTCACGATAACCCTTAGTAGGTCTGTATTCATCAATCTTGGCTTTTCCCTCTCCCTGGCTACCACTCGTTTTGTTCCGAAGCTGATAGCCAGAGTCGGCATAGGCTTTTATATAGTGCTGTTCCTGTTTATCCAGTTCTGTTTTTGGGAAATTCAAAAAGCCGATTTTCCATCCGTAAGGGTTATCATCAGCATATAACCCATGTTTTTTTAAACTAAGGTCTATATGCTGATACCCTACCAGATGTTGTGCAAGACGTTGAAAAATATGTACCGCCTGTCCGATATAGGCGTATCGGAATCCGTTTTCATCAGTCCTTGTCAGAAAGTAGATACCGCTTTCATCCGTAAGGCTAGAATTGACTTCCAGTAGCCGCTTACGGTTCTTTGATTCTATTGCGTACCTCTGTCTTGGATTCTGCAAAATAAATCACGCTCCCTTTTAATCAAATGGTAATTTTTCATCTATTCCATCTTGGATATCCATAAAAGTATCTACGCTTGGAACCGCACTACCGTTTTCCTGTTCACTGCTACTGCTCTTGCTTTCTGCAAACTCGATAGACTCAACCATGCAATCATTTGTATAAACGGTATTACCATCCTTGTTCTTATAGCTTCCAGTCTGCCATCTGCCGTGAACCTCAAACTTTACGCCTTTTCTGCCGTATTTCTCGACAAATTCAGCCATTTTCCCGAATGCCGTACAGTTAATAAAATCTGCATTTGGTTGTCCGTCCTGTTTAAATCTTCGGTTTACTGCCAGACAAAACTTTGCGAATGGCTTATCTGCTGCATATCTTACTTCTGGCTCTCTTGTCATTCTTCCAGATATATCTACACTGTTCACTGTATTTCTCCTTTCTAAAACGGACATTCATCCACATTTCTAATCCATTCCATCGTAGAAATTTTTTGAAAGAGAAACTTCTCTTTCATCTAAATCTCTAAGTGCATTAATAATTTTCATTTTTGTCTCTCTACAAGGAAAGTAACCATATTTCGCATATCTGAACATTCTTTCAAATGTACTCATTGGATATGGTATTAAATCATTAATCACAAGCCTTTTCATGTGCAAATGTTCAAAAAAATGTTCATCATGAATAATCTTGTATTCAATGTGTGTGCCAGGCTTATTACTTTCAAATGGAATTTCTGTACTTTTATCCTCAACCTCTTCTTTGTAATAAGCAAATTTAACAATAGTAAAATCAAATTGGCTTATTATCTGTTCGGCAGTTCCAAAAATTTTATTACACAATTCAAGTTTTAAGCCTGTTCTCTTATGTACATAGCCCTTAACATTATCATTCTGATATAAAAATCTATACTTTGCTTTATCTTCTGAAAGCGGTTCTGTATTATAATCTGAATAGCCTGCTGTCATGCTATCAAAATACTGTACCGCATTTTCCCAGTCAGATGAATTTTCAAAGAAAATATCAAGGTCTTTTACTTTTTCTTGATTAAAAATATTTTTAAAACACCCACCGCATATAAAACCTTTGTGACCTTCCATAAATTCATCAAGCCAATTTAGCATCCAGTAATTGTCTCTATCCTCTTTAATCAAAATGGTGGTTCATCTCCTTTCCATAAATCCCATTCCATACCGCCATGCGCAACGCTCACATTTGCGCTAGGAATGATTTTCTGAATCTCTGTGATAATTCTATCCTTATCGCACGTTTCTTTCGCTACGTGGCACAATATGACGTTCTGTATGGCATCTGACTTATTGGTTTCTACAATCCCTTTGCAAGTTTCCAGTTCGCAATGCCCTAGAATCTTGTGTTCGTAGTTTGGGATATCCCTTTCCACCATGTCTGCTATGTAATTACACTCAATCAGCATATGGTTTACCGCCTGTTTTGCAAAGCTGTAAGGGCAATACTCCATGTCAGTCATGTACAAAAGTTTCTGTCCGTCTGCCTTGATGTAAAATCCGTAATTGGTAGTGCCATTGTGTGGCAATTGGAAACACTGGATTGTAAAGTTGCCGTATTTCTGCATCTTCGGATTTTCTTCTTCGTATGATTTCCATACTGGGATTCCCATTTTCTCTATTGTATCTGAGCTTTTGCTGTGGTCTTTATGGATGTGTGAAACCACACACCCGACCACATCTTTGATATTCCAGTCCAAGCCTTTCTTGGCATCCATAATAGGTACACCGCAATCAATGATTAAGGATTTACCATTGGAATCAGTTAGTATGTAGCAGTTGCCTTGTGAACCACTGGAAATACATTTAAGTTTCGTTTTAACTACACCTCTATTTCTTCATCCTGTGGAAACTGAAAGATAGCATTGTTGATAAAATCTACTTTTGACGGCTGATTTTCTGCTTGCACTATCACACCGCATTTCTTTAAACTTTCAAATTCCTTTTCTAAATTCTCTGAAATATCAACATTCTGCATTACGATAGGCATACCGATATATGCATCTCTAAGCATTTCCATAGCCTTAATTGCCTTTTCTTTGGTAGAATAATCGGCAACATCTACTGAATCATCATATCCACCACATAACTGCATTCTCACATAAATGCGCCCATTTACACATCCTCCATATATAGAAACCGAACTGCTTTCATATGGAAAATCCTTTGTTCCATCCTGCGAAATTACTCTCATACCCTATTCCCCCATAAAGCTAGGTGTTTCTTCCACCTCTGTTGCATCTGCTTCAATTGCTTCTGTTTCTTCGGGGAAGTCTACTGTGTTGGCGTTCTCTGCGATATCGTGTTCCATATCCGCTAGAACCATGTCCTCACTTGCAACCTCGTCCAGTCTGTCAGAGATTTCAGAGATATTTCCGTCAGTGCTTGTGTTTCCAATCAACTTACAAAGACGATTAATAACGGTTTTCTTCGCCATTTGGTCACGAAATTTTGTATGTGTACTGGTTGCATCCTCTTTCAGACCGCCCATGCGTTGATTCCATGCCTTTTTAAGCTGTGAAATGTTCATAACTTCGACTACCTTTGACCCATCATCCATAATGCCGACCGCATAAGCACCCTTGATTTTATCCACATCAATGTTCATAAAGTCCTGTTTATGTTCGTCAATAACCTTGCAACCGTCCTCAATGTGATAGGAAAAGGTATCTCCCTCGTAGATAACTTCGGCGCTGATTTTCTTCAAGCCGTTTCTCCTGGCAAGCGTAATGTTCCCGAAGTAAGACTTCTGAAACTGGCATTTACCGCCATATGCGATAAAATATCCCTGTTTCTTACTTGCATTCAGCCCCAAAGTGCACATATCCATAAGAGAATTTGCAATACTTGCCTGTGAACAGCTTTCAAGAATGCATTTACCGTTCTTGTCCGTAGTCTCTTTCATAATCAGATATGCGCCCATAAGAGCATTTGTTGGGTTGTAATCAGATGGAAAAGACAATCCATACTTCTGTTTTTCCTGTAACTGACTTGACAATCCGTCAATGAAAGCATTGTTTACTACCAAATTTGCCTGTTTCTTCCCTGTCTCTGCTAATGCCTGTTTTGTATCTGCCATAATTATTCCTCACTTTCTGCTTCCTTAATTTCTCCATTAACCATTGTGTACCATGTATTTTCTTTTATGATTTTTCCATCAACTTGAACCATTTTCGCGCCTTTTAATGTCCAAAGGTTTTGAGTCCAGTAATTATCTTCATCGCCCTCCCAATCAGCCAATACAAGAAAAGAACCGATAACGCCTTTTGCTTTTCCGTGATATCCCCATGCCACTGCCACGCTGTCTTTATCTTCTGCGGATGAAGCACCTTTGTAGCCTGTTGCGGATGAAGCACCGCAGTTGCCTGTTGCGGATGAAGCACCGTAGTCGCCTGTTGCGGATGAAGCACCTTTGTAGCCTGTTGCGGATGAAGCACCGTAGTCGCCTGTTGCGGATGAAGCACCGCAGTTGCCTGTTGCGGATGAAGCACCGCAGTTGCCTGTTGCGGATGAAGCACCGTAGTCGCCTGTTGCGGATGAAGCACCTT
>CAKTUZ010000020.1 GCA_934621605.1 uncultured bacterium | reverse complement strand
TATGAGTAACATACTTCAAGCTATTTCTGACTTGATGAACTATGCAGCGTTGGTACTCAGCTTTAGGAAATGCCGCTTCTATAGCCTCTTTTATACCGTATAGAGCGTGAAGGCAATCGTATTCTCTTCGCATAGTTAGTACATAAGTGTATGAGCAGGGCATTGTCCATTGTAGAGAGAGTTCGTAAGACCTGCAGGTTCTCAGTAGGCAAGGCTCGTTAGTATCTCAGAATCCCCTGGCTTTAGTCATGGGGAGTATGTCAAATAGCTAATGAGCGGTTCGTTGTATTTATTGGCATTTTAAGCCATGAAAATATAATTATCTCTATCTAAAGCTTCAATTTGTTTGTATCCTAAGTCCGATAAAAGCTGGCTCACTTTTGAATAATTGCGATTAAAAATCTCTATCCAAAGTACAGGTTTGTCCTTGAGAAGTAAGTCTTTGCTGCCTTGCAAAACTTGATACTCGAAACCTTCAACGTCCATTTTGACAAAATCAACTTTTCCATCAAAGGAGAAGCTATCTAAAGCTTTCATTTCTATACCGCTTTGATCTTTTGATTCAGCAAAATCTGTACCGCCTATATTCAAAAGGTCGCAATGGCTAATTTGAGCAAAACCCTCCTTTTCACCTAATACACAATTATAAGCTGTTACTTTATTTTGAAGATCGTTTAACTCAATGTTTTTGACTAAAATATCATATGTCGGCGGATTGCCTTCAAAAGCAAAAACTTTTTTAGCTTTAGCTACGCAAGCAAAAAATAGACTATGATTGCCTATGTTGGCGCCGCAGTCTAAATAGGTAAAATCGGGTTTTAAATATTTTTGGCGAACTTTTTCTAAAAGTCTGAATTCGAAGAAATTTCGATCTTTCAAAATGGCTTGCTGTATCGAATCAAAACGGGCGTAAGGCAGATAAAAGTTCAAAGGAACGCTGTTTACACTAAAACTATAAGTGTCATCTTTTATACTTTTGTTTTTATTTCTGTCGTACAGTTCATTTTTTATCAATTCTTCGCGAATAGGCTTAGTAACTAACTTGAGCATCTTTTTCAAAAAAGAAGCGTAAAGCTTTGTTAAAAATTGACTTCCATCGAATTTTTTATACAAGCAAAACAGAGCTTCTCTGAAAAAACGAGTATCGTCGATATTGTCAACTATTTGTGGAGCTACATATTCTGGCTTACTGTGATTATTGCTCATACAACAAAAAAACCTCTGTTTTTCAGAAGATACTTCGCGGCAACTGAATCTATTTTTGTTTTGTAGAAAAATAAAAATTCGGCGGCCCGCTATATTGTACCATATATGGTAATATAAAAGTGTCATCGGTAATACATTTATAAATTTTGCAACAAGCCATTACAATCCTTCATAATACAGTAAATCTTTTAAATATAGAAATTTATGAAAATTATTACCAGATATATTGTTAAAATAAAATATTTTTATTTGCACAAATAATACTTAGACAATATCGGGATAACAAAAATAGCTGTTTTTATTTCAAAGTTTTATGTGCTATATTAGAACGCTAATTTGTGTTCAAGAAGGTGTAGATGTGAAGAAAAATATAGAAACATTTATTGGTTGCGACAGTGAGTATGAAAATGCCAAAATAGTTCTGTTTGGCGCTCCTTTTGATTCTACAACCAGTTTTCGTCCTGGAGCCAGGTTCGGTTCGGCCGCTATTCGTCATGAAAGTTTCGGTCTGGAAACTTACAGTCCGTATCAAGATAAAGATTTGTTCGATATAAATGTTTTTGATAGCGGCGATTTAGAACTTTGTTTTGGATCGTCAGAATTGGCACTTGCCGATATTGAAGGTATAACCAAACAAATTTTAAATGATGGCAAAATGCCTTTTATGATTGGTGGTGAGCACCTCGTTACGCTTGGGGCTGTAAGGGCAGTTTTTGCTAAATATCCTGATGTACATATTATTCATTTTGATGCTCATGCTGATCTGCGTGATGACTATCTTGGTGCCAAGTTGAGTCACGCTTGCGTTATGCGGCGCTGTCATGAAATTGTGGGTGATAATAAAATCCATCAATTTTGTATTCGCAGTGGTGACAAATCAGAATTTATCTTTTCTAAAAAACATACCGACATGCATAAGTTTAATTTCGACAAACTAACTGAATTGACGGAAAAACTTATAAGAAATCAATTTCCGGTTTATTTTACTGTTGATTTGGATTGTCTTGATCCTGCTGTTTTTTGTGGAACTGGAACTCCTGAGGCCGGAGGAGTGAATTTTGTAGATTTGTTGAATGCTATACTGTCTGTTGCTGAGACAAATATAGTGGGAGTTGATATTACTGAACTTGCGCCTATGCTTGATATGAGCGGAGCGTCGACCGCTGTAGCGTGCAAAATAGTTCGAGAAATGCTTTTAGCAATTTGTAAGTAGAGGTACCTCAACACTGTGAGAGTGTCAGGGGAAAAGGAGCAGAAGAATGAGCAGAGTTTTAGTTATTGGGTGCGGTGGAGTTGCCAATGTAGCAATTAAAAAATGTTGTCAGGTAGACAATATTTTTACCGAACTTTGCATTGCGAGTCGCACAAAATCTAAGTGCGATGCTCTGGCTGCTGAACTTGAAGGTAAAACTTCTACCAAGATTATTACTGCGCAAGTAAATGCTGATGATATACATCAGTTAATTGAGCTCATTAAGTCTTATAAGCCTGATTTGGTTATGAATATGGCCCTTCCGTATCAAGATTTAACCATTATGGATGCTTGTCTTGCTTGTGGTGTAAACTATATGGATACAGCTAACTACGAGCCCGAGAATACTGATGATCCTCAGTGGAAAGAGGCTTATGATAAGAGATGCCAAGAGCAAGGCTTCTCCGCTCTCTTCGATTACAGTTGGCAGTGGGCCTATCGGGAAAAATTTGAAAAAGCAGGATTGACTGCTTTGCTTGGTTGCGGTTTCGATCCTGGCGTTACGCAGGCTTATTGTGCATATGCCAAAAAGCACGAATTTGACACTATTGATACTATTGATATTCTCGATTGCAACGGTGGCGATCATGGACATCATTTTGCTACCAATTTTAACCCTGAAGTCAATTTGCGTGAAGTTTCCGCTCCGGGGAGTTATATCGAAAATGGAAAATGGGTCGAGATTCCTGCAATGAGTATTAAGCGCGAATATGATTTTGACAGTGTAGGCCCTAAAGATATGTATCTTTTACATCATGAAGAGCTTGAGTCCTTAGCTCGCAATATCCCTGAGGCGAAAAGGATTCGTTTCTTTATGACTTTTGGACAGAGTTATATTATGCATATGCAATGTCTTGAGAATATAGGTATGCTTTCTACTAAGCCTGTTAAGTTTGAAGGCCGTGATATTATACCTATTAAATTCCTCAAGGCTCTGCTTCCCGATCCGGCCAGTTTGGGTCCTCGTACGCATGGAAAGACCAATATAGGTTGTATTTTCACTGGTAAGAAAGATGGTAAGAAGAAAGCTTACTACATTTACAATGTTTGTGATCACCAAGAGTGCTACCAAGAAGTACAAAGCCAAGCTATAAGCTATACTACTGGTGTGCCGGCTATGTGTGGTGCTTTGATGCTTTTAACTGGCAAGTGGAATAAAAAAGGTGTCCATACTGTAGAAGAGTTCGATCCTGATCCTTTCCTCGAAGCGCTTGACAAGTATGGTTTGCCTAAAAAAGAAAGTTACAATCCCAAGTTGGTAGATTAATGAGTAACGACAGTATATTCAGAAGCTTGCTTAAGCAAAATATTTCGTCAAGTTTGGCAAAAATCAAAACTCCTTGCTATTTAATTGATGAGCAACAATTAGTCTCTAATGCTAAAATCTTATATTCAATTATTGAGCATACTGGTTGCAAGATTCTGTTAGCTCAAAAGGCATTTTCTAATTATGATTTTTATCCGCTTCTAGCTCCGTATTTATCGGGGACAGAAGCCAGCGGTCTTTATGAAGCTAGATTAGGCGCTGAAGAGATGGCAGGTAAGGAAGTTCATGTTTTTTGTGCTGCTTACCGTGATGATGAATTTGCAGAGCTTCTGCAATATGCCGATCATATTGTCTTTAATTCAATTGGCCAGTTAAAAAAATTTGCCAAAGTAGCGCAGGAGTGTGGAAAGAGTTTCGGACTTCGTATCAATCCCGAATGCTCCACTCAAAGTGATCATATGATCTATGATCCGTGTGCTCGAGGCAGCCGCCTTGGTGTTACACGTGAGGTCTGGAATAGGGATATGACAGAGGAGCTTTTCTCTATGATTGAAGGACTCCACTTCCACACTCTCTGCGAACAAAATTCCGATGCGCTTGAAACTACTTTAAAAGCAGTTGAAGAGCGCTTCGGTGATGTCCTTTCACATATGAAATGGCTAAACATGGGCGGTGGCCACCATATTACTAAGGAAGATTATGATAGAGATAGGCTTGAGAGGCTTATTAACTATGCGCAAGATAAATGGAAATTGCGTGTTTGTCTCGAGCCGGGCGAAGCTGTCGCTTTAAATGCTGGCTATTTGATCAGTCGAGTGCTTGATATTGTAGAAAACAACGGTATAAAAATTGCCATTCTAGATACCAGTGCCGCTTGTCATATGCCTGACGTTATAGAAATGCCTTATCGGCCTCCGTTGCTTAATGAAGAGGCTTCGGCAAACGAGGGTTATACGTATCGTTTGGCTGGGCCGACTTGTCTGGCTGGGGATATTATTGGCGAATATCGTTTGGCTGATAAGCTCCAAGTTGGTGACTTAGTTATATTTGGCGATATGGCCATATATACTATTTGCAAAAACAATACTTTTAATGGCATGCCTTTGCCCAATATCTATAAAATTGACTTAAACGGAAAGTTAAGCCGTTTGACTGACTTCGGTTATAGCGATTTTAAGATGAGATTGGGAAGTCACCATGATAGTTAAGTTATACTAATTAAGCTTTCTGCGGCCATAAAATAAAGCGTTGTCCTTCTTGGCCATTTTGGCCTGTAGCTATAAAGCCAAGTTTATTTAGAACATTTTGCGAAGCTTTATTGTTAGGCTCCGTCTCTGCTTCCACAGCTTGCACGCCATTTTGCCGCAAAGCCCAAGCGCAAACGGCCCTTACGCCTTCAGTGGCATATCCCTGGCCCTGATATTGTTCAATTATGCCATAGCCAACTTCCACTCGGCCATTTTGAGCAGGCCCTTTAAAACCAGCGTCGCCAACTTGTTGGCCGTTCTCTTTTAAGCACATTTTCCAAGATGTGTACCAAATGTAATCTTGGACGTGCTGTTGGCATCCATCGAACATTTCTTGATAAGCTTGGCTTAGCTCAGGAACTTTTTCTCCATATATAACTACAAGCTTAGCCAATTCTTCAAAAGTCATAGGCTCTATCACTAATCTAGGCGTTTCCAGTTTATATATATTATCCATTTTTATTACCTCAGCAAATTGTAGAATTTATCGATAAATATTCATTAAGTTTCTATTCTTGAAAATTCACTATAATATGGTGATTTCTTGCCTAATAAAGGGAAAAAACTATGTTGAAAAGAAGCTGGAAGTGATAATTATCGAGCACATTTTGGCTGATTGTCCAACCGATTTTGTACTGCATTATAAAATAAGAGGTAGTTTCGTGCTAAATCAAACCGTTTACGGCGAATATGTAAAAATTTTACGTGAAGAATTAGTAGAAGCTATGGGGTGTACAGAACCTATTGCTTTAGCTTTTGCTGGCGCCAAAGCGCGTGAAATTTTAGGTGCAGTTCCTGAACGCATTGTGGCTAAATGTAGTGGCAATATGCTTAAAAATGTGCGTTGTGTGGTTATTCCTAATTCCGGCGGTATGGTTGGTATCGCCACGGCAGTTTGGCTGGGAGTTCTGGGCGGTAATGCTTCTGCGGAAATGGAAGTTCTAAAAGATACCGACGATGAAGCTAGACGTCTTATGCGCGAGCAAGTTGAAGCTGGCACTTGCAAAGTAGAGCATTTAGAATCGAATATCCCTTTGCATATAATCATCGAATGCTACAAGGGAGAAGAGAACGTCAAGCTAGAAATTCGCCACTCTCATATTAACGTTGTTAATATTGCCAAAAATGGAAAAACTATTTTCCAAAAAGACGATGATAAAGAATACAGCGCCGTTAATCCTGCCGATCGCTCTTTGTTAAATTTGCCCGATATTAAAGAATTTGCCGATACCGTAAAAATTGATGATGTAAAAGCGCTGCTTGATAAACAGATCAATTGCAATATGGATATTGCTTATGAAGGCATGTCCGGTAATTTCGGAGTGGGCTTGGGCAGAATTATTAAAAAGTCCTATCCAGAAGGAGTAGTCACCCGTATGAAAGCTTATACGGCGGCTGCTTCCGAAGCCCGTATGGGCGGTTGTGAAATGCCTGTAGTAATCAATTCAGGCAGTGGCAACCAAGGCATTACTTCGTCTGTGCCAATTATTGTTTATGCTAGAGAGCGCAATTTTTCTCGAGAAAAGCTCTACCGCGCTTTAGTTTTTTCTAATTTAATGACTATTTATCAAAAGAAATTTATCGGCTGTCTTTCGGCATTTTGTGGAGCTGTATCCGCTTCTTGCTCAGCTGGCGTAGCTCTTACTTATATAAACGGCGGCACTTTAGAAATGTTGGCTGCTACAGTTGATAATACAATGGCTAATATTCCAGGCATTCTTTGCGACGGCGCCAAAGTTAGCTGTGCGGCTAAAATTGCTACTAGCTTAGATGCTGCCATTATGGCTCATTACATGGCTATGAATAATAGTAATTACACTGCACATACAGGCATTCTTCAAGATCAAGCCGATCATACCATAAGTTCTGTGGGGTATATCGGTAGAGTAGGCATGATGCAAACTGACAAGGAGTTGATTAACTTACTTTTAGCTGACAAGCAAGTTTAAAAAAGTTCAGGGGGAAGTTTTATATAATGATTGAAAAACTTGTTGCTGAGACAACTGAATGCGATTTTAAAGTTGCCATTGAAACAAAAAAGCCTAAGAGTTGGCTTAAAAGTGTCAGCGCTTTCGCTAATGGAGTTGGCGGCAGACTTTTTTTTGGCGTTGATGATAACAAAAACATTGTAGGACTGTCTGATGTCCAAAATGATGCAGAACTCATAAGCCGCTTGATAAAATTTTGAAGGGTTAGTTAATGCCCTTGTTCATCGTGATTATTTGATTTTAGGCAGTGAAGTACATATTGACATTTTTGACGATCGTTTGACGATTTATTCTCCAGGTGGCATGCTTGATGGGACTTTAATACAGGATTGCAATTTGAGTGATGTACCTTCTGCACGTCGCAATCCTGTTATAGCTGATATCTTTAATCGCTTAGGATACATGGAGCGTCAAGGCAGTGGCTTAAACAAGATCAATGCTGCCTATGAAAGAGCAGCCAATTTTCATGTAGGCTTGGAACCTGTTTTTTATTCAGACAACATACAATTCAAAGTTACACTAAAAAATTTAAACTATTTTGCGCTTAATTCAGAAAAAACAGGCGTTAGCATAAAAAAACAGGTGCTTAATATTGAGAAATCAATCACAGAGCAAGAAAAACCGTCATTAAGTGATATTTTAAAGAGAGAAAATATCCGAAGTTCTACTTGCAAAAAAATCGAGAAGCTTTTTAATAACCTAAATCGTGGCAAAATTTTTACTAGATTCGATGTGATGGAATTACTTGAAATCACTACTTCGCCTGCAGTAGTAATGTTAAGAAAACTCAAGACTTTGAAATTGATTGAAGCTGTTCCTGAGCATGGTAGAGGAAAGTATCGCTTTGTTAAGCATTTGAATTAGCTGTACAAAAAACTGCCTTTAGTAAACCAAAAGGCAGTTTTTTTTGTAGATGCAATATCCGATTTTGTTTAAGCTTGCGTCTGGATAGGAAGTATAAATGGCTTTTTTATAAGCTTCTAAAACGGTTTTAATTTGCTCAGGATTGATTACTGCTCGATCTAAGTCGGAAGCACTATAAGGAATGAGCTCTTCGGCGCGTACTTCGCGCTTTTCTCCAGTGCGCTTAACTACTTCGGTATACTTTTCACCTTCTTCAATTTGGCCGCCTCGATCGCTAACTTCTGTGCGAATGCGATAAATACGCCCGTCTACGTTAATACCGTCGACAATAGACTTTTCTAAAGTATAATTGGCTACGCAGTTATTGTTGAAAAATTCTCTAGTCTCTTCACTGGGAGTAGCGGTTAAGCCTATAATTCTGGCTTTATCAAAATAATCTAAAACGCTGCGCCAACGTCCGTAAATAGAACGGTGACACTCGTCAATAACAATAAAATCAAAGAAATCTTTGGATAAATGTAATTGTCCGGTAAGTTTTTCTCTTCTAGAGTCCGTATTATTAAAAGTTGACTCTTGATCTTCATCGTCTTGCAATTCTTGACCAGTTAGGACAGAGTAAAGGCGCTGAATAGTGCAAATAACTAAATTGGCGCTACTAGGAACTTTTGTTGAGCGCAAAAATTCCGTTAAATATATATTACTAAATTTTTCGCCTTTTTCAGTGAGATCGAAAGTACCAAATTCACCTTCAGCTTGGCGACCCAAGTTATTGCGATCTACTAAAAAGAGAATGCGGCGAGCGGGCGTATACGTCAAAAGGCGATATATAGCCATGCAAGCAGTAAAAGTTTTGCCAGCTCCGGTAGCTAGACAAATTAAAGCTCGCCTTTGCCCTTGGCGGAAACTACTTTCCAGGTTGCAAATAGCTTCGTACTGACATTGGCGCAGTTTGTCCTTTTTTAAAGTGGGCAAGCCGACAAAATAAGAACTTATCTTAGCCAATTTAGCCATTTGCTCAGGACTGTGCATTGTGCCCAAGTTGACATATTTTGGTTCATCGTCTTTTAAGTTTTTGAAAAGTATACTATTGCCATTAGCAAGATAAATGAAAGGCAATGGCTTTTCCCAATAAGCTTCCCAGTTTAACAATTTATGGGCATAAGCTTCTGCTTGTGTGGCTGCGGCCGCTTCAAGATCTATATCGTCTCTTTTAGCTTCCAATATGGCAATAGCTTTGCCTTCCAAAAATAGCATGTAATCAGCTTCACGCTGACCTTTAAGTAAGCTTTCCTTTACGGCAGCTGCGTGCAAATTAGGGGAGTATTCTTCGCGAGAAACTACAGTCCAACCGGCTCTTTTTAGAGCTCTATCAATTTTTTCTCTGGCTATTTCTTCAGGTTTAAGAGAAGCGGCGCTCACTTTTTTTGCCTCGTTATTTTAGTTTTTGGCGGCTTAAGGCTTTGATATTTTTAGCCAATGCGTTTTGTTTTAAAACAGATTGGCTAAAAAATAAGGCAAGGGCACATCGTCTGGCCTTATTTTTTCTATTCGGCCTATGTGCCCTGCCCCAAAAATGTCCATTTTTCGTAAAATGGCTTATTTCAGCACTTTTAAATACAAAAACTTTTCCAAAATAATGTATTTTTCTGAAAGTTTATGCTTTATGTTTGGCACACACCTCAGTTACAACGTCGCTAACTAATTGGCTAATCGTATTAACTAAAGCCTTGTCGGCGCGGGTCTCTATATTTAAGCGCAACAGTGGTTCAGTATTGGAAGCTCTTAAGTTTAGGCGGAATTTATTATATTCTAAACTTAAACCGTCTAAATGATCTTCAGCTAAAGCCTTACCGTAATCGGTTGCCAAGCGCCTTTTTAGCTCGGCGAAAATAGTTTCCGGTTGGCAATTTATGCAAAAATTGATTTCGCCGCTAACTGGATAGCGTTCCGTCATATTGCCGATAAGTTGAGAAAGCGTTTGGCCACGTTGGCCTATGTATTCCATAAGCATAAGCCAAGGCAAAATACCGCCGTCACAGTAGAAAAAGTCTTTAAAGTATTGATGAGCCGACATTTCGCCGCCGTAAACTGAATCATATTGGCGCATAGCTTGTTTGATAAAAGCATGGCCTGTTTTGGACATAACGGGTCGACCTTTAGCTTGAAGAACGATTTCTCGCGTATTCCAGTAGAGGCGCGGATCGTGAATAATGGTAGCGCCAGGATTCTTGTGTAAAAAACGGCTGGCAAACAAGCCCACTAAATAATATCCTTCAATAAATTGTCCTTTTTCATCAAAGAAGAAACAGCGATCAAAATCACCATCCCAGGCGGCTCCCAGGTCGTCTTTATATTTTATGACAGCTTTGGCGGTATTTTGCCTATTTTCTGGTAGCAGCGGATTGGGAATGCCGTTGGGAAAATGGCCATCCGGTTCGCCGTTTACAATATGCAATTTTATGGGTAATTTTTTAGCCAAACGCTTGACAATTACACCAGCTCCGCCATTACCACAATCGGCAACTACTGTTAAATCGGCCTTTTTTATAGCTTCTAAATCGACTAAACTTAAAACAAACTCAATAAAGCTGTCGTGAATTTCTTTTTTAACGGTGTGACCAGAAGCAGCTAAATTCAAACTCTTTATATCTTCAGTAAAATTCCAATCTTGAGTTACTAAACGGCGAATTTCAGTTAAGCCGTTTTCTTGGCATAAAGGACGGGCACCGTTTAAAACCATCTTTATACCGTTATATTCTTTAGGGTTATGGCTGGCTGTGATCATAAGGCCACCGTCAAAGCCCAGCTCTCCACAAGCGTAGTAAATTTCTTCCGTACCGCATAAACCAATATCGGTTACTTCGACGCCGAAAGCATTTAGGCCGCAACAAATGGCCGCAGCCAAACTAGGGCTAGAAAGGCGAATATCGTAACCGATGGCAACTTTTTTAGCTCCGGTTACTTTAGCAAAAGCCATGCCCAGGCGTTCGGCAACTTTCTCATCTAATTCTTGAGGTACTTTTCCGCGAATATCATAAGCTTTAAAAGCAGATAAAGCATAGGTTAAACCGTTGCTCATATGTTGACTTTATGACCTTTCTACAGATAGAAAAAAATATTATATACAGCAAAAAGCCTGCCCTAAACATTAATTTTAGAGCAGGCTATCTAAATTTTACGCTAATTCGGGAGGCAACTTTTCAACCAATTTTTTGACATTGCCAAGCTGATCCAAAGGTACAACCAATAAATTATTGGCCGATTGGATAACGGCCATATTATCGACGCCCACTAAAGCTATATGGCTTTTAGGATTATCAGTAAAGATAATATTATTGTGCGAGCGGTAAACGCTAATATGACCTTGATATCTGTTCTGGTCTTCGTCATGCTCAAAGAAAGGAGCTACAGCCATCCAATCTCCCAGATCGAGCCAGTTAAAATCGGCTTCTACGATACGTATTTCCTTAGCACGTTCCATAATTGCATAGTCAACCGATATTTTGCGCATCTTTTCAAAGGCGGAGGATAAAGCTTTTTCCCATTTAGTAGTGCCGTAAACTTTTAAAGCCGGCTTCAGATAATCTAAATGCTCGGGAAGCAGGCGGGCAAACTCTTCTAAAATTGTCTCTACTTGCCAAACAAACATGCCGCTATTCCAAAAGAAATGGCCGCTTTCTAAAAAGACTTGGGCTTGTTGCTCTTGGGGTTTTTCTTTAAAACGCAGCAACTGGTAATGTTTGGGAGCGTCGGGAGTGAGCAGCTCGTCAAAACCTGGATGGTTAGCTGGATCGTCAATTTGGAAACCACATTCCAAATAGCCGTAAGCCGTAGCTGGGTAGGTTGGCTTTATGCCTAAAGTATATATAGCTTTAGAATGCTGAGCGCCGGCGGCAGCACTTAAAATTACTTTTTGGAATTTATCGGTAGGTTCGATATAATGGTCGGAAGTTAAAACCAGCATAGTACAATCGCCAAAGAGCTTTTGCACCAAAAGAGAAGACAAAGCCACGGCAGCGGCGGTGTCACGGCGGCAAGGTTCGCCTATAATTTGCGCGTCGGAAAGTTCCGGCAATTGTTCTTTGACCAAGCCAATAAAGTTTTTGTTGGTCAGTACCAAAATGCGCTCTTGTGGTACTAATCCTTTAAGGCGATCAAAGCTTTTTTGTAAAAGAGTGCGGCCGCCGAACAAATTCAAAAATTGCTTAGGGCGGGCCGAAGTACTGACCGGCCAAAAGCGTGTACCGACGCCGCCGGCCATAATAACGGCAGCTAATTTTGGCAAATTATTAGACAAGTTTTCGCTCATTTTTTGTTTTGGAGAGAGTTACTCTTTCCAAACTCCGCTAAGAAAATTCCGGCCTCAATTCGGTTTAAGTCATATAACTCCCCTTTTAAAGCATAAACAAACGGTTGTTTTGTGGACAAAGCTTCACTTTATTGGGGTGGTGGCCTGACTATTGAATTGGACTATTTTTTGTTCTTTTCTCTAATCGAGTTTTTTTGGCAGGCACATTTGTTTTGGGGGCGTATTCCTAACCTCTAGCTTTGTAAGCGTTAAGGGATTCTTTCAAAGTTGAGGCCGAAAGCGGAGGATAAAAAATGAAGACTTATCGCGGCAAGATGCGTTTAGTTAAATTAGAAGGTGCTTCCTGGATGTTGGAAACGAGCGAGCGTCGCTATCCTTTGCAAGGCCTTCCGCCGGAATTTAAGCAAGAAGGGCTAGAGGTTGAAATAGAAGGGGAAGAAGAAGCTATTTTCAACTTTTTAATGGCTGGCAAAACGCTCAAAATTAGTAAGATTTGTCGGATTTAAATAAAATAAAGTTTGTGCAATTTTTAGTTTTCGTCTATCTGATGGACAACATATAAGTAGGCGACTGTTCTTTACAAGCTGTCGTCAATATTAAGGAGAAGATCGGTGACTGAAACCAACTCTGAAGTAAAAGAACAAGGCTTTGCGCCTGAAATCGTCGAGCAAGCTGAAGCTCAGTTAGCCAAGCTGCGCCGCGGTACGGCTGAAATTATCAGCGAGAAAGAGTTGAAGTATAAAATTATGCGCAGTTTGCGCGACAAAAAGCCTCTGCGTATTAAGTTAGGACTTGATCCTACTGCGCCGCACATTCACTTAGGCTTTGCTGTCGTACTGCGCAAATTGCGCCAGTTCCAAGATTTTGGCCACAAGGTCATTATTTTAATTGGCGATTTTACTGCTCGAGTAGGTGATCCTACCGGTCGTAGCCAAACCCGTAAAGTTTTAAGCATTGAGCAAATCCAGGCTAACGCAGCTACTTATAAAAATCAACTTTCCGCCATTTTGGATCCTGAACGTACCGAAGTACGCTTCAATTCCGAGTGGTTGGAAAAGATGAACTTTAACGACGTTATTGCTTTATGCTCTCGCTATACAGTAGCCCGCATTATGGAGCGTGACGATTTCACCAAGCGTTTTACTTCCGGTATCTCTATCGGCGTACACGAATTTCTCTATCCTTTAATGCAAGGTTGGGACTCCGTCAATTTAGAAGCCGATTTGGAAATGGGCGGCACCGATCAGAAGTTTAACAACTTAGTCGGTCGTGAGTTGCAAACTCAAGTAGGACAAGAGCCTCAGTGCGTTATGCTTATGCCTATTTTGGAAGGCTTAGATGGCGTACAGAAAATGTCTAAGAGCTTGGGCAACTATGTTGGCATTACTGAAAGTGCTCAGGAAATGTTCAATAAGCTCATGTCTTTACCCGACGATAAGATCCGCCGCTATTTCGAGCTTTGCACCGATGTCGATTTAGACGCTGTCGATAAAGCTATTGCCGAAAATAATCCTCGCGATACCAAGCGTTGGTTAGCTCGCGAAATTATTTCTCTCTACCATCCTGCCGAAGAGGCTGAAGCTGCTGATGCCGAATGGATGAGAGTTGTTTCTCAAGGCTCAGTTCCTACCGATATTCCCGAAGTAAATGTTGGTACAGGCTCTATCAATGTTGTAGAGTTAATAGTCAAAGCTGGTCTGGCTCCCTCCAAGCGCGAAGCCCGTCGCTTTGTTACTCAGAACGCTTTAGCTATTGATGGTGAAACAGTTAGCGATCCTACGGCCACTATCGAAATTACTATCGGTAAAACCATAAAAATCGGCCGCAAATGGCGTAAACTTGCTTAATTAGCTGTTGATTTAGTAAATAAAAGCGCTTCAGTTTTTTATAAGATAGGCTGAGGCGTTTTTTTTTGTTGTATATTTAACAATAGAAATATAAATTGTGGCTGAAAAAAAACACAAAAAACTGCGTTTGCTCAAATATGAAATTTATAGCCGCTCAAAACGTTCGTTTTCATTATACCCACCGGAGAAAACTTTATCGCGTTAGCGATCTTTCGAGGAGGGATATAACGCACTAAATGGTTTGCGAGAACTGTTAGTCCATATTTTGGCTAAGAGTTACAAAAGGTCAAATAAACATAAATGCAGAAAAATAGTCCAATTATAAAAAAAACTGGGACATTTATTATGGCTTATACTGCTTTTGAAGCTGCGGAAATTGCCTTAAAACAACTTGGTAAACCATCTAGTGCTCGCGAAATTACTGATTATATATTGCAGCACAAACTTTGGAAAACTTCCGGTAAGACCCCTGATGCCACCATTGGTGCAAGAATTTATGACGATTTTAAAAGTGAAAAACCAATATTTTTACTTGTAGATCGTGGTATTTTTGCACTCAAGGAATGGGGAGAGCAAAAATTAGAAGAAAATAGCTCTGTAGAAATAAACGTGCCTGAAGCTGAAGAGCAGCAGCCAAAAACTGTTGAAGAAAATACTTATTATAATGCTTCTGAAGTAAAGAAAATTCTTCGCGATAGACTTATAAATATAAGCCCTAGTGCTTTTGAACACTTAATCGGTAAACTTTTAGAGGCCATTGGCTTTCGAGCTGATGTGACCAAAGCCAGCCATGATGGCGGAGTTGACGTGCGTGGTGAATTGGTTATCGATAATGTTATTCGTGTCAAAATGAGCGTTCAGGCCAAGAGATATAAGATAGGCAACAATGTGCAAGCTCCTGTTGTTCAGCAATTGCGTGGAAGCGTAAATACAGTAGAGCTTGAGCGTGGTTTACTTATTACTACCAGCGATTTTACTAAAGGCGCTTACCAGGAAGCAGAAGCTTACGGTAAAGCCAATATCGACTTAATGAATGGCGAAAAATTGGTAGAGCTTCTCTTAAAGTACGAGATAGGAGTAAAATCGCAAAAAGTCTACACTATAGACGAAAGCATGTTTTCCGATTTAGCGACGCTAAGCAGTGCACAGTCTCCCATTAGCTAGTTATTGCTGTGCAGCATAAACTGCATTTGCCTAAATGAAATTTATAGCCGCCTAAAACGTTCGTTATACCCACCGGAGAAAACTTTATCGCGTTAGCGATCTTTCGAGGAGGGATATAACGAACTAAACAACGTGGCTAAAAATTTGGCATCAACACGCATAACGCAAAAAATGCTAAACACATAAAACTTACACTTGTTTGCTTACTTGTTGGCTGCGTAGTTTTTTTATTGTAGAAACACTAATAGTGTACGGCCCGCCTGTTAGCTATTTAGTGTTAGCTTAATTTTTTACCATATCTACGCTACGGCTTCACTGGCCTTGCGGCCAGAGGCCTGCGCTACCGATATGGTGAAAAAAATTTCGCTATAAGTTTAGGCTGCGGGCTCATGTTTATGTTGGCTGGCTCCAGCAGCGGCTCTTCCAGGCTCGAACTGGCCTAACGGCCAATATTCTTCGCCTTCCATCGCCACTGCCTCCGCCTGTTGTCTAAAAAACTACGAGTGTAACTGCTTTATGCATTATAAAGCTAACACTCAGAATGGCCACAAAGGTAGCATTTGGTACAGCCTTCAATATTGATAAAGCTGCTGTTACCACATTCAGGGCAGATATCAGCAGTAATTTTACCAATAGCTTCGGCCTTTTGGCGTATTTCTTCCAGTTCAGGATTCTCTTCTGGAGCTAAGTAATTGTCGGATAAAGCTTGAGAAATGGCATCAGGCAGAGAACGTACTCTATTTTTACCAAATCCGACAGAGCTTTGACCGCCGATACCGCCAAGTTGTTTGACAATTTCTTTGACGCGATCCTTGGGACTTAAGGGAGAATTGACGCGCAGCAAGATGGAAGCAATGCGTCCCAGAGCTTCGGCCATAGCTTTAATATCGGAACCGCCTTTACCAATTTCGATAAAAACTTCAAAAGGCTGATTATTTTCATCATCATTCATAATGATGTGGGCAGTGCCGGTAGGAGTCGATTTGGTAACGGTCACGCCGCGACGCACGGTGGGACGCGGACGCACCTTAGGTTGTTTCTTTTCGATAACTTTTTTGGGCTCTTCCGCAGCTTTTTTAGTATCCTTTTCGGCACTGAGTACTTGTTCGTCTCTGGATTTATCTCTGTAGATAGTACCGCCTTTGCATCCCAATTTGTACATGAGTTCATAAAGTTCACGCACTTGATCGACAGTATAATCGGCAGGTACGTTGCAAGTTTTGGAAATAGCCGAATCTACCCAATACTGAATATCGGCTTGCACCTTTACATGCTCTTGAGGGGTAAGATCCAAAGCGCTGACAAAATAATCTGGAGTAGGCTGTCCGGGATGTTTTTGCTGCCACTCGTCTAAAACGGCCACTTTCTCTACGTGGACACCCAGGCGACTCCTGCGAGTATAAGACCAGAAATAAAAAGGCTCGATACCGGTGGATGTGCCAACCATTGTACCTACAGTACCGGTAGGGGCTTGAGTAAGCAAGGTGACATTGCGAATGCCTTTTTCGGCAATCTGTGCGCGAGTTTTTTCAGAAAGGCGCTCAATAAATTTGCCTTGCAAGTACTTATCCTTTTCGAAGCGAGGGAAACTGCCTTTTTCGGCGGCCAAATCGGCAGAAGCTTGATAAGCTGTTTCGGCAATAAATTTGTAAAGCTTATTGATAAATTTTTCCGATTCGTTAGAACCGTAGCGGAGTTCTTGTCTAACTAAGAGCTCGGCCAGACCGACTGTGCCCAAACCAATACGCCGCTCTTTAGATTGCTGCTCCTTGTTTTGAGGGAAGAAGTAGGGGGTAGTATCGATAATATTATCTAAAAAGCGAACGGCATAACGAACGGTTTTTTTCAAAGTGTCCCAATCTACTTGGCCGTCGCGGCTCATTTTGGCCAGGTTTATATGGCCTAAATTACATACCGACCAAGCGGGTAAAGGCTGTTCGCCGCAAGGATTGGTGCAAACTACGTGCCCTTCGGGATAGTACCAAGAATTGGAAAGCTCGTTGCTGCGGTCAATAAACCAGACGCCAGGTTCAGCGGAAGCCCAAGCGCTTTCGATAATATTGTTCCAAATATCTCTGGCTTTAACGGTCTTGTGAATGATAACGCGGCCGCCTTTTTCTTGCCAATCTTTAATATCGCCGTGCCACTGATCGGCATACTTAGGATCGTTGGTATCGGGAAAGAGTAAATTCCAATCGGCGTTATCGTGTACAGCTTGCATAAAATCGGCCGTAATGCCCACGGAAATATTAGCGTTGGTAATTTTGCCGGCTTCGCGTTTTGAGTTAATAAACTCGACAATATCGGGGTGCCAAACGTTCAAAATAAGCATAAGGGCGCCGCGACGAGAACCGCCTTGTTCGATTAGGCCGGTGACGAAGCTGTAAAGACCACCCCAAGAAACTGAGCCGGAAGAGCGTCCGTTGACGCCTTTTACATAAGAATGACGCGGACGCAAAGAAGAAAGGTTGATACCTACGCCGCCGCCTCGGCTCATAATTTCCGCCATGTGGGAAAGAGTACTGATAATCCCGTCGCGGGAATCATAAGGGCTGGGTACAACGAAGCAATTGTAAAAGGTCAGTTGTTGGCTGCTGCCGCAAGAAGAGAGAATACGACCGCCGGGTACAAATTTCCAACCCTCCAAAAGCCAGCGGAAATTAGTTTGCCAAGTTTGGCGGTCTTTCTCGGCTTCGATTTGGGAGGCACCTTTGGCAACGCGCTCCATCATATCTTCCACGTGAAGCTCCAAGGGCTTGTCTACGTGTTCTTTGACAGTCTGGAAAGGTGAACCGTCACGTAAAGTAACGCTTACATCATCGCTTTCAATAGCGGTAATTTCCCCAATCTCGCGTTGGCTGCTCTTAGGATCCAACAAGACAACTACTGTATCGCCTTTAGCCAAGGTGTCCTTGGAACCGTCCTTTAAGGAATAACGATCTAAAAAAATCTTTTCTCCTAAGCTGGAAAGTTTGTTCTCTTGCGACAAGTAAGTCGGCTGCATAGCTACTAAGGCCTCCCAAAAATAATGAGCGCGTCTTTCGTCTAACTTTGGTTAGTTCCCTCAGCCCAATGGATAAGCTAGCGCGAAACGCGTCCCGCGCTTTTCTCCGTGTGAGAGGAAAAACCTATTTGTAAGATCTATTAAAGCTATTTGTGAAAATTAAGAGAAAAATACCTATTTTGCGCTTTGCCTGTTGTGCTTGCCTGTTTGGCTTGTAGTTTTTCAGCTTGGAGACGCCAATAGTGTACGGCCCGCCTATTAGCTATTTTGTGTTAAGCTATGGCTGCGGGCTCATGTTGACTGGCTCCAGCTAGTGGCTCTTCTAGGTTCGAACTGGACTAACGGCCAATATCCTTCGCCTTCCATGCGCCCTCTGCCTCCGCCTGTAGATTAAAAACTACACCTAGCGATTATTTACAACGCAAAGCTACTGCCAAAAAAGTCAAATATTGACAAGCGCCTGCTTCTATAGATTTACGGTCGTTGACAGAGTAGAGGTTATCTTGGGCGATCCAATCGGCCCATAATTCTTCATTTCCTTCCATTTCTTTTATATAAAGCAATTCTGCGCCTTGGCTATGCATAAAAATATTCTTCCAGTAGTTTATATCGCGCATATATTCCAATTGCTCTGGCGTCCAAGAAAGTAATAATTCCGGAGGATAAGCACTGCGATAGTCGGCTTTGGTACCTGGAATAGCTAAGTATATTAGACCGTTCTTTTTGACAAAAGGTAACAACTTTTCGTCTAAATAAGTTTCAGAACGGCCAAAATAATTATAAGAATCGACGCTGACCACTCCGTCAAAAAAGTCTCTTTCAAAAGGCAAGTTTTCCGCATCGGCTTTGACGGGAATTAATTGCTGATGGGACATTTGGCAAGAGTCAAAAAAAACTTGATTTTCTTGCGGATCTCTCCATAAATCGGCAGCATACACTTGTAAATTATATTCTTTGGCCAAAAATAAACTGGTTAGTCCCTGTCCGCTGCCCAGATCACAAACGCGACTATGTGGAGCTAGCTGATTATTAAGCATAAGCTCTTCCAAAAGTTTCAGAGGATTTGGGCCCATAATTTTGGAGATAAATTTAGAATCACTATACTTTAAACTTTTTATGTATTGCATATAAAAATAATTCCTTGTGAAAAATGTAGTTTCTTAAAGGTTGAAGTGAAGCGTATTTATGTATCTAAGTTTGGCTTAAGGGCATAGCGCTCGACAAAGCTATCCAGACAATCGCTTAAGATCGCCAAACATTCAGCAAAAGGGCGACCGTGATCGTGCTGACTAAGTAAAAATACAAAAGGCGCGTAAAACTCTGTTGCTAACCTTAGGGCAGGGGCAGGGGCTAATTTCCCTTGCTCAATCATTGTTTGAAAAATATCTTGCATATATAGCAGCGGCCCACTGCCCAAATAATTGTTGTACAGTTCGGCAAATTCGGCGCTTCCATATTGTTCCACAATTAGCAAACGGCGAAAATTTGCGCCCACTTCGTCCAGCGCCCAGAAGCCGAACTGCGCTTTGGTAAAAGCTATCGCCTGTGACAATTCAGTATGCGCGTAACTTGCGGGATTGGCACTAAATGTCTCTGCTGGCACTGCATATTTTTGAGCCGCCAAGCCGTCTTGCTCGGCCATTTGCCTAATTATTTCTTCTAAAATGGCTCGCTTGTCGGCAAAATGCTTATATAGTGCCCCTTTACTGAGTCCCAGGCGGCCGGCTAAATCGCTTACCGAAGTGGCCTCAAAGCCCTTTTGGGCAAAAAGCTCCAAAGCCGTCCGCCAAATTTTCTCTTTGGTGCCAATCATCGTTTGGCTGCCTCCTTGACAATGGTAAACTACCGTTTACTATAAATGAATATTAGTAAACGTTTGTTTACTTGTCAAGGAGGCCGTGTAAAAACAGCCGCCGACCAAAAGTTCTTGTCGGCGGCTGTTTTTGTGCACTGTGCCTTTAGCCGCGCGGCACTTGTCCAAAAGTGTGTATTTACGGCTAATTCGTTATTGAGGCTGGCGACTAAATGCTTAGTATTACTTTGTAGCCTTTAAAGCGCAGGATCGATCAATACTTTGATACTGTTGCGATCCTGCGCTTTTTGGAAGGCGCTTAAGCCTTCGCTTAAAGGATAAATCGCGCTTATAAGCGGCTCCGGATTAACTAAGCCTAGTTCCATTGATCTTAAAGCCGGAGCAAAGGGACCGCAGCGCGAGCCCAGCACAGTAAGTTCTTTCACAACAATAGGAGCTAGGTTTAAGTTAGAATTAGCCGCCACAGTAGACTTTAACACGATGGTGCCGCGCGGCTTAACGTTGGCGATGGCCATCTCCAAACCGTTGGGGCTGCCGGTAGCTTCAATAACAACGTCAGCTTGTTGGGCTTGGAAGTTTTGCAAAAGCTCTGTCTTGACGCCCATTTGGGCGGCCAATTGTAGCTTTTGCTCGTGTTTGCCGATAAGAGTTAGGTTAAGACAACTTAAGCGCAGGACGGCAGCAGCTATTAAACCGAGTTTGCCATCGCCAAAGATAAGCACTTGAGAATTGGGCTGCAAATGGAGCTGCTCAACAATTTCCCAAGCTGCGGCCAGCGGTTCAGTAAAAACGGCTTGGCGATTACTTACAGACGCAGGCACTGCATACAAATTTTTAACCGGCAATAAAGTATAAGGAGCGAAAACGCCATGGCGTCTGTCAATGCCCAAAGTGGTACGGTTTGGACAATGGCGAGCGTCAGAATGGGCCAAGCACCAAGAGCAATGGCCGCAGCCACAATTGATTTCGCCTACAACACGTTTATGTAACCATTTTTGCTTATCAGCATCTGTGCATTCGGGGCCCAATTCTTCGACAGTACCCACAAACTCGTGACCCAGAACGCCGGTAAAATCCATATAACCGCGACACAGCTCCAAATCTGTATTGCAAAGGCCGGCCAATTCTACTTTGATAAGAGCTTCAGAGCCAATGGCTTGGGGGCGAGGAATTTCTTTTATTTTTAATTTCTGATCAAAAAATATCGATTTCATCATATTTTTCCTAAAATGCTAAAAAAATAGAACCTTCACTTCATTTTTTTTGTAAAATGCAGAAGATTCTATTTGCCTAAAAAGAGTGACAACATTTATTAAAATGCTATCCAACAGTATATTGTCTTACTCTTGATTATATTACTCGGCTTTATCAAAAGCGGATACGGCTTCTTCGTTAGTATTAAAAATACGGAAGATCTTAACTAGACCTGTAATGGTAAAAACCTTTTTGATTTGCTGGTCGACACATACCAAGAAAATGTGGCCGTTGTGCTCACGCACTTTTTTAAGCGCACCAATCAAAACGCCCAAGCCGGTACTGTCAATATAACGTACTTGTTCGAGATTGACGATCAAATTATAAGCGCCTTTTTCAATTAAAGCGTTGATAGTGTCCTTTACTTTGGGGGAGGTATAAACGTCTATCTCTCCGCTGACGTCAATTTGCTCAGCAATATTTTCAATAGTTTTTGTGCTGACCTTAATATCCAAAATTAGGCCCTCCATGATATAGTAGTGACTTTATTCATTTTCCGTGTATCTCACGGCACTTAAGCATAAATATACTTCCGCCTTGATCCTCCACCAAAGAGGTGGAGGATTTCTGGACGAAATAGATTAAAAAATAGGTATATTCCGAACTCTGAGCCGTTTAAGCTTCTTCAGAATCCGCAGAATCGGCTAAAGGTTGAGTATTCTCAGCGACTTCCGACTGCTCTTCGGCAGAGTTGCAATCATCATTGGCTTTGGCGTAATGTTCACGCACGCTATCATAATAACGTCGGCCTTTGGCAATAGCTTCGGAGGTGTTGGTCCGCAATTCGCTGGCCGCTTCCGCAGCTTTACGACGGTAAGTTTCAAACTTGTCATTGAGCATTTGGCGACTCTCTCGACCAGAGCGAGGAGCTAAAATCATACCGACAGATACGCCTATAGCCGTACCGGCCAGCAAACCAATCAAAAAGCCTATTCCATCGTTATTTTTGCTCATCTTTTAAGGCACCTCTTGCATACTGAGTCGGACTTCTGCGACCTTTTCAGCGCAGAATCTTCTCGCGTCGGCGATCGCTTCCAAACTTCTCTAAAGAGACAGGTAAAGCTAATCTCAGCAAGCGTCATTTATACTGTTTCCGTGTCCTGCGGTACAGTTATCTCCAGAAGTTCGCTAATAGGGGGGGATGCCCTGCCCACCTTCTGTCGACAAATATAGATTATCAAGCGATTTTTAGTCGTTTGCCACGTTCTCAAAACCTAATCTGCAGCCTTTACAGATAGGAAATAGGCAGAAAAGAACAGCAGCCAAAACGGTAAAAATAAAGACTATTAACATACATGAAGCGTTGGGAATAAATATCTTTTCACTGCTTAAAAAACTGTAAGAAGCGCAGAGCTTATTGAGAAGGTTGCCTCCCAAGCCACCTGATATGAGGCCTATCAAAGCGCCGGTTAATCCGGTCACCAAGCTGCGTATAAGGTATAATTTGCCAATATCGATGGGAGCAGCTCCCAAAGCTCTGTAGAGAGCTAATTTGCGGCTGTGGTTTTTGATCTCTAAATTTAGGTTGGAATACAGAGTAAAACCGGCACAACAGCTTAACAAAATGCAAAAAATGCTTATTCCCAAACGCATCCAAGTTAGAGCTTGAGAAGCTTGTCGAGCTAGTTCTATTCCTGGTGCTTTTAGGCGTAAACTTTCCAATTTTTGCAAAAAAAAGGGGATTTTTTCATTATCTTCTATGTAGACCAGAGCCGCTTGACACTTCAAGGGGGTAGAGCTCAATTGCTGGGCCAGATCGTAAGGAATGTTGGGGCCGCTGACGCCCACCAGAGGTGAAATGCCAACTATTTGACAGCGCAAATCAGCTCGAGGTTGGGAGTCTGTGGAAAAGGTACTGCGTCCTATTTCCAGGTTGAAATGGCGACCTATTAAAGTTTGAGCAGTTAGGTTAGGCAAATTGGTATGAATGCTGACTCCGGAAAGCAAAGCATCTACCACAGATGAAGAGAGTAAGCAATTTATTTCTTGCTGACTATCGGTTTGAACTGAGTTCTCAGAAGTTGCGGTCGAATTTTTATCGACGAATTGAGTGATAAAATCTCGGTCTACAGCGTCAACTAAAATATCACTGACAAAACTTTGTCCGGCATAGGATGCTCTGATAGAAGCGGGACGTTCCAATCTGGCCAGGCGATAAACTGCTTTAACTCCGTCGGCCGAGCGAAGATCTTGTAAATCTTGTTCACTTAAACCGCTATCTATACTCAGAGGGCCTAAGCTAAATTGACCGGCCTCAACGCGGATATAGTTGGGTAAGTCTCCCACCAAGCGTTTTTGGGCTATCTCTTCCAAACCAAAGGAAACGCCCAGCAGCATCAAAGCGGAAGCAGCTACAAAAGTCAGGCAAAAGATGGAGCTGAATTTAGTAAAAGGAGAATCTCCCAATTCTCCCAGAGCTAAACGGACTAAACGAGAAAATAACATAGCTTAAAACTCTAAGTGCGAGTTGATTGCAAAGCGGTAATATCGATGAGGCGATCCGGTTCAAAATCAGCTTCGGGCAAATAATGAGCGGTCATAATAATCGCTACTGGTGAAATTTGCTGCAGCTTCCGAAGCGTTTCCAGCAAGATGATACTGTTTGGCAAATCTAAGTGGGCCATTGGCTCGTCGGCTAAGAGCAAAACCGGCTCATTAAGCAGAGCTCTTATGACGGCCACCCTTTGTTTTTGGCCGCCGGAAAGGTAGGCAGCTTTAGTGTCTTTGTAGGTGCTCATGCCTAGAATATTGAGCAACTCTGTGGCGCGTCGGCTGCCTTTTTCCAAGGATTGGCGGCCAAAGTAGAGAGGCAACATAATGTTTTGCCAAACAGTGCGTTGATTGTCTAAATTTGCTTCCTGAAAAATAAAACCTATGTTTTGCTGACGAAAGCGGGCTCTCTGAATTTCATTCATGGAACTAATCAGAGAGCCATTTATATAGACGGAACCGTGCTCCGGCTGCATAAGTCCGCCTAAAATTTTAAGCAGTGTAGTCTTGCCGGAGCCGGAAGCGCCTTGGAGCAAAACAAATTCACCGGCTTCAATTTGCAAATTTAGATCTTGCAAACAGAAGCGCGAACCATCGGAAGCTGCAGTACTAAGACGGTGGCCCGAAGCGTAAGCAAAGCATACGTTGGAGCAGCTGACCGCAGCTTCTGTGAATGACAATTTGGCTATTTCCGACGCTGAGTTCATTTTTTTTAGTGCTGTTCGGTCAGTTCAGAAGGCAATATATACATAGGTTGGCAGCTGCTCTGGGGCAAGGAAGCTGGTTGAGCGCCGACAGGGCCCAAAGCCGCTTTCCAAGGGGTACGACCGAGTTGGGCCAAGTTGTGTAAATTGGAGGAGACACTACCTAAGCTATCCCAGAAAGAAGTTTTGCTAGTAACACAAATAACGGAAGCTTGGGGAGCTTTGGCCATAGCACGGGCTTTTTTGTAAAGATCTTGGCGATAGCCTATTTGATCGATCAATTTATGTTTCAGGGCCTGTTCACTGCTGTAGATACGGCCGTCAGCTAATTTTTTGACTTGGTCTTTACTAAGTTTACCTTTACGTCCCTGAGCAACAATGTCAGTAAATCTGTTCCAACTTTGAGTAACCAAAGTTTGCAGCAACTGACGTTCTTCAGGACGCATCTTTCGATAAGTGGAGCCTATATCTTTAAATGAAGCTCCACCATTGGCATTTAAAGAAGTAATTGTATTTACATTTACGCCAACTTTGCCCATCAGCTTACTGATTTCTGGAACTTCCATAATTACGCCAATAGAACCTGTCCAGGTAGTGGGCAGAGCTATAATGTAATCGGCAGCCATAGCAGAATAGTAACCGCCGGAGCAGGCTGTGCCCTCAAACATAGCAATTACGGGAATTTTATTTTCCTTTTTAAATTGCATAATTTCATGATAAATATTATCGGAAGCGGTAACACTGCCGCCGGGAGAATTTATATCAAGAATTAAGGCTTTGACGTTATCTTGTTTAGCAATATACTTCAAAGCGTAAGTAACATCTTCGGAAGTAACGAAACCGCTCTGGTTACTGCCAGTCCAATCTCCGGAGACAATCGTGCCGTAAATAGGCAACATAAAAATACTGCCATTATCTTTTATTGAGCTATCCAGGGCAGCTTTAGTTATTTTTTCCTTTTTTGAGGTGGTGCTGCCGTCTTTAGAAAATTCGTCGATAACGTAAAGTTTATAGTTTGAAGCAGCTGATTTATCTTCCGGAACAGCTTCGTCGCTACATATTATGGCCAAAAAAGTAAGTCCGCCAACCGAACCGATTATACCCAGGATAATCAAAATCAGTACGATAATGATGGCTATATAACAACCTTTACCGCTCTTTGCATTGTTACTTACCGGACGCGGTTGCGGATCTGTAGCGCAAGTTTGGACAGCCACTATCTCGGTTGCTTGTTCTGTATTTAATTGCATATTATTATCCAATTTATACACCTTCATGGAAAAATTGTTCCTTGCATTATACATTAAGCTTTCTTATTCGGAATAGGCAGCAAGATTATTTTTGGAAGCAATGTTTTCTCCGTTAATTTGGCGCCTGTCTAGACAACAACCGTCCACCTTCAATTGCTTACGCAAATTTGGTGGACGTGCCTTATATCCCCATGCCTGAAGGCAGGGGGCTTTACGGCACTTGCGGTAAATATAATGGCTAAAAGTCCACTTTTTCGCGTTAAGACAAGCTTTTGTGCGAAGGTAGAGGCTTGGCTGCTTAAGAAGAGACTTAATCCTATGAGATACAGAGAAGATAGCTGCTGGCGTTGGTATGAATATTGTCTCCCTTTAATATTCGGTTTTTTACTTTATGGACTGATTAGTAATTGGTTACAAAATGGCGTTTTGCTTTTGGGAGAACATTCCGGACGCACCTTCCGTGAAGCTTGGCACCATTGGCAATTTTTTTGCCGAGGCGGCTCCATGCCCTTAAGCGGTTATCCACCTTTAAGCACTTGGCTCTATTGTTTAGGGGCTTTTTGGCATAATCAACAGTTCTCAGCTCAAGCGGCGGCAGCAGCTCAGGCCTGTTTATTATTTCCTTTAGGTTATGCAATTTATGCTCTTGGGAGACGTTTGGGGGGACCTTGGGGTGGTGGATTGGCTCTTTTGGCCAATAGCGGTAATTTATGGCTCAATTGGTACAGTCGCGGCCTTTTTTTGGAAATAGGGGAAACGCTTTTTGTGACGGCCGCTTTAGTCGCTTATTTAGCTTCGGATAATTTCCGCCGTTTAGGATACTCTCTGCTGTTTGGTATTTGTGTTGGCTTGGGGTTACTTACCAAGTGGGCTTTGATTTTTTATATGTTGCCGCTTTTGGCTTATGCACTCTTTATGGTTGTGTCGGCGCCATCGGAAGTCAATAAAGAAGAGCAGGAACGGTTGGAGCCGAAAGTTGCGACTGTGCGTATAGGCGAAGAAGTTTTAAGCTTAAATATGGCCGCTCCTGCACAACTACAGAGTCAGGGATTGCCGAAAGAAATATGGTCCAAAGAAAATGAGATAGCTGAAACAGGTGAAAGGCTCGTTGCGCCATGGTTAGGTATAACGGTGGCTTTATTATCCGCTTTGTCTTTGAGTGGTTGGTGGTATTGGATTGCTTGGTCGGAACTGGTTTGGAAAAGCAGCCGTGATTTGGCGCAAAATTATTCTGGTTTACTCTGTTTGCGTCAATTATTTTATGCATTAAATAATTGTTGGTGGCTTTATTTTACATGGTTTCTGTTGGGAGTATTTGGGACAATCAGGCAATCTGACTCAACCAAGAAAAATATTGCTTTTCTGATTGTGGCTATGAGTTTATCGGCAGCAGCTATTTATGCTGTTTTGGGAGTACCAGGTGCGGCCAGATATATGCTACCAGCCACAGTTTTGGGCTTGTGTTTGGCTTTTGCTTGGATAGGAGAATATCGTTTATGGCGTCTTGGAGCAGCTGCAGCTTTAGCCTTTGTATCGGCTGTGCAATTAGGTGTAATTTATTGTCCCGGCGCCATCCCTGTCAATGAAGCTTTAAATAGTTGTAGTTGGCGTATAAGTACCTTGCGCAGTACAGATATTGCTGAAGAAAAGGCCGAACGTACTGAAGAAGCTGCCTTTTTAGATAATATTTTAGGGACTGTCTTACCTAAACTCGATAAAAGCGGAGAACAGCGTCTTACTGCTGTTGTATTTGCTCAGGGGCGTGGTCTTGACGCCGATTTACTGCTACTTAGAGCTTTAGAAAAGTATGGACGTCTTTTAGATATCGATATTTATGTACCAATAAATTATGAGTTTTTGCCGCAGTCCTCTTTATTGTTGCAAATAGGGGGCAGCGCCGACGAAATAGTTAAAAATAAACATTTCCAAGGTTATACTCAAATTCAAGAATGGCAAAACAAAAGGGCAGACACCCTGCGCCTTTATCAACATTCTGAAAAGCGCGACTTCCGCCCTTGTCGTTAATGTTTATTATTATTAACAAAAAAGCGTCGGGTAGCACTTTTTTGAGTTACAGCTATTCCGACGCTTGCGGTAAATTATTTACCAAACTGGAGTAGGAGCTTCGAAAGTAACTTCTTTACCTTCGTCGTTAGTGTAAGTAAGCCAGATTCTGATTCTTTGTTTGTTACTGCGGCTGTAATCTTCCCACTTAAAGTGAACAAACTCTCTGGCGCCAGGATCGAGCTCTTCAATAGTTTTGTCTAAATCTTCCAATTCACGTTTATTATCGTAAATCTTGATGTTAACTTTTATATCTTTCTGAGTTTCGCGACTTAAGTTTTTAACCCACAAAGTACAGGTACGCTTAACTCCTGTAGTTTCGTTGTCGAAAGAGTTTCGGTCTACAGTAGCTTTAATAACGGCTACAGGATGTTCAACTTTCTTTTCTTTTTGTTTTTTGGCAGCTAAAACGTCTTGAGAGCATAATCCCATAATTAAAGCCGCTGTTAAAATTACGCTTAAAAGTATCCTAATTTTACGCATTTTTTTCCTCACATTCTTGACTAGAAAAGATGCTTTTCATCTTAAGTTAAGTAAGAGCGTTGTTTCTCTAAGAAAGTACGCTCAAGTCCTGAGGCAGCTGCTTGAGGAAAAACTCTTTAGAATCAGCTAAAGAGGTTTCGTCAGGAGCTTCAAAAGTGATCTTGACAATAAAAGAATCGGGCTGACCTGGTTCAAATGAAGGGTAAGAACCGAAGCGCACTTGAGGGAATTTGTGGACAGAGCGATTCAAAGCAGCGGTTAATTTGGTTTCAATGCCTTTTATAGAAATTTCGTCATGCAAAAGTGGTACACCGGTAAACACGGGCATAATGTGCTCTAAATAATGGCTGTACAGCTTAGGCAAGCCCGGCAGAAGGTAGATATTTTTAACGTAGACTTGAGGCAAGAAATAGTCATCGCTGGGAGAAGTTGAAACTAAAAGTTCGGCTTCGGCAGGAACCATAGCCATGCGGCTTTGGGCCGCAGTCAGAGTTGCGCCTTTATAATGGCGGGAAATAATCGTCTCTAAGTAACTGTGTTTGATAACTTGTTGTCCTAAAGCTTTAGCTACACCTTCGACGGTTACGTCGTCGTGGGTTGGCCCTATGCCGCCGGAAGTTATCAAATAGTCGTAAGTAGCACTGAGTCTTTTTACAGCCTCAGCTATATAATCTATTTTATCGGGGACAATTTCAACTTTGGCGAGAGTTACGCCTTTTTCATAAAATTTTCTAGCCGTATAGACAATATTGGCGTCGGTTACTCCGCCAGTTAAAATTTCTTGTCCTACTATTAAAAGGGCAACTTGTGAAGCTTCCATTACTCACCTCGTCTCTTTCGTCTTTTCGGTAGTTCCAGCCTGACTGGTAATTTGTACCGGCGTCGAATTATCATCGTCATCTATTTCTAAATCGACTTTTTCCAAAATGTCTTCACCGGCTAGTTTACCTCTCAAAGTTGGGATACCTTGATAATTGACACAATAATAAAATTTATAGCGACGAACTGGAGCACCGCCGCGGAAAACCGTTAAGCGGTTGCCCGTGGGATCGACGCTGTCAAAATGTTTTTTGAGCTCAGCTAGATTGAAAGGATCGCGAGAACGGAATTTCCCGTCACTGTGTAACTCTTCGGTAACAATGTAAAGGCAATTCCATCCTTTAAAATCACCTTTTTGGCTCCAATAATCGAAGCCTTTAGAACGTTCGCCGTATAAATTTTCGGATACGGTAAGTTGAGGAAGCTTAGTATAATAAGCTGCCTCACTGGCCGTTTGGTAGCCGTGACCGGCAATAAAACATTGACCGTTGTTATAGTTGGCACTTATTATTTCCAATGCCGTCTGGCCCATATTTTTCCAGCCGTAAATTTCATTAAAGCGATTCAAAGGGGTCAGGGGAAAGAAAAGGGCAATCCAGGGAATTAAACTCAAGAGCAAAGCAGGTACAAAAACAGCACCTAAAATAAATTGCCATTTGCGACTATACCAAGCTCTAAGTTCTTCTAAAAGGGCAGCTAAGGCAATAATTAGAGCCGGATATACGGGCAAAGGCCAATTGAGTTGTACTAAGCGAACCAGAGCTACGGCAGCCACAATAATGGCAAAAGGAAGGAAAGCACATACTAAATAGAGCCAGCGTTCATCTTTTATGCGCTTACAGCTTTGCCAACCGGCCCAGAGGAGCAGAATCAGTCCTAACGGAGTGGGCATAGCGGCAATATTAAGTATAGAACCGCCTAAAATATCCAGCCAACTGTTAGCCTCGAAGAAGCGAGAAACACCCTGGAAGAGGAAAGAAGCCCACTCGTGTTGGGAGTTCCAGTAAAGAACCGGGCTAAAAATCAGCCAACATAAAATAATTCCTATATAAAATTGCCAACACTTGAAAAGATGATATTTTTTCTTAAGGGCAATAATTAGAATCGGAGCCAGAGGAGCCAATGCGCCAGGGTATTTGGCCAGCATAGCCAAACCTGTGGCTGCGCCTATAACCAACCACCAAATAGGTTTTTCATCTTCGTAAAGTCGATAACCGACACACATAACCAAGCTCCAAAAAAGCAATAGCGGAGCGTCGGGGAAGACAAACATAGAGTAAACTTCAAAGGCTGGCAGTAACGAAGCCAAAACGGCAGTTATAAAACCGGTCCTGGCTCCGAAAAGATCACAAGCCAAACGATGAATAAAGAACAGTGCGCCGGCAAAACAGAGAATAGTTGGCAGGCGGACCCAAATTTCCGCGTCTCCGCCCAGCTTGGTGGAAATATAAATCAGCCAGCCTACCAGAGGCGGATGGTCGAAATATGACCAATCCAAGTGTTGACTATAGAGCCAGTAATAGGCTTCTTCATATTTCAGTTCAGCCAGAGCGCCGAATATAATACGAAATAAGGTAGTAATTATCAGCAAATTTAGGAAGCGAAAATTCCATTTCCATTCTTCCTGGGTTGCCGTCTTGGCCTTCCCTTGAGAGGCGGAGGCGGAAAGTTCTTTATTTTTGCTCATTTAAAGTGTCTTCTATAGCGTCAAAATAATGGATGGTAGAAAGTTGACGGGCACACCAAGCGTCAAAGCCGGTTAAGGGCGTATCGTCGCTTATCTCCGGACGGTTTAATCGATCTAAACAGAGTTTTTGTAACCAGTCACCTATGCGGGTAAACTTATAGACAGCCAGGCGGGCGGGGTGAATACCAGTAGCCAAGCGGGAGCGAGGACGGTCGTGCTTATCTATATACAACACGGCAGTGCGCCCTTTGGCTTCAGCTTGTTTGAGCATACGAGGAATATCCTTGCGTTGCGGAGTGCGCTTAACGTGGAAGCCGATAGCCTTGTAATTGTTTTGTTTTGTTAAGCCCAGAGCCATCAAGCGTAAACCTACTTCCTGATCTTCCCAGCCGTACTCTTTGAAATCTTCGTCAAAACCGCCTATAGCTAAAAGATGGCGACGCTTTACGGAAACATTGGAAGTCCAGAAAAATGAGGTAGAAACATCAGCCATAGTGAATTGCGGATTTTGCGGACGTTTAGGTTCTGACACGTGGTTTACCCAACCGTTGCAAACGATTTTATCGTAAGAAGCGTGAGTCAGAACGTGCTGGCGCAACAAATCCGGATCGGCAATAACGTCATCGTCAATAATTAGAATGACCCGACCGCGACAAGCTCTGAGTCCGGTATTGCGGGCCGTAGAGAGGCCGGCATTTTTTTCGTGGCGCAACACGGTCAGATGGTAGGGAAGATCTAAACCTTCAGCCATATCTTTGGTTCCGTCAGTTGAGCCGTCGTCTACCAAAACTACTTCAAAACGGTCGGCAGGTAAAGTTTGGTCTTTTAAAGACTCCAAAACGATTTGCAAGACGTTTTTGCGATTATGCGAGCAAATTTGGACAGACAATTCATATTTGTCCTCAACTTTCATCAGCTCGGCAAATTCATCTTTTCTTTCCATTTTCTTGTCCTCACTTGTCAGTCGCTGCTTGAATTAGCTGCAAATGATCTGCAAAAATATTGCTGATTACAAAGATTGAGTCCTCTTTAGCCTATCCAGGCCGGCCTCTAAATACGCTTTTTCGATTAACATATCCTGAGCGAATTTTTGGGGGAACACTTTGCTTTCACCGCGAGCGCTGGCCGCCAGAAGCTCTTGCCACGGCCCTTGGGTAAATAAGCGGTTGCGCCAGCTATTGGCAAAATGTAAGCCGCTGCGCAAACGCATTAAAAAACTTGGATAACGCAAATAAAGTTCAGCGGCCGAGGCACCATCTTTCTGGGCCGTCCTTATTCTGGCTTCCCAAGTTTCCGGTGGTTTTAAATGATAAACGATAGCGTTTAAGCTGAAACGCCTCTTAAGCCCCAAACGTTTCAAACGCACAGCCAATTCTGCATCTTCCCAACGTGGAAAAGATGTATCAAAGAGTCCGGCCGCTATTAAATGGTGGCGGTATAGAGAAGCATTGCTGGTGCAGAGATAATTCATGGAAAAATGTTTAAGCATCTGCAAATCGCGTCCGCTCCAATCTTTCCATAAGCCAGTCAAATTACAGCAAAAACTACCTGATTTTTGGCAACTGTGAGCCGATTGAGGGGCTCCGGTACTTAAAAAGGAAGACACTGCAGTATTGGCTGAACCTATTGCCGAATTGGAACCGGAAACTTGGCGCAATTGCTGACAGGCTGTCTCCTTAAGCTTTTCTGAGGCAGCCGAAGCTGAGCTTAGGAGTTCGTTGTCTGTATCCAGAGGGCAGGGCAAAGCAGCAAAATTTATTACCGGGCCACGCACTACCAAATTAGGCTCGGCTTTATGCAAGCGCTGGTGTTCCAGCAGTAGGTCAGGATGAAGCATGACGTCATCGTCAACAAACATACAAAATAGACCTTTGGCTGCTTTTATACCACAGTTGCGGGCCGCGGAAGTGCCGCTATTGGGCTGATGAATTACGGTTATATTGAAGGGAAAATCTTCAGCTTTAAGTTGAGCGGTCTCGTCTTTAGAGCCGTCGTCGACTAATACCACTTCAAAGTTGCGTTTAGGAAAATTGAGCCTTTCAATATGTTTTAAGCAGTGACGCAGAGCGCCTATCCTATTATAGGTGGGTATAATAAGGCTAAATTCTATAGCCATTGCGCCGCACTTCCTCTCTTTGTTGATATTATTTTTCTTCCTGGGCTTCGTCTTTGCGATCTAACCACTTAGCCTTAAGATCGAAGAAAGTTCCGTTAGCCAAAGAAGCGCGGATATCACGCATAAGGGTGAGCATAAAGTGGATATTATGCAAAGTACCTAAGACGCTGCCCAGAATTTCTTCCGATTTGTACAAATGGCGCAGATAGGCGCGTGAGAAGTTGCGGCAGCAATAACAAGTACAATTGGGATCGACCGGACGTTCGTCGTGAGTAAATTCAGCGTTACGCAAGACTAAAGTTCCTCGCTTATTGGCTCCGGGAACGTCATAAGGTACGAATAAATTGGAAGTTCTGGCAAAGCGGGTAGGAATTACACAGTCAAAAGTATCGATACCGCGTTGTACCCCTTCAAATAAATCGTCTACTTCGCCTATGCCAAGCAAATGACGCGGCTTATTGTGAGGCAAACCTGGAATAGTCCAGTCGAGCACTTTGTGCATATCGTGCTTGCTTTTACCCAAAGAACCGCCGATAGCAAAGCCCTGGAATGGCAGAGAGGAAATAAATTCTACAGATTTTTCGCGCAGATCTTGCCACTCTCCGCCTTGAACGATACCGTACAGAGCCTGAGGAGTATCGCGTCTAGCTTCTAAACTGCGTACGGCCCAGCGATGGGTACGTTCCAAGGACATAGCCGTATATTCGTAAGAGGCAGCCGGTGAAGTGCATTCATCAAAAGCTAAGATAATATCGGCGCCTAATTGTTCTTGAATACGAATAGAAATTTCCGGATTTAAACGGTGTTTGGAACCATCTAAAAAGGAGCGAAAGACTACACCGTCTTCATCAATATGAGCCAGCGGCTTATAGGCATCGCCTTTTCTGACAGCCATATCGGCGCCGTTACCGGGGAAAACGCCGATTTTGCCTATACCTAACTGGCGGGCTGCACCCAAAGAAAAAGCTTGGAAACCGCCGGAGTCGGTCATAACTGGACGTTTCCAGTTCATAAATTTATGCAAGCCGCCCATTTCCTCAACGATATCGGAACCCGGACGTAAGAAAAGATGGTAAGTATTGCTGAGCATACCTTGGACGCCCAATTCTTCCAGTTGCTTGGGCATTAAGCCTTTAACCGTAGCTAAAGTGCCTACGGGAAGAAACTCAGGGGTTTCAATACTGCCGTGAGGAGTATCAATACGTCCTAAACGGGCTTCTGTACCCAGTTCGTAGCGCATTTTTTCGGTAAAAGAGAAGTAGTCTGCCATTATTTTTCAAACCTATGCTTTAAAAATTGACTCTCGGAGCCCCCGATATTACAGACCGAGTCCGGAAAAACCTGTATAAAGGTTAAAAATATACTCGATCTGTTTTTTATACACGAATCAGAGATTAATAAAAAACTGTGCGGGTTCTGTGATAAGGCTTCTCGCCAGGTAGAGGTTCCTGACCTAAATTCCATAAGAACCAGTCCAGTTCCAAAGCCATCTTAGGAGCGCCCAAATGCTTGAGCTCACGGCGAATCTCTTCTACGGCCCAGATCATCCCTACACGAATTTCCATCTCTTCCCTGGAACCGGAAGGCAGTAATTCTTGATTGTCGACTTTTTCGGCTAAAGCTGGAGCGTATTCTAAAATACCCAGAGCGCGAAGTACTTGAGGAATTTTGTAATCGGCAAAAACTGTCAGAAGATCCATATCTGTAAATTTTCCCAATCCTTGACCGTAAAAACTTCCGTAAATATCTACAGCAGTAATTTGGGCACGTTTTAAAATGCGTACCTCTTGGCCTTTCCAGGTATGAATATCACGGAAAGAGGGGAAGTATTGCACCATTAAATTGACTAAGGCTATGGCGCTACCTTGGCAAGATTTGATAGCTTGGGAGTATTGACCGCCGAAATTATCTAAAAGAACCTTACCGCTTTGGTTGATATGTTCCAGGCGTTTGTCCAAGAGGGGAATCTCTACGCCTTCCTGAGTGCCTCTAAAAACATGACGTACCTGAGCCAAATCGGCCTGAGCCATCCAATGGGCGTCATCCACATTGATACCTTCCTCTATAGCTCTTTTTAAGGAAGCTGCCAAGGCTTGATAACCGCCCATCTTTTGTCCTTTGTACTCGATAGTCCACTTAGGTTGCCCTTTATCCGGCCAGAAACAGAAATTCAAACTATCTAAAAGTAAAATGTAATTGGCTAAGCGGTCACCTTGCCCGTCGTAATGTACGGAAGTATCCCACGGAGGGGTGATAAAAGGGTGGATGGCCCATTCATGACAATATTTTTTAATGGCGTCGAGGTTAATATTTACCAATTCAGACTCACGACGAACTATTTCGGTAGTCTCTAAAACGTTGACCGTAGAACTCAAAATTATATCGATTCCTTTCTTTTTTTCAGCAAACAAAGCTTTAATTTAGGCAAAGCTCAGTCCTTCTTACTTGTTCTTTCTCGAGCGGCTCCATATTTTAATCTAGTTCTGCCAGAAGTCCTCCACCCCTCAGGTAGGGGATAAAGGCGGACGTGACGAACCGCCCCCGACGGGAATATCGTGAGTTGCACGGAGATCTGCGTCTGTGGAGAAAGTGTAAATCGCTATGGAAGTTCTATCCCCGCTATGGCGGAAAAGGCATTCTTCGATAAATCGGAATTACCCGGCTTTAGCTGTGGGGAGTATGTCAGGTTCACCATATTGGTTATGAAGTTTGAAGTTCACTGCATTATATGTATAATAACAAGCTGTGAATTGATTATTTAAAGATGCACGCTTACTTTGGAGGTGCGGGACATCATGTCATTATCTGTATTTAAAAAACTAAGACGTCATGGAATGCGTGGCGATGCTCCGGTTACTTGTATGCTCATTATTGCCGGTGTTCTTATTGCTTGCATTGCTGCTTATTATATGTTCTGGTACAACCGAGCTTTGGAGAGAGCCGCGACCGCTCAAGATGTAGTTGTTGTTAAGAAGCAGGAACCCGCCGCTTTTAATGCTTACAGGTTGCGTATGCGCGATAAGATTCTCCCTACTACCGATTTGCTCATTTCCGATACCCGCAAAGCGTGCAACCCCGTTTTGAAAAATAAAGTTACCGATACTGAAGAAGCTGTAAAAGAAATCGATAAAGTAATCGACCGCCAGCGTGAATATATTGGTGAAGTAAACGGTCAGTCTTGTCCGGCTCAGTACGTCGAAATGCACAAAAATGTTGCAAAGTCCATCGGTTTTGCTTGGAAGGGATCCGAAACTTGCAAGAAGGCTTTGAAAGAAGACGATCAAGTTAAGCACAAGGCTATGCTCAAAGAGGCCAATGAAGATCTCAAGAGATCCAAGAGATACCACAAGTTGGCTTCTGAAGCTTGCGTGAAAATGTTTAATTAGAATTATCGGTGTAGTCTAGCGTCTGTTAAGTAGATGACAATAGGAAGAAGCGCTCCCATGAATTGAAAAAATGGTGGGCGCTTGTTCTTTTTAAAGCATATGTTTGTAGGTCGTCATTTGGGCAGCATTTTCTTAGGCAAGGAAAAAAAATGCCATTCGCGAAAAAATGACGGGGGGATTGGCTAACTTTTGTGCTTTGTGAGGGAATTGCATTGAGTGTAAGCAGCGTGATTGGTACTTCTGAAACTAATGGTGAAGACAGCCGCCTTTTGGAGCGCAGTTGGCTTCAGGAACGCTTTAAACAAGCATGTGAAGACGGTACCCGCGTCATCGTTTTTGCTGCCGAGCCCGGTATGGGTAAAAGCTCATTTCTCAAAAAATTGGCTAAAGATTATGCCGATTCCATCTATGTAGAAATTCGTCGTCCTTTGGCAACTGATACTGCCATTGGTTTTTGGGGTGCTCTGCTCTCTCAGTTGGATTTAGATGGCATTCGTATCCCCGATACTCCTTATGAAGCCTCCATTTTAGCCAAAGAACATTTACCTTTGCCCAATGGTAAGTTGCGTTTGGTTATTATCGATGCTTTGGGGCGTGCTCCCGAATTGGTAGACAATGAAGGTTTGGCTGGTTTGGATTCTCTTCCCAAAGGCGTTGTGGTAGTGATTGGCACCAGGCCTGGTCGTCATCTCGATGTTTTAGAGGCAGCTGGAGCCAAAGTGGAGTGGATCGACAGTCGATGTGCGGAAAATTTAGCTGAATTGAAGAATTGGGCTGCTGCACAATTTCCTGAAGCTCCGCAGGAATATATTGACAATTTTGTCAGTGGCGCCGAGGGTAATTTTTTAATCGCTCGTCATTTACTTAATGCTATTCGCTATAAAGATATTAAACCTCACGACTTAAATTCTACGCCCCAAGCTTTGGAGGCGGCCCTTTCGGTGCTCTGGGAAGAGCAATATGAAGAAGCCCCCTTCGAAATTCATGATGATTTAGTTTTTGTTGCTTGTTTAATCGCTGAAGCTGGCGAGCCGTTACCTGCAGTTAGTATCGCCGATTTCTTGGGCTTTTCAGCCAGTCGTGTAGGACGTGTGCTCACTTATTTGCGTCCTTTGCTTCGTCATAATAATGTTGAGCATGGCCTCTCTTTCTTTAGCAGACGTTTGGGCCGCCTGATTGCTAATCGTTATCGTCGCGATTTAGTTCAAGTGCATGAACAGGTGATCTCCTTCTTCCGTGATTCTTATCCTTCGTGGGAAGAAATGGACGATCATTATGGTTGGTTTTATCTGGGCTATCACTGTGATCGTTTTGCTCGTACAGCCAGGCGCTGCGATTTTTCTACTTTGCATTGGCTCGGTGAAGGGCCATTTATCAAAACCAAGTTGGCTAAGACTCACTCTTTGAGCGCTGTTTTAGACGATTTGTCCCGCTGCTTAAGGGCCGCTTTGCAAGAGCGCGAGTTGCCTCGCATTGTTAGCTACGGTTTGCGTATTCCCAGGTTGCGTGCCAAAGAGGTTATGAATGGTTTACACGATTTGGCCGACGCCGGTCAGTTCGGTCTAGCTGCCGACAGAGCCATGCTTTTGCACCGCGAGTCTTCTCAGCTTAAGGCTCTGTTGCTTTTGGCTTGGCAAGCTTTGGAAGAAGGGCAAATCGAGACGGCCAAAAGTTTGACTGTCAAAGCTGGTACAATCGCTCATATAGATATGAGTCAAGAAGATCGTTTGCTCTTTGCCTTCATTATGGTGGATTTGCTAAAGATTATGCCTCTGGAGGCTATTCTGCCTATTTTCCATAATTGCCGGGATATGCGTCACAGTGTATCTGTAGCTTGGCGCTTAAGCATAATGAGCGGATTATCTAAAGCTAAGCGCTTGGAAATTCTAAAAGCGGCTGTCAGTTTTGCTCAGCGTATTCCAGATAAAGAGGAGCGTGAGAGTCGTTTAACTAGACTCAATGAAGATATTGCTGCCGTACGTCGCTCTAAAACCTGCGAATGTGATTTAAGTAAAGCTTTAATTAATGAAGTTAACGCTATCGATATCAAGTTGGAAACTGGCGAAGAATTGGAAAGCAGGATCGCAGCCCTCGATTTGGCTTCTGAAGAAGACAGAGCTCAAGCTTTCCGCACCGCTTTGGAATTTATCGGTTCCTATAAAGATGAAGCCAAACGCGTGGAGGCTATTTCTCGCTTGGTGGTAGAGCTGGTTAAATATAGCAATGAAAATTGGATTGTCTCTTCTTTTGAAGATTTGATTACCACAATTGTGGCTTTACACTCTCCGGTTTATAGGCAAAAGTCTATTATTGCCGCTTCGCGTTTAATTACCGGCGTCTCTCGCACCAAAGGTTGGCGCGATGTTTTCGTGCGTTTGGGAGCCGTAATTGAAACTATAGAGGATCCGGCTCTGCGCGTAGGCGCTTGGGTATGGCTCTCTTTAGCTAGACATGAGGCCCGCGATTTTAAGGGCGCTCAGGATACGCTCAATTTTAGCGCTTCGTTGGCTTTCCATATTACCGATTTGGAAGAACAGGCCAAGGCTCTTTCGCTCCTGTCCAGTTGTGCGGCGGCCATAGGTTGTCCCTCTCGAGCCAGGAATTTGGCTTTTCACGCTTTGCAAGCTTGGGAAGCTCCGGCTCCCAACCGGATCGATACCGAGACTAAGGCAGCCATGGTTGTGGGAATTTCCGCTAATATAAATGAAGAGCGCTCTTTAGAATATTATGATTCGTCTATTAAAGTGGCCTTGGAAATTCCCGATATGAGAGTAAGAGCCAACCTTTTGGCCGCTTTGGCCGGCAACCTTTACAAAATGGGCGAAGACGATTGGGCCAGACGCACTCAGGACAAAGCTTTAGAAGTGGCCAAATCTATGGAAGCCAATGCTTCCCAAGCTATTACTTTGGCTCAATTGGCTGTACAAGAATCGTTGTGCGGTAATGTTTCGTCTGCCGACCAGATTTTACTCGATGCCGAAGAAGCGGCGCGGGCTGAGACTGTTCCTGAAAAGAGACGCGAAGCTTTGCTTACCATTGCTTCTTCCAAGCGCAACGGTGGCGACGAAGCTGGAGCCAGGGCTTTAATTTTAGAAGTTGTCAGTGAATTGGAAAAGCTTGAAGTGCAAGAGCTTAACAAAGCTTTCGATTTGTGTGTGTTGGCCAAACTAATTCGTGAGCCGCGCTCCAAAGAGACGTTGGTTAAGCTTATTAAAAAAGTGCGCCGCCATGTGAAAAATTTACCTGCAAGCGAGAAGCAGCAGACTTTATTGTTGGTAGTACGCTGCTGGTTGGCTTTGGGAGAATACGAAAGCGCGGCTGCCGAATACTTGGAAATTGATGATATAAGGGTAAAATCTGAAGCCAAGATCAGTTTGGCCGTTTCCATGATTAGAAGTAACCCCAAGATGGCTTTACAACTTTTGGCCGGTGTGCCTATTTTCTCTCTGCGTATGCGTGGTGTAAAAGAATGTGCCGACGAGTTGCTCAGCGATAAGTTAGCTGGTAAGCGAGCCGCCGCTTTGGATATTTTGGCGGAACTTACTTTAATGGCCGTTGCTGACGAAAAGTGTGCCGATATGCTTATTGCTAAATGGGTAGGTTTGTCGAATGACCGCAAGGCTATTACCGAATCTTTGACTAAGATTGGTTATCCCATTAAGGACGTTTTAACCGGTCAATTAAATGAACCGGCTTTAGGCCAAGATTAGATCGCCGTATTGGTTCGCGATCTTTTTGAACTAATGTCTAGGAGTGTAATTATGTTTGGAGAGAGTCCGTCTTCATTAACTGCGGCTGCTATGGCCAGCGAAGCCAAAAGGCGTCAGTGCATAGCCGATTATCATGCTATGCTGGAGCATATCGATTTGAGTGAATTCGCTGCCAATTTGCACCGTGATATGGACGAAGGCGACATAAAATACGGAGAGCGTTTAGTTTGTCCGTTTTTGCGACCCAGCTTCGTGACCAAAGAGCAGCTTTATTTGCTTAAAGACAGAATCAATAAAGTGGCCACGGCTATGCAAATCTTGGTAGAATATGTTTTGCATGATGACAAACTCCAAAACTTCCTGGGTCTAACTGATATTGAGAAAGAGCTCATTTCTTTCAACCCCGGTTACAGCGGCATTTCTACTACCGCTCGCTTCGATTCTTTTCTTAACGGTGGCTCTTGTCATTTTGTTGAATATAATGCCGAAAGTCCGGCCGGTATCGGCTACTCCGACGCTATGAGCAATATCTTTTTGCGCCGTCCCGAATTTAGGCAATTTGCCCAAGAGCATGGTCTTGAAGCTTTCGATATTTCCAAAGAACTTTTAGATACGATTTTGCATTGTTGGGAAGAGTGGAGTGGAGAAAAGCGCAATCCTACTATTGCCATTGTTGATTTTGCTGGAGTACCTACTCATCACGAATTTTATCTTCTTAAAGAATACTTCGGCTCGCGTGGTTATCCAACTATCGTTACCGATCATCGCAATTTAGAGTACAATGGTGAGTATCTTAGTTTTGAGGGCAAAAAGATTGATGTACTTTATCGCCGCGTTTTAGTTAGCGAATATGTAGAAAAGTTGGACGAAGCTCAGGCTATGTACAATGCTGTCAAAGACGGCAAAGTGTGTATGGTAAATTCTTTCCGCTCCAAGATTTTGCATAAAAAAGCTATTTTCGCTATGCTGACTGACAGTAAATATCACGATTTACTGACTGCTGAGCAAATTGCGGCTATCAAGGATACCATTTCTTGGACTCGTCGCTTGGCTGAGGGCAAGACTACCGATCCTGAAGACAAGGAAGTCGATTTACTCACTTATGTACGTCGCAATAGGCGGAATTTAGTTTTAAAGCCCAACGATTCTTACGGCGGTCACGGTATTTATTTCGGTTGGGAACAGAGCGAGGAAGAGTGGGAAAAATCGCTTCAGGCTGCCTTAGAGCATGACTATTTGGTGCAGACTCGCATTCCGGTTGCTCGCGAGCTTTTCCCTTCTTGGAGTAAGGATAAAGGATTAGAGTGGGGAGAGTATATTGTAGACTTGGACCCTTACGCTTTTAATTATCGTATGTCTGGCGCTACGGCTCGCTTATCTCTTTCTTCGCTTTGTAATGTTACTTCCGGTGGCGGCTCTCTGCCGTGCTTCGTCTTGAATTAGAATATTGTCCAAACTCGAAGCTGCCGCTTGAATAATAAAATTAAGATGGCAGCTTGGGGAGTTGGTTGCTATATCCATAAAGGAATAAATTAAATGAGCATTACCGTAACTGCGCCTATGCGCATAGACTTGGCTGGCGGCACTTTAGATTTGCATCCGCTCTATTTGTTTTTACGTGATCCTCTGACAGTTACCGCTTCCATTAGCTTGCATTCTAGGGCTTCAGTTACTCCCTTAGAGGGAAATAGGGTGCGTCTGGTCTCTGAAGACTTGGAGCAAATCGTAGAAGTAGAGAATACCGAAGAACTTTCTTTGGGTGGCAAATTGGATCTATTGGCCAGAGCTGTAAAATTTTACGCTCCGCAGGGCGGTTTGGAGTTGCGTACCAAGAGTGCGGCTCCCAAAGGTTCCGGTTTGGGTGCTTCTTCTAGTTTGCTTATGTCTATGTCCAAAGCGTTGAGCCTTTTTTCCGGTCGTGACGATTCTATTCACAACATAATTATGTATGGCGCCGGTTTAGAAGCTCAAAATTTGCGCATTCCTACCGGATACCAAGATTATTACGGAGCTTGTTTGGGCGGCATTAACGGTTTAGAATTCAAAGTTGATGGTCATAATATCCGCACTTTATATCCGTCTTCCGAGTTTTTTAAACTCCTTAATGATTCTATGATAGTTTCTTTCACCGGTATTAGCCATTTTTCCGGTACTAGCAACTGGAATATGCTCAAGCGTTATGTTGATCAAGAGGGCGATACGGTTAAGCGCATGGAAGCTATCGAAGATACCGCACATCAAATGTGGGATGCGCTTATTTGTGAAGATTTGGACAAAGTAGGCAAAGCTCTGGATCGCGAATGGCAAAATAGGCGCGGTTTAGCTGAAGGTGTTACTAATGATCGCATAGATTCTATGGTATTGGCTGCCAAGAAAGCCGGTGCTTTGGCTTCTAAAATTTGCGGTGCCGGCGGTGGTGGTTGTATGCTTACTTTGAGCGAGCCAGAAAATAAAGAAAAGGTTATTGAAGCTTTGCGCTCCAAAGGAGCCGACATTTTGGATGTTTCTATCGATAATGAAGGCTTAAAAGTTTTGAAAAACGGCAAATAGGCTAAAGATGCGGAAATAAAGAGCGAATTGGGAGGCTGAGAATAGTAAGTTGAATAAAACAGTTTTCAGTTTGTCAAATTCGCTTTTTTTTAGGGGGAATTAAAGTCAGTATATGAGTGAAAGTGATAAATATAAACAAGCTTTAGAAGATAATTTTGGCGAAAATAGCGGCGCTAACGCTAGATTCGGTAATCCCAATGTGCAAAAGCTTTTGCAACAAATGGATTCCGATCGCGAGATCCATACTCATTCTTGGAGTGAGGGTAGCTTAGCTTCTTCGTCTTCTTCGCGTCGCAGTGCTGCTGAGTCTTTAGCCAGCAGCAATAATTCTGGTAAGGATCGTTTTATTCCCAGCCAACAAGATTTAATAAAAGCGGTAGGTTCTTCCCGCTCCAGGAGCTCTTCAAGCTCATCAGGTTCTTCGTCGTCATCTTCTTCCAAAAGCTCCAGCAGTTCTTCCAGCAGTAAAAGCAGCTCGTCTGGCAGTAAACATGAGCAAACTTTAACCAAAGAAACTAAACGTTTTGTTATTGGCTTAGGTTTACTTTGCTTTATTATTGGTGCTATTTTAATTACTTTCATTTATTCACCCTTAAATGATCGCGGCGCTGAGCGTGTTCTAGACGGAACCGAATTGGCTCAATCAGGCAAGCAAACTGTCGCTTCTTCAGCTACCGGAAATCAAGCTCTTAATTCTGACGTTACCTATAATCAGAGCGATGAGCCTTTAATTGTCGAAGTGGATGAGGAGATTGCTCAAGGATTGACTGCCGACAAGAAAACTCTGCCTACTGTAGGCAAGGTAAAATTAGACGGTATAAAAGTTTATGTTGTAGGTGCAGTAAAGAATCCGGGCATTGTCACTTTGCCTTTCGATTCGCGAGTTGATGACGCTATTAAAGCGGCCGGCGGTATGAGTGATAATGCTGAGCCTTTAAGTGTCAATTTGGCTAAACGTATTAAAGACGAAGATAAAATTTACGTAGCGGCTAAAGGTGAGAGCGACAGTTTGAGCGGTACCGGCGTAGTGGAGCAAAGGGCCGATACTTCTGGCATTATTGTTGAAAAGGCTCGAGAAGCTGCAGCCGACAATGGTAAGGTTAAAGCTAAAAATAATAGCAAAGCTAATAGCGGCGGCAGCAGTGAAAGTAAAGGCGATTCTACTTCTAGCGCTGAGTTTACAGTCAACCTCAATACGGCCAGCGAAGAGGAATTACAAAAAATTCCTGGCATAGGCCCTTCTATTTCAAAATCGATTATCGATCATCGCAATAAGTTGCCCGACGGTAAATTTACCAATAAGGCTCAACTTAAAGATGTTATAGGGGTAGGCGAGGCCAGCTATTCTAAATTGGAGCCTTATGTAAAGCTTTAATTTGTAGTGCTAATTAACAACAATGCCGCCTAAAATAGAGTCGCAGTTTCTAAATATTTGGAGCTGCGGCTTTTTTTATTTATTGAGTGTATCTAATTCTTGCAAGCCAGAATTTGTATATTTATAGAGTAAAGTATGTAACCAAGCGCCTACAAAAAGTACTAGAGACGAACAGGAAAAAGCTTGAGCTGCTCCCAGGCCGCCGCGATTGCTCCAATAATAGCAAAGGAACAGATCTAAAGCTGTACAAGTAGCCAACCACAGTGTGGCATTGTAAGGTTGTCCGGCAATATTAAATATGGTAGTTAAAATAGTGTAGCCGTTAAAGAAAATAATGCCGGGCAACATCCACATAAGCATAAGGGAACTGGGAGCAAATTCTGGCCCCAGGACTAAATTTATGCACCAAGGCATAAAAATAGCTAACAAAGCGGCCAGCACTACATTGAAAATTAAAAAGAAAGCGTTGGCTTTCCATACTAAAGGCAAACAGTCGCGAATAGTTTTGCATTTAGCTGACAGTCTGGGCAGCAGCATTTGATTGACAATTAAGGTAAAAGCCAAGGTGAGGCTGCGGATAGCACCGACAATATTGTAATAACCGGATTGTTCCGGGCCGGAGCAACGTTGAATAATCAAGATATCGGCCATTTGGATGGCGCTGTAGAAAGCGGAAAAAAGAAAAGCTTTAAAGTTATAGCGAGCCGATTGGCAGAAAAGTTCCCAAGAGAATAGTGACCATTGGCCAGCAAAACTATAAGCGCTGTATAAACGCCAAACAGCTGCTAAACCTATGCCAATAATAGAAGCTATTATAAAATAAGCTGGCGATTTAATATGCAATAAAAAAATAACCAGTGTAATTATAAAAACAACCAGTTTAGAGACAAACTCTTGCCAATTGCAAATTCTGACTAAGCCGAATGAGAAAAGCAATGAATGAGTAGTTGTATAAATTAATACCACTAATGCGTAAGCGACAGATAATAAAATAAGAGCATACGGTAGAGGAATAATGTCGGCATCTATATATTTAGCTGTAAATAAAATTAAGGCCAGTAGCAGTGATGAAAATAGCGATATACTTAAAGAGTTGCCAGTCAATTGAGCTCTTTGCTTAATTAGTTTGGCTCCTAACACGAGATTAGATACGTTTAAGCCAAAACATCCAAAAGCGCAGCCCAAATTGGCAATATTAAAGGTACAAGCTATCCAGCCTCGCCCTTCCGGTCCTACAGCTCGTGAGGACAGTACCGTAGTAAGCACAGCTAAAAAAATGCCGGAAAATCTGGCCAAGTATGTAGTTAATACATTCTTTACAAATTGACTTTGCCATATTTGCTTTAATTTTTCTAACATTGCGCTTTATTCTCGTTGCTAATTGCTAAATATGCTTTTTAAGGCTTAACCTTGCGCTAAACTTAAAATGCTGCCTCTACTTCCAACGATCTTGCCTTTGTGCCTTCTTGGCCGTTTCTTTATGTTTGTGACTGTTTCTTATGTAGCATGCTGTTGTCTTTTTGCTCAGTGCTGCTTTTGGTGTTGCGGGTTGTGCTTTTTTGTTGCGGGCTGTGTTTTGTGTTGGCACAGTTTTTTTTGTAGCGACGCTAATAGTGTTCCGCCCGCCCGTTAGCTATTTTGTGTTAGCTACATTTTTGGCCATATCGACGCTCCGGCTGACTGTCCACTTCGTGGCCAGAGGCCTGCGCTACCGATATAGCCAAAAATTACGCTATAAGTTATGGCTGCGAGCTCTCGTTCATGTTGGCTAGCTCCGGCAGCGGTTCTTCCAGGCTTGAACTGGACCGCGCTAAAGCGCGTCCAATGTTCTGCGCCTTCCATCACCGCTTTCTCCGCCTGTATGCCAAAAACTGTGCCCGCCTTGGTGCAGCGGCACCGCTTCGCTGGCCGCCGCCTTTGGGGGTAGCTTCTGGCGGAAGGTAGATACATTGGCGGACAGTGGCTTTTTAGCGGAAGGGGTGGATATTGCTGGCGGTCATTTTGTAGCTGAATGGCGGAAGTAAATAGCAAGCGTACATAGGCTTGACTATAATAGAATTATTATAAAATATTTAATAACAATTACTAATAATGTCTGTTATTTATCTAAAGAATATACGCTCTAATTTGTCGCAAAAACGTATTTATTAGATCGTGTTGTATTAAATTTATAATATTTAAATTAAAGGATAGGAAATAATAAAAGATCCTCAAACTACAAAATTAATTATGGTTGTTGTGTTTAGTTTTGTGGTCGTATGTATTACTGGCCTTAAATCTATCTGGCGATCCATTAAATAACATTGCAAGTAACAGCAAGTTAAAAACAATAATTTATAAGGTTAGTAAGATGCAATTAGATATTCAGGCAATAGGTAAAGCCTTAAATCAAATAATATCCGTACTTGGAATTAGCTGTTTAAAGGATAAAAACAAATTTTATTCAGCTGTAGCGGATTTTTTGCCTGGTTGTAGTTTTGAAGTCGAGCGCAATATTTTATGCGCGTGTATTTGCTCTGAAGTAAGTGGAAGTTTAATAGAGGCTGCATCTAAATCTCAAAATGAAAAACAACTTGCATTTAATAATTGCATTCAGTATTTAATTAAGCAACAGAAATTAACTGAGCAACAAGCCAATGAATTGGTAAAAGTTTTTACGCTTGCTCTATGGGGAGAAGATAAGCAAGTTGTTGGTAGTAAATGCTCTGTAACTAAAGCTAAAGAGCAAAAAGAACAGAAAAAAGCTGATGATGGCTTCGCACTTTTACGTAAAGTTGCGGAACAAGGCGATGTTAAGGCTCAGCTTGAACTTGGCAATTGTTATTATAATGGTAATGGTGTAAATAAAGATTATGCTGAAGCTGCAAAATGGTATCGCAAAGCTGCCGAACAAGGAAATAAAGATGCTGTAGAACAGCTTCGCAAGTTAGCTGAGCAAGGAAATGCCTGTGCTCAATATCAGCTTGGTGATTGTTATTACTGGGGCTTTGGTGTAAATAACGATGAAGCTGAGGCCGTAATATGGTACCGCCGAGCAGCTGATCAAGAAAATGCTGATGCTCAGTACATGCTTGGTGAATGTTATTCCCATGGCCTTGGTGTAAATAAAGATTATACTGAAGCTGTAAAATGGCAGCGCAAAGCTGCTCGGCAATATCGCAAAGCAGCCGAGCAAGGAAATGCCGAAGCTCAGTGCATGCTTGGCAATTGTTATTATAATGGTTATGGTGTAAGTAAAGATAGTGCTGAAGCTGTAGAATGGTATCACCAAGCAGCTAAGCAAGGAGATGCTATTGCTCAGTGCAATCTTGGCAATTGTTATTACAATGGTGATGGCGTAAGTAAAGATGAGGCGGAAGCCGTAAAATGGTACTGCAAAGCAGCTGAGCAAGGGAATGCCGTTGCTATATTACTGCTTCACGGAATAGCTGAGCAAGGAAATAAATGGACTGTAGAGTGTCTTCGCAAGATAGCTGAGCAGGGAAATGCTATTGCTCAATGTATGATTGGTAATTGCTATTACAATGGAGGTGGTGTAAATCAAGATTATGCAGAGGCTGTAAAATGGTACCGCAAAGCAGCTGAGCAAGGAAATGATGGCGCTCAATGTCAACTTGGTAAGTGCTATTACAATGGTGAGGGTGTAAATAGAGATTATGTTGAGGCCGTAAAATGGTACTGCAAAGCAGCTGAGCAAGGGAATGCCGTTGCTATATTACTGCTTCCCGGAATAGCTGAGCAAGGGAATAAAGAGGCTGTAGAGTGTCTTCGCAAGATAGCTGAGCAAGGAAATGCTGTTGTTCAGTACATGACTGGTGATTGCTATTACAATGGAGGTGGTGTAAATCAAGATTATGCAGAGGCTGTAAAATGGTACCGCAAAGCAGCTGAGCAAGGAAATGATGGCGCTCAATGTCAACTTGGTAAGTGCTATGAATATGGTAATGGTGTAAATAAAGATGAAGCTGAGGCTGTAAAATGGTATCGCAAAGCAGCCGAACAAGGGAATGCTGATGCTCAGTATAATCTTGGTAATTGCTATTATAATGGCAATGGTGTAAATAAGGATTATGCAGAAGCTGCAAAATGGTACCGCAAAGCTGCTGAGCAGGGAAATGCTGGTGCTCAAAATAAGCTTGGTAATTGCTATTACAATGGTAATGGTGTAAATAAAGATTATGCTGAAGCTGTAAAATGGTACCGCAAAGCAGCCGAACAAGGAAATAAGGATGCTGTAGAATGGCTTCACGATCGCAATTCATTCAAGATTTTATTCTATATATTATGCATATTATGCATATCATTTTTTATTTTTGTTAATGCGTGGAGAATTGTATTATTTTTTGATATTGATCCAGGTGTGCTTTCCTTGCCACAAGAGCAATGTTATCAATTGGGAGAGGCTTATGACTCTAAAGATGAATCCTCTCTTACAAGAAGTAGGGCTGCGCAATGGTATAGAAAAGCAGCCGAGCAAGGAAATGCTGATGCTCAATACAGGCTTGGTGATTGCTACTATTATGGCTGGGGTGTTGTAAATAAAGATGAAGCTGAAGCTATAAAATGGTACAACAAGGCAGCCGAGCAAGGAAATGCCGATGCTACAGAACAGCTTCTCAATTTAGAACTGCTAGAACTGCGTCGCAAAGCAGCCAAACAAGGAAATAAAGATGCTGTAGAGTGGCTTCGCAAGGCAGCCGAGCGGAGAAATGTTAAAGCTCAGTATACGCTTGGTGAATGCTATTACTATGGCAATGGTGTAAATAAAGATGAAGCTGAAGCTATAAAATGGTATAGCAAAGCATCTGAACAAGGAAATTATGATGCTGTAGAGCAGCTTCGTGAGCTAGCTGGGCAAGGAAATGCTGATGCTCAATACAGGCTTGGTGATTGCTACTATTATGGCTGGGGTGTTGTAAATAAAGATGAGGCTGAGGCTGTAAAATGGTACAACAAGGCAGCTGAGCAAGGGAATGTAACCGCTCAATATCAGCTTGGTGAATGCTATTACTATGGCGATGGTGTGAATAAGGATTATGCTGAAGCTGTAAAATGGTATAGCAAAGCAGCCAAACAAGGAAGTGGATATGCTGTAGTAAAGCGGCTTCGTGAGCTAGCCGAGCATGGAAATGCTGATGCTCAATGTATGCTTGGTTATTGCTATTATCACGGCAATGGTGTAGATGAGGATAGGGCTGAGGCTAGAAAATGGTGGCGCAAAGCAGCCGAACAAGGAAATAAAGATGCTGTAGAACAGCTTCGCAGAGCTGCTGAGCAAGGAAATGCTGATGCTCAATATAAGCTTGCTTATTGCTATTACTATGGCGGGGGAGTAAGTAAAGATAAAGCCGAGGCTGCAAAATGGTACCGCAAAGCAGCCGAACAAGGAAATGCTGATGCTCAGTATCAACTCGGTAGGTGTTATTGCAATGGCGATGGTGTAAATAAAGATAAAGCCGAGGCTGCAAAATGGTACCGCAAAGCAGCTGAGCAAAGAAATGCCGAAGCTCAGTACATGCTTGGTGAATGCTACTACAATGGCAATGGTGTAAATAAAGATGAAGCTGAGGCTGTAAAATGGTATAGCAAAGCATCTGAACAAGGAAATTATGATGCTATAGAGCAGCTTCGTGAGCTAGCTGAGCAAGGAAATGCTAATGCTCAATACAGGCTTGGTGATTGCTACTATTATGGCTGGGGTGTTGTAAATAAAGATGAAGCTGAAGCTATAAAATGGTACAACAAGGCTGCTAAGCAAGGAAATGTAAAGGCAGTAGAGCAGCTTCGTGAGCTAGCCGAGCAAGGAAATGCTGATGCTCAATGTATGCTTGGTTATTGCTATTATCACGGCAATGGTGTAGATGATGATAGGGCTGAGGCTATAAAATGGTGGCGTAAAGCAGCCGAGCAAGGAAATAAAGAGGCAATATTTACGCTTGGTGCCATGGGATTCTAAAAATACAGCTATAAAACGGAGTGAATATTGTATGTCAAATGTTGTATTAACCAAGAACCAAAAGGTAAAACTTGAGGATGGCCGGACTGTAACTGTTGTGGGCAAGCTTGGAGCTGGCGGACAGGGCATAGCTTATAGAGTTAGCTTAGACGAAACTGGTGAAGAAAAAGCCTTAAAATGGTATTTCCTCGAAAAAATAAAAAGTCCTAAGGCTTTTTATAATCATCTTCGTGAAAATATAAAACATGGTTCTCCTGACAGTAGCTTCGTTTGGCCTGAGGCTGTAACTGAATGGAATAATCATGATGAGCCTTTTGGTTACATAATGAGGGTCTATCCCAAAGAGTATGATGGCTTTAATAAGTTCCTATTGGGAAAGGTTAGCTTTGCATCCAATTCAGCATTAATTAATGCAGCTCTCAATATTGTTGAGGCTTTTAAAAAGCTCCATAGCAAAGGGTACAATTATCAAGACTTAAATGATGGAAACTTCGCTATAAATAGAAATACTGGAGATGTACTTATCTGCGACAACGATAATGCTGTCGGCCAAGGCGCTTCTTTTGGAATACTGGGCAAATTTAGATATATGGCTCCCGAGATCGTTAGACATGAAGTTATGCCTAGTACCGCTACTGATCGTTTTTCCTTGGCAGTAGTGCTGTTTTTGTTGCTAATGGGAGGCCACCCGCTAGAGGGAGCTAAAACGGCAGTACCTGCTTTAACTGACAAAATGCAAGACAAATTTTTTGGCACTGAGCCAGTTTTCATTTTTGATGAATCGATTAGCACCAATAGGCCAGTTAGCGGCTTGCATGAAGATCCCATTAGGTTGTGGTGTAAATATCCTCTTTGCATAAGAAAATCGTTTTGCCGTTCATTTAGTCAAGAAAGTATGCTTCATGGGCAAGGGCGTTTAACTGAACGTGAATGGCTTGGCGTATTAAGCCAGCTCAAGAGCTTTATCGTGAAATGCAACAAATGCGGAGCAAGTTCTGTTATTCTTGAATTGACCAATAATGATGGCAGTCCGGTATTTGTGCATAAATGTGCTAGATGTAGTGCTTTGAGTAAAGCTCCAGCCTATATAAGCTTTCAAAATGGTATAAATATACCAGTGTTTGAAGGTGTAAAGATTTATAGTTGCTTGACTGATTTACTTAGTGAAGACTTCAACACGCCTTCTGCAGAGTTTTTGGTAAAATCCAACAAATTAGGTGCCCAAAATTTGTCCCAATTTGATTGGATAGTTACTAGTCCCAATGGCAAGCAAGCTTGTAGACATCCAGGGGAAGTGGCAGTTTTGGGTGATGGTTTCTGTATCGATTTTGGCGGCAGTCACAGTCAAACAGCTAAGGTCGTTTTTTGTTCTTAGGTTTTTAAGGTTTATTAAATTATTTCTGGAGAGATAAAGACAAAATGAGCTTAAGTATTAATGGTGATTTACTATCGAGAGCCGGAGTTGTTAGACGTATTTGCCCTGTATTCTTTTTGCTTGATTGTTCAGGAAGCATGAATGGGCTTGAAATTGGGGCAGTAAATACCGCTATAGAGGATGTTCTTCCCGTATTGGCTGATATGAATACCACTAACTCTGATACGGAAATAAGGGTAGCTATTTTGAAATTCTGCGGTGACAAATCTGATAACAGTGACGTGGTAGAATGGGTAACAGGTGATGATGGTTTAGTAAATTTGAATGGATATAGTTGGAAATATCTTGATGCTTATGGGATAACTCCTATGGGCAAGGCTTTTGAAAAGCTAAACGATGCCTTATCAGTTAAGCATGGCTTTATGAAAAGAGCTAGTGGATCTGTGGCTCCAGTACTATTTTTGCTTACCGACGGATATGCTACCGATGATGCGGAAGCTGGTTTGCAACAACTACAAAATAACAATTGGTATAAGCTTGCCGTAAGGGTCGCTATTGGATATGGCGGAAAATATGATCGAGATCTTTTGATAAAATTTACTCAAAATGAAGAGACCGTTATAGAAACAGACGATCCTACTGATCTTGCCAGGATGATTAAATTTGTCACTATTACCAGTTCAATGGTCGCCAGTAAAGGCAGCAGCAGTACAAAAACAGATGAGGGTATGAATAATACTGACAAAGCAGCTGAAGAAATTAGTTCTATGCTCAATGGATTTGGGCCGGAAACCGCTGCCAGCGTTAGTGGAGCTTGCGATCCTGACGAAGAGTGGTAATTAAAAATATTAAAAGTTTTTGTAAAGACTGATATTTAGTACTTTTGTGTCAGTAGTCTTAATTTTTGTGGGCGGTTTTTATGGATTACATAACTTTTGCGCATTCATCTTGGGGACCAAAATACAAGTCTAAAGGCTATGCTTGCCAAGATTATTCAGATAAGCAAAATTTTGGTCATGTCCAAATAATCGCTGTTGCCGACGGTCATGGCAGCAATGATTGCTTTCGCAGTGATATCGGCTCTGAGTTAGCTGTAAAAACCGCCTTCCAAATGATCTTTGAATATGAAGTTGAGGGGTGCTTCAGTTTTAATAGTGATGGGCAACAGTATTTAGATAGTGTCAATGCTGAAATGAAGGAGTTGCCTATTATTGAAGATGGATTGGAAGGCCAAAAACATGGTCTTTATGAAGAGAAAGCTCCTAGCGTCGATTATAATAGTTGGTTACAGGGACGCAAAAATGTCTATTCGGCTATGTCCTTAAAGACAGGTGGTGTAGAAGGTAAAAATTATGCTTATTTGGGCAACAGTTTTATAAAGTTTAGTGAAGATGGTATAAAGTCTTTTAAGTACCAGTTTTGGAAAAGATGGCGTGCTGCCGTAAAAAAAGATTGGAATTCTAAACTTAGTATATATATCGAAGAATGTAAGTACAATTACGGAGATAATTACAAGCTTGAGGATTTAAATAATATTATTGAAAAACATGAAAGCCGTTTTCAAAAAGTCAGTAATAAGTACAAGGACAGATATTTAACTAAGGAAGCTGATAAGTACTTATATACTGCTTATGGTACTACCTTTCTTTTAGCTTTAAGTATTGAATCTCAAATTTTACTTTTACAAATTGGAGACGGAACGTGTGTTGTAATGCAGAGAAATGGCACTTTTAGTGTTCCTGTCCCTGCCGATGAAAATAACTTTTTGAATGTCACTGTTTCTTTGTGTGAAGAAGATGCTTACAAAAAAATAAGGCATGCCATTTTAGACAATACCGTGCCTGAACTTGCTCCAGTGGCAGTATTTCTAAGTTCAGATGGCCTTGATGATTGTTATCCTGTATATCATAACGACAAGTATCTATATCGCTTGTATTATGAAATACTTAAAAAATTATCAGCGGATAGTTCTGCAAAGGCTTTAGAGGAATTAAAGCAAGAAATTAAGGATTCTTTGCTTCCTAGTATGACTTCTCAAGGCAGCCAAGATGATATTTCATTGGCATTTCTTGCTGATAACGATATAAATGCTTTAAGAGAAGCTTTAGCTCATGTAAATCCTAATGATATAAATCCAGATTATGAAGATGAGCCGGAGCAAGATAAACAAATAGAACATGAGCCTAAGCTAGAAAAACCGTCAACTGAACATATGACGGCAAAAGTAGCTACTAAAACTAAATCTCCTTTGGAGAAAGCTAGTCAAATGCTAATTCCTGCCAATGATTATAGAAAGAAGAAAGATTATGATCGAGCGTTTGCTGGGTACTATAGAGCTGCTGCTAAGGGAAATATTTTAGCTTATTACGGGCTTGGTTGGTGCTATGAAAACGGTAAAGGCGTTAAAATTGATAAAGTAAAAGCTTCGGAAGCTTATGACAAAATTTTTAGAGAATTGCGCAATCTATCTGTGAGTGACGTTAACTGCCTTGCAGATGATAAACTTAGAAGGTATGCTCAATATGTTTGGGGTCGATATTATGAAAAAATAGGTGAAAGCGAGAAGGCTAAAGATTGTTATAAAGCTTCTGCTAAACTTGAGTATGATGAAGCTCAATATAAACTTGGCTGCCTGTTATTAAAAGAAGGGCAAGTTGAAGAAGCAAAAGCGTGGCTAAGGAAAGCAGCTCAGCAAAGTTACCCTGAAGCTAGGCATAGGCTTGACGAGATAATTAGTAAGGAAAAAGATCGCAATAGCAGAGAAGCCACACAGAGCCATAAAGGAGGCCTTAGAATAATTGGCAAATACTGCCGCATAATTGGCGCTTACTCGTGCAGTTTAATGCCCAAACCAATATTTAACCCGGATAAAGGGAAACGTTAGTATCTTTATCTCACATTAAGCTAAAAGTATAAACTTATTTGGAGTAGTACAATGCAAAGAGAAACTCAAGCTAAAGATCAAGAAGAGCATAAAAAAGCTAACGATAGCTTTGCATCTTTATGTAAAGCTGCAGAACAAGGCGATATTGATGCACAGTATGAGCTTGGTAATTGCTACTACAACGGTAATGGTGTAAGTGAAGATAAAGCTGAAGCGGTAAAGTGGTATTACAAAGCAGCTAACCGAGGGTATGCTCGTGCTCAGTATAGTCTTGGTAATTGCTATTATAATGGTTATGGCGTCCATAAAAGATATATAGAAGCTGTAAAATGGTATCGCAGGGCCGCTGAAAAAGGAAATACTGAAGCTCAATGTGCTCTTGCTGAATGTTATAGAGAGGGTATTGGTGTAAGGAAAGATGGGACAAAAGTTCTAAAATTGTATCGCCAAGCTGCTAAATTACATAATGCTCATGCTCGGTGTACGCTTGGTGACTTCTATCGCAGTGGTATATACGTAGATAAAGATTATGTAAAAGCTGTAGAATGGTATCGCCAAGCTGCCGAACAAGGAGATGCTAATGGACAGTGTCTTCTTGGAGGGTGCTATAGACGTGGTGAGGGTATAAAGAAAGATTTTACAGAAGCTGTAAAATGGTACCGTAAGGCCGCTGAACAAAGGAGTGTTCGGGGGCAGTTTCTTCTTGGAACATGCTATGAATATGGCGAGGGTGTAAAGAAAGATTATGCAGAAGCTGTAAAGTGGTACCGCAAAGCAGCTGAACAAGGAGATGCCTATGGGCAATGTTCTCTCGGGGATTGTTATTATAATGGTTATGGTGTAGATAAAGATGAGGGTGAAGCTATAAAATGGTATCGTAAAGCAGCCGAGCAAGGAGATTTCTGGGCTAAATATAGGCTAGAAGATTTGCATGAAGCCTAATACGGCTGTGATAGCCCCAAAGCGTACGTCGCCAATTATTATTGCAGCAAAGTTATAACGTTTTTGTGAAAGCTTATTAAGCCTTCGTCGCGCATTTTGCCTAGCTCTTTTGATAAAGCACTGCGATCTAAGTTTAGATAATCAGCCAGTTGCTGCCGATTAAAAGGCAGCGTCAAAGACTGGCTTTTTTGTTTTGCTGACAAATTGGCTAAATAAGTAAGCAAGCGTCCTCTAATAGTTTTAGGTGCAGTACAAAAAATGCGGTTAGAAAGCGTTAAATTTTTGTGAGCGGCAATATTAAGCAAATTTTTCAGCAACTTTGCATACCAAGAGCGATTGCTGTTATTCTCTTTTAGCAGCGCTTGTATATTTACGAATAATATTTCGCAATCTTTGCCAGCAATGGCGTCTACCATCATAGGTTCACGGCAAAAAGCGTAAGTTTCGGCAAAAATTTGGCTGGCGCTTATATTGCTTAGAATAGCTTTGCTGCCGCTTAAATCTAAGCTTTCGATATTGACGCTGCCTTTAACTACTATGCCAAGTTCGCTGACTATTTGTCCAGAGCGAAAAATTATAGCACCTTTACTAAAGCTGCTTCGCCTGAAACCAAATTGCATGTCTACTAATTCTTGTTCGTCTATGTGAATAAATAGTGGTGAATTTAATCTTTCCATTTTTCCTTTTGCGTGGTTATAACCACCGATTTCTTTTCTTGGTTGTAATAGAATTTAGCCAAGAAATCAAGGAAGCGGAGGCAAAAAAAGATGATTAGAAAGATTATTCACATAGACGAAGACAAATGCAACGGTTGCGGCGCGTGTGTGAGCGCTTGCCATGAAGGTGCTATCGGTTTAGTGGATGGCAAGGCCAAATTGTTGCGCGACGATTATTGCGACGGCTTAGGCGACTGTTTGCCTACTTGTCCAACTGGCGCTATTAGCTTTATTGAACGCAAAGCAGCCGCCTACAATGAAGCAGCCGTTTTGGCTAATCAACAAAAGCGGCAAACTAAAGGTGCAAAAGGGCAAAGCGCTTCTTCAGCTTCTCAGGCTGAGCCAGATCAAGTTGCAGCTAAAATTACCTTACAAGCTGATGCGGCTGCCGGAGTAGGCGGCAATTGTATAAGCCTTGATCCTGGAATCGGCAATTCCGGCGGTTGCAAAGTTGGTGGCTTAAATCCAGCAGGTCGTGTAGGCGGCTGCCCTGGCAAGATGGCCCGAGCTATAAAGCGCCAGATGGAAGCAAATTCCGATACAGAAAGTTTCCAAGCTACGGTTTCCGGCCATATTAAGCCTATAGCCCAATTAGCTCAATGGCCTTGCCAAATTCGTTTAGTTCCTATTAAAGCGCCTTATTTTCAAGGGGCTAAATTGCTTATCGCCGCTGATTGTACAGCCTACGCTTATGCCAATATCCACCAAGATTTTATGAAAGGCAAAGTGACAATTATTGGCTGTCCTAAGCTTGATCCGGCAGAATATGTCGAAAAGTTGCAACAAATTATCGCCAACAACGACATTAAAAGCGTAACCGTTTTGCGTATGGAAGTGCCTTGTTGCGGCGGTTTGGAGCAAGCTGCCGTCACGGCGCTGAAAAATAGCGGCAAGTTTATTCCTTGGCAAGTAGTCACCGTTTCGGTTGATGGCCGCATTTTAGAATAAAGCTATTTTTTCAATGTATTTGCAAATATAGTGATATGGGAGGCAGAATCATGAACAAAATTAAGAATATTAGCAAAGCTGAAGTCCTCACCTTAAAAGAGCAAGTCTCGTACCAGCCTGGTCAAGTTGTCAGCAAAACGCTGGCTCAAAATGGTTATGTTAGCGTAACTCTCTTTGCCTTCGATAAAGACGAAGAAATTAGCACCCACGAATCGGATGGAGACGCTTTTGTTACTTGTCTCGACGGTATAGGTAAAATTACCGTTGACGGTATTGATTACCAATTGCACGAAGGCGAATCGATTGTTATGCCCGCTAAACATCCTCACGCAGTTTATGGTCAAGAGCAATTTAAAATGCTTTTAGTGGTTGTTTTCTAAAAATAAGAGTGTACAATCAGAGGAGCGAGCTTTTGGCTCCAAACTACAACTCCTACTTTTATTACAAACTTCTTGACGACCGTAATTCAACATTAAGCATTTTTTTGCTAACGTAATTGGAGGAGAAGTTTTTCATGAAAAGGACCATTAAAAGCAATGTCAGCTGGGTAGGCTATATCGACTGGGAATTAGAAAGCTTCCACGGTGACGATTATTCTATCGTCAATGGCTCCAGTCAGAACGCTTACCTTATTGAAGAAGAAAAAACAGTTTTAATCGATACTGTTTGGGCTCCGCATCGTTTTGAATTTGTGGAGAATTTGCAACAAGAGATAGACCTTAGCAAGATTGACTACATTATTGCTAATCACGGTGAAATCGACCATTCCGGAGCTTTAACTGCTCTTTTAAAAAAGATTCCTCACGTACCTATTTATTGTACGGCTAATTGTGTAAAAAGCTTAGAAGGTCAATATGGCAAACGCGGCTGGAACTTTCATGTCGTGAAAACTGGCGATAAGCTCGATATTGGAAACGGTAAGCAGCTCGTATTTGTAGAAATGCGTATGCTTCACTGGCCCGATTCTATGGCTACATATTTAACTGGCGACAATATTTTGTTCTCCAACGATGCCTTTGGTCAGCATTTTGCCGTAGGCGAATTGTTTAACGATAAGGCTAACCAGAGCTTGCTTTTCAAAGAAGCTATGAAATATTACGCCAATATTCTCAATCCGTTTTCTCCTTTAGTGAGCAAGAAAATAGATGAAATTATGGGGTTAGGTTTACCTATTGAAATGATTGCCCCCAGTCACGGCGTAATTTGGCGTGATAATCCTTTACAAATTGTAGAAAAATACGCTCAGTGGGCTAAAGCTTATCAAGAAAAGCAAGTCACTGTCGTTTATGACACTATGTGGGAAGGCACCGCTAAAATTGCTCATGCTATCGCTGACGAAATTTCTCTCCAGAGCCCCGATACAGTAGTCAAAGTCTTCAATATTTCTAAATCTGACAAAAATGAAGTTATGACCGAAGTCTTTAAGTCCAAAGCTATAGCTGTTGGTTCGCCTACGGTGGGTAACGATATTCTTTCCAGCATGTCCGGTTGGTTGGCTTTTTCTAAGCAATTGAAATTTAAAAATAAGAAAGCAGCTGCTTTTGGTTGCTATGGCTGGAGCGGCGAGGGCGTCAAAATTTTGAAAGAAAAATTAACTGCTGCCGGTTTTGCCACAGTCGATGAGGAGATAAAGTCACTCTGGAATCCTGAAGAGGAAGATCTTAGTAAATTACCAGCTTTAGTCAGTAGTTTACTGAAATAATTATCTTAACTTTTTAGCTTAATAGTGAGTGAAGCAGATATATTTGCAATCAAGCAAACTCTGCTTTTGATCTATGTTTGGTATATTGCCGATATGGCTGCTAGCTTCCAGCTAGCAGCCATATCGGCAATTTTTGTCAAAAGCTATGGACGAAACTGACAAGCACTGAATCTCCGTTTAGGAAATTTTTAAAGCGAAGTTTAGCCTATAGCTTGTATCTTTATAAAAAATAGCTGCAGTAAGTTAAACAATACTGCAGCTGCCCAAGAGTGTTTGCTTCAAAAGTAACAGCAAAGTTAACAACATACCATAAGTGGTCTTAGTTGATATTTTAATGATAATAATTATTAAATAATAATAAGCATCATCTACACCGGTTTTAATAGCAATATAAATAACTATTTTTAGTATATGTTTGTATTAAAAATCGGTATTGACAATTGTTATTATATGTGATAATATCCACCACCACCACCACCACCACCACCACCACCACCACCACCACCAAAATATTTTAAAATATACCGAAAATAGGCACTTTTAATCTTGTATTAGCGCAACTATTTCTGCTAAAATGTCCATGCGGACACATTGACGAAGGGCAGGAGTATTTTTGTGCTTAGTGGGGTTTGTCTAAATTTCTGGCTACAATCCTTTCGGCCATATTCCCGGCGAGATCTTCTTGGCATAGTCCCTATGTGTTCTAGTATAGGCGGGTGTTTTAAAGAAGAGAGTCCATGCAATTTTAGCTATCTAGTGGCCTTCCGTATTGTTGCTAGCAATTTTGCCCAATGTAAGCCTAAGAAAAGTAAAAAGACATAAAAAAAGGCCTCCCGGCACTTTTGTAAGTTTTGCGAACACAACAGAGGCAGGGGAGACCTTGAGAAAGGGGTTGCCTTTCTTGTGTGCAATTCTAGCATATAGCCAAACATAAAGCAATAGTAATTGTGCGGATTGTAATTTACGTAAATTGCAATATTAAGTTGAACACTTTTCCATAGCCTGACATGAGCCGAGTATAATGCCCAATTCATAATC
>CAKTUZ010000019.1 GCA_934621605.1 uncultured bacterium | reverse complement strand
TCCCATGATATTTTTAATTTACCACAGAAGGTTTAATAGTTTAGATCTATTTTTACAGACTTTTATTCACAGGCTCCTTTGGCGTAAGCGAGACATAACAGCTAATAGCAAGGGGAAAATGCTAGCGGAAGGATTACAATCGGAACTAAATAGCTAGCGGAGAGGGATTGCAAGCGGAAACCGGTTACGCTTTTGTGAGAGCCCGACATAGCTAACGCTTGTCGGGCAGTGTACGTTTTAGCGATACTTGCAAAGCGTGAATAATGAATAGCGAAAAGGAAATTTTTAGCGAAAGAGCACTCATGCAGATGTAGTTTTCAACCTACAGGCGGAGGCAGTGGCGATGGAAGGCGAAGGATATCGGTCTGGTGTTAGCTCAGTCAGTTCGAGACTAGAAGAGCCGCAGGCTGAACACAATCAAAAGTCTCCAACAAGCAAAAGCAAACATGCGTTAATGAAGCATAGTTTCAATCAAAACATTTATTTGCTCAAATTTAGCAGCCATGCGTTTTTGCTCTGCTAGCGGCGACAAAGGGATTAGCATTTTTGCCAATGTCTACCTTATTTTGCCTTCTTTAACAAGGGCAGCTTTTTCGGTGCGGATTTGCTCTAGTAAAAATCGGTAGCGTTGCCGTCTTCTGGGCGTTGCTCAACAAGGAGGCCACGCATAGCCATATCGATAAGTTTTTGGCGTAAAAGTTTGGTATCAATCATAACTTAGCTATTTTCGCTTAAGTATAAACTATCTACCTAGCAACAAAAGAAAACGCCAGCTGGGCTTGTAGGCTCAGCGGGCGTATCAGATTAGCGTATCAGATTATAGAGAAACAGTTTATTTACTTGCCGTCACGTTTTTCGCGATCTTTACGCTGTTTGGCGCGAGTAGCTGGATCGAGAATAGCTTTACGCATACGCAAGCAATGAGGAGTTACTTCTACCAACTCATCGTCGGCAATGAACTCGAGGCACTGCTCTAAAGTAAGGTGACGAGGCTCGTCTAAGCGCACAGCTTCATCGGACGTGGAAGAACGCATATTAGTAACGTGTTTCTTCTTACAAGCATTTACGTCTAAGTCGTTAGGACGGCAATGCTCGCCGACGATTTGACCGGTGTAAACGTCTTCGCCAGGAGAAATGAAGAAGACGCCACGATCTTGCAAGTTAAACAAAGCGTAAGAAGTAGCGGTACCAGTTTCGCCAGTAACTAAGGAGCCACGAGTACGACGAGCAATCTCGCCGCGGTAAGGGCCGTAGCCGGCGAATAAGTAGTTCATAACGCCATAACCGCGAGTAATGGTCAAGCACTCGGAACGGAAGCCTACCAAACCACGAGCGGGAATGGAGAACTCCAAGTGGAGACGGCCTGTGCCACTGCCAGTCATGTTGATTAAGTCACCGCGTCTGGCGCCGACTTTTTCCATAATCGGGCCCATGCACTCTTCGGGAATATCGATAGTCAAATTCTCGATAGGCTCTAAAAGTTCGCCATTGACAACTTTAGTAATGACTCGAGGAGCGGTTACCGAAAGCTCGTAGCCTTCACGGCGCATAGTTTCCAACAAAATGGAAAGGTGAAGCTCACCGCGGCCGCAGACTTCGAAAGAGTCGGTAGTGCCTTCGACAGCTTTCACTCTCAAACCGACGTTGCGCTCAGCTTCACGGAAGAGACGATCACGCAATTGGCGGGAAGTTACATACTTACCATCGCGACCGGCGAAAGGACTATCGGTAGCCATGAAAGTCATAGCCAAAGTAGGCTCTTCAATTTCCAAACCGGGCAAGAATTCGGGATTCTCAACATCGGTAACGGTGTCGCCCAAAGCTACATCGGGAAGACCGGTAAGAGCCACAATGTCGCCCACAGTAGCACTCTCGATAGGCTTTTTGCCTAAGCCCACGTAGCCCATAACCTGACCGACTTTACCAGTATGGCAGTTTTCAGCAGAAGTTCCGTAGCAGATAGTCTTGGCAGGGCTGATCTTGCCATTGAGAATACGACCAATAGCCAAACGACCTACGTACTCATCATAGTCCAAATTGCTAACTTGCATTTGCAAAGGAGCTTCATCGTCACCCTTGGGGCAAGGAATGTGCTTAATGATGGTCTCGTAAAGAGGCTGCAAGTTTTCGAAAGGCCCATCGGGGCTATAAGAAGCAACTTGTTTGCGGGCAGAAGCGTAAACGACAGGGAAATCGATCTGGTCGTCGTTGGCGCCTAAGTCGATAAAGAGTTCTAAAACTTCGTCAACAACTTGCTGAGGTCTGGCGTCGGGACGGTCAATTTTGTTGACAACTAAAATAGGAGACAAACCTGTCTCCAAAGCCTTCTTTAATACGAATCTGGTCTGAGCCATAGGGCCTTCGAAAGCGTCAACAACCAACAGACAGCCGTCAACCATACCCAGGATGCGCTCTACTTCACTGGAGAAGTCTACGTGTCCGGGAGTGTCTACGATATTGAGGGTAACACCGTTGTAAACGACAGAGGTGTTTTTGGCCAAAATGGTAATACCGCGCTCGCGCTCTAAGTCGTTAGAGTCCATAACGCGCTCGGCTACATCTTGTCCTACTCTAAAAGCGCCGGCTTGACGAAGCAAACCGTCTACCAAGGTAGTTTTACCGTGGTCAATGTGAGCAATAATTGCTAAATTTCTTAAATCTTTGCGTTCCATAGCGCGATATTATACTCCAAAATACTATAAATAGTCTAGTGTTTTGCCCTAGCCGACTGTACGGAAAATAAGCTTCTAAAAATTTTTTAATCCTACATATTGGCTAGAAACATAGTGAAAAGCAACAACTAGGCAAAGGAAGAGAAAAATTAAAGCCAAAATAAGAGCGCGGTATAAGAGAAAGTATTTGAGGTATATCGTGAATAAAGTTTGTTTAATTACCGGCGCTTCTTCTGGTATAGGCGCAGCCACAGCTAAGGCTCTTTTACAGCGCGGCTGGATTGTTTATGGCGCAGCTCGCCGTCAAGAGCGCTTGGCAGAATTGGTAAATTTAGGTTTGCGTCCCCTTTATTTGGATGTTACCGATCCTTCTTCTTGCGCTGCTTGCCTAGGTAAAGTGATAGAAGAATCCGGACGTATAGACGCTTTGGTAAATAACGCCGGCTACGGATCTTACGGCGCCTTTGAAGATGTGAGCAACGAAGAAGCTCATCGCCAGTTTGAAGTCAATGTTTTCGGTTTAGCAACTATGACTCGCGAAGTGCTGCCTTTCATGCGTCAACAACAAAGCGGTCATATTATCAATATTTCTTCTATGGGCGGTCAAATTTATACGCCTATGGGCTCTTGGTACTACGCTTCCAAGCGAGCTGTGGAAGCTCTCTCCGATAGTTTGCGCCATGAAGTAGCTGCTTATGGTATCAAAGTTGTTTTAATTGAGCCTGGCGTTATTCGCTCTGAATGGTCAGATATTGCCATTAAGAAAATGGAAGAAAATTCCGCTCAAGGGCCTTACGCAGCAGTTTGCGCCAAAATGAGCAAAGTGTTAAAGCTCAATTATAGTGACGCTATCGTAGGCTCACCCGATTATATTGCTAAGCTTGTGGTAAAAGCCGTCAGTAGCCAACATCCCAAATTGCGCTACGCCGGGCCGCTAGACGCTAAAGTATTGCTTTTCTTTAAAAAATATGTCCCCGATTGGCTTTTTGATTTAACTGTAAAGCTTATTTGCACCTAAACAAATTGCACTTAAAGAAAAGCAGAGATTGAAGCTATGTTAAACGCGGATAACAGCCAAGCAGCCCTTTCGCCCAAGGATACGCCCGAGCCGATTTTGTCTAGTGCTGAGTTGGCTCCAAACTTATGGAAAGCTTTGTTGGCTGTACCGGCGCTAAAAGAAGTGCTGCGCTCGGGCTGGCGGCGCATTGGCTTAACCCACCCTGAAAGCGTAGCCTCTCATAGCTGGGGAGCGGCAATTTTGGCTTTATCTCTGTGTCCGCCCAGTCTGGACAGAAGCAAAGTAATAGAAATAGCTTTAGTACACGATTGGGCGGAAGCTCAAGTTGGCGATCTTACCCCTTATGATCACGTATCGCCGCAAGATAAAGCTAAGCGCGAAGATATGGCATTTAAACAAATAAGCGGGCCGCTCCCCAATGGAAGCTTAATGTATGCACGCTTTCAGGAATACCAAGCCAACACTACTAAAGAAGCCCAATTTGTACACGCCCTAGACAAATTAGATATGGCCTTGCAAGCTGCGGCCTACGCTAAAGAGTTTCCCTCTCTTTCTTTTGCCGAATTTATAGAATCGGCTCGCAACTATTTGAGCCAAAAGCTTACCGAACCGGAAGCCTTAGCCTTAAATTACTTATTGAGCTGTGCCTCCTCGGCTTCCTCCGAAGCAGCGCCAGAAGCAGCCTCTTTCCCCTCGCCAATTAGTCCAGAGTGCAACAAATAAGCCAATAATAGCCATAAAAATACAACACAAATAGCTAAAGCATAGCCGGGACAAGAATTGGCATAGGCTAAAAAAGCCAGCGCTAAAGGCGTATAAAGATACATAAGTTTAGACGAAGCCAAACAAGTACAAGTCCAAGAAGCAAAGCATACGCCCACTAAAGCACTGCCATAAAGCAATAAACGCGGATGGTATATTTCCAATCCGGTTCGGTATAAGTTAAACGGATTTTGCAAAAAAGCCCAAAGAAACACAGCCGCAGCTAAACATATAAGTACGGCAGCAAAATGGATCAATCCGGAGCGCAACAAAGCGGCAGGCCATCTCATAGCTAGCATTTTTCTTAACAGCAACACTCTAGGCCTGCCGCCAGCTTAATTTGTTTTGATTATTTTTAGCTTATACATATTTATTATCAATAATTATATATTTACAATCCCAACACATTTGCTTACTCATTATAAATAGTACATGTTTACAATAAATAAATATGTATTATTTATAAATAAAGCATATACAACAAATAAGAAGAAAAATAAAACAACTAATACTTAAAAATAATCAAAACTACGGTGAAGGTGCAGAAAGTATGTTAGAATCAGGCGATATTTTTTTGCTAAAAGAGAGTACAAACATAATGCGCATAGGCATAGACGCTACTTTTTTGCCTCGCGACAGACGCGGTATGGGTATGGTAGTTCGCAATTTTTTGCAAGGATACCAGAAAGTAAAATCTGAGCAAGACGAGCTTTTTTTCTTAACTTTTAAGCCTCATTTATTAGAAGATATAAAGCAAGAAGTTGGCCATTTAGGAGCTTGCTCAACATTTAAAGAAGCGCCGCAAGATTTAGATATATGCTGGTATCCTTGGGATAGAGCCGACATATATTTGCCTTGTGCCAAAGTTTTAACTGTACATGACGCCGTAGTTTGGAAAGCAGAATCTGGCAAAAAAGCTTATCGTGACTGGCCCAAAGTAAATCGTGAATTTACTCAAATCGTCACTATTTCAAAGTATGTCAAAGGGCTCTTTGAAAAATTCTTCCCAGAAGTAAAAAGCGATTTAAAAGTTTCTTACAACAGCATAAATAATATTTACTACCAAAAAGCTACTGAACCTCAATACAGAGACGAGCAAAAACGACAGCAATATATGGACAAAGTAACTGGCGGCGCTCCTTTCCTCTTCTTTGTGGGCAATGCTTATGAAGAGAATAAAGACTTGCTTTCATTACTCCAAGCTTTGTACACTTTGCGCGACGAATTTCCCCATAAAATTTTAATTGCCGGCAATGAGCCTAAAAGCAACATAAGTTTTTGGAAGCGACTCTTTCCCGACGAGCATACCAAATATGTTCAGGAAATAAAAAGTTATTTAGAAAAGTTGCCCGGACGTGTTGTATATACCGGACAATTGAATCCAGAAGGCATGCTTGAGCCCTACTCTTATTGTGATTGTTTGGCGGCTGTTTCCAGATATGAAGGCTTTTTCTTACCTTTAATTGAGGCTATGAATTGTCAAGCTCCCATTTTTTCGGTAAATCGTGAGCCCTTGCCTGAAGTTGGCGGCGAGGTACCTTTCTATTATGAAGCTGACAATCAAGAAGATATGGTAGAAAAGTTGCGTTTTGTTTTGCAATATAGACGTAGTGCCGAGAAGCAAGAATTATTTGCCGAGAGAATAAAAGCCGGTTTAGAGCGAGCCCAGCTCTTTACTCCTGAAAAACAAGCTAAAAATATGCTGAATATTTTTGCTCAGGCTGTAGAAAAGCATAAGCAAAAGCAAAAATAAACTCTGTGGCAGTTGAAAAAAGCAAGACTTTTTCCGGAATAGTAAAATAACTCCGTGTTTTTATGGAGGCTGTAAAAAAAAATGAACTTGATAGAATACGAAAAAGCTACAGAAATTTGCCGTTCCTTCGCTGGAGCTCGCCTATTGGTGGTCGGCGATTTGATGCTTGATTATTGGGTTTGGGGGACAGTCTCACGCATTAGTCCTGAAGCACCTGTGCCGGTAGTAGATATAGCTCATCATTCTTACACACCAGGCGGCGCGGCTAATGTAGTAGCCAACTTAAAAACTTTAGGGGCCAAAGTAGATTTACTGGGCGTAGTAGGAGCCGACGATATTGGCCGACGTTTGCGCGTCATGTTGGAGCGACAAGATATAGGCATTAGCGGTTTAGTGGTCAGTGAAGACTACCCTACCATTATGAAAACACGCATTATTGCCAATAGCCAACAAGTAGTACGCGCCGACTTAGAAACTCGCTGTGCAGTAAAAGACCATGTTTGGAAAAAGTTATTGGCTTGGGCCAACAATCATCGCCAAGACTACGACGCTGTAGTTATTTCCGATTATGATAAAGGTTTACTTTGGGGCGATCATATTCAGGATTTAATTAAAATTTTCCGAGGCGTTCCTGTTATTGCCGGGCCCAAGCCTGTCGATCTTAAGCGCTTCTTAGGTTGCGAGCTTATCACCTTAAACGCTAAAGAAGCCAAAGCCGCTTCTGGCTACGATACCTTTAATAATCAGGGTTTAGAGCAAGCCGGACGTGCCCTTTTAGCCGAACTCAACCTAAATTCCGTGCTTATCACTTTAGGTGAACGAGGCATGGCCCTCTTCCGCAAAGATGTGCCTACAGTAAGAGTGCCGGCTTTAGCTTCACAAGTTTATGATGTCAGCGGCGCCGGTGATACAGTACTGTCAGTTATGGCTCTATGTGCTTCCGCTTCTGTCCCTATTACCGAAGCCATGAGCTTAGCTTCCCACGCAGCAGCTGTTGTAGTGCGTAAAGTCGGTACGGCCACAGTTAGTACCGAAGAATTGCTTGAGTCTTTGCAAACAAGCTCCCATCAGCCGGAACTAAATCCGCAACGCAAAATTCTTTCTGCTGAAGAAGCAGCTAAACGTTTAGAGCGTTTGCGCCATAGCCAAAATCCGCCCACCGTAGTCTTTACTAACGGATGCTTTGATATTTTGCATGTTGGCCACCTCAATACTTTATTAGCCGCTAAGCAAGAAGGCGATCTGCTGGTAGTAGGTCTCAATTCCGATAGCTCGGTAAAAGCTCTCAAAGGGCCCAGCCGTCCCATCAATTGCCAGGACGAAAGAGCTGTAATGCTAGCCGCCTTGGAATGTGTTGATATTGTAGTTATTTTCGAAGAGGAAACTCCTCTGGCTTTAATTGAAAAACTGCGTCCAGACGTTCACGTTAAGGGCGGCGATTATAAAGAAGACGATTTGCCCGAAGCTCCCATTATAAAGAGTTTCGGTGGCAAAATTGTTTTAGCCAAACTTATTCCCGGTCGCTCTACCACAAAATTGGTTAATCTCAATCTCACTCGCAATAATGAGCTTTAGCTAAAAAGTGGAAAATATGTATCCTCAAAAAATTTACATAACAGCCAACAGTCCAGGCGAAATCGCCGGCTGGCTTAGCCCTGTGGCTGCGGCGGTGCGCCGTCGTTGGCCAGAGTGCAAAATTAGCGTAATCCTTTTACCTTGTCCTTTTGCTACCGGCTCGGAAAGTAAGGTGGCTACAGATTTACTCCATGTCGATGAAGTAATTCCAGCCAGCCGTTATTTCCGTATGCTTTTTAGCGGCTTAAAAGATTACAAAAGCAGCGTATTGCTCCACCTGGGCGGCGATCTTATGTATAGCGCAGCTTTAGTGTGGCGTTGGCGTATTCCGGCTTGGTCTTATTTATGGGGACGCTGGTGGTGGGATTCGGCTTTCAAAGGCTATTTTATTAAAGACGAAAAGCACTTTGAGTGGATGAAGCGCCACAAGTTGCCTTTGGAAAAAGCTATTATAGTTGGCGATCTAGTGGTTGACGACGTGCGCTGGATTATGCAAAATTACCTGGCTAAATATGGTCAATTACCGCAAGCTGATTCTAACTTAATTTCTTTCTTACCAGGCAGCCGTGTTACAGAAGTTACCAATTTGAGTCCGTTTTTCTTGCAAACGGCTAAGCTTATGCAAGAGCAAAAGCCCAATTTGCGCTTTCAAATGCTTATTTCTCCTTTTATTCCTCCAGCCAAATTGGTTAAAGCTTTACAAGCAGATCCACATCCAGCTGTAGGTGGTATTAAAGGAAAAATTGTCGGTGAAACTTTACAAGCTGAGTGTATAAGCATAGATATTGTACGCAAAAATCAATTGCCGCAACTTAGTGCCTCCCAGCTGTGCATAACGATTCCCGGCACCAAAACAGCCGAAGCGGCCAGTTTAGGTGTACCAGAATTGATGATTTTGCCGATCAATCGTCCCGACCAGTTGCCTTATATAGGTTTAATTGGTTTATTGGACTGGCTTCCTGGCGGTCGCGTACTTAAAGGCAAATTGCTTATGAGAATGCGCGATAAAGTCTCCTATATGGCTCAGCCTAACATTTTGGCTAATCGCCCGATAGTACCAGAAATTATCGATGTAGTTACACCTACTTATATAGCCAATGCTGCTTTGGGATTGTTAAATGATCCTGAACAATTGCTGCGTCAGAAGTATGAATTCAGTCGCTTATATTCGCCATACGCGGGCGCTTCCGACCGCTTGCTAGATACAATAGAGCGAACTTGGCGCAATTAACAAAAAAAGCCGAGCCTTCACAAACTAGGCTCGGCTTTTGTGTTATACGTCTATTTACTTAATCTGATGGATAACAATCCAATTTACCAGATCTTCGCAATCTATTTTTCCAGCAGCCACATCTAAAATTATGTTAGATAATTCTTGTTGGGTATAATCTAAGTCTATGCCATTTAGTGCTAAAAATACTAGCATACAATGTGCACCTATGCGTTTATTACCATCTATAAAAGCATGATTTTTTACTAAACCGAAACAAAGACGAGCAGCTTTTTGCTGCATAGTCGGAAAAAATTCCTCACCAGCAAAGCCCTGAAAAGGACTACTCAACGCTGAGTCTAGCAGGTTCTCGTCACGTACTCCTAAACTTCCACCGGTCTCATTGATAAGCTCTGAGTGCAAGAATTTAACTTGAGATTTTGAAAGAACTATCATTTAGCCAACACTTCATACGCTTGGCGATTTTTTTCAATCAATCTTCTAGAAATGGCAGCAACGCTTTCATCCTCAGCAATTTGGGTCTTCTCAGCAGAGTTAAATTCTACAATAAGATAGCGCGGAACATTATTTTTCAAAACAATAACTGCGCCTCTTTCATCAACTAAACGAGCTACACGAGAAAAATTTTGATTAGCTTCAGTTATTGAAACGAGAGAATCAGTGCTTACGTTCATAGATTTTTCCTCCATTTCCCCTGTAATTGCAATATACTATACATAATAGGATAAATTCAACCTAGTTGGATAAATAAAAAAAAGCCGAGCCTTCACAAACTAGGCTCGGCTTTTGTGTTATACGTCTATTTCTTCAGCTTCGCTAGCGTGTTCCATAATGAGCTTATAGCGCGGAGCGACATCGCGGCCGAAGCATTCGGAAATCGTTTCCGAAGCGCCCTTTTCATCATCTACCATGACGCGGAAGATAGTGCGAGTAGCCGGATCGAGCGTAGTAGCCTTCAATTGCTCAGGGCTCATTTCGCCTAAACCTTTGAAGCGCGTAATTTGCGCTGTGCCTTTGCGGCCGCTTTTACTTAAACTTTCGCGCTCTTCTTCAGTCCAGGCCCAATTGATAGTCTTGCCCTTTTGGACACGATATAAAGGAGGACGGCCCAAGTAAATATGGCCTCTTCTAATAAGTTCGGGCATAAAGCGATAGAAGAAAGTGACTAAAAGACAAGCTATATGGTGGCCATCTGAGTCGGCATCGGTCAAAACGACAATACGACCATAGCGCAACTTAGAAGCAGAAAATTGGCTGCCTACACCACAACCTATAGCGCTAATTAAGTTGGCAATCTCTTTATTTTGGCCTATTTTACCGGCGCCAGCGTGTTCAATGTTGAGAATTTTACCACGCAGAGGCAAAATGGCTTGGAAGCGACGATCGCGCCCTTGCTTAGCTGAGCCGCCGGCCGAGTCGCCTTCTACGATAAAGAGCTCGCAATCTTCGGTGCGACTGGAAGAACAGTCGGCCAATTTTCCGGGCAAGTTGAGCTTACGCGTTACTGATTTGCGCGAAACGGTTTCGGTAGCTTGAGCAGCGGCCGCTCTCTCTTTAGCGCCAAGCACAATGCGCTCCACCAATCCGGCAGCAACGGAAGGATTTTCGTTTAAATAGCGTTCGAAAGCGGGAGCAATGGCCGAAGCTACTTGTCCATTTACTTCTGTATTATTTAAGCGCTCTTTAGTTTGACCTTTAAACTGAGGATCGGCAATATAAACGGCTATAATAGCCCGCAAACCGTCACGAATATCGTCAGCATTAAGTTTTACACCCTTAGGCTGAAGATTGTGAATCTCCATATAGTTGCGCACAGCTTTAACTAAGCCGGCTTTTAATCCCAGATCGTGAGTACCACCCTGAGGAGTATTGATACCATTGACAAAACTGCGCACATGCTCGCCACCATTTTGGCTCCAAAGTACAGCCGCTTCCATGCGAATATCTTCTTCGCGTTGATAAGAGAAGATATTTTCTTCCCAAGCAGTAGCTCTAGGCTCTTCGCCTACCAACTGAGCTAAATAACCGTCTAAACCGCTGTCACAATGATCTAATTTATGGGTAACACCATTGACGCGATCTTTAAATATAATCTTAACTTTGTGCAACCAAGCTCTGGCTTCCAAAGTATCTAAAATAATTTGCGGATCAAAAATCGTCTCTTCAAAAATTTCTTCGTCAGGCCTAAACCATATAGAAGTGCCGCTACCGCGCACGTTGTCAGCTACTTGAGCTACAGGAGCCGTAGGTACACCAAAATTATAAGATTGGAACCATTCACCTCCGTCGCGTTTAACGGTTACTTCCAAACGCTCAGAAAGAGCATTTACTACAGAAGCGCCTACGCCATGTAAACCGCCAGAATAAGTATAGTTGGCATGAGCAAATTTACCGCCAGCGTGCAAAGTAGTCATAATCAGCTCTAAAGCCGATTTGCCGTATTCTTGGTGCACATCAACTGGAATACCGCGTCCATTATCAGTTACTCTTATAGCCCGACCGTCACGATCCAACTCCAGCTCTACCCAAGTAGCATAGCCATTCATAACTTCGTCTATGGAGTTATCTAAAATTTCCCAAATTAAATGGTGCAAACCGGCACTGTCTACGCTGCCTATATATAAGCCAGGCCTTTTGCGCACCGGCTCCAAACCGGTTAAAACTTGAATATCTTGCGCAGTATAAGATTCCATTTTTACCTCGCTCCCAACTGTTCTTCCCAAGCCTACTTGATTATTTTCTTACTAATAAGCGCCGCTCTCTTCACTAATTTTCCCCATTGCGGCGCCACAATCCCATTTTGCTTAAAGTCCCAAATCAGGATCGAAAATATCCGCTTCCATTTCAGCTTCTTCCGTCAATTCGGCAGAATCATGCTCCGATTCAAGCTCGTCCTTAGTAGTATTACTGTAGAATTTTTGCTGCAATTGCAACTTTCCGCGTTTAATTAAAAGAGTTCCTTTGCCACCTCTGGCGCAGGCTTTCTGTTTGCGCAATGACACTTCAACTGGCGTTCCCGTACCTACGCGGCTGAGCATAAGTCCTTGATCGGCTCCATTAACTACCATGCTTTCCCAAAGCTTATCTTCTTCTTCAAGTTTGATAACTTGAACGCCGCGGGCACAGCCAGAGTTGAAGCTAATCTCTTCTATAGGACAAATTAAAGCGCGATTTTGTACAGTTAAGACGATTAAATGTTCACGACCACGCACAGCCTCAACAACAAAAGACTGAGCTCCTTCGCCCAGACGCATATAACGGCGGCCATTCTTTTTGGAAGGCTCCACAAAAGAAGCAAAGGAAAAACGCACTCCCTTGCCATCGGTACTTAAAGCTAAAGCATGTATGCTGGGAAGCTCCTCTTCGTTGGCAGAAGACCATACTTCACTATTGCGACTGTCAAAGAGAAAAGCGGAAATAATCTTTTCGCCATCGCTGAAATTAAAGAATTTTTGTACTGGCTCACCGAAGCCGCGCGTACCGCTAGGCAATTCATGCACAGGCATAGTATAAGCCATACCAAAATTGGTAAACAGAATTAAAGAATTTAAGGTTGAGCCTTCCAAAATTTGCCAGATAGAATCTTCCAAACGCAAGCGCAATTTGCTGGAATCGGTGCCTGGAGCGACACGGCGCAACCAACCATCGCGAGTAATGACCACGTCAGTTTTTTCGTCAACGATAAAATCATCAGCATTATAAACTAACTCTTCGGCGCCTTCGCGCAAAACTTGAGTGCGACGCTCATCTAAGAAGCGACGGCGAACTTGACCAAGTTCATCTTTAACCAAAGCCCACAAAGCTGGCATATCGCCCAAAAGTTGCTCTAAATGGTCGCGTTTGGTTCTCTTTTCGGCCAGCTCGTCTCTAATTAAAAGTACATCGTCTTTGCTCAAACGATAAAGGCGCAAATCCAAAACGGCGTCGGCCTGAACTTCATCGATTAAAAAGCGCTCACATAAAGCTTGATTGGCAGAAGAGCGGCCCGAAGAAGTACGAATAATGGCAATAGCTTCTTCAATAGCGTCAAATACTTTAACGAAGCCTTCCAAAATATGAATGCGCTCATTTAAGAGACGCACTTCGTAATTGAGGCGGCGTACCGTAACTTCAAAGCGGAAATCGATAAATTCCAGCAGAGCGGTACGCAAATTGACACGCTCAGGCCCACGCGAAGTAAGGCAAGTCATATTTACATTAAACTGATTCTGCAACTTGGTATTTTTGAATAAATAAGCCATAACTGCAGTAGGATCGGCATCGTGGCGGCATTCCAAAACTATACGAATATCAGTAGTCGATTCATCACGCACATCTTGCAATTGCGGAATTTTACCGGCCATAATTATATTGCCAATTTCTTCAACAAGTTCCGATTTATTAACCATATAAGGAATAGAATCGATAATGATATGGAACTGGCGTTTATTTTTTTCTTCGATTTTATAAGTACCACGCACTTTAAGGGCGCCTTGGCCGGAAGCATACACTTGTTCCAAGCTCTGGCGACTGTTGAGTAATTCTCCGCCAGTGGGGAAATCGGGCCCTTTAACATAAGTGAGTAATTGAGCCACGCTCAGCTGACGATTGTCTATTAAAGCCCGACAAGCTTGCAAAACTTCACCTAAATTGTGAGGCGGAATGTTTGTAGCTACGCCTACAGCAATACCCATGCAACCATTAACCAACATTTGCGGCAAACGAGCAGGCAAGACTTTAGGCTCAGGAGTGCTTTCATCAAAATTGGGAATAAAGTCGACCGTATCTTGGCCTAATTCTTCCACAAATTCCATGGCGACCGGACTCAATTTAGCCTCGGTGTAACGATAGGCAGCCGGGCCATCACCATCGATTGAGCCGAAATTACCTTGACCAAAGACCAAAGGATAACGCAAAGTCCAATCTTGGGCCATACGGGCCATAGCTTCATATACAGCCGAATCGCCATGCGGGTGGTAGCTACCCAATACTTGACCGACAACTTTGGCGCACTTTAAGGTGCTCTTGTCGGGGCTCAAATGTAAATCGTGGTGCATGGCGTAAAGGATGCGACGCTGCACAGGCTTAAGTCCGTCGCGAACGTCAGGAAGAGCGCGATCGGTAATTACTGACAGAGCATAATTTAAAAAGCGGGAACGCACTATTTCTTGCAAAGGCGCTTCTATAACTCTGCCTAAAGAGAATGTTTCCTGACTGCTGCGTGAACTCAATTGCAAAAATCACTCCTAAATGGCTATAGCAGCGGTTTTGTGCCGCTGCGGGGCGGTTGCAGTTTTACACTCGAGCGGGCAAAACCTGCCAAATCTACCTAACGAAAACTTATCAAAGCCAGCTGTACTCCCCCACAATCCCAAACGGTAACCTTACGCCAAGTCGGCAGAAAATCGGCCATTTTCTCCAAACTAAAGGGCTCTACTTCAGAAGCGCACCAAGGCGAAGTATATAAAATAAACAGAGCTTTGGGTGCTCCTTTAGCATAACTTGGCGCCGAAGTTAAAAACTGCCAATTTTTATTGTTTCTTAAATTGCGACGATCCGGCAGCCAAGGGCGAGCTTGCAATGACAAAGAAGAGGCCAGATGGTCGATATTTTCCGGCGGCTTAGTTAAAAGTTGACGCAGAGGCGCTCCCTGCACTTTGTAAGGAAAGAGCTGCCAATTTTCGTAAGTTACTCCCACTAGCAACCGCCAAGGCACATTGGAAAGCTCTGTTCCATCGTGAACTGGACGACCAAAATGAGCATTGAAAGCATTTTTGTCCGACCAGAAATCGGCTTCTGAAGCATATTGTTTTATGGGAATAATCAAGCGACGTGAATTATCCAAAGTAAAAGATGGTTGCGAAAAATACGGTTCCAAGCTGCTTTCAGCTCTTTCCAGCACTTGAAAGTCAGCCAAAAGTAAGGGAGCTTGCTTATATTGAGAGCGAATTTTCCAAGCTTTGGTATAGTCTATATCAGCAGGCCAGCTATAATTTATTAAAGTAATTGGAGCTACAAAAGCCCAAATAACTAGGAAAATATATTGCCATTTTATTTTCAACTGAGCCAACCCAATTCCCATAAGAGCAGCTAAAGAGGGAATGACGAAGCTCAAATTCCAAACAGAAATTATAGGCTTGAATATAAAAGAGTAACCCAACAATAAAAAAGGCAATAAACTCCAAGTTGTAAACAGCAAATATTTTTTTCGCCAACATTTTATAAAGCCGACAACCAGCAAGCCTACACCCATAAAAGTTGGAAGAAAACGCAAATCTAAAGCAGTATTCCAAAAAGCCAAACTTAAAGGCAAGCGACCAGCTACAGCTTCTAGCCCCAAATATTTGGCGTAAACTTCTCCCAGCAATTGCAAACTAGGCGCCATATTTTTGCCTTGTAAAGCGTAAGCCTGAGGATTTACAACTATGGACAATACAAAAAGTATCAATAATAAAAAAGCCCAGCAACAAACATAAAGCCAACGCTTTTTATCACGCAAATTGTCTGCCAAAATAGACACAAATACAACCAAGCTGAATACGGAACTAACTAGCATCGTGCCTAAAATACCAGCTAACGATAAAGCTAAAAGCAAGCTTAACCATATCAATCGAGAACTGGCGGCGCTACTCTCGCCAGAATGCTGTTTTTTACATTCGATATGTCTTTGCTCTAACCAAAGTACAGCTAAAAAAGCTGCCCAAGAAACAAAAAACATATTGAAAGCATAAAAGCGTATATATGATCCGAAAAAAATGGAGCTATTAAAGCCAACAAAAAATAAAGCGCTATAAAGAGCTGCTCTAACTCCACATAATCGACGTACAGTCAAATATAGCAACCAAGCGCTGCCTGCTAAACTTAAAGCTGAAAAAGAAGCTGCAGTTATTCTGCTCCAACCTAAAATATCGTTGACTAGTCCCAAAGCCAAATAATATAAGAAGCCATTGGCTTCACTTTGCAAACCGCCGAAGCAAGCCGTCCAACTTAAGCCGGCAAAACTCATAGAAGCGAACTGATGGCGATCACAAGCTCCCATGCCTAGCCAAGCAAAAGCCAAGCAAGATAGTAAAACTATAGTTAAACCAACATATTCTAAAAATGATGATTTTTTGACAATCATTATATTAACATTTCACTTTGAGGGACAAATATTTTACTAAACATTGAAGCGAAAAAGCTTATTTCACAGATTAGTTTTCACTACCTGCTTTTTTAATTGAGGGTTGAAGTTTTTACATTGAGGATCTAAGCCAAAAAGGGAGAAAGGCCAATGGAAAAAAATGGAGCAATTATGTCGGAACCCAATTACAGCCTATATTTGCAAGCCAATTCGCCTTTAACCAACGCCAAAAAGATCGCCGTCGTAGTTTTGGACGGTTTGGGCGACAGCATTTTGTCTTTACCTGCTATCCGTTTTTTAGTTAAAGCCTGCCCTCAAAGTGAAATATTAGTGATCGCCTCTAGTTTGGGAGCACCGGTTTTTGACGGAACGGCTCAAACTATAGTTTTTAATCCTAAAGAACCAGACTTCAAAGCGAAACTGACAACAGCTTTACAAAATGGCCATTTTGACGCTGTGCTTTGTTTTACGGAAAAAGGTTACGCTCTTTCGGCTGTTTACCAAAGTGGCATACCTGTACGCTGCGGATTTTTTCCCGGTTTAAGCCAACCGTTAAAAAGCTTGGCTCTGCTTTGGCAACTCAATTATCGCGTACCTTTTTCCAATAATCCGCATGTAGATCAGAAAATTCATCAAACGACTCGTTTCTTTTTATTATTGGAAAAACTGGGTATTAAAATTCCTGCCGAAGCGGATTTCCCCGATTTAACCTTAGAGCTGAGTCCGGAATATCTTACTAAAGGACGCCAAGCTCTGGCTGCAAGTCTCGGCCTTACAGAAGCGGAGCTAAAAAGCCACCGCTTATGCGCTATTCAACTCATGCCGCGTTGGCACCCGAACATAAGTGAAACAACCAACAGCGACCGCCATTCCGACAAGAAAGATAACGCTGTTTCGGGCACAGTCGCCACAGCGAAACACTTTTCACCCTATTGGCCGCTTTTGCAAAGTGCTGCCTTGTTATACAAAAAGTTATGCCAAAGCGGCTATGCGCCTATTTTTTCTTGTGCTCCAAATGACAGAGTTTGGGTAGACATCTTCGCCGAGGATTTACGCCGCAATTTAAGGGAAGAAAAAGAATTAATAGCGGCCGCAGATGGTGCAACACAAAGCGCGACAGAAATAAATGTTCCCGTATTTTCCAACGGAGATTTATATATTTTTGCCGCTTTCTTAAAAAATTGTCGCTTTTTAGTAACTCCCGACGGAGGCTCGGCCCATGTGGCTGCAGCTATCAAATTGCCGGAAGTGGTTTTCTTCCCGGCCAACAACTTGAAGCGCAATTTAACTCGCTGGAAGCCTTGGCGCACTACTTGCGAAGTGGTAGTAAAGCAGGATAAGAACCAAGATGACGAAACATTGAGCCAAAATTTATACGAGGCCTGTAAAAAAATATGTCCGTAAAGATCAGCGTAGTTATTCCCACTTACAATCGAGTTGACAAACTTCAGGAAGTGCTGCCCACCCTGCTCAATCAGACCATGCACCCTGATGATTATGAAATCTTGCTCTGCGACGCGGGCAGCACCGACGGTACCGCCGAATATGTGCAAAGCTTAAATGCTCCAAACTTGCGTTTTTTGGTAGGCCCCAACAGCGGACGCAGCGGAGCTCGCAATCGAGGCATAGATAATGCTCAGGGTGAAATAGTCCTTTTTACCGACGCTGATATTTTGGCCGATCCTAATCTTTTGGCCGTTCATGCCCGCTATCATGAACAGTATCCCGGCCAAGCGGTAGTGGGCAACGAGGTTCAGGTAAAAAGCTTGGAAGAATATAGACTTTTTTCCCAAGATCCGGCTGCTCATTCGCGCCATAAACCTACCCGCAAACTGTTGCCTTGGCATTACTTTTTAACCGGCAATGCCTCGGTACCGCGTGATATTTTAATTCAAGTAGGCAAATTCGATTTAACTTTTCAAGGCTACGGTCATGAAGATTTAGAGCTGGGCTATCGCTTACTTAAAGCCGGCTATAAAATTTATTACGCTCCTCAGGCTATAAACTACCATTGGCATCCGGTAGGTTTTGAAGAACAAAAAGGACGCATGCGCTTAGCCGGCCATTCTACAGTGCGCTTTTATCGCAAGTATCACGATTTACGCATTAGTTTACAAATGGGCATGAATCCGCTTTCCATGTTAGTCCATTCTTTCTTAACCAAATACAAGTTTATTCTCAATTGGCTTGATTCTATCGCCCCTAAAGTGAAATTGGCTCGAGAAATAGTTTATCAATATCACTACGTGACCGGCATTAAAGAAGCTATGGGACAGCAATAGGGAGCGATAAAAAATTATGAAAGCCATTCCCTGGTCGGAAATACAAAAAATAATCGTTATTAGAACGGATCATATTGGCGACTTAATTCTCTCTACACCTTTTCTTAAAGCCCTGCGTCTAGGTGCTCCTCAGGCAGAGATTACCATGGTTCTGCCCGCTTATACAGCTTCCGTTTTAGAAAATGTCATTTTTGTAGATAAAATTATTTCTTACCAAGGCAAACCCACCCGCGAACTGGAAGAGCAGCTGCGTCAAACGGAAGCCGATCTTACAGTTTGCCTAGCTCCGCGAACTTGCGCCTACAAACTCACCTACGCCACCAGAGCTCCCTACCGGGTGGGCTACTTCTATCCCAGCCGCCCATTGACAGCTATTATGTGCAAAGCTCTTTATTTAACACACAGTATGAGCGTAAATTTAAATAGAGAGCTAGCCTTAGGCCACCCTATCCCCCATGAAGTGCAGCAGCTGGGCGAGCTAGCCAAAAATATGGGCCTAGCTTACGAAGATGATACTCTTTCACTGCAGCTAAGCTCTGAAGAAGAAGCCATTTCCAATAGAATGAATCAAAATTGGAAACGTCCTGCAGTATTATTGCAATTACATAATAATTGGCTCAGCTGTGGTTGGACGGTCAACAATTTGGCCAGACTGGCCAGCGGCCTAATTATGACCTCTCGCGGCGGCGATCTAGTTATTTCTTACGGCCCGTCTGAACAAAACTTGGCTACCGACTTGAAAAAAGCTTTAGCTCTGGCGGCTCCCCAAGAGAAGATGACCGTCGATAATATTACTTTTATGGGCGATCTGAATTTCCGTCGTTGGGCTTGTCTTTTTAACAGCGTGGACTTTATAGTCACACCAGATACAGGAGCCGTCCATTTGGCCGCCGCCCTGAAAAAACCTGTCGTGGCTATTTATGAGCCTAAAACAGCCGTACTAAATACGCAACAGTGGGCTCCTTGGCAAGTGGCCCATCGTTCAATTGTAAAAGGAACTCCAACCCAATCGTTGGAAAAAATCTTTAACGGTCTGGACGAACTTATGACCGACAGTATGGCTTGGGCCGTCTCCGAAGCAGTCGAAGAGCGTCCGCTTTAACTATTTTTAATTTTCCGAATCGCTTTCCAAATATAACCGAAGCTTTTTGAAGCCTTTGTCCGAGCAAAAACGCAGGAGAAGAAGACTTAGTTTAGAATTTTCGACCGAGTCGTGGCTTCGGTTTTTCTGTATTGCAGTCGTAGCCTTCAGCCTGTTCCTGCCGAAAATTATTCCCCCTTAACCGGGAGGATGAAGGCGGGAGTATATTTTTTACCTGCAGACAGCCGAAGTGAGCTTCGATTGCCACCAAAATGGCAACCGCAGGCTATTTTTATATAAAGAGTTTTTGAAGTTTCATCGCTGCCGCTTTTTTCTTAACATTACAGCGCAGCTAGAGGAGAATAATATGTCCGAATTCAGCCCTGAACCCTTAAATGGTCTGAAACGCACCCACTACTGCGGCGTCCTGCGCTCAGCAGACGCAGGTAAAAAAGTCGTACTTATGGGCTGGGTTGACAGACGCCGAGATTTAGGCGGCCTGATCTTTGTTGATTTGCGCGACCGCAGCGGCATAACTCAGTGCGTCTTCAATCAGTCTGCCACTCCCGAAGTTTTTGAAAAAGCCAGCAACCTGCGTAACGAATTTGTTATTGCCGTAGTAGGTACAGTGGCTCCTCGCGCCGTTCCCTCTACTAACGAAACTTTACCCACCAAAGATATCGAAATCAACGTAGAAGAGTTGCACATACTCAATCCGTGCAAAACTTTACCTATCCATATTTCCGACGACCAAGCTCCCGACGAAGGTTTGCGTATGCAATACCGTTACCTCGATTTGCGCAAACCACGCATGGTACGCAATTTAGCCATGCGCCACCGGGTAACCAAAGCGGTTCGCGATTACTTTGACAATCACGGCTTCTATGAAATTGAAACTCCTGTTTTGATGGCTTCCACTCCCGAGGGAGCTCGCGACTACTTGGTACCCAGCCGCGTAAATCCCGGCAAGTTCTATGCTTTGCCTCAGTCCCCTCAGCTTTACAAGCAAATGCTCATGGTCAGCGGCTTGGATCGCTATTTCCAAATTGCCCGCTGCTTCCGTGACGAAGACTTACGTGCTGATAGACAGCCCGAGTTTACCCAAATCGACATGGAGATGTCCTTCGTCGAACGTGACGACGTGCTTAATATGATCGAGGGCCTTGTCCAGCACTTATTTGTAAAAACTCTCAATATTCCCATTCCCGAGCATCTTCCCCGTATGCCCTACGCCGAAGCTATCGAAAAATATGGCTCTGACAAGCCCGATTTGCGCGTAGATATGGCTATTCAGAACTTAACTGAAGTTGTAGGTAAGACAGGCTTTGGCGCTTTAGATCAGGCTATTGACGCCGGTCAGGCCATCAAAGGCTTTGTCGTAAAAGGTCAAGGTAAAGCTACCCGCAAAGAGCAAGATTTGCTCAAGAGTTTTGCTGTAGCTGCCAAGTTGCCCGGCCTCTTCTTTATCAGCCGCACTGAAGATGGCGTAAAATCTAGCTTACTCAAGTTCTTGGGCGAAGAAAAAGCCATGCAAATTTGCCAAGCTAGCGGCACCGAAGTTGGCGACCTTTTAGTTATGGCTGCAGGTCCCAGCAAAGAGCTCAGCTTAGCTTTGGGTAAAGTGCGCTTAGATATTGCCAACCATTTGAACTTGCTCGATCCCAAAGAATTTAAGTTCCTCTGGGTCATCGACTTCCCCATGTTCTCTTGGAATGAAGAAGAAAACCGCCTCGAAGCCGAGCACCATCCTTTCACCAGTCCTCTGCCCTGCGATATGGACAAGCTCGAAACCAAGCCTTTGGAAGTACGTGCTGCCGCTTACGACTTAGTGCTTAATGGTTGCGAATTGGCTTCCGGATCTGTACGTATCCACCAGCGCACTATGCAAGAGCGCATCTTGAAGTGCATCGGTCTCTCTATGGAAGAAGCCGAAGAAAAGTTTGGTTTCTTGCTCAACGCTTTCAGCTACGGTGCTCCGCCTCACGCCGGTATTGCTTTAGGTCTCGACCGCTTAACCGCTCTTATTGTAGGTGAAACTTCTATTCGTGAAGTTATTGCCTTCCCGAAGAACACCAATGGCGTCGATTTAATGACCGGTGCTCCCGTGGTAGTTACCGATGAGCAAATGAAACTCGTCCACTTAAAATACGATCTGTAGTTTTTAACTGCGGATTACTAAGCGCCTTTTTGATAAAATTCCATCTTTATGCGGCATTTTAATTAGAGAGGCGCTTTTTATTTGGCAAAGAACTTTTGGGAAAGAACTTTTCGGATGCACAACTGAAGGATGGAAAAGTATGCAACTTATTATAAAAAACGGCCTTTTAGTTGCTAATGGCCAGATATTTCACGGCGATTTAGCTGTCGATAATGGCAAAATTTGCGCTCTAGGCCAAGACTTAAGCTTTATGGTCGATAAAGAGACATTAGTTATCGATGCTCAGGGCCAACTTGTTACTCCAGGAGGAGTCGACATACATGCTCATATGAGCTACTTTGTGGGCGGTTGCTGGACTAGTGACACCTTTGCCTCCGGCACCCGAGCAGCTCTTTTCGGCGGTACTACAACCACAATGGATTTTGTGGAAACCAAAGCTGAGGAAAGTATGTTGACCGCTTTAAAGCGCCGCCAGGAAGAAGCCCAGGCCCAAGCTTGCACCGACTTCAGTTTGCATATGTCTGTTTTGCCTCACGACATGGAACGCTTAGACGAAATTGGCGAGGTAGTTGCATCTGGTTGTCCTACTTTTAAGCACTACACAGCCTACGCTTTTACGCTGGATGACGGTCAGCTCTATCGTTCTTTTAAAGAAATAGCCAAACACGGTGGCTTGCCTTTGGTTCACGCCGAAAACTGGCCCTTTATTCAAGAACTGATTCGCCGCTGTGCTTCAGAAGGCAAAACTACTCCTTCAAACCATCCTCTGTGTCGTCCGGCTTGGGCCGAAGGAGAAGCAGTACGCCGCATTTTGGATATTGCTTGGCAAAGCGGAGTCGATACTTTTCTTTTCCACCAAAGCTGCGCCGAGGATCTCCCCCAAATTGAACGGGCCCGTCAGCGTGGGCAAGTTGTTTATGCCGAAACTTGCCCTCATTATACTTGCTTGGACAGCTCTATTTTTGCCAAGATGGGCCCGCTGCCCATTTGTTCTCCGCCCATTAGAGAAGCTGGCCAGCAAAAGCCTTTGGCGGCGGCTTTGGTTGACGGTATTTTAGACTCTGTTTCCAGCGATCATTGCCCCTTTACACGAGCTGAAAAGAACCGCCCCGACGCTTTCTTTAAAGTGCCTGGTGGCCTGAGTTCAGTAGAAACTCGCTTTATGCTCACCAAAGATTTACCCAATATGAGTTTTAATCGTTGGGTAGAAGTATGTTGTACTAATCCAGCTCGTATTGTCGGCTTAAAAAATAAAGGCGCTTTGCAAATAGGTTTTGATGCCGATATAGTGATTTGGAGCCGAGAGCCCTACATCATTACTAGCGATACCTTACACGAAAAAGCCGACTGGTCTCCTTACGAAGAGCGTAAAGTTTCTACCAAACCAGAAACGGTTATTATACGCGGACAAGTCCTTATTCAAGGCGGACAATTCCTTGGTAAACAAGGTTGCGGCCAATATCAAAAACGCAGTTTGTTATAACGCTAATAAGGTCAAAAATATATCATGGACAAAACTATTAGCGTCAATGAACGAGTTTTTCAAATTGAAACATTATTGGGCAAAGGCAAAGGTGGCTATTCTTATTTAGTTACGGACAGCCAACAACAATTATTCGTAGTTAAGCAAATTCACCACGAACCTTGCTCTTATTATCAATTTGGTGACAAATTGGCCAGCGAATTACAAGATTACGCCAAATTAGTCAAAACAGGCTTGCCTATGCCCAAAATGTTAGATGTCGACAAAACTAATGAGCGCATCTTAAAAGAATATATCCCTGGACAAACTATCTTCGATTACGTGTTGCAAGACGGAATGAAAGATGATTATTTGCAACAAGTAAAAGATATGTGCACTTTGCTTTATCCTTTAGGAATAAATATCGATTACTTTCCTACCAATTTTGTAGTTTACCAAGATAAACTTTATTACATAGATTACGAATGCAACAATTATATGGAAGAATGGAACTTCGAAAATTGGGGCATAAAATATTGGTCAAAAACTAAAGAATTTCTGGAATATCTTGATCAACAAAATAAACATTAGCATTGTAGCTAAAGTTTACTTAGTTTCACGTCGACTCAACTAAGGCTTATGCTGCCGATATAGTCTAGCTTCCGCTCACCTGTTAGGCAGCAAGGCTCATATTTTGTGTTGCCTAGCTGCGCAACCAACCAATGTTGCACAGCTGTCAATTGCATTTGCATTTTTTAATTTTATGCCTTTACATCATCCCCAACATCCACACCATCACGAAGAGCATCCTCAATCGATCACCAATACGGAACTTTTTGAGCGCATGCCCGTAGCTCAAGCGGTAGCTAATTTATCTATTCCCACAATTTTAAGTCAACTGATCACTATGATCTATAATGCTGCCGACACTTATTTTATTGGTCAATTGAATAACCATTATATGGTAGCTGCTCTATCGCTAACTTTTCCCCTATTTTATTCTTTAAACGCTATAGGCAATTTATTCGGACTGGGCGGAGCTAGCGTTATTTCACGTTTATTGGGAAGCGGTCGGGAAGAGAAAGTAAAATATGTCAGCTCTTTCAGCTTCTATGCCATTATAGGTACGGCTCTCTTTTATTCTATCTTCAGCTATATATTTCTGGACAAAGTGTTGTATATACTTGGAGCCAGCGCCAATACCATTGAATATGCCCGCCAGTATATGTTTTATGTGGTGACTATCGGAGCCATACCTACAGCTGTCAATTTAGGCGTAGCCAATCTACTGCGCAGCGACGGTCATGCCAAACAAGCCAGCTTTGGCCTAATGATGGGCGGCATCTTAAATATAATACTTGATCCCATTTTTATCTTTCTATTAAAACTTGACGTCACCGGAGTGGCAATAGCAACCTTAATTTCTAGTTTAATAGCCGCAACCTACTTTATTTTTATAATGGTACGACTTCGTCATCAAGGCAAAATGAGCATGTCTCTCAATCCCAAGCACTTCCGTTGGCGCTGCTTTATGCCAGTTACTTCCATCGGAATAAGCTCCGCCTTAAATACTTTTTTAGCCGGAGTAGGCAACTTCTTAATTGTACGTTTATCTTCCCAATATGGAGATATACCCGTCGCGGCCTTTGGTATCGTCAAAAAAATAGATATGTTGCCTATCAATATCAGTATGGGTATTTGCCAAGGATATATGCCATTGGTAGGTTATAACTATGCTTCCAAAAACTACAAGCGTATGTGGGCTATCAGTCGCTTTGCCTGGCTCTGCAGTTTAATATTCTCAATCGGTTGTGTTTTGGGAGCTTGGCTTTTTTCCGAAAGTATTATTGAACTATTTATCAATCACCAAGCCACCGTGGAGCTAGGCGCCAAGTTCTTGCGCATTGCCAGCTTAGGCGTTCCTCTAACCGTAGTTAATTTCCTAATTGCCTACGGCTTACAAGCTATGGGCTTAGGAAAACCTTCCTTTATATTGTCAGCCATTCGTTTGGGACTTTTTAATATTTCTATAACATTGTTACTCGATCATTACTTTGGTATGTTTGGCGTAATTAGCGGCCAACCGATAGCGGAGATATTGGCTTTCCTGGTTTCGGGTACTGTCTACTACATTATCTTGCACCGACTTATGGCTGAGCTCAAAACTAAAAAAAATCCGCTGATACAAGCGGTAGCTAAATATACTTAGACTTTACTATGCAAAAAAGTCGAGCTCTCTCACAGAAAGAAACTCGACTTTTTTCCTTACTTAATCCGACCGACTATAAAGACAAACCGCTCTGAGTTTGCAATATTTAACGCTCAGCCTTGCCTACGCTGGCGCCACTAGCAATTTCTCCGGTTACTTCAGGAGAACAATGTACGCTATGAGCCGGGTGAATAATTACTGAGCGGCCTACTACAGTACCAGGAGCTAAAGTACGCCCCTTACCGATTACGGTTAAACCGGTATTCAAAATACTGGGCATCTCGCCATTAGGTACAATATCATCACCTATGCCGACTTGACTGCCTTCACCGATTACACAATCGCAATCGATTATACAACGGTCAATTACACTACCGGCCTTAACGTGAACATTGCGCATTAAGATGCTGTTTTTCACCACAGCACCCTCTTCTATAATAACTCCAGAAGCGACAACACTGTGACTTACCTCACCATCAACTTGGCAACCATTGGAAAGAATATTGTCAGCCACTTTCGCCATAGAACCTATGCGCACGGGAGCCTGATCCATAGAGCGAGTATGAATAACCCAACCGGCATCATAAAGATCTAAGGCGGGTTCTTCAGCCAAAAGACTCATATTGGCTTCCCAATAAGACTGAATATTACCGACATCAGCCCAATAACCGGGGAAATAATAGCTAAAGACGCGATGGTGCTTGGCAATTACATAAGGCAAAACGTCACGGCCAAAGTCATTAAAATTATGCTCGGTCAAAACCTTAACCAAGAATTCTTTGCGGAAAACGTAAATTCCCATATTGGCCAAACAACTACGCGAACGCTTAGGTTTCTCTTCGTAACCATAAACCCGCTGATCGTTGCTGACTAAGAGCATACCGTAACGATAAGTATCAAAACTGTTTACATTGCGCACACAAATCGTTACATCGGCCTTATTAGCTATATGGGCATTGATCAAAGGACGATAATCCATAGAGTAAATATGGTCGCCGGACAAAATCAACACATACTCTTCGCTCTGCTCCATAACGAAGTCCAGGTTGCGACGTACTGCATCGGCAGTACCTTTTTGCCAATCGCCATAAGCTCCACCGCGATATGGCTGCAGCAAATGGACGCCACCCTGATTAAGGTCGAGATCCCAGGGAGTACCAGTACCGATATGAGCATTTAAAGTCTGTGGACGATACTGAGTTAAAACGGCCACATTATAAATATCGGAGTTGACGCAATTGGAAAGCGGGAAATCGATCAGACAGAACTTGCCGGCAAACTCTACGGCGGCATCGGCGCGTACTTCGGTGAGCACGCTCAGACCGGAGCTGCCTCCTCCGGCCATAATCATTGCTAATGCGTTAGACATAATTTGCTCCTTCGTTTCGGTATAGAAGAGCTAGACGCTCTTACCGTCGCCCACAATCCCATCCTCAGGGTAATCTTTTTCTTCACGATTGATACCAATCAAAACGTTGCGACCAATCTTGGCACCTTCGGGAATAATGGAATCTTTACCGACAACGGTTATACCGGCAAACAACTTATCGGGCATTTCTTCGTTGACTACACTTTCGTCACCAACACCAACTTGCGCTCCGGCTCCAACCACTACGCGTTTATCAAGTACCAATTTATCTAAACGAGCGCCTGGACCTACCCACGTATCATTCATAAGCACGGAATTTTGCACTACCGCACCGGGACTGACATAAACTCCGGGAGAGAGCACACTATTAATAACCGTTCCTCTGATAACACAACCATTAGAAAGCAAGCTACTTTCGATTTTAGCCTGCGGCCCTATTTTTACAGCCGGACGCTCTTCGGAAAGGGTCATAATGGGAAACTTATTGGAATAAAGATCGAGTCCGTGGCTTTCCTTAAGAAGCTCCAGGTTAGTATTCCAATAAGAGTCAATAGTACCTACATCTACCCAGTAACCTTCGAAACGATAACTAAAAACGCGATCGCCTCTCTCAACCATAGAAGGAATGATATCCTTGCCAAAGTCTACTTTTACACCGGGATCTTCTTTGAGACGTTCTGCCAAAATATCGGCATTAAATACATAGATACCCATAGAGGCCAAATTCCCTTTGTCGCGCTCTTTGGGCTTCTCGTAGAATTCGGTGATACGGCCTTCTCCATCGACAACCATAATACCGAAGCGATGAGTTTCTTCGATAGGAACCGGCATTACAGCTACAGTAAGATCAGCATGATTGGCAATATGAGCTGCAATCATGGCATTATAATCCATTTTATAGATATGATCGCCAGACAGAATAAGTACCAAATCGGCATTATTATTTTCGATAAAACCTAAATTTTGGTAAATAGCATCGGCTGTACCGGCATACCAGTGTTGACCTCCACGCTCCTGATAAGGGGGTAAAATGCGCACACCACCTCGGTTGCGGTCTAAATTCCAAGGCTTACCAATGCCGATATGATCGGACAGACTATGAGGGCGGTACTGGGTAAGTACACCCACGGTATTGATGCCGCTGTTGACACAGTTGGACAAAGTGAAATCGATAATACGGAATTTTCCTGCAAAAGGAACGGCGGGCTTGGCCCTCTTCTCAGAGAGAACGGTGAGTCGTGAGCCCTCCCCACCGGCTAACAACATTGCTACAGTCTTCATAACTATACTATTTAATATTTAAAGGCTTTTACCCTACAGAAAAAAACACTTTTTTGCACAAAATTTTTCTTATATTATGGAGCAAATTATTTTTATTGTTATATGTTTACTCTATTTGTTATAGTCACCAATAGTTTTTGATATTTCATTATCATTGACAAATTAAAAGCAAAGACTTAGAATCGTCGCTAGTTTCGATTAAGTTGTAGACGGCCGATTTTTACCGATGCTAAATGCAGAGCAGCATATGTATAAAAAGCAGCTGAATAACCGTTTGCCGCTGTTGGCTCTATGGTTTACGGTCGTCTTTATTCTGTCTCAGGGGCTAGCTTGGTTCCACCCTCACGAAAACCGCCATTTTTCCGTCGACGTATCTCAGTATTGCCAAATTCAATTTTGTGACGAGGCCTCTTTTTGCCCTCACGATCATAATATAGCAATTCACCTAGAGAGCTCCGGAAATAGCGATTCTGGTGAATGCCATTCTTGTCAACAGTTAATTGAATTAAGCCAGTACAGTTTTAGCATATTGTGGCTTAACTCTGTAGATGTTGCAATAATTCCCACGCTGTTTTCCCCTCTTCCACTTACTAGTGTATATTTGACGGCTCGCTCGGAACGAGCCCCACCCAGCCTGTTTGCTTAAGATTAGGTTGTTTTTCCATTTTTAAAGCAAGCAGGAGATAAAATTGAATAAATTTGCCTTACACCTATTGGGCGTAAGTTTAGTTAGTTGTACTTTGGCCTGTGCCTTCCCAACTGCAGCTAAAGCTGAAGCTTTGTGCCCTACTACCGATACGTCCCTAACCGAAAGTTCAGAATCAAAAGCAAATTGCAGCGGCGAGCATACCCATTCTTTGGATGAGTTGCAAGAACTCTTTCATCAACAACAGCGCCTGCTGGAAGAGCAAACCAAACTTATAAAAGAACAACAGCTCCAAATTGACGATATGCGTTCACAAATTGAAGAGCTGAAACAGAGCGGACAACAGCTGGTGGAACAGACAGCCCAAACCGAACCTTCCACCACTTTAGCTAAACCAGCCCAGACGGCCGCTGCCACAGACGGAACAACGCTCAATTCATTCCAGACATCTGCCCAAGCGGATAAACCTGATACAGACGAACTCTCTGAACAGACCAATTCCGGTGACTTAGCTCAAGAGAGCGAAGAAACCGAAGACTTAGGGCCAGAACCACCGTCAGCCTCGGAAGCTCCTCAGGAAGCTACCGCCCAAGCCAGCGGTCAACAACCTGACTTAAACCCCAACATATCTTTAATTTTACTGGGTGGCGGACAATTAGGTGGTGCCCAAAACAGCAGTACAAAAAATACTTTTTTTGTTCAGGAAGCTGAGTTAAATATAGCTGCTCCAGTAGATCCTTCTACCCATTTGGAGGCAACTTTTGCCGCCCATCACAACGAAAGCCCAGAATTGGAAGAGGCTTTTATTCGCTATATGGGTTTGACCGGCGGTTTGCAATTGCGAGCTGGCAAAATGCGCCAGGAGTTGGGCGCTTTAAACTCAACTCATACGCACGCTCTGCCTCAAATAGATCGTCCTTTACCTTACAGTGAATTTTTAGGCGAAGAGGGTTTAGCTACTCCGGGAGTTGAGCTATCTTGGCTCTTGCCCACTTCCTGGTATTCCAAAGCTACAGTTTCGGTAAGCAGCCGCGCTGGCGCTCACGTACACAACCACGACGAAGAAAGCGAACATGAAGAAGAATTTGCTCTTTTTTCCAATGAAGGCAAACACAATCCGCTTTTTACCGCTCGCTGGGAAAATATGGCCGAACTGAACGACGACACCACCCTGACACTCGGTTTATCTCACGCCAGTTCTTCTATAGACAGCGAACATGTGCGCTCTTCTTCTATAAATGGTGCCGATTTAACCTTGAAATGGAGCCCGGCGTCCGATCCTTATCGCGAGTTTGTTTGGCGCAGCGAATATATGAAAGCGCATCAGTCTTATAAAGCTCACGAGCATGAGGAGATTTCTGGCGCAGGTGAGCACGTTCATGAGCACTTACTCGAAGATAAAAATCTAAGCGGCTGGTACACTTATTTGGCCTATCGCTTCAATCGCAATTTCCGTTTGGGCGCCCGTTACGATCAAGCAGATTCTCCCATAATAGAAAAAGGTATAACTCGTCGTACTTCCGCTTTTGCCGAATATATTGCCAACGAATGGAATTCTATCCGACTGCAATTTAATCATACTTCGCCAAACTGGCAACCAGGTTACAATGAACTGTTGTTGCAATGGAATGTGGTAATCGGCCCTCACGGAGCTCATAAATATTAGTTTTTTTATTAAACTTAAGGAGAAATTCTATGTCTAAAATCCGTTTTTGCTGCCTTGCGTTGGTAGCCTTGCTGCTTTTAGTTTCCGGCATTTGTCCAGTTTGGGCCGATACTCCACTAAATGTAGTGGTGACGACTCAAGATCTGGCCGACATAGTGCGCAATGTCGGAGGTTCGCGTGTAAAAGTTACTTGCATAGCCCGCGACGGCCAAGATCCGCACTTTGTAGAAACCAAGCCTAGCTATTTGCGAATTTTGCAAAAAGCTGACGCCTTTATCGAAACCGGTCTTTCTTTAGAAATAGGCTGGGCTCCGGCCTTGTTACGCGGAGCTCGCAATCCGAAAATTTTACCAGGACAACCTAACTTTTTGGAAGCTGCAGCTGGTATTAAAGTCTTGGAAAAACCTAATGGCAAAATTGACCGTTCTCGCGGCGATGCTCATCCTGACGGTAATCCGCACTATACACTCAGCCCTACCAATGTAAAACATGTGGCCAGAACTATCACAGCCTTTTTGAAGCGTCTCGATCCTAACGGTGCAGCCGTTTATGATAAAAATTACAGTGCTTACTGGCACGCCCTTGACAAAGCCGACAAACGCTGGAAAGAGATGCTAAAACCTTACGCAGGCAGAAATATTGTCACCTATCACAGTACTTGGACTTATTTTACCGTCCACTTCGGCTTGAAAGTTTGCGGACATATCGAGCCTAAGCCCGGTATTTCCCCTTCTAGTCGTCAACTGAATGAATTAGTCAGTTTAATGAAAACTTCCCAAGCCAAAGTTATCATTTACGAGCCTTGGTACCCAGACAATTTGCCTAAATCTGTTGCTCAAAAAACCGGTGCCAAGGCCTTAAAATTGCCCATTCAGCCCGGAAGTATGCCTGGTACTTCCACATATATTGAAATGATGGACTATAATGTCAAAAATTTAGTAAAGGCTTTGCAATAATGTCTAAATTTGCTGAATTCAGCCAAGTAAGTTTGGGCTATACCAAAACGCCAATTTTGAAAGAACTCAATTTCTCTCTGGAAAGGGGAAAATATATAGGCTTGGTTGGCTCCAACGGCGTGGGCAAATCTACTTTGCTAAAAGGCTTAGTAGGTGCTTTAAAGCCCTTAAGCGGTCAGATCAAATTCTTTGATGCTCAAGGCCAGCCCAGCCGACGTTTGGAACATTTAGGTTATATGCCACAACACCAAACTTTGGAAACGACTTTTCCCCTTTCCGTATTTGAAACTGTGCTCATGGGCCGTTACGCTCAAATGGGCAATCGTTTTTGGCCTTCGGCAGAAGACCGCCAAGCGGTTGAGGAAGCTTTAGAACAAGTAGACTTGACTGCTTGGGCTCAATCCCATATCAGCGCTCTGTCAGGCGGTCAGCTCCAAAGAGTACTTATGGCTCGCGCTCTAGCTTCCAAACCGCAAATTCTTCTTTTAGACGAACCAACTAACGGCATGGATTTAGGAGCCAGCCAAGACACCTTGGAGATAATCGATCGCTTACACCAAAGCGGGTTGACCGTAATAATAGTCACCCATATGCTAGAAATTGTAGCCGAACATGCCCAAATGGTAGGCATCTTCCATGTCGGCGAAAACGGACGCACTACCATCAGCTGGGGACAACCTAAGGAAGTATTTACTTCTCAATACTTAAGCCAACTGTATAAACGTCCTATCGTTTGGCGCCATCCCTCATCCCAAACAGAACCTGCCTCCGAATTGAGATAGAAAATGTCATTAGATAATTTAGATTTTACAACTCTGGCTTGGCTATCAGCCTCACTGACAGCCTTAATGACCGCTTATCTGGGCGTATTTGTCGTATTACGCCGCATTACTTTTGTAGGGGTAGCTCTTTCTCAGCTGGCTGCCGCCGGCGTAGCTCTAAGCGGCTTAATCCATATTCCCTGCAATTTGGGTGCAATATTGCTTATGCTGTGCGGCGTCACTTTTTTTGCCAAAGATCATAAACGCGATCTGCCTTCCGAAGGTCTTATCGGTAGCGCCTATGTAGCTGCCGGAGCTATGGCTGTACTCTTTATTGCTATGGCTCCTCACGCCGATGGCGATATGCTAAGCTTGCTTTTTGGCAATGTTTTGGCTGTAACTTCAGCAGATATTTATTTAATGGCCGCCTCTTTAGCTTTTATTATAGCCGTCAACGCTTTATTTTTTAAACAATTTATGTTGACAGCCTTTGATCCTATGATGGCGCAAGCTCTGGGCTATAACGTTAAATTTTGGAATTGGCTCTTTTATTTTACCGTGGGCTTGGCTATTGCCGTAGCTATCCATAGCGCTGGTGCTCTGTTGGTTTTTGCTATGCTGATCGTACCGCCTTTAATTGGTTTATGTTTAAGCCGATGTTGGAATATAGTCTGCATTTGCTCTCTCTTTTCCGCTCTGCTTTCCGTCGGTTTAGGAGTAGCTTTATCGATACAATACGATTTACCAACTAGCGCAACCATTACAGCTGTAATTTGTATTTTCTTGGCTACGGCCATGTTTGTGAAAAAAATGCGCCAAACCTAAACTCTCGTAGACAACAATTTCATACTTTTCAAAAAGATAAACAACCAGATCGCAGCTGAAGTTCAAAGGGGGGGAGTTCGGTAGCCTGAGTGCGCAAACCGCCGCTGGCTTTCATATCGGCGGCGTTAGTCGGAGTACGCACAGAAACAGAACTGGCCATAGACATAGTCATAATTTCTTTGCCCAAATAACGTCCACTCATTAAACGAACTTGCAAAACATCATCCGGAACTTTGTTAACATCGTTACCATAACTGACACGATCCCACTGGAAATAGCTGTTATAGTTACCAGAAGTACCAGCTTGACCAGGTACACTGCTTAACATAACGTTATCCAAAATTTTATACTTTTGCTGATCTTTATCGGTATAGTTGAGTACATAAGAGTCACCCTCTTTATCAATAGAGTACTCAACTTTGTAACTATTTACAGTACCGACTACGTTCCAGTCGGTGTCCCTTCTAACAAAACGAGAAAATGAAGCTTTCAAGGACTGAGCATTGGAAGTATAAACCGGATTGGTAAAAGCTCTGCTACCGGTAGCAGAACGCAAATCTACTTCTATGAAGCTCATAGCAGTACTAAGTTCACCTCTTAGAGTACTTAAAACCTGACCACGCTTAAAAGAGTCCAAACCGCCCATCAAAAGCTGAGTCAAAGTGAGACTAAAGAGTGAAAACATGGCGATGGCAATAAGCAATTCTACCAAAGTAAAACCGTATCGCCCGGAGTTTCTTCTGAAAGATTTTTCAAACACAGCAATCACCTCTAGTTCCTGCAGCTTAGATTATTAGTAATTGAGGGTATTGTTATAATTCTTACCGGCTTCAAGACGTACCAAAGAGCGCACACGAGTACCACAAACATTGCCTGCACTGTCGCAAGTACCTTTGGTATAGCCTATTGTATTAGTATCGCCCAAAAAGATATCACCGTCAAAAGTTTTATCCATAAGGGCAGCCCCGATTTTTGACGGTGAGTCACCATCTCTACCGATTAGATCGTTGACCAATTCCAAGCACCAGTAAGTTTTGCTGGGATTATCGGCCGCACCGGGAGGTAACACTCGATGGATTTTATTGCTTTCGGCTATCCAACCACCGCCGGTCCAAGAACAGCTGCTGTGCTTATAAGTAGAGCCGCCTTTAGCTAAAGAGGGAGAATAAATCATTACGTTATCCAAACCAAGAATATTGGTTTCAATAAGCTCTTGAGCCGAAAATTGACTGCCAGTTTTATCCTTATAATAAGGATTATATTTACCGTAGCTCTGGTCATAATAAGCGTCGTTGGCATAACGGCCGCGACTTACCGAAGCAGCGCCGTTTTTATCCAATATACTGGGGCCGGTATCTGCCAATTCATCGGCAACTAAATTGCTGACATTGAATACGGTAAAATTCTCGGGGTGAGGATTGTCCTGAGTGAAGCCTTTAATTAGAATTTTATTAAGGTTAGCTGCGTTAGGATTACGTTTAAAGATACCTTTATAAGAAGTTACCCCAGCAAGACCTCCGGTAATATCATCGCCGATAGCCCCAAAGCTGCTCTTGCGAACGACAATATTTTCAGCTAAAAGAGCATCTCCCAAATTGGCATTGGCTACCATAGTCGATAAAACTGCTTCCACTGCTCCATCTGAATATTTGACAAACTCATCATCAGAAGCCAAATCCACTTTAGGTAAAGGGCCACGCACAGTTACAGTCAGACGATACATAGAAGCGAACCCAGTATAAGAGCTGTCAGCTGTCTCTGAAGAGGCTGTATAATCACCCTTGTAATGGATAGGTGAATCTGTGCCGGTACGTTTGGCCGGAAACTCCAAATAGAGGCGACGATTATCTACAGCAGGTAAACAATCTATCTTATAAAAGAACTTATTTTCTGGAGCTTTAGAAGTGCTAAAGGCTACGAATTTGCCATTGGTACTAACCGCTTTGTAGGTAGTGCCATCGGGAGCTGGAGCACCGCTGCCCCAATAGGCAAATGAGGACAAAGCATTGCCGTTATTAGGGTTGCCGCCAAAAAGCACATAACCTCTGGCCTCCTCCAAGCGACGCGAGGCCAGTTCGTAAGCCAAATTCATATTCTTACTCTTAGCTGCAGCAGCGTAGCCCATAGGAAAGACCTGAAAAACCGTACCGAAGCCGACAGCCAAGACAGCCACAGCTACCAGTATCTCTATTAAAGTAACGCCGCGTCGGCTATTGCTTCTTCTTGAGTTCATCGCGCCCAGTCCCTATAGTTCTTGAATGTATTTACATCGTAGTAATCTTGTTGAGGGTAACTGTTTTTATATTGATCAGCATTGACAGCATGCTGAAAAGTACAACTCAAAGTGCGGGAAGCTTCCAAAGTAGCTCCCAACTTATCCAACAAGGTGGCGGTTTCAATCAATTGTAATTGGCCTTGCCCACTCTGACTGCTGCCATTAAAGGCATTGTACAATCTTCCGCCATCATCGAGGCGCCACAATCTTGCCGTTGAAGAGAGTTCCACAGGAAAACCTCTCTGACCAGAACTGCCTACTGCCCTGATATAATTGACATCAGAAGTACTGTTGTAATCAGAATTGATAGTGCCATTATTCCACTTAAGACCGGTACTAATCTGGAAAGTAGCTAAATATCTAGTCTCTCCATTTTGGAAGAAAACATTTTTACTACCACTGGCCGTACCGCTGTTATAACTTAAACTGCTCCAGTATATATATTCGCAACGGCGACTTATAGCGGCTGTATTTTTAATGGAATCACTCAATTCGAAACCGGGGAACATAAAATAAGCTGCCGAGCCCCAGAAATTGTAAAGACCACCAGCTTTTATTTTAGGAGTAGTAGTAGATTGAGCAGTATAAAGATCGCGCACCGGATAATATGTCAGATTGTGTTTAACACACCACTTGGCATATTCCAGACCAGCTTCGGCAGTATATAGCAAAATCGTGTCGTCGGCGGATTTTCTGGCCGAAGTTGTATTCTGAGCCATAATAGAAACGAAACCGCCACAAATCGTCGCTAAAATTACCAAAACCAAAAGCGCGGAAACAAGAGCTATTCCCCTCTTTTTTTTGCGTATAGTCGGAACTGACGAAACCATATTATCCTACCATCACACTGCCGATTTTAGTAATTTTAATGGGAATGCGGTAAGAACCACAACCCACATAAATAACATAAGTATTGCCAACCTTGGTAAAACCTTGATTATCTTCGGTGGAACTGATGCGCCCGTCAGTATCAAAACGAAGCCGAGCACTTGTCAAAGCCGAAGCACTTGCCGCATCAGCATACAGATCAACCCTCGCATTTAATCTGCGCCTTTTGTCAAATACAGCTTCTACATCGGAAGAACTCCATGCGCTGTTCCAATTGGGCACACCGTTAGTTAGACCGATACTACTGGCTTTACCGACATTGCGCTTTGAATAATAAATCTTGTTCTTTCCGGAAGCGCTATATCTAAAAAACATATCGTATCCGGATCGCAGAGAATTATTGCGAGCTTCACGTAACTCAGCCGCAAATTCATTGGCGTTGGTCAGTACAATCATGCGAGTATTGTAACTGTTCCAAGAAGGGACCGCGATAGCCATGATGACAGCGCCTATGGCCAGGGTAACTAATAGTTCTATGAGTGAAAAAGCATAAGACCGTAAAGGTCTTCGCACTATGCGCATCCCACGGAAGCTCCTTCTGTTATTTTTCAGGCCGAACCTACAAGCACAAAAATGCGATAAACACACACTCCGCACTTCTTAGATAAATAATAGCAGGCTTTTTTAATTAAGAGTAGATTTTCCTTCTCAAAAATAGCTAAATTCCCCTTAAAATCGTGATTTGCGCTTATTTTTAATTCCTCTTTAATAATACTTGGTTTTATTTTACAAAAAATAGACAGCTATATGAGCTGCCTATGGAAAACAGGTATTGCGCTGCCTACTTTTAGGCGGAAAAATGCCTTAAAGTATTTTTAAATCGTCATCAAACCAGCTATTTAGATTATCATTGAGATCTTGTACAAATCGCTTTAAGAATCGACGCTGTTCAGGAGTGTATTGACGCAGCAAATTATTAAAGCGACGCTCAAAATCATTGTGAATTTTTTCGTGGAAACGAAAAACTTTCCAACCTTCTTCAGTCAGACTGTATACACGCTTGGTAAGCTTATCGGAAGCTACATGACTGGAGATCATACCGCGTCTTTCCAACTTGGCAAGCACCTGAGAAGCGGCGCTCTTGGTAACCCCAATCTTTTGAGCTAACTTTAAACCGTAGATGCCCGGCTCCGTACCCAACAACCAGATAACATGAATTTCCGAACGATATAGCTGTTCTTCTATACCATCGTAGACGTGAACTTGTCTTTCGTGGTAGGCCCAATGACGTATCAAATCCATAAGATCGCGGCTTAAAGACTGTCTCATTTTTTACTCCATTCGAACTAAGCCAATCTTTACGGCGGCACGCTCGGACTATTTTTGAGGATCACACGGCCTCTTTTAGCTCAATAAAGCCACGCACATACAGCGAATAAATAAAAGACAAGGCTCCTGAGCCAAATTCTTGCTCCAGTTCAGCTAAAGTTACTTTACCTGTAAAACGAGCCAAAATCGGACCTGCCTTAGAACTTACCGGCACCACTCTGGACCCACGCATTAAAAGCCAACCAAAATCTTCTTCACGTACATTGTAACAAGGTACCGGGCAAAGCTCATCTTCTAAAGTAACTTCCTGTAAAACAGTCTCCTCGACTACCTGTCCCGATAACAACGGATCACTTTGCTCAGAATTGCTTTCATAAGCATAGAGCAAACATCCACCGGGACATAAATTACATTTAGAGCAATCTTGGCAAGTTTCGGAAGTTAACAGCCTCCATTTTTCTAAAGCCGGGCTTTGCCAAGCTTCAGCCAAAGAATAAGTGACTAAATTTAAACAATCGCTCGAAGAAGCATAGCGACAGGGACGAAGCAAACCTTCGGAAGTAACAGAGCAACTGATCACTCCGGCCAAACAAGAGGGAATGTCCCCTCGACTAAAACAATTGGGGAAACAGCCACTCAAGGCTATCTCAGTCCCCAACTGACGCAATTCTTCAATTTGGGCAGCTCCGCGTTTCAATATATCCAAATCTGGCTTTTCTTGCTCTCCAGGACGCACCCGTTCAAAAATAACCAACGAAGCTCCTCCATCTAAGGCTTCGTTAGTTAAATCGTCAATTTGCTCCACACTTTGCGGAGTCAACAAAATTGAGGCACCAGTATCAAAACCAGCCGCAGAAGCTTCTTCCAAAGCAGCCCACCCCGGCTCATCAGACAAGTTTCTACTTCCAGAAAAAACAAAAATGGTACTACCTAAATAAGTACAACCAAGCAAAGCGGTAAAAAAATGGTTATAAGGAAAATCTTCATATGCAGAAGCCCCATCAAGATAGACATGGAAGCACTTTCCCATTTTGTCCAGCTCGGTAAAAAAGGAAAATAATTCTGACTCAGTCACAGGCAAACTTTTTTGTGCCACGAACCAAGCCTCGAAACCATAAATGCGAAACTCATTGGCTTGAACAAGTTTATCCAGTATCTCTTTCCACTGACAGAAAGAAAGAGTATGGTCTGAAGACTTATCGGCCAAAACTATATTGCAGCTAACCGGAGCTGTCAGGCGCAGCATAATGTAAACCTCCACCACATTGTTTGCCCTCAAAAGAGACCGCTTAGGCTGCCAATTGGGGAGAAACAAACTGAAGCCAAAACTTAATCAGTGATTCTGAAGAGAATCTCAGAACAAGAAATCACCATGTACCAAGTTCACATGACCCGTACCGGAAGCAGCGTTGCTATGGTTGGCCCAATCGCCATTGGAATGGCCTCCAGTATTGCTATGGTTATTCCAAGCCGTATTTTTGTGAGGTACAGGCGTCTTGTTAAGGTGAGCTGAAGTGTTGGTGTGATAGCTGGCCTGAGCTATTTGCACAGGGCCCGACTCATATAAATTGACAGCACTATCTAAGATAACTTCACGACCATCAGCCCGCAAAGCCGACTGGGCAAAACACTCTTGCAAAGAAACAGCCTGAGTCGGAGCACTGGGCAAAGTTACCAAGGAAGAAGCTTGCGAAGAAGGAGAACCAACTACGGCTGCACCTAAGGCCAAAGCACAGACAGCTAACTTGGAATGACGGGCCGAGATCAGAGGCAACTCAAAAATAGAACTCACAGACCGAGAGCGAGAGGACAAATTAACCTTAACTTGTGCAGCCCTTTCTTCCAAAAGATAGTCTGAATTTGTCGCAGAATTGGTGCCTTTTTCCAAAGCAACTCTGTATCGTCTCATTTAATTGGCCTTTCTTTACTGGAGCAATTGTTTGCGGTCTTTACACTCTGCCTTATTATTAAGTCAAACACCAGCTCCGGCAACGGGAGGAACCTCCGGAGTATGTCCCTTATTACCCTCCGGCAAATTGGCAGAATTGCTATGCTGACCGTTAGATAAATTGATATGCTGAGCCGGAATATTGGTATGGCCGCTATCTGATTCGGCATAAGCTCCCCAGGCACTACCTAAACGCAAAGCGTGATTGACGGGATCGACTTCCGTCTTGGCTAACAGATTTTGCACTGGACTAACCGATTGAACACAAACCTTAGAACATACAGGAATAGTTTCGGCTTTTACCGGTTGACTGCCGCTAAAAATTAAACCGGCAACAAAAGCAAAACAACCAAAAGAAACGGCACTGCGGCGCACAAGCGGCAATTCGAAACTATCCACCAAATTGCGCAGAGCTTTGCCTAAACGAGAGCGCATAGAAGGGACCAAACTAACCGGCTGGACTTGGAAACTAGCTTCAGGAAGAACTAAATCGGAATATTTCAGGGAGCCATCTTTTTTTGTTATTTCAAGTACAGGCTTGGCAGTATCTATGCTTAAAAGCAAGCCTCCGTCCAACTGATAAGAGCTGCAGCGATGTTTACGTTCGAGCTGCTCTTGAAGCGAAGGACAAGCAGCAGAAAGCACAGCAGAATTTAATATAAAGGCTATGTTCATAGCTCTTTCCTCCCGAAGCTAAAAAAGATACATCCGGTGAGATCTTAACAAAACCGAAGACAAATTTCAATATTTTTAATTAGAATTAAGTTGCCAATCACCATAGAACAGAGAATCAACAGTACCACCTAAAGGATCTATACGATAATGAATCCCTAAACGCATCTTATATAGCTTATACATATACGGTAAAAAGTATCTATTAGAAACATATTTTGCTACGCCAGCCCCTTTTGGTACCGGTACCACTGCACAATACCAAGGACTGGAGGAATAATCATCCATAGCGTTTTTTAGTTCAAAATTTACAAAAGCGTAATCGCGTTCTTTGAGGCTATATTGAAATTTATAAGTAAACTCTTGAGCTCTGCCCACGGTCAAAAGGCCGACCTTGGGGGTAAAATCCAGTACGGTAATAGCAGTTCGGGGACTTTTATCGGCCGTCTTGGCCAAGGCGAACGTACCACGTACAAAATTGTAACTGCTGCCCCAAGCCAACTCTTTCTGTTGTCCATTTTGTAAGCTGGCAACAATTACCAACTGAGTTTGAGAATCGGCTTGCACCGGCATAGCTAAAGGAGGAAAGGAGACTTTTATACTGCCACTACCCTTTTTTACCGCCGCTTGCATAACTGCTGAAATAGGCTTCAATCCATTCTTATAATTAACATTTTTATCTTTATAATTTCTAGACCAGATAAAAGCTCTAGCTTTTATAAAACCATGAGCCGAAGAACTAAGCTTATAATCAGCCAAAAGTACTACGGGAAGTTGACAATTTTGAGGTACGTCAGCGGAAGTTCGCGGAGTAATTTTAGCGATACTAACTTCATCAATTCCGGTATGACTCTTACTTGTGGCGTTAAAAGCCTTCTCTTCCGAACTATTCTGAGCCCAAGAAGGCAAAACGACAGTCAGAATCGCCAAAAGCACAGTCATAACGGCTAAACGATAACAATCTTTCACAATCTTCCTCCTCTGACTGAAAAAGGCCGTAAGTTTCAGCTTTTCCTAGTCTGCTTCCTCTAAAATTTGCAGGAATTTTTACTAAAGACTAACCAATCACCATTACCGTATTTTCAAGAGAGTCAGCCAGACTATATGCGAAAGAACTTAATTATAATTCTAATCGCCCTGACGGCAATCGGCGTAAGTATGTATTATTATAGATTTTGTCCGTTCCAAAATCCTCAAGGCCAAGAAAACTGCGAGAGAATAAAACGCCAAATTAAACTGAGCGTTAAGTATAAAAATATTTACAATTATCCCTGTGTCATCTCTTTGAAAGTACCTTTACTAAAGGATTGGAAATACAGGCAAACAGTCTATTCCTCGACTATCCAGCCTCCCCCCAACCGAGAGATAGAAGATCAATTAGGCAACCGTTATATTCAATACGACAATTTAACTGTGGGAGTCGGAAAGACTTTAACTGTCGAGCAACAAGCTATTATCAGTAATGACGCCTTAGTTTTTAACTTTGATCGAACAGTCTGGGAGCAAACCGTTCCTAATAAATACAAAAACCGAGCCACTGCTCTTTTAAATAGAGACTACTGGCACGGAGCTCTGGCTGCCTCTTCTGGCGCCGAAGAAAAACAACTACTCGATTTAGCCAAACAGATAACTACCGACCAACAATCACGCCTTTATAAGCTTATCAATATCTATGATTTTATGCGTCGGTCATTTGCTTACGATTCCAAGCAAGCCAAAAGTTCTTTTACAGAGATGCTTAAAGATAGGCATTTGCAATGTTCAGACGCAGCTATGCTTACCGCCAAGTTGCTGCAAAATTTAGATTTTAAAGTCAGAGTAGTAGGCGGTATGCTTTTAAGTACTTCCGAACCGGAGGATCAAGCCACTCACTCGTGGTGCGAAGTTTTTTGTCCCAACTTAGGATATGTGCCTGTCGATCCTACTCAAGGACGCTTTTCTTACATGCGTCAAGCCTGTTTTGCCAAAGCCGATCCCAATATAATTGTCTGGTATATGGGCGACGACAGCCGAGGATGTGCTCTTAAAGAAATGCCTGCCCAGCCCCGGCAGCAAAAGCAACATCCTTCCCAATTGCACAATAAATCTTTATCTGTAAATATCAGTCACCATATCATCAACTATAACAGTAATTTAACCGACAACAGGACAATATATAATTTTAACGATCTTTTCACTTTTTGTAAGGAGTCAATTTCCGATATTGCTACTACCCATTCTGCAAAAATTGATAAAAAAAATATTCCCGATCACATGTCTCAAGCGGCCTTATGGGCACTCAACAGACGTTGGAGCGAGGAAGAAATTAAGGCTTTAAATACCAATCCCAAACCTGCAGTAAAACTTTTGCAAGCTTGGTTAGCGATTTACAGTTCAGATTGGCAAAAAGCTCAAAAATTACTAGACGAATTGCCCTCTGATGATGAATATGTGGCCGAAGCTAAAGTTTTTTTAGCGATTTTTACTATGCAAAGTTTGGAAGTAAAAAAGCAAAGCTCCATAATGAAAAAATGTTCGGTCCGCGATTTTACGGCTGAAGCTATCTGTCAATTTTGCAACGATCAACGCAATTGGCAAGAACTTTGCTCGGCAGCTAAAACTTCGGCTCACTGTTTACCTACAGATTACTTATTAAAAATCCAATGGCTTCGAGGAGCTTTTAAATCCAATCAAGCACAAGAGCAAGAATCAGCTTTGGCTTCACTGGTAAAAGATGCTCCTCAAGATGGCTATCCTTATCTGGTGCTGGGCCAACTTTATTTGGAGCGCGGCCAAGTGGACGACAGCTTGGCTATGCTTCAGAAAGCTGCCGACTTAAATCTGCGCCCGGAAGAAAAGAAATTTGTGGAAGATTTAAGAAACCGCCTGCGCAACTAAAAACATACCGATAAAAAATGAGCCCTGCCCTCCCACTGGATGCAGCGCTCATTTTTATCGGTGTGAATATAGACTAAAAACTAGCCGACTTTTTCTTCGGAAGCGGCAGCCTGCTCTTGAGGAGCAGGAGCTTCTTTGGCAACGATTTTGTCAATTACCGTACGACCAATATCGAAGCCCTTTTTAGCTCCATTGACAGCACCAGGACCAGCTCCGGCAATAGCGGAACCGAGACCTTCAACAGCACCGCCAACCATACCACCAGCCATAGAACCAACTAAAGGACCGGCAACCAAGCCACCCACCAAAGCAATGGGACCGGCCACTGCACCGGCTACGGCCAATCCGGCTACCAAACCAGCAGAAGCACCAATGGCTTGCAGAACGACTTTAGCGTCATGAGAAATACTAACTTTACCCTGAGCAGCACCTACCAGACCACCTTTGGTAGCACCAGCAGCAGCGCCGATGGCACCGGTGACAACACCGGCAGCATTGCGGGCTATGCGAGTAGCAAAGCTGGGTTTCTGAGAAACGGGTTCTTCACTCTGCTCACTCAAAGCGAACATTTCTTGCGGCTCTGCCTGAACAGCGGCAGCTTCAGTGTTGGTCGTTTCTCTGCTATATACGGGAGCGGAAGCGCTGTAAGTATTGGCAAAAGAATTTACTGAATTTATAGACATTATAAAAAACGTCCTCCTAAAAACTCAAAACACCGCGCCGAGAAAGAACTGTACGACCCTCGGAACCGCCGCCATAACTAAGCGGAAGCTGCCCTCAAAGCAAATATTGAACCTTCCGGCCTAACATACTCTCCAGGTGCGATATATGCTTTGCGTGCCGCACGGCATCAGGTTTATTTTATCAAAGAAATAAATAACAGACAACGGGCAAGCCGCAAAAAGCGGCCGAAGCACCAATCTAAACCCGCAATATTATCAATTTGGCGAAAGAAACCTCCCAGGAGTGCTCTCTATTCAGCTTAACCAAGCGCGATCCAAAGGTAGTACCATCCTCCATATCGCGTTCCATTAAGCAAATTTCACTATACCACTTACCCATTAAAGCCAACACTTTTTCTTCTATTTTGGTATAATCGGCGCACTCAGCAGAAACCTGAGCTGTAACAGCCCGCTCATGACGGCGCACTTCCTCCCAAGGAACATGCTTACGAGCGAGATACATTACTTCCGATTTTTCCAAAGCCAACTTACAAGCCTCTTTAGCCAGCTCTCTAAGCTCAGTATTAGCTTTCTGAAGTTCGGTCGCACAGCGTACTTCCAAAGTACACATTCTGCGTTCGTCCTCACTGACTTCGGTAATTAAAAAGCCTACAGGCAAGTTTTCTTTCTGTTTAGCCACTACTTCCAAACCTCTGCGGAATTTTCAATGCTTACTTGCAAAAATAACATTCCCAAGCGCTGCTTTTTCACTCCTTAAAGTTAGCTTCCTGCCCACACATACAGAGAAAGATTTCTATAAAAGAGGCAAAAATATGGCCATATGCATTTTTTTGCATACGGATACTCCCGTGTTTTTCGGAAAAAGAATCCACCTGACAAATGTTGAAGAGCGAGTGCCGCCAGTGTATAACACGACCGATAAGCAAAAGAGGCATATAATATGGGTAATATTTTTGGCAAAATATTTCGGGTAATGACTTTCGGTGAATCGCACGGAGCGGCTTGCGGAGCTGTAGTAGACGGAATGCCTGCCCAAATTTCCATCGATTTGGCAGAAGTTCAACACTATTTAAATAGGCGCAAACCCGGACAACGCTTTACAACGCCGCGCCAAGAACAAGATCGTCTAGAAATTTTATCTGGACTATTCGAAGGCAAAACTTTGGGTACACCCATAGCCATGCTGGTACGCAATTGCGACCAACGCTCTCAAGACTATAAAGATTTAGCTTCCGTGTACCGTCCTTCCCACGGAGATTACACTTGGCAAACCAAATACGGCTTTCGCGACTGGCGCGGCGGAGGACGTTCCAGCGGACGCGAAACGGTCGGCCGCGTCTTGGCCGGCGCTCTGGCCGAACAGCTACTGCGCCAATGGCTGCCGCCAGCAGAATGCTCCCCCTTCAGCATTGTGGCCTGGCTCGAACAAATCGGCCCCTGCCACCTCAACTACAGCGAAGGCCAATTTGAACAATATTTACAAAGGCTCAGCCGCTCGGAAATAGACTCCTCTTTAGCTCGTTTTCCCCAAGCCTCAGCTTGGCCTGAAATTGAGCGGCTTTTGACACAAGCCAAGCAAGAAGGCAACTCTTGGGGCGGCAGCCTCGTCTTTGCGGTACGCGGCCTACCCGCAGCCATTGGCGAACCAGTTTTTGATCGCTTAGACGCCCAAATCGCCTCGGCACTGATGTCTATTCCAGCGGTTAAAGGTATAGAAATCGGCCAAGGTTTCCAATTGAGCGCTTTAAACGGCTCTATAGCCAACGATACCTTACAAAATGATAACGGCCGCCCTACTCTAAAAAGCAACCGCCAAGGGGGTATTTGGGGAGGCATCTCGGTAGGCGGCCCGATCTGGGGACGAGTCGCTTTTAAGCCCACGCCCAGTATAGGCTTAGAGCAAGAAACTTTAGATGCTCAACTACAGCCCCGTACTTTGAAAATAAAAGGACGTCATGATCCTTGTTTAGCTGTTAGAGCAGTGCCGGTCGTAGAAGCCATGTTGGCCCTTGCTTTGGCCGATTTAGTCCTAAGCGCTTCTTTAAACAGTGTGCAATCAGCGCCGAGGCTACAAAAACATTGATTTTTTTGCTAAAATCAAACTGTTGCTTTACTATCGACATACTCTCCATGACTAAAGCCAGGGGATTCTGATATATTATTAACGAGCCTTGCCTACTGAAAATCAACAGGTCTTAGAGCTCTCTACAATGAACAACGCCCTACCCATATATTTGTATATTACGCGAAGAAAATGCGATTCTTTCACGTTATATATTTAATAATTGTTGTCCACTTTCAATTGCTTACGCAAATTCGGTGGACGTGCCTTATATCTCTATGCTTGAAAGCAGGGGCTTTACGGCACTCGTGGTAAAGAAAAAAATTAGCTGAACAAAGTTAAAGAGGAGTTTTTGTATGATACATAATCGTCGACGGCTGGCTTGGCCGCTCCTATCTTTGGTGCTGCTGCTTAGTCTGTTAAGTAGCTTGGCTTCGGCTCAGCAGCCGCAGACGCAAGCCCAAATCAATCCAGATGTGTTCGTAAACGGCCAAGCCTTAGAGCGCTCCGCCGTTATAGGCTCGACTGGCCAAGACCTGGCTGTAAAAGCCACGCCTTTACTCAGAGCAACCGGAGCTTCCGTCGAATTCGACGGCAATAAATTGGACGCTTCCTGGTCTGAGTCTATACTCACTCTCCACGTGGGCCGCTCTCATTGCATTTATAATGGTCAGGAGATCAAATTGGAGGCCCCAGCCGGGTTATATGAAAACGATTTAGTCGTTCAGCTTGACGATTTATGCCGCATAATCAAGGCTTCCGTTACCAAAAAAGGGCAACAAATTGCTGTGCAAACAGCTAATTTCAACAGCAGTAACGTCACTAATCAAAACAATCAGTTGGCAACAGCTCCCCTGCCAGCCTTAAATGGACGGGTTAGCGCCAAAAATGCTTATTTAGCCAACATTCAAAACGGTGGCAATATTTTTGGTATGCCTCCTTTAGAGGCCATGCCTAATACCAACGGCAATTACAGTTCATCCGTTTCTCTGCCCGATTCTATGGAAAATCCAGCTTTTCCCGAAGCCGGTATGGGTGGCTTAACTACCAAAAATGCCAAAAGCTCACCTTATGAGCGCCCTCTTGTTTCCGCAACCAACGTAGGCGACCGCCAAATTACCACCGAAACTCCCCGCAGCGTCGACGATATAGCTTCTATGGCCAACTCTCCCGGCATTAGCTATCCTTCTGGCTTAAGCCAAATGTCCAGTATGTCCGCAGGCGTGAGCGCTGCCGATTTTAATATGAGCCACCCCTCAAATAATCAACAGCCGCAACCAGCCACTATCAGTTACTCTGCTGTTCCCAGCGGACGTACTGCTTATAACTATCCTACTACTGCCAACCCCAAAGAAAAGCGCCCCGAACCAGCCAAGCCTGAAATTATCGCCTTTGACGTATTGCGTCAGATGTCATTTTACGCTACGGCTTACGAAATAAAAGCTACGATTCGTAATACCGGAGAATTAGCTGTACAGAAACCATTCATGGTCAAATTTATGGTAAAAAGCCATAAAAGAAACTCTCAATGGGATGTAGTGGAAAGCTACCTTATCAACCCCTTAGAGCCAGGCCAACAAGTTGACATTTCCAAACGCGTAGACGGCCATCAGTATGCTTGTCTGTTAGACTTAAGCATAGACTTCAAAGTTTCGGTAGTTGAAGAAGTGCCCATCCCCACTACCGGTATAAATGGTCGCAACTGGATCAGAGCAAAAAATAGAAACAACCGCAACCAAGAAAAGGAGCCAACTTACTCGCAAACTATGACTAGAGCTAAAGAGACCAGTTATCAAGAGAAAAATGTCCACTTCTAGTCTTTTGCAAAAATTTAGCCTGTGAAAAGAGCGGTTCGTTCCCGGAAAAAAATCCGAGAACGAACCGCTCTTTTTTTATGGATATTAACTTTAAGTTATTCGTGTGAATTTTCTGCATCCGGAGGGATAAAAGGATCGGGATAAAGTTGTGATATGCCGCTATGGCGGCATCTTACCCCCTTGCGATAGCATTCAATAATGTTTTCGCAATAGATTTCTCCCTCCGGACCTTTGCGCCTAAAATCGATATAATCTGGATAATTGATACAAACGGTAATTTCTTTATTCAGAATATAACAATAGCGACGCGCCGGTTCGATAGCGCAGCGACGAACCATCGGCTGTTCGCAGTAACGTTCGTTTCTTCGGTTATAGAAAGAATATGTCAAAAGGCTCAGTTCCTTTAGCTAGGTTGTGCTGCTTCGAGTTTTTGACAAATGCCAAAGTTCAGAACGCACGAAAAAATTAGCCCTGCTGTTCCTCCATAGCCCCTCTTTCCCCTGCCTCAAAGCATCTTAACCTCAGTCAAGAAGCAAAAATAGCACCATGCAACTAACCCAAGATCCTAAGGTTTAATCACTCGTTCCAAAGCAGCAACTTCTTCAGCTTGATATAAAGCCTCTTGGAAAGCATCATGAGCCAAAGAAGCCCCATGATATTTGGCTGTAGGCAAACCACCCAAAGCTGCTATTATCTGCTCTTCTTCAACAGAAGCAGCTTCTTGCACAGTTTTACCTTTTACTAGATCACACAAAGCGTCTGAAGCAGCCGTAGCAGCCAAGCACCCGAAAGCTTTAAACACAACTTCTTCTACACGCTTTCCTTGAGCATCAAGATTGACCCAAAACTCAACCGTATCGCCACAAATAGGGTTTTCGGAGAAAGCGTGGCCTTGAGATTCTTCCAATTCACCAACGTGAACGGGATTTTCTCCATGTTGTAAAGCAGAATCTGAATATTCCATATCTTCCTACCTACTGCAAGAGTGCGCTTTGGTAAAACAAGACTTAGGGGCCATAGCTTGCAACTTTTGAGCTGCTTTAGAAATAATAGCAATAGCTTCATCCAACTCTTCATAAGTAACGGAAGCATCTAAAGTCAGACGCAAACTGCCTCGGCCTAAAGGAGAATGATATCCCATAGCTTCAAGTACATGAGAGATTCCTAAAGCCGAAGAAGCACAAGCCGAACCGGAAGAAGCGCATACACCTTTGCGATCCAATTGCATAATTAAAGATTCTCCCTCTACACCAGGGAAAACAAAACTGGCATTGCCAGGCAAACGCAAAGTGGGATGGCCGGTAAGTTCGGCACCTCTTACCGAAGTTAAAATTTTCTCGATTAAATAGTCCCTCTTGGCCTTAAGCTCTTTAGAACGTTCTTTCATAGTGCTTACAGCTATATCTAGGGCTTTAGCTAAACCGATAATGCCAGGGACATTTTCTGTACCTGAACGCAAACCGCGCTCTTGGCCGCCCCCATAGTTGACACTTAAAGGACGCACTCCGGTGCGCAAGTACAAAGCGCCTACTCCTTTGGGGCCATGGAATTTATGAGCAGACATGCTTAAAGCGTCTACCCCTAATTCCACAACATTAATAGGAATAGAGCCAGTTGCCTGTACAGCATCAGTATGCAAATAAGCCTGATGGTTGGCTAAAAGCTTGGCAATTTCGGCTATAGGTTGCAAAGTGCCTACTTCATTGTTGGCCAGCATAATAGAGACAACCACAGTCTTATCAGTTAAAGCGGCGGCCACCTTGTCCACGCTAACCATTCCCTGCGAATCGACAGGAATGCGAGTAATTTCAAAACCTTCTTTTTTGAGCTGATCACAAGCATGTAACACTGCATGATGTTCTACGGTCGAAGTAATAATATGGTTTCCCAATTCGCGTCTGGCCCTAGCTAAACCGATAACAGCTAAATTATCGGATTCGGTACCGCAACCGGTAAAAAAGATCTCAGCCGGAAGTTTGGCGCCAATAGATTTGGCTACCGTCGATCTGGCCGCATCCAAAGCGCGACGGGAAGCTAAGGAAAGCCCGTAGATATTGGAGGGATTGCCATAAAACTTTGTAAAATACGGCAGCATAGCCTCGACAACTTCCGGCGCAACCGAAGTTGTAGCGGCATTATCTAAATAAATCATCTAAAAAAAACCAACTTTTAGCAAAAAGTTAAAACTAAAAACAACGCTTAAGCTGCTGATATGCCGAGCATAGCCAGCAGCCGCGCTAAGAACAGGCCACATTTTAGCACAAACGTCTTGGCAATAAAAACATACTCGCCATAGTGCCGTGCGTTCACGCCCATTTCGCAACTTGGTTGCGCAATCAAATTAAATGGCCAAAACGTAGTCAGCCAAAACTCTCTGAATTTCGTTTACATCTAAGTCGGCGCTAAATTTAAGTTCGACTACTGGTGTACAATTGCCGACAACCCATATTTTTAATTCCGCGTCTAAATCTACCAAACCGGCCGTTTCAACGCAAAAGTGGCTAATATTGCGGTAAGGAATAGAATGGAAGGATACCTTCTTTCCGGTAATTCCTTGAATATCAACAAAAATAAAGCGACGATCAGTAAAAATAATCAGATCGCGGATCTGTTTATAAACATGTTCTACCTTTTCACCAGGGGCAAAAATTTTAGAATATTGTTTGGTAATGTCGTCAGCATTAACTTTGGAAGCATTGCCCAGAAGACCATTCAAAAGGTTCATCATAAAAAATTCACTTCTCACTTTCCTAAACGTTGCGCTTTGATTGTATCACAATTTAGCCTAGATCAAGTGAAGAGGCAAAACGATCGAAGGCTCTGTATTCCATTGCTTCACAAAGATCGCTTAGACTAATGCGCTCTCGCCCTTCCAAATCGGCAATAGTTCTGGCAGTACGGCACAGGCGGTCTTTAACTCGTCCAGATAAATTGTTAAACCTAATAGCTTCAGCTAAAAATTTTTTACTTTCTCTATCTAAAAGACAAAAGCGACGCGTTTGGGCCGTATTCATAAAGCCGTTACGACAGCCGCGCTCGCGCTGTATACCTAAAGCCATTTCTACTCTTTGACGCACTGTATCCGAACTTTCAGCCAATTTTGTTTCTAAAAGTTCGGATGCTTTGGTGCGGGAGACTTGCAATTGCAAATCGATACGATCTAAAAGCGGCCCTGATAAACGTGTTAAGTAGCGCCGCCTTTTGGAAGGTAAGCAAACGCAGCCCCTTTCGCTATCGCCCCAATATCCGCAAGGGCAAGGATTCATGGCCGCTACTAAGGTGAAGCGGCAAGGGTATTGAGCATGAATTTTGGCGCGAGCTATTTCTACTTGGCCTTCTTCTAATGGGCGGCGCAACGCTTCTAAGCAATCGCGACGAAATTCGGGAAATTCATCCATAAAGAGAACTCCTCTGTGAGCCAAAGTAATTTCTCCTGGGCGATTGCTACCTAAAAGACCAGCAGCCGAAATATTGGAAGAAGGCATACGGAAAGGCGCTTCGTCGATTAGACGTTGCGGGCAATAGTTGGCGGCGCTGTGAATAGAAGTTACTTCCAGAGCTTCCTGACAGCTTAAGCGCGGCATAATTGAAGGAAGACAGCGAGCCAACATAGTTTTGCCAGATCCTGGCGGCCCCAACATAAGCACATGATGGCCACCGGCAGCACATATTTCTAACCCGCGCTTAGCTACAACTTGGCCGCAAACATATTGTAAATCGTCTTCCACTAAAGACACCAAGCTTGCTGAGCTCTCGCTTTCACCAAGCCAGGAAGCGCCGCCCAACTTTAATTGGCTTAAGCACTCTAGCTCTAGCGCTTGCGCTTGCTCGTGTTGGCCGCCGATAAGAGAAATAGCATGTTTTAAATTGAAAACGCCACGACAATTTAGGCCTTTTACTAATGAAGCTTCGGCAAAATTGGCATAAGGCACTAAAATATTAGTTAGGCCCATTTTTTGAGCCATTAAAATAGCTAATAAGACGCCACGTACAGGACGGACATTGCCATCCATAGCCAATTCACCTAAGACTAGCCAATTTTGCAGCATAGGTGGCATTATTTCCGCACAGGAGTCATCGGCGGCCAACACGGCTAAAGCCATAGCCAAATCGAAGCGGGCTCCTTCTTTGCGCAATTCAGCGGGCGCTAAATTGATACGTACACGCCCTAGCGGAGCTTCATAGCCGGAATTACTAAAAGCAGCCCAAACACGTTCGCCGGCTTCATTAACAGAAGCGTCGGGCAAACCGACCACAGTACAGCGCGGCAATCCCTTGGAAATATCAACTTCACAAGAAACTAGATGAGCATTGACGCCGATTAAAGCGGCAGTATAAATACTAGCAAACATATTTTCCCCCCTTAGGCTGCCGACAAAAAACGGACAGCGACTAATTTTTTATCAAGACAAAAAAAGTTTTGGTCTAGGTGAACACAGAAAAGCTTGCAATATTTGTTTTTTGGCCGCACAATTAGTCTTGCGGTAGCAGCCTAGCTTAGTTGCTCACCTAATTTGATTATATATACAGCCCAAGAAAGCGAGAGAATAAATGATCCTTATTGCCGCTTTGGACAATAGTAACGGCTTGTTGTTTAACCAAAGACGTCAAAGCCAAGATCGTCTGTTGCGCCAACGCATTTTAGCTTTAATCGGCCCAGAAAAATTATTTTTAAACGAATATTCGGCCGAATTGTTTGCTACTGAAGCTAAACCGGAGCAACTTCATGTAAGCGAACATTTTTTAACTGAGGCTGGCCAAGGCCAATATTGTTTGGTAGAAAATGTCTCTGTGCAAGCTTATGAAGATAAAGCAGAAAAAATTATTATCTTCCGCTGGAACAGAGACTATCCGGCCGATTTTTATTTTGATATCGACTTACAACAAAATTGGCAGCTAGAAAGTTCTGCCGATTTTGTTGGTTCTTCTCACGATAAAATTACTGAAGAGACATACACTCGTAAAGGTTAACTATGTACAACAAATACAAAATATCTAAATTTAACCTATTTTTCTTATCACTGCTTTTTACCTTAAGCTTTATTTTGCCAGCTTTAGCTACAGATAATAGCTTAGATGGAGAGTTGCTTTTAGCAGCCTCCTCGCGCCGCATTGCCAACCCAATAAGTATGGGGCGCTTTTCTTTGGCTTCGGTTCCGGCCTATTCCGGCAAGCCTTATGCTGTTATAAACAAAAACGTACCTTTTTTCACTAAAGCTGACCGAGTATCACGCTCTTACGAAAAATATAGCCAATTAGACAACTTAGGGCGCTGCGGTGCGGCTATGGCCAATGTGGGACGCGACCTTATGCCCACCACCAAACGTGGCAAAATCGGCCAGGTAAAACCTAGCGGTTGGCATTTAGCCAAATATGATTGTGTAGATGGTAAATATCTTTACAACCGCTGCCATTTAATCGGCTACCAGCTTACGGCCGAAAATGCCAATCCTTGCAATTTAATTACCGGCACCAGATACTTAAATGTGCAAGGTATGTTGCCTTTTGAAAATATGGTAGCCGACTACGTAAAAGAAACTGGCAAACACGTACTTTACCGCGTTACACCAGTTTTTAAAGGCAACAACTTAGTAGCTCACGGCGTACTTATGGAAGCTATGTCCACCGAAGATGGCGGCCGCAGCGTTCTTTTTAATGTATATTGTTACAATGTACAGCCACAAATTAGCATAAATTACAAAACCGGTACCAGCACTTATACAGGCGGAACTACCGTTGCTAAAAAGCAAACTCAGAAAAGCTACAGTTCTTCCTCTCAACGCTCAGTAACGAAGAGCTCCAGTTATTCCAAAGCAAGCACTTCCTCTTCGTCTAAGAGCATGGCCGTTAATATTTATATCCTTAATAACAGCACCCACAAATTCCACCGTCCCGGTTGCAGCAGCGCCGCTCGTATAAGCAGCAGAAATCGTGAAGAATACACAGGCTCACGCAGCAGCTTAATTAGCGACGGCTACTCCCCTTGCAAAAAATGTAATCCCTAAAAGTTGCTCCATAAAAGCAAAAGCGCCGCTTGCTAGGCTTGTGAAAAATAATTCGCAGCCTGGTAGCGGCACTTCTATTTTTAATCATACATATCAAACAAATTGTGTTGGCGGACAATGTCTTCAAAAATAGCTAATTTTTGCAGTTCTATCGGCAAATGGCTATATTTTCCCTCACGGTGAGCTCGAGCAAATTCTCTTAAAATCATTAGTTAGCAAGGGAGGCTGTCATGGCTGTTTCATATAATCGTTTGTGGAAACTGTTGGTTGATAAAAAGATGAGCAAAGCAGACCTGAGAAAAGCCTCTGGAATTGCTCCCAATACTATGACCAAGCTGCGTCGGGATGAAGAGGTCACACTTACTGTTCTGGGCAAAATATGCAAAACTCTTCATGCCGACTACGGCGACATTATGGAATATATCAATGAGGGAGATGACGAATGACATGACACCGGAAGAAAAAGCACGCCTTGCGATTGATGAAAAACTAAAGCAATCCGGCTGGGTAATTCAGGATATGAAAAAACTGAATCTATCTGTTGCGCTCGGTGTTGCTGTTCGTGAATTTCCCACCAGCACCGGCGAAGTTGATTATGCCCTCTTTGTTGAAGGGCTACCTATGGGCGTGGTAGAAGCCAAGCGGGAAGAAGCCGGTGAACACATTACCGATGTGGAAGTGCAGTCAAATCGCTATGTGAACAGCAAATTCAAGTGGGTAAAGGGCGATTATTCTATTCGTTTTGTCTACGAGGCTACCGATAAAATCATTCGATTTACGGACTATAAGGATATAAAATACCGCTCAAGAACGGTGTTCTCGTTTCATCGCCCGGAAACACTGCAAGCTCTGCAGAATGAGCCTGACACCATTCGGAACAATATGAAGAACTTCCCACCGCTTGATACCGATGGATTCCGAAAATGCCAGATCAACGCAATCAATAATCTGGACAAGTCCTTTGCGGACAACCGTCCCAAGGCACTGGTGCAGATGGCAACGGGCGCAGGCAAGACCTTTACTGCAATCACTGCGGCATACCGTCTGCTGAAATATGGCAAGATGAAACGGATTCTGTTTTTGGTGGATACCAAGGGACTGGGCGAACAGGCTGAACGAGAGTTTCTTGCTTATACACCGAACGATGATCCCCGTTCATTTTCACAGATTTACGGTGTTCGCAGGCTGAAATCTTCCTATATTCCGAACGATATTCAAATCTGTATCTCCACCATTCAACGGATGTACTCCATCTTGAAGGGCGAGGATTTGGACGAAGGCGCAGAGGAGACTTCGTTTGCCGAATATTTGACTGCCGAAAGCAAAGCTCCGAAGGAAGTTGTTTACAACGAAAAGTATCCGCCGGAGTTCTTCGACTGCATCGTTGTCGATGAGTGCCACCGCTCCATTTACAATGTGTGGAGTCAAGTTCTATCCTATTTTGATGCCTTTATCATCGGGCTGACGGCAACACCGGACAACCGCACCTTTGCATTTTTCAATGAAAACATTGTCAGCGAATATCCTCGTGAACAGGCTATCGTGGACGGTGTTAATGTCGGAGAGGATATTTTTCTGATTGAAACCAATGTCAGCAAAAATGGCGCACATCTGATGAAGCAGTTGATCGAATATCGTGACCGTCTGTCCAGGGCAAAACGCTGGAAGCAGATGGACGAAGATGTGAATTATGTGCCGTCGCAGCTTGACCGAGATATTGTGAACCCAAGCCAAATACGAACGGTAATTCGTTCCTTTAAGGAAAATCTGTTCACCACGCTATTCCCACGCAGAAAAGAAGTTCCCAAAACGCTGATTTTCGCCAAGACGGACAGTCATGCAGATGATATTGTGCAGATCGTGCGCGAGGAATTTGGCGAAGGCAACGATTTCTGCCGTAAAATCACCTATTCTGCGGACAACCCGGAATCCGTCCTCAGCTCCTTCCGCAATGACTACAATCCCCGTATTGCGGTTACTGTGGATATGATTGCAACAGGAACCGATGTGAAGCCCATCGAGTGCCTGATCTTCATGCGGGATGTTCGGAGTAAGAATTATTTCGAGCAGATGAAAGGCAGAGGCACTCGTGTTCTCAGCAAGGAAGACTTGCAGAAAGTCACGCCATCGGCCACAGAGAATAAAGACCACTTCGTGATCGTAGACGCAGTGGGTGTCACGAAATCCAAAAAGTCTGATACTAGGCCTCTGGAACTCAAGCCGACTGTCAGCACGAAAGAGCTGATGATGAATGTGGCATTGGGCGCAAAAGATAAGGACACACTGACTTCCCTTGCCAACCGTGTGATTCGTCTGAACAGTCAAATGACGCCATCTGAGCGGAAACAGTTTGAAGCCAAAGTGGGCGCACCCGCCGGAACCGTTGCCGAAAATCTGCTGAACGCATTTGACGAAGATGTAATAACAGAATACGCCCAGAGGGTTACAGGCACTGCCGCCCCGACCGAAGATGAGCGCAAACAGGCGCAGAAAGAGCTGCTCAAATCCGCCGTTGCGCCGTTCCATATCCCAGAAGTGCGTGATTACATCGAAAATGTGCGCCGCAGCCATGACCAGATCATCGACAATGTCAATCTGGACTCGGTACTCTTTGCAGGCTTTGACGCACAGCAGGAAGCAAATGTAAACAAGGTACTGTCCGGCTTTCGGGCGTTCATCGAGGAAAATAAGGATGAGATTGTTGCTCTGCGCATTATTTATGATGCTGCCTACAAAGACCGCCCGATGGTAATCGAAAAGCTGAAAGAGCTATACGAGAAGTTGAAATCCCATGGAATTACGGTAGAAAGGCTGTGGGATTGCTATGCCATCAAGCAACCTGACAAGGTAAAACGCAGCACCATGGCGCAGTTGACCGACCTGATTTCCATCATCCGCTTTGAGATGGGCTATGCCGATACCCTTACTCCATTTGCGGACAAGGTAAACTATAACTTCATGCAATGGACTTTCCGCAAAAACGCCGGACATATCCAGTTTACGGAAGAACAGATGGAGTGGCTGCGTCTGATCAAAGATCATATCGCCGCTTCGCTCAGTATTCTGCCGGAGGATCTGGACTTAACCCCGTTTGACCGAAAAGGCGGTCTGCTGGGCTTTTACAATGCCTTTGGTGATGCGTATGAGCAAATATTACAGGAAATGAATGAGGCATTGGTAGCATAAGGAGAAAGAATGAACCTGTGTAAGTTGAACACTATTGCCACTATATACAATGGCAATAGCATAAACAAAACAGAAAAAGAGCAAAAATACATGAATGATGTGCCAGGATGGAACTATATTGGCACTAAGGATATTGATTTCAATGGAAAAGTAACATACAAAAACGGAGTAATTATTCCATACACCGAAACAAAATTTAGAGTGGCTCCTGCTGGCACGATTTTTGTATGTTCAGAAGGCGGAAGTGCCGGTAAAAAATCAGCTATAATTTCTGAGGATGTTTGTTTTGGAAACAAATTATTTGCAATAGTAAATGATAAAGGGAAATTTTCAAGTAAATACATTTACTACTACACGCGGTATAGCGGATTCACAAAGCAATTTAAACTATTGGCAACCTCGCTTATGGGAGGCATCTCAGGGAAGAATTTTGGCACCATTGAAGTTCCATTACCGTCAATTGAAGAACAGCACCGCATCGTCTCTCGCATTGAAGAACTCTTCTCCGAACTGGACAAGGGCGTGGAAACACTGCAAACCATCAAGCAGCAGTTGGCGGTGTATCGGCAGGCGGTGTTGAAAGCGGCATTTGAAGGAATCAATTCTACCAAATACATGGTAAAGGATGTCTGCAAAGATATAAAAGTAGGAATTGTTATCAAACCTTCACAATACTACACAGATGCCCAGAAAGGAATAAAGGCTTTTCGTTCTGCCAATGTTAAAGAATTTCACATTAATAATAGTGATTGGGTTTACTTATCACAAGCAGGACATTCTATTAATTCCCGTTCAGTGGTGCATACAGATGATATTTTGATTGTCCGGTCTGGTTATCCCGGCACATCGTGCGTTGTAACCGAGCAATTCGATGGCTGTAACGCCATAGATATTTTAATTGCCGTACCTAACAAAGAAATCGTTTTGCCCCAGTTCTTATGCGCCTACACAAATTCACCATTCGGTAAAGCATTTGTAAGTGAAAAAAAACGTGGAGTTGCTCAAAAACATTTCAATGTTAGTGGATACAGTAAAATGATGATTCCCGTCCCAGATTTAAACAAACAAAGAGAGATTGTACAAGAAGTCGAATCTCGTCTCTCGGTCTGCGACAGCATCGAGCAAACCGTAGACACCGCCCTTTCGCAGGCAGAGGCCATGCGGCAGAGCATTTTGAAAAAAGCGTTTGAAGGAGGATTCAGCGAATGAGTGAACAGACTTCCGCTATCGTCTCCAAGGTCTGGGGAATGTGCAACCCCCTTCGTGACGATGGCGTTTCCTATGGCGATTATCTGGAACAGTTGACCTATCTAATTTTTCTGAAAATGTCCGATGAGTATTCCAGACCGCCCTATAAAAGAGATACTGGTATTCCAGCAGGCTTTACATGGTTCGATATGCGCACGCTCAAAGGCGCAGAGCTGGAAGATAAATATAAAAAGATTCTGGAGAAACTTGGTGAACAGGACGGCATCCTCGGCAAGATTTTTAAGGGGGCAACCAACAAAATCAGCAATGCCGCCATTTTGTATCGAGTTGTACAGATGATCGACACCGAAAAATGGGTGGCTATGTCTTCGGATGTTAAGGGCGAAATCTATGAGGGACTGCTCCAGAAAAACGCCGAAGATATTAAAAGCGGTGCAGGACAGTATTTTACTCCTCGTCCGCTGATTAAAGCAATGGTAGAGTGTCTGCGTCCTGAACCGATGAAGACCATAGCAGACCCCTGCTGTGGTTCCGGGGGATTTTTCCTCGCTTCTCAGTCGTACATTGCCGACCCGGAGCATTATACCCTTGACCGGGAGCAGAAGGAATTTCTGAAAAACGAAACTTTTTACGGAAATGAGATCGTTCCGACCACCTATAAAACCGCCTTGATGAATCTGTATCTGCACAACATCGGTGATATTTACGGCAATGTGCCGATCACTCTTGGGGATGCGCTTCTCACCGACCCCGGTTATCGTGTGGACTATGTGCTGACCAATCCACCTTTCGGAAAAAAGTCCGCCATCACCTTTACTAATGAGGAAGGCGAACAGGAGGAAGAAGACCTCGTTTACAACCGGCAGGACTTCTGGACAACCAGTTCTAACAAACAGTTGAACTTTGTGCAGCACATCAATACCATTCTGAAAGCAACCGGCAAGGCTGCGGTCGTTGTGCCGGACAATGTGCTGTTTGAGGGCGGCGCGGGCGAAATTATCCGTAAGAAACTGCTGGAAACCACTGACCTGCATACCATTCTCCGCCTACCGACCGGTATCTTCTATAAGCCAGGCGTTAAGGCAAATGTTATTTTCTTTGACAAACGCCCTGCCAGTGCCGAAATGCAGACGAAGGAAGTGTGGGTATACGATTTCCGAACTAACATTCATTTCACACTGAAACAGCACCCCATGACCGATGCAGACCTTGTGGATTTTGTAAAATGCTATAATCCCCAGAATCGTCATGAACGCACCGAAACTTGGTCTGAGAACAATCCGGACGGCCGCTTCCGCAGATTCGCTGTAAAGGATATTCTGGAGCGTGACAAGACCAGTCTTGACCTGTTCTGGATCAAAGATAAATCCCTTGCGGATTTAGATAATCTGCCGAAGCCAGACGAACTGGCCGCAGATATTATTGAAAATTTGCAGAGTGCCTTGGAGAGTTTTCAGGAATTGCAGTCACAGTTGGAAAAATAAGTATTCAGAGGTTATATATGATTGAAAGATAGAAATACTTATGAGCTGTTAAAAACAAAGGAAATTATCGCTATTTTAGATGGTGATACGGCTTATGGCACACATGAATTTGAAGATGGTACATCAGTAAAAATCGCAATGCCGTATCTAAGCGGTCCCGATTTATGCGGGATTTCAACATCTTTTGGATTACCCGTTACCTATTCGTGGGGCGGCGTTAATTTAAGCCGTTGGCAATATCTTGACAATCTCATGGAACATTGCCTAAAGCAAAACCGATTTTCTGACTTGTTGGCTTATCTTTTTGCAAAGGACCGGTTTTCTAAGGTTTTGGCAGGACATGGAGCAGACGAAATAAATAACGCATATAGCTGTATCATCTCCACCATCCAAGAAAAGATCAACGGCATCCTTTTCTTTGGTGGGAACGAACTTACCACTATTGGAAATCAATTTGTAGTTCGTGCAGTGAATAGCAGAATTGATGTCCAAGCGCCACATATTAAATCCATAGACCGTGAATACATAAAAAGTATCTCAGATCGAGCCATGGATGATGTTACGCAACAAAATTTTGACAGTGCCATTACAAAATCCAGAACATTGCTGGAAGAAACTTTCTGTTATGTTATAGAGAAGAAGGGAGTCACACCCTCTGACAGCGGTGATATGGCAAAACTATTTAAGCAGGTTAAAACTCTCTACAATATGCACACTGATCAAAATACAGATAGAAGAATTAATACCCTTCTTTCTGGTCTGAATAGCATTGTGTCATCAATTGCAGAGATGCGAAACAAGGACAGCGATGCTCATGGTGTAGGTGCTAATAGGATTTCCATAGATGAACATCATGCACGTCTGTTTGTTAACTCAGCAATGACTATGGCAGATTTTATTCTGTCAGTTGAACTAAAATCAAATTCCGGCAAATGATATAAATATCGTTGTGTTTCGTAGCACTGTGTCGCATAAATTCAAACACCAAGTAAACACCAAGTGCCTTTAGAAAGTGCCGTATTTACCGCATTTATGGGCATTTTTAGGATACAGAAGTCTTTTTTCAAAAAGAAGATCTTTTATAAATGCGTAAAAAGTTTGCATTGTCCAAAAGTATTTCCATGGGTGCACTTTACTAAAGTCAGGTTTTACATTCGACTTACAAAACATACAAAAGTATCTTTCTAAAGAGGTACTGTTAGTCCCAATTCCCCCATCGATAAGCCAATAACGTCCGCTCCAAGCAGCCGCAAACATAACTTTGTATTTACGGAAAAACTCACGAGCTTTCTCAACCATTTGCACATGAGTATGCAAATCATCTGAAGCTAAATCTCCATAATAGTTGTAATTGCCACATAGCTCCATAATTCCGCATTTACAACTGAATTTTCTATATTTGGAGTGTTCCCTAAAATTCTTATAACCTACTTCCCAATAGACAGTACCCCTTATGCCATACTTCTTTACTTTCGGAGGAGCCCAATTAAATAAAAAGGAAAAGTTAATATTATCAGTCTTTACTTTGTCACCTACAAGTAAATAGCCATCGTCATAATAAAAATCAGGATCATCCATAGTGCCGCAATCATAATAAAAATCTTCTTCGGGGGCACTATAACAAAAATGTTTTTCAAGTAGGGCTCGGCCCTCTTCTGGCTTCATATTAATGTCCTCTCTAATGCAATTGCTATAAAATACAGGGCCCGAAACAAAGTTTCGGGCCCCAAACCAAAGGCCAAAGCACAACAAAGAATCTCGTAAAACTAGACTCTACTCTTGTCTTCGTATAAATTAAAAAGGTTGTTGTTGCGGACTATATTTTCAAGAAGCTTCACTTTTTCAGATTCGTCGCGAATGCCTTTACGCGCTTCCACTTCCCGACGAAAGCAGTCTTTTACAATAAGTCGAGTCTTTTCTTTTTTGAAGCTGTCTAAAAGCTCATCAAATTTCAAGTCGCCACTAAAATAATCGCCAACAACCTTACATTCCTATCTTGAATTTCTAATATCTTGGTGCCCTGGGTATCTCCCGACGCCCCGGCCATGTGCTCTAATTTTTATCTAAAATATTTACTCTATACTTGATACTTTTTATGTGAACTACCCATCACCTAAAGGTGATGGGCTTCTAAGGAGCTAACGCTCCTACTTAAGAAGTTTGATATTTAAGTTTCCACCTATTGCTAGGCAACCCTTATTCTTACGGGCGTGTCCACTTCGCCCCTA
>CAKTUZ010000018.1 GCA_934621605.1 uncultured bacterium | reverse complement strand
TTTGCTATTTTTTTATTTTTGCTGTGTTTAGTGAATTGCTGGCGGTGGGGGAATAGCAGTTGCGGAAGTAAGGTATAGGTGAACAAAGTCTCCGTTTCTCAGGTTGGTTGGCTGCGTTTACGCCTATAGCAAGCTCCAGGCATAGAAAAGCCTTACGCTTTGCTATAGGCTAAACTCCGCTTACAATGTGCCGAAACGGAGCCTTTCAGTGTTTGTAGGTTACGTCCAAAGCTTCTGCCGGGATTGCCGGCGTCTGCTCGTAAACGAGCAGCCATACCGGCACTTGGCCGAAGCTAAGGACTCCACCGCGTCCGTTGTGTTCGCGCTTTTTAAGGCTTAATTGCGAGCGTTTTCTTGTGTGAGGCCAGGGGGCGGCCGCTTCTCCAAGTGCTGGCCTGCGCCTCGGGAGAAGCGGCAACCTTAAACAAGCAGGCGAGAGGGAGTATTAGGCGGGAAGGACATTGCAAGCGGTAGCGGGTGGTGCGGCATCGCTACGCTCGCCGCACGGACATTGGCGCTGGACAGAGGGAGCAATTAGCGTGAGGAAAGGACGCTGGCGGTGGTGGGCTTGGCGTGTTTGTGGCTCAGCATTGTTTCACTCGCTGAGCAGCATTTTTTTACAGTCGTGCGTGGGAGAAACTTCTGGCGGTCATTAGCGCTTGGCGTGTTTGTGGCTCAGCATTGTTTCACTAGCTGAGCAGCATTTTTTGCAGTCGTGTGTGGGAGAAACTTTTGGCGGTTAGTAGCGCTTGGCGTGTTTGTGGCTCAGCATTGCTTTGCTCGCTGAGCAGTATTTTTTTGCAGTCGTGTGTGGGAGAAACTTTTGGCGGTTAGTAGCGCTTGGCGTGTTTGTGGCTCAGCATTGTTTCACTAGCTGAGCAGCATTTTTTGCAGTCGTGTGTGGGAGAAACTTTTGGCGGTTAGTAGCGCTTGGCGTGTTTGTGGCTCAGCATTGCTTTGCTCGCTGAGCAGTATTTTTTTGCAGTCGTGTGTGGGAGAAACTTTTGGCGGTTAGTAGCGCTTGGCGTGTTTGTGGCTCAGCATTGTTTCACTAGCTGAGCAGCATTTTTTTTGCAGTCGTGCGTGGGAGAAACTTTTGGCGGTCATTAGCGCTTGGCGTGTTTGTGGCTCAGCATTGCTTTGCTCGCTGAGCAGTATTTTTTGCTGGCGTATGGGGGGAACTTTTGGCGGTGGTGGGCTTTGCGTGTTTATGGCTCAGCATTGCTTCACTCGCTGAGCAGTATTTTTTGCTGGCGTGTGTGGGAGAAACTTCTGGCGGTCAGTAGCGCTTGGCGTGTTTGTGGCTCAGCATTGTTTCACTCGCTGAGCAGTATTTTTTTGCTGGCGTATGGTGGAAACTTCTGGCGGTGGTGGGCTTTGCGTGTTTGTGGCTCAGCATTGTTTCACTCGCTGAGTAGCATTTTTTGCTGGCGTATGGGGGGAACTTTTGGCGGTCATTAGCGCTTGGCGTGTTTGTGGCTCAGCATTGCTTTGCTCGCTGAGCAGTATTTTTTTGCTGGCGTGTGTGGGGAAACTTTTGGCGGTCATTAGCGCTTGGCGTGTTTGTGGCTCAGCATTGCTTTGCTCGCTGAGCAGTATTTTTTTGCTGGCGTGTGTGGGGAAACTTTTGGCGGTTAGTAGCGCTTGGTGTTTAAGATATTTTTCAAACAGTTTACAATATCTTTTATACAGAGCAATGCAATTATAAATAATAACTGTATAGTAGCTGTCTACCTTCAATTGCTTACGCAAATTCGGTGGACGTGCCTTACGTTCGTGTGCCTGAAGGTAGGGGCTTTACAGCACTCGTGGTAATATAAGTTCGCTGTAACTCTTTTGAAACTCAAGCAGACTATATTTTGCCAGATTGTTTAGTTCTACTTTTGTTTAGCTTCTTCTTTAACAGGTGTATTTTTTATTTTAACTGTTTGGCTGCCTTTGTCGGAATCATAAGTTGGGATGGATAGATTATCATGGCGTTTATTGCCAATTCCACTGGGACGTTTGGTTGCATGAACTTTACCACTTTGTTTGTCAACCTCGCCGGGTTTTACAGGCGGACCGCCTGGAGCTCCAGGAGCTGCTACTTGGTGAGGATGATAACTCGGGGTACCCTTGGTTTCAATTGTAGGTGCATCGCTTTTGCGTGTTGGTTTCAGACCTTCGGTTGGGCGCATTGTTGTTAAAAATCTGGTATAAATGGATAATGCTTGAGTAAATTTGTCTGTGGGTGCTGAAAGTATAACTATATAAGTTTCCTGTTGTTTTTGAGTGCGTACGCAAGCGATATTGATTGTATAACTGGAGGGGTCGCTGTTTCTAATAATTTCTGATGTTTGCTGAAAAACACGCATGGAAGCCGTGTTATAAAAACGCTCGCTCATAGGTTCAGAACTGATAAAATCCGGAACATTGATTAAATTTTGCAAAGCAAATTCAGAAGCTACTCTCTCGATAGGAATATCCCAGCCACCGTAAGGAGAGACAATTATATGAGCTTGAAGATTTGCCGGAGAAACAAAATCGAAGTATAATTGCCCGCTGTTAGAATCGACTAAAACGTCAAGCAACCAGTCTTTAGGACGTTTAGCAGTATATCTGGCCGAAAGCATATATTTTAGATAGTTCTTCTGTTGAGCGGATAGTTTCTTCAAATAAGTTTCATTTATATCAGTTACTAAAGATTCAGCTAAAGTACGTTTGGTTAAATTGGGAAAAGCTGCGGTAATAGAGCCGGGAACTTGTGATGAACCTTCGTAAAATTTCATTTGTTTGCTAGGTATATGGGTTAAAGTATAAGCAGTTACAGTGATCATAATTAGGCAAGCTACAGCTATGCTTAAAGCGCCCCAATTTGTTTTTTTCATTTGTAAAATTCCTAAGGAAGCTAAAAATTTTAAAGCTCACAGAACGGCTGAAAACAGCAAATTTTCCCATCAGCAAGCCGTTCCTTTCACTAATGATTGGGCCTTTCCTTGTCTGTATCGAAGTGAAGCATTAGTTGAAAGTAAAGAACAAAAAAAGACAATAAACGAGTGAACATAAAGACAATAAAGTTTTTTACTATATATTTTAGTAAATATACTTAACTTTTATTAATATTTGATAATTGATAATCAAATATCTTTTGTCCCCAAAAAATAAGGTTTTAATTTAATATCTAATTGATAAAATGCAGGATAATGTATAAAATCATGCAAATGTTTCCGACATGTCAAGTAATAATATCTCTTCAAATACAATTAATGATAAGGTGGCTTCTGATTCTAAACAGTGTTGTTCTAAAGATGAACACTGCCACGAGCATGAAGGTCATGACCACAACCATGAAGAGCATGATTGTCATGATCATGAAGGTCACGATCATACTCATGGGTTATTTCATCACAATCACAACCATTTTGAAACAGACAATTTAGATGATAATATCCGCAAAGTTCTCTACTTAAGCATCGCTATCAACTTGATTTATGTGGCAGTGGAAGCTTTTTGTGGATTTAAATTTAATTCTTTGGGTTTATTGTCAGATGCTGGCCATAATTTGAGTGATGTTTTTAGTTTGGCTCTGGCTCTTATTGCGGCTATTTTGGCCGGAGTGCGTACTAAGGCTAATTTTACTTATGGTTTAAGAAAATCGACTATTTTAATTTCTTTAATCAATGCTGTTATTTTAATTGTGGCTGTCTTGGGCATTATTTATGAAAGCGTGAGGCGTTTCAATCATCCTGAGGTTATTCAAGGAGCTATGGTTTCCTATGTGGCAGCTATAGGTATCTTTATTAACGGCTTAACCGTTTATTTGCTCAACAAAAATCGCGGTGACGATTTAAATGTAGCTGGAGCTTTTTGGCATATGATGGCCGACACTTTGGTTTCTATCGGAGTATTAGTTTCTGGTATTATTATTTACTTCACCGATTTTTATGTAATCGATACTATTATAAGTTTGGTAGTAGCTGTTATTATTGTTGTTTCTTCGTGGGACTTCTTGTGCGATAGCTTGAGAATTGCTGTGGATGGTGTGCCCAGCAGTATCGATTTAGATGAAGTTACTAAGAAATGCTTGGAAGTTAAAGGCGTAAAAAGTATCCATCATATGCATATTTGGGCAGTCAGTACCAGATTAAATGCCTTAACAGCCCATATTGTGGTTGATAATGAAGTTGACGGCTATATTATTAAAAGTGAACTTAGGAAAGTGCTTGCGAAGTTGGGAATTGAACATGCTACTCTAGAGTTAGAAAATATTGATGAAGAGTGTACTGCCGAAGTTTGCTGTCATAGTTAAAATTATTGACAGATTTACTGGTAAAGCGGACTAGTATAAGGCCTGCATTTGTGGCAGGCCTTATATTTTTGGGGGAGCTAGTCGTTTTGATGCAGGAAATCGAAAATATCTTGCCAGGCTTGCTCCGTTTCGCGACGTTCGGCCGGGGTTACTCCGTTTTTTAGATAGGGAGCGTATACTAAGAAACCGTGTAAACAATTGGGGTATTCTTTGTATTGGTAATCTGCGTCGCGTTGTTTGAAAGTTTGGGCTAGAGTTCTCCCTTGTTGAGGGGGAGTGATGTCATCTTGACCGCCTTGCAGTATAAGGACGGGAACTTGTATTTTTTTTGCGGCAGTTAAACCGTGGCGAAGGCTGAAGGATTTAGGGCGAGCTTGAGGGCCGTCGCCGTAAGTTCTTCTGGTAATTGGATCTTTACCTAACTTTTTGGCTCTTTTAAGGTAGTCCCACCAAGAGTAAATATCAGCCACTCCGTAGGCAAAAATTACGCCTTTTATTTCCTCGGGAGCCAGACGTGAGGCGGCCAAGAGGCTTATTAAAGCGCCGTGTGAAGCACCCATAAGATAAATTTTGTCAGTTTCTACGGCCGAACGCAGCAAAGGTAGGACGTTAATTACATCATCGACCTCGCCTTTGGCTATTTCTATTTGGCCTTCGGAACCATCTTCGCCGCGATAGCTGGGAGAAAAAACGGTGAAGCCTTGAGAAGCCAAGCGCAAACTGGATAGTTCGTGGTATTTAGAAATACCGGAGATACCGTCATGATTAAAAATTATTAAGCCTTTGGGAATGGCAAATTTTGCAGCGACATAAAGTTTGCCTTTTACTTTCAATTTGCCGGAGGGGTAAGTCCATTCTTGAATAGTTATGCCTTGCTGGGAAGGCAACGTGCGAATAGAAACTGCCTTCAAAATTTTAGTATCTTTAGTTTCCACTCGATTTTGGGCCAGCAAAGGCGGTTGGGGATGAACAACTGACGAAAGGGGAATATGATCGTCAGCTTGAGTTGGACAGGTTGTACTTACCAAACTGCTTGTCAAGAGCAAAATAGTGGAAGTTAATTTTAAGAATTTTTGCCAATTTTTTATCATAGTTTGCCCTTCTTGGCTGCGTTTAGTGACCCTGCCAGAGAGGTGACGGAGCGCTAAAAAGGGATTATTATTGGGGCAGGGAATGCAGAGAGGCTTATTTTTAAGAAAGGTAGGCGGACAAAAAATTATGCCTAGTTTTTTATCTTTGCATTATTATATCCCTTACTATATAACCGCTCTTATTATTTTGGCTGTAATTTATTATTCGTATGCAACTACTAATGGCGGCCATCGCTTCGGTATGCATGTGGGGCGTCGCTTATGTGAAGTTGCTCTTATTGCCATTGCCGGTTTTTTACTTCCTAATGTGAAGTTTGGTAGTGTTCCCGGCTTAAATTTGATTTGGTCTGATCTCAATCTTTATCAGCTCGCTATCGTGTGGGGCGTTATTGGCTTGGTAGTCTCTTCTGTGGCTTGGTTCTTCAAGCATGATTTTAACGATCATAGCAGTAAGTTGTACGTTGGCCAAACTGACAACGAAGTGCGTCGTACCGTAAATGTGGTGGTAACTCATGAAGTAGTTACTCGTGAAGACGACGAGAAGAAGGCCGCTGAGGCTAAAGAAGAAAAAAAATAAACTTTTAAGGTAGATAGGCTTAGAGAAGTGCATATACTTATTACTAACGATGACGGTATCGATGCTCCTGGCATTAGGGCTTTAGCTGCCGAGTTTGCTGCCGTTAAAGATGTAAAAATTACTGTAGTGGCTCCTCATTTGCAGCGTAGTGCTTCCAGCCATTCGCTTACATTCCATGATCCGCTGCGTATTTACAGACAGTGGGAGGAAGGTAATGTGCGTTGGTTCGCTGCCAGCGGTACACCTACCGATTGCGTTATGCTTGGTCTATATAAGCTTTGCAGTGAGAAGCCTAACTTTTTGCTTACTGGTATCAATCGCGGTGCTAATATGGGTTACGATATTTCCTACTCGGCTACAGTTTCTTCCGCTTTGGAAGGTATCGTTATGCAAGTGCCTTCTCTGGCCGTATCTTTGGTAGGGCGCAACCCTCAGCGCTATGATATGGCTGCCCGTTGGGCTCATCGCTTATTTGATAAATGGCAAGCTGCGGAACTTCATGTTCCCGATCATTCTATTTTAAGTATGAATGTTCCTGATATCCCGGAAGAGGAGATCAAAGGCTTGCTTTTCACCCGTCAAGGCAAGAGCATTTATCATCAGGATGTGAAAAAGTTGACCGATCCTTGGGGAGGAGAATATTATTGGATCCACGGTGAGCTTCCTCAGGGAGAACTTGAAGAAGGTACCGATTTTAAAGCTGTACACGATGGTTATGTGTCGGTAACTCCTGTACAAATGAGTTTTACCGATAATGAAACTTTAGCGTGTTTGCAGAAAACTGAATTAAAATTCTGATTTTGGTGAGGAGCTATGGCCCAAGCAGAAGAACTGGATCGAACGACCGGTTTGCCTTTTTTGTCTTCGCTTTACCAACGTATTGACGAGACTATAAAAAAAAAGCAGGCGGTAGGGTTTATATTTTTTGATATAAGACAATTTCGCGTTTTAGTAAAAAAACAAGGCAGCGAAAAAGCCCAATCGATTATGGCTGCTTTGGGTAAAGAGTTGCGGGAAAAATATCGTACTATTTGTCGTGAGGACGATATTTTGGCTGTTTCTGACAAAGATGATGACTGTTTTATCTTGTTGCTTCTAGCAGCGCCGCGTATTTTGCCTAATCTGACAGAGGCTTCCGTAAAAAAAGCTTCGCAGCGCATTCTTAAATTCTTTAATGCGGCAGCTAATGAGGTGGCCGCCCAGTTTGATTTAAACGGCAGTTTGGAGTTTCATAGCGGTTATAGTTTAATCCCTGCCGAACCGGAAGCTTCTGTCGGACGTTTGGTGCTTGAAGCGCAGCGCGAAGCTTATCGCAGAAGCGAACTGAGCGATATTTTAGCTAATTTCCTCTCCAATATAACTCACGAATTGCGTACTCCGCTTACTTGTATTAAAGGTTATACAGAAACCCTTTTGGACGGAGCACTGGAAAATAAAGAATTAGCTTACCAATGGTTGAGTATTATCAGTCAGGAAGCTAACCGTTTGGAAAAACTGATTAGCGACTTGGCTGATATTTCCATGATTGAAGCTCAACATTTTGAGTTTCAGCGTGAAGCTGTTGATTTTGCCGCTTTGGTGCGTCATGCTATCAATGTATTGCATATAAGTGCCGTCAAACATGGAGTTGAAATTAGCTTTGCTTGCCCAAATGATCTGCCTTTAATGATGTTGGATCCGGGGAGAATAAGTCAAGTAATATTAAACTTATTGGATAATGCCATAAAGTATTCTGTCGGCCATTCCACAGTTGAGGTTATAGTGAAGCGGCCGAGCAATTCTGTGTTGGAACTTGAAGTACATGATCACGGCCCTGGCATTCCTGAAAGCAAATTGCCTTACATCTTTGAGCGTTTTTACCGCGGAGGTACCGGACAAGATGTCTACGGTCGCGGCCTGGGATTAGCGATAGTTAAGTGTATTGTTGAGGCTCACGGCGGGCAGATCTCTGTACATTCGGTAGTAGGACAAGGTAGTGTTTTTACTCTTTCTTTACCTATAATTAAGGCCGATTGAGTTTTTATCGAGTAGGAATACAAATTTTTTCAGGAGTTTTATTATGCGTACTTATCAGCTTTTGGGCGTTAAGTTTCATGCCGTCACTATGGATGAAGCTCTTAAAATTATGGATAGCTACTTAGAAGAAGATAAATCCCATTTGGTAGTTACGGTAGGGCCAGAGATGATTATTCGCGCCCAACAAGATGAAGAATTTAAACGCATAGTAAATGAAGCAGATTTGGTTGTGGCCGATGGTAATGGTGTTCTTTGGGCCGCTTCTCACTGCGGCATTAAGGTGCCAGAGAGAGTGGCCGGTGTAGAGCTTATCGAGAAGTTTGCTGCATTACTGGCTCAACGTCAACCTAAGGTTGGTCTTTATCTTTTGGGAGCTGCTCCGGGGGTGGCTGAAAAGGCTGGCCAAAAGTTGCAAGAGCGTTATAAAGATTTGCCTTTAGCCGGAATACATGATGGCTTTTTTAAGGATGAAGCCAAAGTTGTAGAAGATATTAAAGATAGCGGCGCTAAGGTTATTTATGCAGCTTTGGGCTCTCCCAAGCAAGAAAAATTTGTGCGCCAACATGGCCGAGAAGCCGGACTTAGACTCGGCGTAGGTGTAGGGGGAAGCTTTGATGTAATTTCCGGTCTTAAAAAGCGAGCGCCGCAATTTTTTATTAAATTGCGTTTAGAATGGCTTTACAGGGTGTTAGCGGAACCCAGTCGTTGGCGCAGAATATTGGCTGTGCCTCAATTTATGTGGTTGGTTATAAAACAAGGTCGGGGGGCTGTCACAGAGTGGAAAGAGGAAGAGTCTTAATTATTAAGGATCGTCCGTGGTGGGAACGGGCTTTAGATTATTTATATGTACCCAATTGTCCCGGTTGCGGGGAATTATCTGTTTATGGTTTGTGTTCCGAGTGTTTGGAACAGGTAAAACCATTGCGTTTGCAACTTAATTGCGGCTTAACTGTTTACGGTGGCGGTTTCTATGAAGGTGTCTTAAAAAAGACAATTTTAACTTTCAAAAAATTAGAACAGACTTACTTGTCTTATGCGGTTGTGCGTCTACTTTTGCGAGCTTTGCCAGCAGAATTTAGAGGGCGGACTTTTTATTGTTTATCTGTTCCTGCCAATGTAAAGCGTTTGCGCAGTCGCGGTTTCTATGTTCCAGATCTTTTAATAAAAGAGTTGCGTCGTCAAATTCCTTCTTGGCAAGAAGGAGATAACTATTTAACTCAATTGCGTGATTTTCAAGTACAAAAACTTTTAGGACGCCGGGAACGTTTTAAAAATATAGAAAAAGGGTACAGATCTTCTCCATTGGTTCAAGGTAAGTCTATAATCTTAGTCGACGACGTTGTTACTACGGGAGCTACCCTTACAGAGGCTGCTTTAGCTTTGGCGCAAAATGGCGCGACAGAGATTATTGCCCTAGCGGCAGCAATTTCAGATCATCTTCCCAAAACAGACATTATTTTTGAAGAAATTGTCCCCAATACACTAAAAATCATTTGACATACTCCCCATGGCCAAAGTCAGGGGATTCTTAGATACTAACGAGCCTTGCCTACTGAGAATCTGCAGGTCTTACGAGCTCTCTCTACAATGGACAATGCCCTGCCCATACACTTATGTACTAACTATGCGAAGAGAATACGATTGCCTTCACGCTCTATATTTATTGAAGCATTTCTATCACAATTATGTCTGCTGCCACAATTAGGATTGGACGTGCCTTATAGCCCCATGCCTGAAGGCAGGGGCTTTACGGCATTTGCGGTAAATTAAGGCAGAGAATTGTTGTCTATTGTATCGTCAATAATGGGAGTCGTTATCATTATATAGGTAATTTTGTGTTCTTGTACTCCGAAGTGAACGCCTCGCTCCCAATAGTGAAGCGTGTAGCGTTGACCGAGATCACTCAAAGATTCGGCTCTATGTCCTTTGGTTTCGGCTTCATAACTGTCACCAAAAACTCGCAGAGCATTCTCTATATCTGAGCCGACTTTTATTTGCTTACATATATCGGCATGTTCGTCATTGATAAGACCTAATATAAAATTAGGATTAGTTACAAAAATTGAAGTTACTCTACCCTTACTGACAGAAACATTAAGTTTATATTTATTGAACAGATATAGGAGACTGTCATTCTGTGGCCTAATAGAAGCTTTTCCCAAAGTGGGCTCCAAAACGGCTGCTGACATATTTAAAGTAATAAAGCCGGCTCGATATCCGGGGACTATGCGATTGTCGTAAGGGCCTGGTTTAGCGAAAATCGTCTGTTTAGCAGAATAAATGCCGTTTGACCATATAAAAACGGCTACCATTAAGCCCAATACCATCGTAATAGCCATAAAAAGAACTAGAATGGCAGGAACACGCGTTAAATTTGATTTAGACATTGTAAAGAAAAGGCTGTTTCTAGCTTTGGTAAAGAACCAGTTAAAAGCGTAGTAGGTGAAACTAATCCACTTAACCTAGGACTAAAGGGGATATAAGCAATATCAATCACACCTCCTCGTATTTTTATATAAAGTTTGAAAAGCGTCAAGGGGGTACACATGAGGGGAAATGTAGAAAGTGGACTTAGTTATAGAGTAAATGAGGGTATAACGGTGAAGATAAAAAATACATCTGACCTTAAAAAGGTGCTCGGAGCGGCTGTTTATTGTCAAACTCCGGAAAGTGTCAAAAGGGTTTTGATTTTAGGAGCTGGTCAGGCCGCCATGCAAGTGGCTGATATTTTGCTTCATGATCGCTCTTGCCAGTTGGTCGGTTTTTTGGATGATAATCCGGATATGCAAGGACAAACAATTTTTGGTTTTCCAGTTTTGGGAGGTTTTTCTGAATTGGAAAAACTTTGGCAAAGCGGAATTTTTGATGCCTCGATAGTGGGGATAGGTTTGAATGTGAAAGTGCGTCACGCTTGTTATGAGCGCTTGAAGGCGTTAAATATTCCCTTAGTAAATGCTATAGATCCTACAGTGCGTATCAATAGGCAAGTGACCTTGGGACAAGGTATTGTGCTGTGTAGTTTTGTTCATTTGGGAGTTTGTGCTCACCTGGAAGATAATTGTTTTATCGGTGCGCATTGCAGTATAGATCATCACTGTCGTTTGGGTAAAACGGTCTTTATGGGGCCGGGGTGTTTGCTTTCAGGTACAGTTTCTATTGGAGATAAAACTATTTTTGGCGACGGAGTTTTGGTGCAGTTGGGCTTAAATATCGGGGCGGGATGCCGTATCGCTTCAGGAGCTATCGTTATTCACGATGTTCCCGCTTTCCACAGTTTAAAACATAAACTTAATATGGAGCTTAAGCCTATCGATTAGGGTAACAGAAAAGGGAATAATTGGCTTTAGCTGTTGTAATTCAGTCGTTAAGGGAGTGGCCGCTGATCTTTTTGAGATGGATGCTGTACCAAGCTGCTAACCAAAGTCCCAGAGTAGAGCCTATAGTCATAAGGCCACCGCTAAGCCAGGGGTCAGGCAATTGCAGTGGGGGAAGCTTAAAAAAATTGTTAAAACATATATTAGCCCAGCCGGATAATGGCAGAGCAATCAAAAAACCTAAACTTGGCCAAAATTGGCGTCTTATATGCCATTTTACAGCTACAGCAAACGATAAAGTGAAAGCTATTGGCAGGGCTAGCCAGTGGGCGCCTGGAGCTAAAGGCGCTAAAATAATAAAGGAGCTGCAAGCTGTCCAAAATACTACAAGTAGACCGCGTCTCTCTTCGCGACGCAATCTAGCTACGCTAAATAGGTGATTTGGTTCAGCATTAGGATCTTTGAACCCAGTTAGTAAGTCGTCTCCCAATTTGTCTCCCCAATACCAACAGAGCACGGAAGGAACCAACAACAGCGATTGCCAGAGCCATTGTGAAGGAGCCAAAATATGCATAGCTCCTACTGCCGTAAAGGCAGAACCGGCCATAAACAATTCCCAGCCAGGAATCTTCTGCTGTAGTATCGCTCCGCCTATAGCCCCGGTAATAACGGCCGCAACTGGAGCTCTCCAGTCGTCCGCTGGAGCCCAAGCGAATACAAAACCGAAAATAAACAAAGTTGTAAAATATGCTGTGAGTGAACGTATTGTCACAGGAATGCTGCGCCAAGTCAACATAAAAGGAGGCTTTTGAGCTTAGAGGATTAAAACCTTCCGTCCAGTTGGGAAGGAAAAGAAATGCAGATTAAGTAAAAAGCACACCTCAAATTAAAGGAGTATAGTTCAACATAGTGACCGATTTATCTGAGAGTCAAATTATTAAGATTGAAGGCGGCGACCAAGGACCTAGTTTGAATTTGGAGAGGATCAAACAAGTTCTGCCTCACCGTGATCCTTTTTTGCTTGTCGACGAGGTCTCTTATTACGACGGCCTTAGTTGTGCTCGCGGTTTTAAAAGATTAACCGGCGAAGAATATTTTTTTAAGCATCACTTTGATGATAAGCCTGAGTTACCTAAGCCTATTCTTGTTGAAATTATGGCTCAGCTTGGAGCTGCTTGTGTGCTCAATCACCCCGATTATGAAGGCAAACTGATCTTATTTGCTACTATCGAAGATTGCGCTTTTGGTAAAGCTCCCATTCCTGGGGATGTTTTAGATTTGCGCGTTGAAACTCGCGGTATGCGTCGCGGAGTAGGCAAAATGAGAGCTCAGTGTTTAGTAAATGGTGAACTTAGAGCCGAAGGGACTCTTATGTTTGCTATTGCTGATAATAAGTAATATTTTTTTTGTATATACATTCTTTTTCTTGCTGAGTGTGCCGATTGAACTGCGGCATATGTTTTTCGGTATTGTGTGCGGTTTTGTCGGCGTTTTTCGGTGTAGCCTGGTGAGTATTTTCTAATGTTTATGAAAGTAAGGCTGCATACGTAAAATAATACGTCTGTGTGCTGGAGAGAAGATGGACAAAATAATGTCTGGTTGGAAAGATTCATTATTAAATTTGGGCATAGCTTCCAATCTAGCTGATATTGCTGCTGAAGGTATGGATGCTACTGCAGAGTTACGTGAGCAAATTAGGCAGAGTGCCTCTGTGAATCAATGGAAAGTTTTGCAAGTATTGCAGGAAGTTGGCCTTATGGAGGGACACTTTTTCCCAACTACTGGTTATGGCTTCAGTGATAGCGGTCGCGATGTTTTAGATGAAGCTATCGCTAAAATTTTCCGTGCTCAATCTGGTGCTATGCGTTTACAATTCGTTTCCGGTACTCATGCTTTAGCTGCAGCGCTTTTCGGCATTTTGAAACCTGGTGATGAATTGCTTAGCATTACTGGACTCCCTTATGATACTATGCACCCTGTTATAGGGATAGGTGAAGCTAAGCGCGGATCTTTGGCTTACTGGGGAGTTAGCTATCGTCAGGTCGATTTATTGGCCGATGGCCATATCGATTTAGAGGGCGTAAGAAAGAGCCTAAATGAAAAAACTGCCATGGTGCTGCTACAGCGCTCTCGCGGTTATGCTTGGCGTCCTTCGCTATCTTTATTAGAAATGAAAAAGGCTATCGATTTGGTGCATAGTCTGGCTCCTAAGGCCAAGGTTATGGTGGATAATTGTTACGGTGAGTTAGTCGATACGGTTGAACCCACTGAAATCGGTGCTAATGTAGTGGCTGGTTCTCTCATTAAAAATTTGGGTGGAGCTATTTCTCCCTGTGGAGGTTATATCGCCGGAGATAGTGATTGTGTGGAAGGGGCTATGGAGCGTTTGACCGCTCCCGGTATCGGCCCTGACGAAGGACCGACTTTAGGTTATAACCGCTTATTGGCTCAGGGGCTCTTTATGGCTCCTATCGTAGTAGGGGCGGCTTTGGAAGGAGCTGTCTGGGGAGCATGGGTAATGGAACGTTGCGGTTTGGAAGTATTCCCTAAGTGGAACGATCCTCGCAGTGACATTATACAAGCGGTGCGTGTTGGTTCTGAAGAAGGTCAGAAAGCTTTTTGCTTAGGTATTCAAAAATCGGGTCCTGTCGATCACAGTGCCTGTCCTATTCCGTTGCAGCAACCCGGCTATGATGATCCAGTCATTATGGCTGGCGGCACCTTTATTCAGGGATCTTCCATAGAGCTTTCGGCTGACTGTCCCGTACGCGTTCCTTATGGTTGTTATATGCAGGGCGGCGTGAGCTTTGCTCACGTACAAATTGGTGTACTTAGAGCATTGCAGGAAATGAAAAACCGCTCTCTTTTGTAAAATATACATTTTCGTATGACCTGTTAGAACTGTTTTTAAGCAAAAGCAGCCCTGCAGGTTAAATTTTTTTCAACATCTATTGAGTTTTGTCCATTATGGCAAACTCTAGACAGAGGTTATCATGCAGGATTCCCATCTTATCGGCATCTTCGACTCAGGAGTCGGAGGCTTGAGCGTTGCCGAGCAAATTGACAGAGAACTTCCCGGGGTGCCTTTTGTATTTTTTGGCGATACACAACATGTGCCTTACGGTAACCGAAGTGTATCTGAAGTAGTCAGTTTAATCGATATTATATGTCATCATTTAATAGACTGCGGAGTTAAGGTTTTGGTTATGGCTTGTAATACTTCGTCAGCCTTAGCTTTCGAACATGTGGCCGCTTGGTCACCTGCTCCTATTATAGGTATTATTGATGAAGCGGCTAAAGCTGCGGTAAGAACCACTCGCAATGGTCGTATAGGCCTAATGGCCAATCCGCTGACTGCGGCCAGCGGTGCTTACGAAAAAGCCTGTGCCCGAGTTTGTGAGGACACTTCTTTGAAAGATAAAATAGGTGTCTCCACAGTTAGTGTTACTCCTGTAGGTTGTCCTAAACTGGTGCCGCTTATCGAAAAGGGGAAAGTCAGCGGCTCGGAGGCTCGTGAGGCAGTGCGCGAATATTTAAGTCCGCTGCAAAAAGCTGATGTGGATACTTTAATCTTAGGTTGTACCCACTATCCTTTTGTACGTCCGCTTATTGAAGAATTGGCCGGTTCTGGCTTAAAGATAATTGATCCGGCTCGCTATGTCGTAAAACGTTTGCGTGAACTTGGATTTGATTGTCATCCTTCGGCAGCCAAAGCTTCGCGTTTGTATCAATCCAGTGGCAGTGCGGTCGATTTCGCCAAAGTGGGCAGTCAGCTCTTGGGCCACGTTATCAGCCCTGTAGAAAGGGTTGAACTCTTTAAAAAGTAAGTAGTATAAAGAACGGAACTTATAGGAAATATGCCAGAACAGATTACTCTTCTTCAGTCTTTAATTTTGGGCATTGTAGAAGGCGTTACCGAGTTTTTACCGATATCTTCTACGGGCCACCTTTTGGTTTGTTCGCAGCTTATTGGTGCAGCCAATACTTCCGGTACCTTTGAAATTGTTATTCAGTTGGGAGCTATTATCGCTGTCGTCATTTATTACTGGAAGCGTTTGTGGGAAAAGGCTGCCCAGTTATTCTCTGGCGATCAAAATGCCCTCGATTGGAAACAAGAAGAGTCGGCTTGTCACTTTTGGGTCAGTCTTTTCTTGGCTTTTCTGCCTGCGGCTGTAGTTGGCTTGTTAGTTCATGACTGGATCGATATTCTTTTGGGCGATGGTCGTTTACAAGCCTATGTTATAGCGGCAACTTTGTTTGTCGGTGGCATTATACTTTTAGTCGTTGATCGCGAACCTTCTGACAAGGATAAACAAACTGAAACTAAAATTTCCGATGAAGTCGCCAATGCTGCCGACGGAATTAAGACTGAAGAAAAAGCTCTTTCTTACAGGCAAGCTCTCTGGATTGGCGTAGCTCAGTGCTTTTCTCTTATCCCCGGTGTGTCTCGCTCCGGTTCTACTATTGTTGGTGGCCTTTTGGTGGGCTTAAATCGTTCTCAAGCCACTGATTTTTCTTTCTTCTTGTCTATTCCCACTTTGGGAGCGGCCACTATCTATACTTTGGTGCGCAATTATCAAAAAGTTGTGGAGATTGGTGGCTTGGGAGCCCTTTCCGTCGGCACTGTTGTTTCTTTTATTACCGCTTTTGCTGCTATCGGTTGGCTTTTGCGCTATGTTTCTTCCAACAATTTCAAAGGCTTTGCTTATTACCGTATGGTTGCGGGTGTAATTATTGCGCTTTGGGCTGTGTTTTGCACAGCTTAAAGTTTGTTCACGGCTACAGTCGGAATTTATGATCTGATGTGGAGCCGCCGGAACGTTCTAAATTGCGTTCAGGCGGCTTTTTTTCGTGTAGTTGTTGCTGAGCCTGATTTGAAGCGAATGAATACTTAAGGCCAAGTAGTGGAAATAATGGGGCTTTTTTATGGATTTACTCAACACTTATAAAAAATTGCTCGCTCCCAGAATTGTCGGTCTAATGTCCGGCACTTCGGTGGACGCTATAGATGCTGTGTTAGTGCAAATGCAAGATGATCGGCCGCAGTTTATTAAAATGAGTTCTCTACCACTGCCAGAACAGGTTAGAAGCCGTTTGCTTAATATTTGCCGTAACCAAGCCGATACGGAAGAAATAACCAAGATGCACTGGTTGATGGGGGAATTGTTCGCTCAGGCTGTGGTACATCTCCAAGAAGAATGTCGCCAATCTGGAGAAAATCCTCATATCGACGTGGTGGCTTCTCACGGACAAACTATCTGTCACTTACCTAAAGTGGCCGATTATCTTGGTTTTCCCATGCGAGCTACGTTGCAAATAGGCGAGGGTGCTGTGATTGCCGAGCGTACCGGCATTTTGACAGTTTGTGATTTTCGCCCGCAAGATTTGGCAGCTGGCGGTCAGGGGGCCCCTTTAGTTCCCTTTGCCGATCGCGTTCTTTTTCACTCGCCTGCTTGGGCCCGTATTGCTCTCAATATCGGTGGTATGTCCAATATTACTTATATTCCCATAGAGGGAGAATGCTTAGCTTGCGATTGTGGTCCTGGTAATGCTGTTTGTGATCGCTTGGCGGAAATTTATTTGCAACAGCCCTGCGATTTGGACGGTCGGTATGCTTTAAGTGGTCAGATTATTCCCGAATTACTGGAGCAGTTGCTGCAGCATCCTTATTTTAATTTGCCTGCTCCTAAATCGACCGGCCGCGAAGAGTTTGGGGCTCCTTTAGCCGACCGCTTGGCTAATCAAGCCGAACAAAAAGGTTGGCAGGGAGCCGACGTTATGTGTACGGCTGCCGCTTTGACTGCCCAAGCTATAGCTTTGCATATACTTCGTTTTGTTGGCTCGGCGGCTTGTCAAGTGCTTACCGGCGGCGGAGGAGTGCATAATATGGCTATTATGAGTCAATTACGTAAGTGTTTGCCCGCTTCGGTACATTTCATAAATATGGAAGAATGCGGTGTGCCTGCTCAGGCCAGAGAGGCGATGGCTTTTGCCCTTTTTGCTCATTACACTATGCTCGGTAAGAGTAGCAATTTGCCAAGTGCTACTGGAGCCATTCGTTCTTGTTGCTTAGGAAAAATTGTTTTGCCGTAGCCAGTCTTTACAGCTTAAGCTGAGCAGTTCGCTTTGTATATAAAAGAGCTTATTTTAGGTTGGGGGGAGCGTTTGGGTTTTAAGCGAAGTCTGCGAATGCGGCGGGCTGCATTTCCGGCAGACAGGTGCCGAGTCTTTTGTAGGAGCATTTCTCAGAAGTGCAGATTATTCTATCCCACTCCCGGACAAATTTTAACGCTTTGGCTTCCCTGGTTTTGGCTAGGCGCCTGTATCCGGAAGGCAAGATCTATCTTATTGGACGAGCCGAACCTAAAACACGTGAATTTATCGTACAAAACAGCAAATTTTTAGATCTTGCGGAAGAAGATGACTACCACAATGAACCTGTCGAGCTGGTTGTTCTGGTTGGTGTGCGTGAGCCCCACCGTTTAGGTAAATTTTCCGATCTGGTCACTCAGCCTTATATTCCGGTTCATATTTATGATAACCATAGAGCTACTCATCAGTCGATTATGGGCGACTTTGAATCTATCGAAGAAAATGGCTCTACAGTTACAGTTCTATTGTACGAGCTGCAGAAAAAAAACCTCAACTTATCGGCAGCTGAGGCTACTTTATGCCTTTTAGGTCTCTACGAAGAAACTGGTTCTTTAACTTATAGCGGCACTACTTACGAAGATATTTTGGCGGCGGCCCATATGGTTAAGCAAGGGGGCAGCCTGGAAGCTGTCTCTCTTTTAGGGCAGCGTCGTTTGACTGTTGAGCAAAAACTTTTGGTGGAAAAATTGCTCGGTTCAATTCAATATTGGAAAGTAGCCGGCCGCCAATGTATGTTTGTTTCCGCTCAAACGGAAGATCATCTTGATGATCTTTCTTCTGTAGCCGATCAGATCATGGAAATAGAAAATCCGGAAGTGCTTTTTTGCGTAGTTAATATGGCTAAACGCTCTTACATTGTGGCCAGAAGTTTGCCCGCTTCTTTAGATGTCTTTGCCGTATTACGTGAGTTAGGGGGTGCCGGTCACTCCACTTCGGCTTTCGCTTGCGTAAAGCTTCATACTTTGGACGATTTAATTGAAGAAATAAAGGGAATTGCCGAATCAAGGGCCCCCAGGGTTCTGACTGCCAAAGATATGATGAGTTCTCCTGTGGAAGGACTCAATTTAGAAGAACATTTAACTGTAGTTCAAGCGGCCGAAAAATTGCAGAAGATGAGCCATTCGGCAGTGTGCGCTTGTCGCGGTCAACAATTTGTAGGTATGCTTTCCCGAGCCGATATTGATAAAGCTCTGGGACATGGTTTGCAACATGAGCCTGTAGAAACTTATGTCAATCAGGGTTGCACTACTGTGGAGCTGGCTACGACCATAACCGAAGTACGCCGTATTTTAACCGAAAATGCTTTGGGTTGTGCTCCGGTTTTAGAGAAAGGCCAACTGGTAGGCATAGTCAGTAAGAGTGACGTTTTAAGAGCGTTAAATACTTTTGTCAGTGATAACTTTGTCAGCGGCAGCAACAATTTGGTACCGGTTGAATTTGTGCGTTTAAAAGCTGAAACTCTCACTTTGCTGAAACGCTGTGGAGAAATAGGCGCTGAAGTCGGTTTAAAAATTTTTGCTGTGGGTGGATTTGTGCGCGATATGTTACTCCATATTGCCAATAACGATATAGACTTGGTGGCCGAAGGTGATGGAATCGCTTTTGCCAAGGTGCTGGCTGAGCAATTGCACGGTATATGCAAAGTACATGAAACTTTTGCTACTGCTCAAGTTTGTTTGCCTGATGGCTTAAAATTAGATGTGGTTACGGCTCGTACCGAAACTTACACTCGTCCGGCTGCTTTGCCCGATGTGCAGGGCAGTACTCTTAAGCAAGATCTTTTCCGCCGCGATTTTAGTATTAACGCTATGGCTTTACAGCTCGATCCTGATAATTTTGGTCAATTGATTGACTTCTTCGGCGCTCGTTCCGACTTAGAAAAGGGCACGGTGCGCATTTTGCATAATTTGTCTTTTGTTGATGATCCGACTCGCATTTTTCGCGCTATAAAATTTGAGCAGCGTTACGGTTTCCATATGGATAGAAATACTGTTCATTTGTTGCGTTCAGCCGTCAATATGGGTTTAGTTAAGATGGTCAGTCCCGAACGTTTGGGTAGCGAACTTTGGCAAATTTTGCAAGAACCTTCGCCGCGCAACAGTTTAATACGCATGGATGAATTGCAAGTTTTGCAAACTTTGGACACTCGTCTGGAACTTAACGAAACGGCGCGAGCCCATTTGGAAAACGGGGAAATTTTAGTGCGTGAATATCGCGATCTGCTGCTTCAGGAAGAGGCCAGCCTGCCGCTGCTCTATTTGAATATTTTATTGCTCGATTCGCTGCCACCTGAAGACATCGCCCAATTTGTTAAAACTTACGCTTTGTTCCCTGGTAGTGCTCATAAATTGCTTGTTTTAAGTAAAGATGAAATAGAGCAGTTGCTGGCCGATTTGGGGTCACGCGAAATCGGTAATGCTGCCATTTTTAAGAGTTTATGCCCATACTCTACGGAGGGAGTTATTTGTTTAGCCGCTCACAGTGACGATTCTTTGGTAAAAAAACGCATTGCCAATTACTTGCGCTTTTTGCGTTTTGTTGAGCCTCCCTTAAAAGGAGCCGACCTAATTGCCATGGGATACAAACCCAGCCCCCGCTTTGCGCAAATTTTGAAATGGGCTTTGCAAGAACGCCTTGAGGGTCGGCTTAATTCTGTTCAGGAAGCTCAACAAGCTGTGGCGGTCGCCTTCCCAGTTTGAGGGTACACCTAGGTAGGGCCTCTACTGATACTAGTCAATGTGGCTCTTGTCGCAGATGCAGGTTGTTTGTTCGCAGGCTACTACCGAAGCATATGCTGGGTTTTGAGCTACAAAATTGGGAATGTCACGTTTTCTGAGGTGCGCTTGCGGATCTAGCCCCAGCAAAAGGCGCCGTACTTCGCGCACTTCGTCCAGAGCAGCAATCACTTGCAGAAGCTCTAGTTGTAACGCGGCTTGGCGCCTTTTGCTGCTAGGCTTGAGCGCTTGCCAAAAGCTCTGCAGCTTATAAATATGCTCCCCCAAGGCGGCCGCCTGAATGAGCAATTCGCGTTCGCGTTGTTCTAAAATTTCATCGTTGGCAGTTGGGTTATAAGTCATTTCCACCTTATGTGCGGTGTAAAGAAAAACTGCCTTTTCCCGTTGCAATGTGACTTCAAACGAAGAAAAGGCAGCTTGAATGCTTTCCGCCTTGAACTTTTATTGAGGGACGAAAGTTTTTTTGGCAAAATCCGATTCGCCAAAGGTTTAGTGAGTGCGCAGAGTCGGTGAAAGTACGGTTATCTGACTGACGCGTCCTTGAGTTAAGCGAAAACCTATACCTCTATTTTCATAAATTAAACTACCGTTGGAAGCTTTGGTCTGACCGAATACTTTAGTAACTTCGGATTGAGAAGAGCCGACCTTGACGCCTTCTTTAGTAATAAAGTCGCCAGTTTCCATCACTACGCCTTCGATAATTTTTTTGGAATTGACAATTAAGCCTATAGCTTCTTCTTTATAGCGGTGCAAATTGCGTCCTTGGCCCATAGGGGTGATATTGTCGGCATTGCCCCAAGAATTACTGACGGTAGAAAGATGAGTGCCGATTTTGATGGAACCGACGCGCTGGCCGGGCACAATAATGCGATCGCCTAAAAGGGGGCGTTCATCTTCGCGCTTAAAGACATAAATACTGGCCACTTTGCCGTTTCTTATACTAAAAGCCAAACCGCGGGAAGCATAATTTATATTACCCTGGCCGCGTTGTAAGCCATTACCGTAAGTTTTTGTAACTAGAGCTCCAGCTGAACCTATACCTATACCTTCGGGGGTTTTCCAATTGCCGCTCATAACGGTAATGCCAATAACAGCTCCGTTTGAACCCATAAAGACAGCTAAGCCGTGATTTTTAAAGTGAAGTAACTGAGAATTGGGATCGTTGGGTGAGGCTACCACTTTGCTGGGAGCTCCCAAGAGCGAGCGAACTTGATTAATATTTTGGCCTAAACAAACCGAACCGACGCATCTTCCGCCTTGGATAGAGTTACCTCCGGCTGCGTAGGCGAAGTTCAGCAACAATAAAAATGATAAAACTACACTGAAAGTCAGCTTAAAAACACGTTTGCAAATCATGGTCGGTTAAATTCAGATTAACTGGGATTGTTCCTTTTTGAGATAAATTGTCTGTATGGCAGTCATTTATAGATTTGAAGGAGAGAAGGAGTCTATTGGGAAGATCCACCGCTGAAATTTTTCCGCGCAGATACAAAACGACGGTTAGCGTCAAGAGGAACTTAAAGTGAACAGATTGTTAAACTGGCTCGGCAAGATGGTGGAAAGCGCGACTATACAGTGTCTTTCTCCTGTACATCACCGCTTGCTGTTTTTTTTAATTGTCTTTTTACTTATAGCCTCGACGGCGGCCATTGCCTTTGATATTGGTGGATTGCCCTACAATTGGTTTGCCATACCCGTTTTTTTGGCTTGCTTGTTTTTCAAACGAAAAGGTCTGACCGTATTACCTCCGGCTTATATTCTTTTATTGATAGGTCTGTGGAGCCGTCAGGAAATGAGTTTGGGGGACATACTCAGCTGGTCGACTTTTGAATTTGCTAAGTGGGCCATAGTGGCAGCTTTTACTATTATTACGGTTGAAGAGGGGGCCCGCCGTCGTCGCAAAGATGTTAATTTAGAGCATGATGTCGACAGAGCCAGAACTTTACAACGTGCTTTGGTTCCTCCCAATTGTGAAATAGGTCGGGTAAAATTATACGGTATTATGCAACCTTGCCGCAGTGTCGGTGGTGATTTCTATTATTTTCGTCCTTTTCAAGAAAAATTTATAGTCTTTTGTTTAGGTGATGTTATGGGCAAGGGAGTGCCCGCTTCTATGGTTATGTCCATAGTTATGAGCTTTTTCTTTGAATGGGGAAAAAAGAGTTCATCTCCCTCTCAAATTTTAGATATCTTGAATCAACGCCTTCTGGGGTTATGGCGTGACGACAATACTTGGTTTACTACTTTATTTTATGGTGTATTTAACGAAGAAAACAGCATCTTAACTTACGCCTCCGGTGGTCATGATACAGCCCTATTGCTTAAAGATGATGGCTCAGTGCGACAGTTGCATACTGACGGAGTACCTATTGGTGCTTTTGAGGAGAGTGTTTGGCAAGAAAAATCGATCGCTTTAGACGGTGGTGATCGAGTAATCCTTTTCACTGACGGACTCACTGAGGCCCGCAATAGTGAAGGAGAATTTTTTACTTTTGAAAGAGTCGTCAAATTTTTACAAGAGCATTACAGCTTGTCTGCCGAAGAATTGGCCAAAGAGTTAGAATTGGCTATTTTGCGCTATACTGGTGGTACTCCTGATGATGATTTGGCCATTTTGGTTATGGAAGTTAAAAAAGGCGTAAAGTGGAATCCGCAAAAAACTTTAGTAGCCAAAGAATTGGGAAGGGTCAAAAAGAATTCTTTTTGATTATTTGATTGTATGTTGCACTTTCAGCCTATTTTTTGCGGTATATTAGCGCGAAAAATAGGCAGGAGAGCGTACATGCAATGTATAAAGCTAAAGGTACATTTTTCGAGATAATTGAGGCGGAAGCAGAAAAATAAGCCGTGGGCCGGGAAGCCTGTGTTTCCTTGGCGCTTTTTTGTGAAAAGTTTCCCTCGTCCTCAATAGGGTAAAACTAAGTTTAAGGAGACTGTTCCTTTGAGTAGTAAGTTAGCAGGCGATAAACTTTGCATTGACATTATTCGCGGTTTGGCTATGGATGGTCCTCAGCAGGCCCGTTCCGGTCACCCTGGCGCCGCTATGGCTCTAGCTCCTTTAGGCTGGACTATGTTTAGCAAGATCATGAAGCATGATCCCAAGGATCCTCACTGGCACAATCGCGATCGTTTTATTTTGTCCTGTGGGCACGCTTCTATGCTCATCTACAGTTTGCTGCATCTTTCCGGATATGGCCTTACTATTGACGATTTGAAAAACTTCCGTCAGTGGGGCTCTCTTACTCCAGGACATCCCGAATATGGTCACACTGCTGGTGTTGAGATGACTACCGGGCCTTTGGGTCAGGGACTTTCCAGTGCCGTAGGCTTTGCTTTAGCTGAGCGCTACATCGCTTCTTATTTTAATCGTCCCAATTTTAATGTGATGGATCATTACACCTACGTGTTTTGTTCCGACGGCGATCTCATGGAAGGTATTACTTCTGAGGCTGGTTCCTTGGCTGCCACTTTGGGCTTGGGCAAGCTTATTGCCGTTTATGATGATAACCGTATTACTATCGAAGGTAATACTGATATTGCCTTTACCGAAGATCGCGTAGCTCGTTATGCTGCTTACGGTTGGCATACTCAGTGTGTCGAGGATGCCAATGATACTACCGCTTTTGAAGCTGCTATTGCTGCCGCTCAGAAAGATCCTCGTCCTTCCTTAATTTCAGTCAGATCTCACATCGCTTATCCTTCTCCCAAGATGCAAGATACTTCCGCTTCTCACGGTACTCCCTTTGGTGAAGAAGAAATTGCCGCTACCAAGAAGGTTATGGGCTTGCCAGAGCATGAGAAGTTCTATGTACCTGCTGAAGTTTACGCTACTTGTAGCAAGATCCAAGCCAAAGGCGCTCAAGAGCACGCTGCTTGGAACGAGCTTTTCGCTGCTTATGCCAAAGAATACCCTGAATTAGCTGCCGAATTTGAAAACTGGATGGAAGGCAAACTTCCCGAAGGCTGGGACAAAGATCTTATCACTTTCGAGCCCGACGCCAAAGGTATGGCCACTCGCGTTTCCTCCGGTAAAGTTATCAACGCTATTGCCGAGCGTTTGCCCAACCTTATCGGCGGTTCTGCCGACTTGGAGCCTTCTACCAAGACTCTTATCAAAGGCTCTCCGGCTCAGAGCCCCGAGCATCACGAAGGTCGCAATATTCACTTTGGTATCCGTGAGCACGGCATGGCTGCTGTAACTAACGGTATTATGCTCCACGGCGGTCTTCACGCCTACGATGCTACTTTCCTGGTCTTTGCCGATTATATGCGCGGTTCCGTCCGTTTAGGCGCTTTGATGGGACTCAACGGTATACACGTTTGGACACACGATTCTATCGGCTTAGGCGAAGACGGCCCAACTCACCAGCCTATTGAACACTTGGCCTCTTTGCGCATTATTCCCAACTTCACTTTATTGCGTCCCTGCGACGCCAACGAAACCGCCGAAGCTTGGAAAGTAGCCATTACTCATCGCGAAGGCCCGGTTGGTTTAGCTTTAACTCGTCAGAACCTGCCCACCTTAGATCGTACTAAATACGCTCCTGCCGAAGGGTTGCGTCGTGGTGCTTATATCTTGGCTGAAGCTGAGGGAGCAGAGCCGAAGATTATTTTAATGGCTTCCGGTTCTGAAGTACCTATTATTTTGAAAGCCCGTGAAGTGCTGCAAGCGGAGGGCATTCCTACTCGCGTAGTAAGCTTCCCTTCTTGGGAACTTTTCGAAGCTCAGGATGTCGCTTACCGCGAAGAAGTGTTGCCTAAGCATATTACGGCTCGCGTATCTGTAGAAGCTGCTTCCACTTTCGGTTGGGGTAAATACGTAGGCGATAAGGGATTCGCTTTAGGTATTGATCATTTTGGCGCTTCTGCTCCCTTTGAAGTTTTGTACGAGAAGTTCGGACTTACTGTAGAAAGTACGGTCGCTCACGCTAAAGAGCTGCTTAAGTAAGCAGTAGTTCTTTGGGTGGAGGGGGACCTGCGTCCGGGTAGGACGCAGGTTCCCAAGTCCTGTCTTCACTTTGGAAAGGAACATTCTTTAATGTCTAATCTTTTAATTGAGCTCAATAAAGCCGGTGTAAGTCCCTGGTTAGATAATCTCAAACGCGAGATGTTTGCCGATGGTTCTTTGGCTAAGCTTATTGCTGAAGGCGGAGTACGCGGTCAAACTTCCAATCCTTCCATCTTCCAGAGTTCTATCTCTAAAAGTTCCATCTATGATGAAGAGATTTTGCGTTTGGCCAAACTCGGTATGGAAGCCGAGTCTATTGTTTGGGAACTTATGACTGAAGACGTTCGTTCCGCTTGCGATGTATTTAAAGGTCTATTTGAAACTTCTGGCGGTACTGACGGTTTTGTTAGTTTGGAACTCAATCCTACTTTAGCTCATGAGACTGAAGCTAGCTTAAAACAGGCTCGCGAGTTGGTAGCTAAAGTTAATCGTCCCAACCTTATGATTAAAGTTCCAGCTACTAAAGAAGGTCTGCCGGTAGTGGAAGCTTTAATCGCCGAAGGCGTAAGCGTCAACGTAACTTTGCTTTTTTCTGTAGAGAGATATGCCGAAGTTATCGAAGCTTGGATGCGAGGTTTAGAGAAAAGAGCCGCTCAGGGGCTGTCTCTTAAGGGAGTCAATTCTGTAGCCAGCTTCTTTATCAGTCGTGTCGATACCGAATGTGACAAGCGTTTAGATAAAGCCTATGCTGCCGACGCTAGCTTAATTGAAAAATATGGCGACTTGCGTGGTAAGATGGCTGTAGCTAACGCTTGCTTGGCTTACGAGCTCTTCTTAAGTAAGATCAATACTGAGCGTTGGCAAAAATTGGCCGCTTTGGGTGCTCCCGTGCAGCGTCCTCTTTGGGCTAGCACTAGCACCAAAAATCCTACTTACAAAGATACTTTGTATGTCGATGATTTAATCGGCCCCAACTGTGTCAACACTATGCCTGACAACACCGTGGCCGCTTTCGCCGATCATGGTACAGTTAAAGAAACCTTGACTCCTGAAGCTATGGCTCAGTCTCATAAGTATATTGAGGATTTTGCCAAGAGTGGTCAAGATTTGGCTGATGTTACTGACAATGCCTTGATGACTGACGGTGTTAAGAAATTTGCTGTCGCTTACGAACAGCTTTTGGTCGCTGTCTCCGAAAAGAAAGCTAAGCTTTTAGCCTAGTATTGGTTTTCTCGGACGTTTTTACTGTTCGAACTAAGCTAAAAAGGCGAGCTGGGTTTACTTAGGCCCAGCTCGTTTTTGTTTAGCAAGTATAAAGATTAGGCGTAAATTAACACTGAATGGACATGACTATGCAATTAAAAAATCAACGTGGTGTATTTTTTATTCCTGATGGGATTGAAATAAAAGAAGCTTGGGCCAGAGTTACTCATTTGGCTATAGGAGCTCATCCCGATGATATTGAGTTTATGGCTTGGCATGGCATTTTAGAGGGCCTGGCTGGTAAGGGCAAATTTTTTGCTGGCGTAACAGCTACTGATGGCGGAGGCAGTTCGCGTATTGGTGCTTATGCTGACGTCACAGACGAAGAAATGCGCCTTATTCGTTTGCAAGAGCAGAAAAAAGCTGCTTATTTGGGAAATTATGCTGCTTTAGCTTCTTTAGGATATACTAGTGCTCAAGTGCGCAAGCAAAGGTGTGAGGACGTAAAAGCTGACTTGAAAAATATTATAAAGGTTGCTCGTCCGCAGGTTATTTTTACGCACAATTTAGCCGACCGCCATAAAACTCACTTAGCTGTAGTGCTTTTAGTTATTGAAGCTTTGCGTGAATTGGGAGAAGAATATTATCCGCAAGAATTTTATGGTGGCGAGGTGTGGCGTAGTTTAGATTGGCTTCCTTTAACTGAACGTCGGGCTTTTGATGTGGGACAGCGTCCTAATTTAAATAGCGCTCTTATGGAATTATATGATTCACAGATAAGCGGTGGCAAAAATTACCACTTAGCAACTCGTGGGCGTCGAGAGGCCAACGCTACTTACGCCGATGCTTATGCTCCTGATGAAGCCAATATGCTGGAGCTATTTATGGATTTGTATCCATTATTGGAGCAACCGCAACTTAGCCCGGCTGCCTACTTAAGTCGTTTAGTAGACAAATTTAAAGCAGAAACTTTGATCAATCTTTCCTCTCTAAGCTAAAATCGGCCTAATTAGGAGCTAAGCTTGCCGCTTTTAGGCCGTGCGTCTATAATGGCTCGTAGTTAAAGCTTAAAAACGTCCCGATAGCGGCATAGAAGCGGATAAGGTGGATAGAGCGTGAAAAAAGCAAATTGGTCTTATTGGGTAAAGAGTGCTATTTGCGCTGTGGCAATAGTGGCAGCGATGGGCTTGCCGTCTTGGGCTGATCAAGATGTAACTGAGCGTTTCCCAATCAACGATGATGTTGATGTTTATGTGCCGGAAACTCCCAATGGTTCGACCCAGCGCCTTAAAGCTACGAATACGCCTGTCTCTGCCGAGGTTAAAGCCCTGATTAAGGCTAGTTTGCGGGAGCTCTATGCAGCTTATAAAGGTAAAGATGTTGATAAAGTGCTTTTGATGCTGCACGATTGTATAGAAAGTTCGGCTTTGGAATATGCTCAACGCCATCCAGAGAATCCACAGGCTGCCGAAGAAATTCGCGACGCTTATAAAATTTTTCATATCGACGTTTTTAACAATAAAGATTATGTTTTAGATCCTTTCACTCTGGAATTTTGTCAATATAGAACTTTGGAGAATGGCAATATTGAGGTTTCTTCTGCCGTTCCAATTATTAGTTCCAAATCGATGGATTTTGTGGAAGAAACGGTCGATCAGATTCATTATCTAACTATATCTCTCCGTTTGGGGCGTTTTGTTTATGCTCACGGAGATAAAGGTTGGCATATTGTAGAAATGGACTTATTTTAAATTATGGCTCGTCCCGATACTGCAGAATTTATAACAAACTTGCGTTCCAGGTTGCAGGATAAATTTAAAGAGCATTTAGATGCCCAGGGTAAAGTTAATTTAAAAAATCTGCTTCCGGAAGAGTTAGAACATTTTTTTGCCATATTAGGTGAATCCAGGTATAGAGTAGGGCAGTTTTTGCGCTGGATTTATATTCGCAGAGTGTTGGAATTTGAAGAAATGACTGATTTGTCTGCAAAATTGCGTTCTCGTTTGCAACAGTTGGCTTCTATTCCCAATCTCAAGTTTGCCGATCCTAAACAATCTTTGCAAGATACTTCTAAGTTTTTGTTTATGTTGCCGGATGGCAATATGGTTGAGAGCGTAAAAATGCGCTATTTGGAGCACTTAGGCCCCGGTCGTGTCGCCGTATGTATTTCCAGCCAAGTCGGTTGTGCTATGGCTTGCCAGTTTTGCGCTTCGGGGCAAGCCGGTTTAGTGCGTAATTTACAAGCTTGGGAAATAGTCGATCAGGCTTTGCAAATTCAGCGCCGTTTGGACAGTTGCGGTGAAAGGGTAGCCAACGTTGTTTTTATGGGGATAGGAGAGCCTTTTAATAATACAGAAAACGTTTTGCGAGCTATACAACTTATAAATTGTGGCGACGGTTTTGGTGTAGGTATGCGCCATATTGCTGTTTCTACTTGTGGAGTAGTACCGGGTATAGAACGTCTTACTCAGTTACAATATCCTTTAAAGCTAGCTATTTCTTTACATGCAACTACTGATGATTTGCGTTCTAAGCTTATGCCTGTCAATAGACGTTGGAATTTGAATGAGCTCATAAAAGCTTGCCACAATTACCAAAAAGCCGTAGGCAGACGCATTACTTTTGAATATGTTATGCTTGAAGGCGTAAATGATAATTTAGAAGATGCGGTTAGGTTAGTCGATTTATTAAAAGGACTCCGAGCTTTGGTTAATCTTATTCCTTGGAATGCTGTCGATCATCCTACATTCAAACGCAGTTCTGCCCATAGAGTGCGACGTTTCCAAGAGCGTGTTCAGGAATTGGGCTTGCGTTGTACTTTGCGCCGTGAAAAAGGTTCCGATATCGATGCCGCTTGCGGTCAGCTGCGTTTACGCAAAGCTGCTGGCATGAATGGAGCAGAGGAAGCTTATTTTGCAGATGAGGATTAGATTTGTTAGGTTGGCTGATGGGACTTTTTCGTAGATTAGAAAAGTTGATGGAAAAGAAATTTGAGGGACAAGACAGTGGTGTCAATCCTCACTACCTGGAGGCTTCCCGGGCCGCCCAGAGGCTTATGTTGGACAATAAGTTAAAGATTGACGGTCGGGTTTTTATTCCCAATCTTGTTTTGGTACCTTTTAATAAATCAAATAAAGTCCCCGATTCTTATATTTCTAATCTTTTGGAAGGAGTTAAAAACAGCACAGAAGCCGGTGTTTACAGTACATTGGCCCCCTTTACTGCTCGTATTGTCTACGTTGAAGATGGTTTCTCTGAAGTAGAAATGGCCTGGGCCGATCACAAAGGGAATATCGCCGTTGGTATGATAGAGTGTTGCGACGGTTCGTTAAAGGGCCAAATTTGGGGAATACCTCTCGATGGGGCAGTGGTCGGCAGAAGTGAGGAAGCCGATGTCCATGTGGAAGCCGATGAAAGAATGTCGCGTCTTCATTTACGTGTCTCTGTATCTGTAGACGATAAAATTGTGCTAAATGATTTGGGCAGTCGAAACGGTACTTTTATTAAAAATAAATCTATAGCAATCAAAAAGAATCTTCGAAAAAGCAGTGGTGTGGAAGTTCGCGCCGGAGCTTCTTCTTTTAAGTGTTATGCTTTTCCCGGTCAGGTTAAACATTGGCAATAGATTGAGGATATTTATTTAAGAGAAATAAAAAATGATCGCTTGCAATGCGTGCTTTCCTGTCCGGATATCGGAGAAAAAAATGGGAAAGCATTTCCGCTTGAGGCGATCATTTTTTAGTAAACAGCGATTAGGCGCTCATTTTAGAGATAACCAAATCTTCTAAGCAGCGTACACCTTTCATCCACCACTGCTCGGAAACATTTTTGGGACGAATTAAAGCTGTATGTAAACCACAGCAGTTGCCGGCCAAAATATCGGTAAAAAGTTGATCGCCGACCATAATAGCTTCCTGACTGCTGACAGAGAGGCGCTTAAGGGCTCGGTGGATACCTAAAGTCGAGGGCTTAAAAGCCTGGGGAATAAAGGGAATGTCCAGCCTTTTGGCAATCTTTTCCAAGCGTCTGGTGACGGCATTAGAAACTATGCACAATTTAAAACCGGCAGCCTTGGCTTCTTTTACCCAGTTGCTTACCGCATTGGGTAAAGAAGTACCATTCCACTTTACAAGAGTGTTGTCAAAGTCAAGAAGAATGCCCTTGACTCCCAATTTGCTAAGGCTGGCGAGATTTACGTCAACCACAGAAGTTACTTTAAAGTTGGGGGCTAATATCTTTCTTATCATTACTCTGACATTATAGCAGAAATATATTGAATGATTAGTTAATCTTCTATTAAAATTTAGAACTGAATTTTTAATAAATGCGACTGCGCCAATAATTTAGCAAATCGTGGAGCATGGTAAGCAGCGGTATTTGTACCTTCCAGCCTATAGCTTTTTCTATTTTTAGTGCACTTCCGCATATAATATCCGCTTCTTTGTGATGGCGTATTTTGTGAGGATCCTCTTTTGTTTTTATTTTAATCGGAGAGAGACTAATCATATCTTGCAGAATTTTCTCTATAGTCCAACTCTTGCCGCTGCAAATGTTAAAAACTTCATTATCGGTAGTGGAATTATTGAGCAATTGCCAGTAAGCCGCCACTATGTCGCGCACGTCACAGTAATCGCGACTGCCGGATAAATCGCCTACTTTTATAAGCGGTTCTTGTTTTTTATTTTCTATAGCTGCAATTTGCCTGGCAAAATCTGCCAAAGCATATTGCGGATTTTGGCGTGGCCCTGTATGGTGAAAAGCTCTGGTACGAACTATGTACAAATTGTAAGTATGTCCGTATTGCCAGGCCAGTAATTCCTGAGTGGCTTTACTGACTCCGTAAGGTGATAAAGGACGCAGAGGATCTTTTTCTTCAAAAGGTTTGGTAATGTTAGAAGGCGAGCCGTACACGGCCGAAGAGCTGGCTATATGAATTTTAGTCCGGCTGCCGCGCAGAGCTTCTAGTAAGTTAAGTTCACCGTTTATATTGTTGGTTAGCGTGTCATGCGGACTTTTCCAAGATAAGGGTACAGAAGTTTGGGCCGCTAAATGGAATACCAAATTCGGTTGACTACAGTCCAGCGCTTCTTGGATATCTTGGACGCAGTTTAAATCGCCATAGATAATATGCAAATCCCGACAAAAAGGAGTTAAATTTTCCAAATTGGCGCCGATACGGCATAAACCATAAACTTTGGCGCCTTGTTTTAAACAATACTCTGCCAGATGAGAGCCTGCAAAACCGTTAATTCCGGTTATAAAAACATTCATTGCCTAAATTTGACTTTTTAACCATTGGTAAGTTTGAGCCAGACCGTCGTGTAGTGGAACTTTGGGGCTCCAATTCAGCAATTTTTGAGCATTTGAAATGTCAGGACACCTTCTGGTGGGATCGTCACCGGGTAGTGGTTTATAAATCAATTGGATTTTTTTGCCGCATACTTTGCCGATAGTTTCAGCTAGTTCCAGCATAGTAAATTCTTGAGGATTACCTATATTGACGGGGCCGCTCTCTTGAGAAAAGAGCAAACTGAGCAAACCTTCTACAGTATCGTCGACAAAACAGAAAGAGCGGGTTTGCTTACCATCTCCATAAATAGTTAAAGGTTTGTCATGAATAATTTGGCTTAAAAAGTTGGTAACTACGCGACCGTCATCGGGACGCATGTAAGGGCCGTAGGTATTAAATATGCGGGCAATGGCTGTCGATACTCCATATTTTTGGTGATAGGCGGTAATCAAAGCTTCAGAAAAACGTTTCGACTCGTCATACATAGAACGAGGGCCGGTGCAGTTTACATTGCCGCGATATTCCTCGCTTTGAGGGTGGACTAAAGGCTCGCCGTAAACTTCTGAAGTAGACGCTTGTAAAAATCTAGCTTGGCAACGATGGGCTATATCCAGAGCGTTACGCACTCCGACGGCGCCTACCCATAAAGTTTCCAGAGGAATAGTTTGGTAAGCCGGAGGGGAAGCTGGACAGGCCAAGTTCACTACTGCGTCAAATTGTTCCGGCAATTCTGAAACTGAGCAAAGATCAGCTTCTATGAGCTTCAGCTTAAGTCCGGACAAATTTTCCCTTCGTCCGGTACAGAAATTATCTAATACGGTTACTGAGCAATCTCTTTGTAAGAGAGCTCTGCATAAGTTGGCGCCAATAAAACCTGCGCCGCCGGTAACTAGGATTCTCATACAGAGCGCTTTTTTATGCTTTGGTCTTTTCACTCCTGCTTAAAGATACTGATAATACTGCTCCTATAGGCCCCATAAAGGTTCTGAAGGTATAAAAAGTTCAAACAACGAAAGCGGGGTAGGCGCTTTGCCGTCAGTCCGAGGCTTTTGGGGCTTTTTTGTGTCCGTGGGCTAAGTGCCAAAATTGTTTGACTTGTAGCTTGTTAGGCTTTCTGAGCCGGGGCCGGATGTGACCGACAACATAAGTTGTGGAAAGCTGGACGAAGCGTCAACAGAATGGAATAGAAATTTCGATTATATGTCCGGATTAAGTTTGCAGGATGCCCTCAAAGAGCGAGTTTTAGTGCTAGATGGGGCTATGGGCACTATGGTGCAGCGCTACAAATTGGGGGAGAGCGACTATCGTACGGAGCGTTTTAAAGATCATCCAGTAAATGTCAAAGGCAATAATGATTTACTTTCGATCACTCAACCCCTGGTTATTCAAGATATACATCGTCAGTATTTAGAAGCCGGCGCCGATATAATTGAGACTTGTACTTTCGGGGCTCAGCGCATTTCGCAAAGCGAATATCGGGCTGAGCATTTGGTGCGTGAAATAAATATAGCTGCTGCTCGCAATGCGCGTCAGGCTGTAAAAGATTTTCTCAGTCAACCAGGAAATGGCGGGAAGCAAGCTTGGGTGGCCGGTTCTATAGGTCCGACAGGTAAAACCTTATCTATGTCTCCGGACGTCGAAGATGCTTCTGTGCGTTCTATCACTTTTGATGAAATGGTAGAAGCTTATCTGGAACAAATTTTGGCTTTGCAGGAAGGCGGAGTCGATTTTTTCTTAGTTGAAACCATCTTTGACGCCTTGAATGCCAAAGCAGCTATTTATGCTTTAGACTTGGCTAAAGAAAAGACCGGTCAAAGTCTGCCTTTAATGATTTCCGTTACCATTGCCGATAAATCCGGGCGTACTCTCTGCGGCCAAACTTTAGAAGCTTTTTGGGCTTCTATATGTCATGCTAAGCCGCTTTTGATAGGTATGAATTGTGCTTTGGGTGCTGAAGAAATGGCCCCCCATTTACAAAGCTTAAATAATTTGGTCAACTGTGGTATCAGTTGCTATCCCAACGCTGGTTTGCCCAACGCCGAGGGCGGTTATGACGAGTCTCCGGAGCATATGGCCGGAGTTTTGGCAAACTACATTAAAAAAGGCTGGCTCAACTTAGTGGGCGGCTGCTGCGGTACTTCGCCTGACTATATAAGAGCTATTGCCCAGGCTGTCAAAGGTTTGCAGCCTAGGGGTATCCCCAACTTAAGGCAAACTCCGGCTTTGCTTTCCGGTTTAGAATTGTATCGCCTTCCTGAAGGCGATACGATGGCCCATTCTAATTCGGCAGCTTCTTTTACCATGATTGGCGAGCGCTGTAATTTGTCTGGTTCGGCTAAATTTGCTCGCCTAATTCGGGCCAAAGATTACGAAGCCGCTTTAGCTGTAGCCCGTCGCCAAGTTGAAAATGGTGCTAATGTTATCGACATCAATTTAGATGATTCCATGCATAATTCCGTGCAGGAAATGGAGCATTTTTTAAGGCTCTTAACTTCTGAGCCAGATATAGCTTCTGTGCCTATAATGTTGGATAGCTCCCATTGGGAAGTGCTTCTCGCCGGTCTTAAGTCGTTGGCTGGTCGCAGCTTGGTTAATTCCATTTCCTTAAAGGAAGGCGAAACTGAGTTTAAACGTAAGGCTTTGGAAATTAGGCGTTTGGGCGGTTTGCCTGTAATTATGTGCTTTGACGAAAAAGGCCAAGGCGACACTCTGGAGCGTAAAAAAGAAATTGTAGATAGAGCTTGTCGCATTTTAATAAACGAATTAGACTTTGCTCCCTCTGAAGTCGTTTTCGACTTGGCAGTACTTTCGGTGGCTACTGGCATTGAAAGTCACGCTTCTTATGGTCTAGATTTTATTGAAGCCGTAGCTTATGTGAACAAGGCTTGGCCCGGGGTTATGACTAACGGCGGCATAAGTAATGTCTCTTTCTCGCTACGTGGCAATAATCCGGCTCGTGAAGCCATGCATGCTGTTTTCTTGCATTATGCTTGTAGGGCTGGTTTGACTATGGGAATAGTCAATGCCGGTATGCTTAAAAATTACGAAGAAGTGGCTCCTGATTTGCGTCAGGCTGTCGAAGATGTCATTCTCAATAAAGATCCTGAAGCAGCCGAGCGCCTTTTGGAAGTTGCCGAGTGTCATCGCGCCGACTCTCCGATTGCAATCGTTACCTCTAAAGATGATTGGCGCCGAGCTCCGGTAGCCGAACGCTTGAAAAATGCTTTAGTGCGCGGTATTACCGATTATTTGGCGGAAGATATTAAAGAAGCTGTAGCCGAAGGCATGACCCCTTTGCAAGTAGTGGAACGAGCGCTTATGGGCGGTATGCGTCATGTTGGTGAGTTGTTTGGCAGCGGCAAAATGTTTTTGCCTCAGGTTGTCAAGAGCGCTAGGGTTATGAAAAAAGCAGTAGCTTGTTTGGAGCCTTACTTTGCTGACAGTAAGGCTGAACAGGAGTTGCGTGGACGCATTTTAATGGCCACCGTAAAAGGCGATGTTCATGATATTGGAAAGAATATTGTTTCGGTAGTTTTAGGATGTAACGGCTTTCGGGTAGAAGATTTGGGAGTAATGGTACCTGAATCAGATATTGTGAGTAAAGCTATCGAAACTAAAGCGCAAATGATCGGTTTATCGGCGCTAATTACTCCGTCTTTGGATGAGATCGTAAATGTGATAAAATGTCTTGAAGCTGCAGGATTGAGAATCCCTGTTATGGTCGGAGGAGCTGCAACTTCTCCAATTCATACTGCAGTGAAAATAGCGCCCCATTACAGTGGCTTGGTTATTCACGTTCCTGATGCTTCTTTAGTTACAGAAGTTGTGAATAATATTCTCAATCATGAGATCAGATCTACTTATGGGGCTGCTATCAGAACTGAGCAAGAGGCTTTGCGTGAGCAATGGCAAAACCGTCTGCATGCTTTGAAATTGCATAGTTTTGCTGAAGCTCAAAAAAGAGCTCCGCATTTTAATTGGAAAGTCAATTCTGATATTGCTAAGCCTCAAGAGCCTTCGGTTAAAGTTGTTAATTTTGATTTGCGTGAATTGAGCGACTATATAAACTGGCAAGAATTTTTGGCTGCTTGGGGCTTAAAGGGAAGTTACCCAAGCATTTTTGATGATGCTGAAGTTGGAGATAAGGCCAGTAAGCTTTATGCTGACGGTCGCAGTGTTTTAGAATATATTGTGCGCACTCAAGCTCTTAAAGTGCAAGGAGTTTATGGATTCTGGGCTGCCAACAGTTCTGGCGAAGACATTTTACTCTATGCCGAAGAGGCCGATGGTGAGCCCATGGCCGTTTTACCTACATTGCGCCAGCAATCGGAAAATTTGGAAGTTTGTTTGGCTTTAGCCGATTTTATTGCTCCTCGAGAGTGCGGACGCAAAGATTGGTTGGGTATGTTTGCCGTCTCTTCCGGATCCGGTTTGTTGGAATTGAAGGCTAAATATGAAGCACAGAATGATGAATATCATGCGCTTATGGTCGGTTTCTTGGCTGATCGGCTCTGTGAAGCTGCGGCCGAATGCTTGCACAAAAAAGTCCGTTCTGTTTGTGGATATGCCGATCCTGAAAATATTGCTATGCACGATATATTGCTCCACCACACCAGAGGAATTAGGCCGGCTCCAGGATATCCTGCTTGTCCAGATCATTCCAACAAAAAGTTTATTTGGCGGTTGCTTAAGCCAGCAGAGCATATAGGCGTTCGGTTGACCGACAATTATGCACTTGATCCGGCCAGTTCAATTTGTGGATTTTACTTCTCCGCTCCTTGGGCTCGTTATTTCTCTTTAGGAAAGATAAGTCGTGAGCAAGCGGAAAGTTACAGCAAACGTTGTGGGCGCACTTTGCGAGAAACTGAACGTTGGCTGAGTTCCAACTTGGGTTACGAGCCTTAAAAAAGTTATCGGATCGCCGTTTAGTTTAATCAGTTGTTGTTTTAGCGAAAGAAAATGATGAGGAATAGCTCTATGGAAGAAAATATGCACACCGAATCTTGCCGTCAGGAAATTGAAACTGAAGCGTCCTGTGCAGAACAAAACCGAACTGACGCTGAGGTTGCTGAAGCGGAAAAAGAGGAGAATCGGGCTGAGTCTGAGCTGTCTCCTGCCCAGTGCTCTCCCAAGGCCCTTCCGGCTCCCAAAGAGCCCAAGGGAACCTTAGCTGCTCCTCCGTCACCCAAGGGAGTGTTAAAAGCCCCGGCTGTAGTTCTTCACATTTGCGAACCTGATCCAGATTTGGAACGATTGTCAGAAGTTTTCTGTTCTGATGAGCCGGAAACCAAGTCTTTAGAGCCGGTACCCGAAAAACATAAAGCTGAGTTGGAAGCGACCGCTCCTTGTGCTGCTTTAACTGCCAAAGCTGCTTCTGCTCAAGAGATTACTCAGAGTGCTAGCGTTGCAGAGGTTGCAGCCGAACCTAGCAAAAATGTCCAATCCGAAGCTTCAGGATCTGACATTATTAAAGAAGAAAAAGTAGCTGCTGAGACTTCGGAAGCTACAGTCGAAGGTGAGCCTACAACCGGTAGTAAAAAGGGACGCAAGAAAAAGAATGCCAAGAGTGTAGAAAAGGCTGCTGACGAAGAGGAGCCTTTGCCTGAGCCGCTGCTTGATGTTAAAGAGTTGTTCGATTTCCCTCTGGATCGCTTCCAGATTCAGGCTATTAATGCTATCGATCGCGGTGAAAGTACTATTGTGTGCGCTCCTACCGGCTCAGGTAAAACGGTAGTTGCCGAGTATGCTATAAGAAGGGCTTTGCAACATGGCAAGCGTTGCTTCTATACTACGCCTTTGAAAGCTCTGTCCAATCAAAAGTTTTCCGACTTGCGAGCTGTTTATGGTGAAGATAAGGTCGGTTTACTTACCGGTGATATTTCTATTAACAGAAATGCCTACATAGTAGTAATGACTACCGAAGTGTATCGCAATATGCTTTATGGTACAGTGCTCGGCGATGTACGCTCTAATTTAACTTATGTTGAATCGGTTATTGTTGATGAGTGTCATTATATGAATGATCCGGATCGCGGTACGGTCTGGGAAGAATTGGTTATTTACTCTCCGGCTCAAGTGCAATTGGTTGCCCTTTCTGCGACAGTTGCTAATGCTAAAGAGCTTTGTGCTTGGATGAATAAAGTACATGGCCCAACAAGTTTGGTTGAATCGTCTTATCGTCCCGTACCTTTATTGATTGATTATTTTGTAGACGGCCAGATCTTTAAGTTGATGGATAAACGCGGACATATCAACAGTAAATTGCGTCGCAAAGTGGAGGAAGCTAAAGCCAAAAAGTTGGCTGCCCGTTTTAATGGAGAAAGTAGTTACGATCGCCGTTTGCAACGTGAAAAAGCTGAGATGGATAAGCGAGCTGTCTATAGTTCTGTGGTATCAACTTTAGATCAGAAGGATATGCTGCCGGCTATTTACTTCTTATTCTCGCGTCGTCGTTGTGACGAAGCTGCCGAGTTGTGTTCCAAAGCTGTCAAGCTTTCTTCCGAACATTTTAACGCTCTCAATGCGGCTGTAGATGAAGCTGTGCGGGAACATCCTGCTTTGGCCGACTGTTCCCAGTTGGAGCATATACGTCGTGGCGTAGCGGCCCATCATGCCGGTTTGTTGCCCGTCTTGAAAGGTTTGGTGGAAAACCTTTTCAGACAAGGACTTATAAAGGTTGTTTTTGCTACTGAAACTTTGGCTGCCGGTATTAATATGCCGGCCAGGACGACTGTGATTTCCGCTATTGTAAAGAATTCTGATGAAGGCTTGCGTCCTATGACGGCTAGTGAATTTTTACAAATGTCTGGTCGTGCCGGTCGTCGCGGTATGGATGAAGTCGGTCATGTAGTGGTTGTTCACAGCGACTATGAAAACTTGGATGAAGTCGGCGCTTTAGCTAGAGCTGGAGCTGATCCTTTGGTAAGTCGCTTTACTCCTGTTTACGGTATGGTGCTTAATTTGTTGCAAGTACATACTCGCGATGAAGCCCGTGAGCTTATCGAGCGTTCTTTTGGTCAGTTTGTCATTGAGCAGAGTAAAGGCGAATATGCTGATATGTACGCCAGTGTGATGAATGAAGTTAAGAAGAACAGCACTCTGTATTGTACCGATCAGAAGCTTGGCGACGTGAATGATTGGAAGAATTTGCGAGGCAAGCTTGATAACCTTAATCGCTCTATTAAGGTTATGAAAACTAAATTGGAAGACTGTGGCGAGGAGTTAAGTCAACAATTCGATGCGGACGTGAAAGAGCGTGATCGTTTAGCCGATAAAATTTCGACTATGCATTGTCAGACTTGCGAACACAGAATTCGTTGTTCCAAGATGTATCGCTCTTATCAGAAAGCGATTAAGCGCAAAGAAGAACTTGAAGAGTTAATTGAAAGATCGCGTACTTCTTATTGGCGTCAATTTGTAGCTTTGGAAGCTGTACTTTCTGAGGTCGGTTATATGGTTGATCATCGTCCTACTTGGGAAGGTGAGATGGTGGCTTCTTTCAGGGCAACCAATATTTTATTGCTGGGCGAAATTGTACTTTCCGGTATTTTGGAAGAATTGGAACCTGCCGAGTTAGCCGGAGTGGCTTCATCTTTAGTTTTAGGCGATGCTCGTATCTCTATGATGAGACCCCTTGAACCTTCTAAGAATGCCGAATGGACTATTCAAGCTGTTTGTGCCATAGCTTCCGATGTAGAAGCTTTACAAGAACGCTATGATGTCCATGTACCGGTTTTAATTAACTCTACTTTCTCTGGTATTACCGAATTTTGGTGCCGAGGAACTTCCTGGAGAGATGTGCGCGAATTCTTAGGTGATGAAAATGAGGGCGATCTTATAAAAAATATGCGCCGTACTTTGGATATTTTACGCCAATTTGAACGTGCTCCACGTGTTTCTGAGCGTTTGGCTGAGCTTTGTCGCCAAGCTGAAGAATTGTTGGATCGCGATGAAGTTCATGAAGCGGTAATGTGGAGTGAGTAAGTGTTAAAGATAAGTTGATCGGCTTGCCTTTTACCGAATAAAATGACGAAACGGAAATATTTATTTCATTATTGTCATTTTTTGAAAGGCAAGCTGCTTACAGCTGCGGAAAGTTGTGGTAGTTGTAACACGCATCAGTATTTCTGTTTTTCAAAGAAAGGTTTGCTATGAGGAGCGGCGTCACCATATCGAGCCGATTTGGCCTGTCTGTAGTTTATAAGTATTTGGCCGTTTTGCTGTTGGGCGGGGCGATCATTTTCTCTGTATCGAACTCTCTTAGTGCTAAGCCGGTTTCTGGAGCTAAAGCTAAGAATGCGGTCAAAGCTAAGGCTGCCCAAGAATCGAAAAATCTTAAGAGAGCTAAGCTCTTAACCAGAAAAGCCGCTGAGGCTATTGCCGTTTCGGCAGCTTATGATCAGGCTATTACTTATTTGGAAGAAGCTACCCGTTTGGCGCCGGAGTGGCCTGAAAGCTGGAAATTCTTGGCTAAAGTTTATGTACAGCTCAAGAATTATTCTAACGCTTCCCGAGCTTATAAAAGCTTGGTTAAATTAAATCCTAACGACTTTGGGGTTAAGCGTGAATATGCTAAGTGTTTAGTTGAAGACAGTAAATATGAAGAAGCTCAGGCACTTTGGCAAGAAATGCTGGATCGCAACGGCAATGACGCCGAAGCTGTTTATTATATGGCTGTAATTGCCTATAATCAGGAATATTATGCTGAAGCTTCAAAGCTTGTTGATGATGCTTGTATGCTTAAGCCCAACTACTATAAGGCTATTGCTTTGCAAGTAAAGATTGATGCTAGAAGTCGCAAATATTATGAAGCTAGTAAGCGCTTGGAGCAATTAAAAAAAGAACTTCCCGAAAATCATCCGGCTTTGGTGGAAGCGATGACTCAAGAGGAGTTTATCGAAAATGGATTGCATACGCAAAAAGTATGGTATGCAGTAGCGGCTGGTGCCTTTGTGGCTATTATTGTTGCCGCTCTTTATATGAGGCGCTTGACAACTAAAATCAATATTAAAGCTCCGCCGGCGGAGATGGACAGTATGTCCGAGGATTCGATTTGTGAATATGTGCTGGCCCACATGCGCTGTATTACGCAATTACCCCGTGCTCTTTGTTGGGTTTTGGCTATGGATGGTCGTCATATAGAGCTTATGCGCAGTGAACTTATCAATGATCCCAGCATTTTCGCTTTACGCAATTTCAATAGTAGCAGTATGAGCGATTTTGTGGAGAGTTTCGGCAAATCGCCCTTCCTCTATAAGACTGTCAGTAAGGATGCTTTGTTTCGCGAAACTTTCCCCGATTTGGTTGAAGATTTGCGTGACATTGAGATGAACGTTGGTGTACCTATTGTCTGGCAAGGTGAGTTCCGAGGCCTTATTTTGTTGGGGCGCAGTCGCAACTCTAATAAAGATGAAGCTAAACGCAATTTTGAAAAAGGCATGGAGCGTATGCAAGAAATTGCCGAACAGGGGGCTGCAGCCTTAGATCGTTTGCGTCAGCGCAAGATAAAAGATATCGATACTCGCACAGGTTTATGGAACCGTGATTATTTCGAGCGCAAAATTGTAGATATGAGTCGTGGCTGTTTTATGATCGAACAGCCTTTGTGCGCTTTTATGGTGACAGTCGATCAGGCCAGTCAGGTTTTAGATACAAAGAGCGAAGAATTTGGTATTGAGTTCCTTTACAAAATGGGGGCTCTTTTGCAAACCGCTTTGGCTAAAGAACCTAATGTTATTTTATGCCACCTGGATAATGGTGTATTTGGCGTAATTGCTCAAGAGCGCAATGCCGATGAAGGTATTCGCATGGCTAAAACTTTGCAGACTTTTATTAGCCAAATTGAACTACCGGATACAAAAGATGCAGCTACTGCTTTAGTCGCTTGGACATTGTTCCCTGAAGATTCTGATGATCCGAAAATGCTCAGAGCTGTGCTGAGTCGTGCTTTCCGTGATGCTCGTGTGGCTGGTGGCAATAGAGTAGTCAGATCGGAAAAAGTGACCGAAGCTACCAAGGCTTCCTCCGCTCCTGTTGTGGAACAGGCACCGGAAGAAAAGTTGGTTATTCGCCGCAATACCCCTGTAGGAGCTGCTCCAGCTGGTGCCGTAGCTGGTACTTTGCCCGGCATTACTGTGCCAAAAATTACAGCAGCTACTCAACAAGCTGCCGCCGCCGCTCCCGCCCAAACTATTGGTGTGCAGCTGAAAAAAGCTGGCGCTTCGGCTGTATCTGTCAATTTGGAAGGAGCTAGTATCGGAGCGGCTTCTCGTCCTTTGCGTACACCCACTGTGGCTCCTGACGGGGGCAGAGTAGACCGTCTTACAATTCCTGGTCATGGTACTCCTAGAACTTTGGCTGCTCCTTCGCGTCTGAGTATCGGTGGCAAAGCGAATGCTCCGGCTGTTCCGGCCGCTCCATTTAAGTTAGAAGTTAGGCTCGATGAGGACGGCGTGGATATGGATACTCAATTCTGTGGCGAGGAAGTTTTCATGAGCATTCTCGACGACGAGTTAGGTATGGCTAACGAATCTGGCGAAGATTGCACTGTAGTATACATTCGTTTTGATAACTTGGCCGAACTCAGAGCCAAAGGTAAAGAGGCTTACTTGCAAATTCGCAAAGATGTAGCTGCTTTAACTAATGCTTTCTTGAGCGATAATGACATTCCGGGTTTAGTTGGGGAAGATGATTTAGCCGTCTTTATGATTGGTAGCGGTATGAGTGCAGCCAAGAATTTGGCTGATAGGGTGAAACTTACGGCAAGCAATATTGAGGGTGTAAAACTTTCTATAGGCATTGCCCTTCGTAAAGCCAATACTATGGATAGTAAGCAACTGGTTTCAGCAGCCAGTAAATTGGCTGTTGGAGTTGGTATTCATACCAACTAGGTGTTCGGTTAAGCTGTTGACTGACAATTATTTAGCGTCGCTATTTTTAGCTGCTCGGCTTATTAAAGCTGAGCAGCTAAAAATAAACTTTGTAGGCTGGTTCCGGTGGGGTGCAGTTATCTGCACTTGCTGTGGGTTGGTCTTTTTGCTTTTATCGCTGGGGTGTTACCATTTATGTTCTTATACCGTTTGTCGTGACAATCAACGCAATTTGCGAGCAGCTGTAGAGCTATATACGAAGAACGACAGTCGCTTCTTATGTCCTTCGTCATTAGATATGTTAGTTCCGGGGTATTTTTTTGAGCTTCCTCAGTGCTCTGAAGGAAAGTATAAGTATAAAGTGGAGGAGCACGGCAGCGGGCACCATTTTTATAAGATAAGTTGCAGTAACCACGGAGAGATACGCTGACATTCAAGTGGCTGTATTGTCATTCGTTTTGCCAATAGTTGGAAAAAAACTTGATATTTGCCAAGGAGTTGAGCCATATGGGCCCGGAGAATAACCAAATTGAACAAAGAGGAGATAAAACTCTGGTTCAAGCTGATAAAAAAATTGATGCTGAACTTTTTTCTCAGTGTTTTTCTGAATCTTTGGGTCATGATTTGTCTTTTTATGAAGATAAGCTCTCTCCGATTGAGTCTGCTGACGAGTCTGCAATTGAAGAAAACTCTGATTTACCCACTCCTAACTCTGAAAATTGTTCTTTAAAATTACAGGTATCAGATTCGAAGACAAAATCTCAAGAAGAAATAAGTTTAGACAAGAACTTTGAAGATAATGGTATTGAAAAAAAGGGAGAGAGCCGGGCGAAAGAGGCTTCGGTTGTTGAGTTGAAGGAAAATCCGGAAATTCCTAAGTTACGGATAATTTTTGCCGGTATGGACGGTCGTTTTTCTACGACAGCTTTGCAAGTATTGGCCGGAGCTCATAAGATTGTAGGTATTATTCATTCTCAACCTAGGCGTATCGGAAGGGGTTTTTTGGAAAGTTGGCTTAAAGCCGGCAAAGGAGCCGGCAATTTGGAAAAATTTGCCAAATATTACGGTTGTCCATTTTTTTCTACTAAGCGGGAATATAATCATGAATTGTTGCGCTTTATCAAGCATTTAAAGCCTGATTTAATTTGTATATCCAATTTTTCTATTATTTTACCGCCTGATATTTTTGAAATACCCAAGTATGGAACTATAAATTTACATCTTTCTTCTTTACCTGCTTATCGTGGGCCCAATCCTTGGTTATGGATGTTTTACGATGGTTGCACAGAAAATGAATACGTAATTCATCAAGTTGACGAAGGCGAAGATACCGGTCCTATTTTGGCTAAAAATTCTTACAATATACCACCTAACGTGACTTGTAGTGAATTAGCCGACTGTGTATTGCCCAATGCGGCTTGTCTTATGCTCAGAGTTGTTGATGATATTGCTTTGGGTAAAGTCAAAGCTAATCCGCAACCCAAAATAGAACATTTGCGTCGGGCTCGCTACGTTAAACCCGGAGAAGCCCTCATAGATTGGAAGGAGTGGGGAGCTGAGCGTGTGGCTTCGTTTTTAATGGGGGCTAGTGTGTGGTATGAGCCTTTTTCTATTTTTCCTTGCTTGATTAGAATTTACGAACCAGCTGTTTTAGGAGACAGTCGGGGAAAATTGGGTACCAACCATTGGCGTTTATGGTACGGTTGGATTTCTTGTAAGGACGGTATTGTTCCTTACAAAGTCTATATAAAACGTTACGAATTTTGGCGTTTGTTTGTGCCGTTACTTATTTTGTTACTGCTTTGGGTAATGTTTTAGTTTAATATCTAAGAAGTTATCAACTTCTATAGGTAGAAAATAAATAGAGCCGCTCTTTGGTATTAATTGCCTTACTGAGGGCGGCTTTTGTAGTATAAGCAATTTTTGTGTGCTTAGTTATAGTCGAACAAATTGGGTAAAACAACTTCGGCTTTGCCATTAATCTGCTCGATGGAGCTGCCGCTATAGCCAAGTTCTTCCAAATTGACAATAACAACTCTAGCGCCGGCTCTTCTAGCAATAGGTACAAAACCAGCTGCAGGATAAACTATACCAGAAGTTCCTATTACCAAGAATAAATCGGCATGCTCCAGAAGATCGTAAGAAGTGGCTATAACTTCAGGATCTAAAGATTCGTTGAAGAGCACTATATCATAACGCAAGGGAGCACCGCAGTGTTTGCACTTGTGAAATTTTATTTCTTTATCCTCAAAAGGAGGAGTGCAATAGTTGCAACATTGAGAACGATGAATAGTACCGTGCAACTCTACTACATTTTGGCTGCCTGCTTTTTGATGTAATCCATCGATATTCTGAGTGAGTATCCAAGTATTTTTGGTACGCTTTTCTAATTCAGCTAAAGCCAAATGAGCGGCATTAGGTTCCACTTCGTTTGACTTTTTGCGCACAAAGGAAAAGGCGTCCCAAACTTTTTGTGGGTTACGCTTTAAAGCTTGAGCAGTGGCACATTCTTCAATATCTTTGTCGGTCCATAAACCGCCTGGGCCGCGAAAAGGAGCTATTCCCGAAGCGACAGAAATGCCGGCTCCGGTTAAAATGACGATATTTTTGTAATCTTTAATGTGAATTTTCTGAAAATTTTCCATCTTGTCAGTATCAGCCTCTACAGCAGCCCCAAATTTTATGGCTATTTATGGGCTCTGATCGAATTTAGCACACCATCAGTTGAAAAGCAAACGCAAAAAACTAAAGGATAGCCTTGGAAAAATTGATAGATCAGCACAAAATTTTTTTGTGTTTTTTTATAAATTCGTTTATTGTAATTATCAAAAGAAAAGCTCATAAACGATAAAAAATGCTTAATCAAACTTACCCTGAATTCTATTTAGCTCCTATGGCCGGGCTAACCGATTTACCTTTTCGCGAACTTTGTCGTCAATATGGCTGCGTAGCTGGAACTTTCGTACCTATGATTGGAGCAGCCGCTCTTTTACATAAAAGCAGCCGTCCACACACTTTGACTCTTTTGGATTGGAAAGAGAGTGAGCAGGACCGTCAAGTGCAAATTTTTGGTGCATCGGCGGCAGAACTTTATAAAGCAAGTCGACTACTTATAGAGTTTGGCGCATCTGGACTAAATTTAAATATGGGCTGTCAAATGCCTAAAATAATAAAAAATGGAGCTGGAGCGGCTCTTTTGCGCGACTTAAATTCGGCCAAAAGTGCTATTTCAGCTTGCGTAAAAGCTGCTGATGGTAAGGTTCCGATTAGTGTCAAGTTAAGGCTCGGTTGGGATAGTTTTAATACGGCAGAGCTTTTAAGCCAACTTCGAGATTTAGGTGTAAATAAAGTGTTTATGCATGGCCGCTTGGCAGTTGACAAATTCTCCGGCCCCATACGCATAGATGAACTGAAAATCGCCGCTCAAAGCTCGTCAGTACCTTTTTATGCTAATGGTGACATAGTTGACTACAAATCTGCTTATAAAATGGCTGCTTTGCCTAATTGTCGCGGCTTAATGATCGGTCGCGCGGCCTTGGGACATCCTTCGCTTTTTGCTGAGTTGGCCGCTGATTTTAACTGTCACACAAAGTCGGGTGGTGCTTTTGAACCCCAAATCGAGTTTGCGTCGTATATACCAAAATTTTCTTTAACGCTAAAGCAAAAAATGGTCGCCGTGCAAAAACATATTGCTTTGGCCGAACAATACGTCGCTGCCGACGAGTTATCAGCTCTTTATCGTTTGCGCCGTCACTTGGTTGCTTACAATTGTTTGCCACCTGAAGCTATGTCGGTTTCAACTTTTGCCGAACTTAAACGCTTAGTCGCTGTCGCTATCCAGACATACTTCAGTTAAGGCTGCCTTCGCAGGGAAGAATTTACCTTTTCTGCCGCTTGCCAGCCATTATTAAACGACTGAGCAAAATTTGGACAGGTACAATTGTCTGTTAAGGCCAGATGCAAGCGTCTAAAGCGTCTGGCTGCTTCAGTAGGATTGAGATTTACTGGGTTGTCCGGCAAGGCTGCCTTAAAAGGCCCAAAATTACCTGCCCAAAACTCGTGGCTTTGTTCGGTAAAGTTATCTATAAAAGGAGCAGTTTCTGTGTTAATCTGAGTAAAGTAATCGGCCAGATGATTAGCTTCTAGCTTTTCAGGGCAGCGACGCAACAGTATTGTATGTTGATGAGGGAGCGAACTGTCTCTCTGACAACGACTATCGGCATAAATTGTTGAAGGGTGGTTACTCAATCGGCTTATAAAAGATGGAGGAGCATTTAAAAACTTTTGGTTGTAAGTTAAAGGCTCCAACTTCGTTTGAAAAGCTATAGCGTTCCAAAAAGTAAGTTGATCTTTTAATTGTAAATTCAATAATTTTGCCAAGTTGGCTGCCGAACTAGCGAAAACGACTTCTTTGGCAATAAGGCGTTCCCGCCGCCTCTCCTTCAAGTTTAGACATAAAAGCTCGCCATTTTGATTATTTTCTTGCCAAGATGCAATATGGGTGGAAGTTTTTATGAATGGTCGTAAATTTTTATAAAGCGGCTCTAAAAGTCTAGCGCAACCTTTTTCCCAAGTAAGGAAAAGTCTTTGCGGCTTGGTCAAACGTATTTTATCGCGGCAAAGTTGGTACATGCCTGCCCAAGCCGAAATCTGTGAAACAGTTAAGCCGCTTTCTGAGCAAACTATTCTGTTGATAAATTGTTCAACATTTTTGGCTAAAAGATGTTTCTGTTGCAAATATTCCTTGAGAGTAAGTTGCTTCAAAGCTTTGGCTTCTACTGAAACTAAATTTTCTGGTGCGGTGAAATATAACTTACCGTCGCGGCCGCGCTTATGCTCCATATGTTCCAAAAAGTTATCAAAATTGTCGGCAAATAAACGCTCATTTTTGGTATTTTGCTGCGGAAAATCAGTGCTGTCATAATTGCCGAAAACCCAGCGACCGGCATTTAGCAAACGCTCTTGAGGATAAAAAGCCAAAGTTTCGCTGGCATATTGAGCCTTTCCAGCAGTGTCAAATTTTTCTATTATTTTTTGAGCTTGCAAAAAATTGAGTAAGTTTTCGTCATTATCGTCGGGAAGAGACAAACGACCGGCTGCCCAAGGAACATTTTGAGATAAATAACCTGAGTAACTGCGCCCTTGACAGGAGTCAAAACTTTTGGCGCTTCCGCCTGGCATATTGCAACTGTCCAACAATATAATGTCATCGACGCCCAGATCTAAAAGATGATTGGCGCAAACCAATCCAGCTGGGCCAGTTCCTATTATAGCTACGTCCGTATAAGTAACTTTGTCGCTTAAAGGCCAAGCGGAAAAACTATCTTTAGAGTGAGCCTGAGTAAAGTAAAAAGCATTTTCTCGGCGCCAATACCAAGTATCGGGGCCACAACTGAGTCTAGCCCAACTGTTATAATCGTTACGATCTATATTGTTTATATTGGCAAGATTTTGGTTATTTAAACGAGGATTTTTGAAAAAACTAGTAAGCTTGCAACCACTTCCGGAAAGGGCCAGCAATCCTAAACAGCTCATTAGAGAAGTTTTCAAGAAAGTTCGTCTGGAAATCATTGTTCCATCGTCTGCCAATCTTTATCGTAATAGTGAACTAAAATTTGATTGTGCAGTTGATTTATTTCTGTAGGAACGTAAGCCATATCTTTAGGTAAAGAAAACATAGCTTCGGTAAATCCTGGTGTTAAAAAGCGTGAACCTGTGCACCGGGGAAGCTCAATTGGCTTATGGGTAAAAAGACAAAAGCCCCATTCACCAAAAGAAGGTACGTTAACATGGTAGGGATTTGTAGCCATTCCGGTACTGGCCAAAGTATTGATAATACACCAATAAGACTGACGAGCAAAGTAAGGAGATGTGCACTGAATTGAACCGGCCCCGTCAGCTTTTAAGTGGGCGGTCAATTTGCGAAAAAAGTTGCGCGTATAAAGTTTGCCTACAGAAAAGTTACTAGGATCGGGAAAATCTACCAAGATAATATCGTAGAGTTCGCGGCATCCGTCTATCCAAATAAAAGCATCTTGATTAAAAATAGTCAGTTTGGGAGAATTGAGCGAATTATTATTAAGTGAAGTAAGTAGATGATGCTGACTGAAAAGCTCGGTCATTTCCGGATCCAGGTCTACCAAATCTATATGTTTAACTCTGGGATCGCGCAATAATTCGCGGGCAGCCATGCCGTCACCACCCCCCAAAATCAGCACTTTTTCCGCCGATTTTGCGGCTTTCAAAGGCGGAAGGGTCAAAGCTTCGTGGTAGCGGCTCTCATCTTGGGAAGAAAATTGCAAATTATTATTTAAATAAAGGCGCACATCGTTGTTGCGACGAGTTACAATGAGGCGTTGATAGCGACTTTGGCGAGAAATAATAATACTATCGGTATAGAGCGATTCTTCAGCTAGTCTGGTTATTCGGTTAGCGGTAACAAAGGTAACGATAAGGAGAATCGCGGCCAATACAGATTCATAAGTGAGGCGACGACGTCCGTTTTGATGTATGGGAAAAATATATAAAAAACCTACAGCTACCAGAACATTGACGAAGCCGAAGAAGGCGGAAGTGCGGATTAGCCCCAGATGGGGAACAAAAAAGAGTGGAAAAAGCAGAGAGGCTATCAGTGAGCCTATGTAGTCCAAAGAAAGAACCTGAGAAAGCAGATCTTTAAATTCCAACTTATCTTTAAGTATGCGCAGCAACATAGGTACTTCCAAACCGCTCAGTAAACCTATAATGCTGACGACAGCGTACAGAATAAAGCGGAAACTGCCGGCATTCGTGTAACCGAAAGTGAGGAAAAGCAAGGCTCCGGATAGGCCTCCGCAAGTTCCTATGGTAAGTTGCAAGCGCACAAACTTTGTGTTTAAATCGTTTTCTATAAACTTGCTCAGCCAAGAACCTAAGCCGAGAGCAAACATGTAAGTACCGATTACAGTAGAAAACTGCAGTACTGAATCACCCAAAAGATAACTGGCCAGAGTGCCGGCCAAAAGTTCGTAGATCAAGCTACAAGTAGCAACTACGAAAACCGATATAAGAATTAGTGCGTGCATGATGTTATTGTAGAGTACGGTAATATATGCCGAAACAGTAGGTTACAAATCGTGTTATTTTCCGGTAAAGATTGTGTAGAAAAAGCCTCGGTGGGCGCTGCGGTTATTGCGGACTGTTCGTCCCGGAGTTTGGGAAGCATCTGCTTCCTCAGTAGGATCGATAGGCAGACAGCCAAAAAACTGACAAACTACAAAAAGCAATCCTAAAGACCAGCAAATTATGGCATACCAATGCTTGAACATAATGTCTCTCTCCTTTCCGGCGATAAAATTTTATTTAAAGAGGCTCAATGTGGTAAAAATACAAATCTAGTCGTCATCGTCGTCACAATGATCGCTGTCAGACCAGCGTTCAGAATGTTCATTAAAGTAAATAAACATGTACCAAGCCGGAACTAAGGCTAAAATAGCTTCCACAATCATCCAAAATGTCCAAAAAGGCACATTGCGCCTGATTGTCACATCGTAGGATAAAATAGGTATCTCCGTTTTTTGATTATCGGTAGGTTTAGAGTTGGTGCTTTTAGTGATAATCTTACCTGATTCATCGTTACCAAAACCGATACGCGGAGTAATGCGCAAGCGATACTGACCACCTGGTACACTGGGAACGAGAATCGAAACGGGATTGGTACCCCCAATTTCGTCGTCTTCTCTCCAAAAATCTCCTACCGCTTCAAAAGCGCGTGCTTCATTAGTTTTAACATTAATCAAAATAGTATTGTATTCAACCCAAACTGTTGGCTTACAATAAAATTGATAAGTTATCCCCAAATTGCCAAATCGGCCAGGTACTTCGAATTCTTCGCTGATAAAGGAAGAATCTTGACCAGCATATACTTTGGTGCCAAATTCGGTAACTCTTGAATCCCTGCATATGGCCAGCACAATAAAAGCCAACATGACTACAGAAACAATAGCAAAATTAATCAACGAATTGTAAAATTTGCTTTTAGCGCGACTAGGTTCAAGCATACCTAATTTTTTGCTAGGTACATTGTAAGCCGGATTGTTAAAGGCTTGGGCTATTTGCTCGGGACTTACGTAGACGCTTTTAGACCAGAAAATACCCTCTTCGTTCTCTTCGGAACATAAGCCGTAGGGAGGGGCTATATAATCGGTCATTTTGGAAGTTTCATTCTTGACGACCAAATAGGGAAACTCACCGATAACAGCTTCTACATAGCCTGTATAAGAGGAGTAGTGTTTGTATAGTGTGTCTTCATAGAAAATAGAAGCGCTTTTATTGTTGGGAGAAACGAAGTTGCGCCGCGCTCCGTCAGCCAGGTAGGGGACATTATGAATAATGTAGTTCAGACCCCAACTACCATCATTATATTCTAAATAGCGATAGCCTTGTAAGTCATTATAAAGTATATATTCTTCCCAATATTCTTTGACGCCGTCGTCTTTGGAATATTTCCTCTGAGCGCCGGTTACTATCCATTTTACTCCCTCGAAGATAGCCTCCGCACCTAAAGGAATGCGCATAGCGTTGGCATCTAGTTTAGTTTGATATTGGAAGAGAAGCTTGACGCTGTCATTAGAGAGATCGGCACAACTGCCGCAGTATTCGCAAACATAGGAACGGGCTACCTTGCCGCTTTTCAATTCGTGCGAAGCGCCGCAAGAGGGACATTTGAAACTGCGTGCAATTTCAGAACGGCGGCGTACCATCTCTTCTTCATCGCGCAGATTTTGAAAATGAAAATTATTAAAATCTAAGTATTCGCCGATAAAAATTTCCGGACTTCCTTTGCCAGCAGCAAAATCGCTGTAATCTATGGTGCCGGCTTTTCCGGAAAAACTTCTCAGATCTATATAATATAAATCGTAAGAGCCTTGCGGATCGAAATTCAACTCACCTTCAAAAGCTGTTACTCGAGCGGATCCCTTATTGGCAATAATATATTTCGTATCTTTATGAGTAAAAACAGAACCTATTTTAGCTTTGTTAAAATCGGGGAACTTATCTATGGTATCTTCAACCGTTAGACAATACTCGCCGATAGATTCACTCAACCAGCCTGTGCGTCCGTCGCTAAAAGCAATAAACCATTCATTCCAATAGCCATCGTTTTGTACAGCTTGAGTGCGTCCCAAAATTTCAAAAGACAACCCTTTATAAGTGCCGGTTGTGCCGATCTTTAGCGGAGAAGAATCGGCTTGGACACAGGAAGCCTTGCCTATATTGCACACATTCATATTCTGGCGCATAAGGACAGTCTGACAAAACTCGCAAGTTGAATAGAGCGAGCTTTCTAATTTAAATACTACCGGATTACCACAGCTTGGACAGTTAATGCTGAACATAGGATTGTACTTCCTATAATTTTAGGTTAATTCCTTGTTCGGTAAGTTTTACGATAAACGGAAAAATTTGCAAATCTTAGCAAAAGGGTCTAGAGTTCTTGGAAAAAAATACCGTTCTACTTTGCAGATGGGATATAGAGGTAATAAGACTCAAGTTGCCTTGAGTCAGTGGAGAATAAGTATGGAATTGACAGCTTCTTCTGAAGCTACTTTGGGAAAACATATTATTGCCGAATTTTCGGAATGCGATCAAGATAGATTAAAAGATATGACTTTTATTAGAGAGGCTTTGTTTAAAGCGGCAAATATAGCTGGGGCTACGGTGCTCGATTCTTCTTTTTATCGTTTTGGTAACGGAGGAGTCAGCGGTGTACTCATTATCGCTGAGTCCCATTTATCAATTCATACTTGGCCCGAATGTGGTTATGCAGCTTGCGATTTCTATACTTGCGGCTCTGATACCAAACCGGAGAAGGCTTGTCGTTTACTGGCTAAGTTATTTAAATCAGATTACGGCGAATATTTAACTATTCAGCGTGGAATTTACTGCGGAGAGAAACAATATAGATATGAGGCTGATTTAAAAGGGGATAGGACTTCGCTTCCGGAGTAGAATACATACTCTTACGGCTAATTGGGGAAAAGGAGCGGAAGAATGTTTACAACATTGAAAAAGCGTTGTCTAACTGCGACGACTATATTTTTCGGTTTGACTGCGGTTCTACTTTTAACGGCCGTCAGTTTTGCTTGGGACGATTTTGAGTTTTCAGAAGCTTCTTTGCCTACTTATGAAAGATTGCGTGGTGTTCCCGAAAAAGAATTACCCCAGGCGATAAAAAAAGCGGTGTTGACCAGCAGTAAAAAATCTTTGGCTATAGCTTTGGAGAGCTACGCTTTGGATGTGCGCTATGCCAACATTTTGGGAAGGATTTGCGCTTCTCTCACTCCCAATTTGTCAAAAGTATATTCTTTACCCTATTATGTTGAGCTTAGAGCTCTAAATCAACTACCCCCTTATCAAGGGAGAAAATACACTTCCACCACGTTGGGACAATATACTCCCACCAATGAACGTTTAATTATAGGCTCTTTTGCGGCCAATCACTCTTACAATAGTTTTGCATCTTATCGTGTTATTTTGCTCGACAGTTTTATGCTTGATACTTTGTATCGCGTAGCTCAATATAAAGCTTATTGCGGTAGTTATGACAATGCCTATGAACAAGCTTTGGCTGTGTATGCATCTAATGTTGGAAAAAACTCCCCCAAGCGCGGTACGGTGGCTAAGTTTACCGATATATCTCACGGTTTGTTGTATAGACCCAATGCCAATGTAGCTAACCCTTATTTGCCTTTTTCTTTGAGTGAAACTTTTTTTTGTAGTAAATCAGGATTGAAGTGGGAGGCTATGTCTTTCCATTCTATAGATCGAGATGGGGTAAAATGGGCCAATCCTGCTCATATTCCTTTGCCTAACGGTTATGATTCCAGTTTGTCCGATCGTGAGGCTATGCGCAATTTTGAGAAACTTTTGGCTCCGGTGCTTTGTCACGAAATCAGTCATTGCCTTTTGGGACACAGTCAGGCTCGTTTGAACAAGACAGTTTCCCTAAAAAAGCGTCTTGATGAATTAATGACTCCAGGAGAAGCTAATGCGGAAGTACGTCGCTTCTTAACTGCCAAATTAACTCCCGACCAAGAGCGCGAGGCTGATATTTATGCTGCCAAGTTAGGTAAATCTATTGGTTTACGTGTACAAGACTTTGAAGAAGGATTCTGGTTTATAGGCTTAGTGGAAAAAGCCCAAGGAGGATCAATCGGTTTCGACACTCATCCTCAATACGTGGAGAGGCGTCGCTTAGTTGAGCGTGTGTATATGAATGAACTTTAGGTCTGCCCGATAGATTGCACGTTTTAAGAGGAGTTGTAGTAAATAATATGGCTGCGAATTTACAGGTAGGCGATGTACTGGCTAAGCGTTACACTATAGAAGATGTTCTGGGACGTGGCGGTATGGGAGCCGTCTATAAAGCTTCCGACTCCGATTCTAAGCGTTGTTGGGCTATTAAAGAGATGAATGATGGCTTTGATGATCCGGCAGAGCGTCAGGAAGCTTTGGAAAGTTTCAAAACAGAGTTTGAGATATTGTGTGAATTGGAGCATCCCAGCTTGCCGCGCATGTATCAAAGCTTCGCAGAAAATGGGCGTCAGTACATTGTTATGGATTTGGTAGAGGGACAGACCTTTGAAAAGCTCATTAGTCAGAGTCCTCATGGACGTTTGCCTTTAGAACAAGTATTGAATCTAGCCGTTCAGCTTGCTGATGTTTTGGATTATTTGCATAAACATAAGCCGCCGATTATTTTCCGTGATTTGAAGCCTGGCAATATTATGTTGACTTCTTCAGGGATTGTTAAACTGATCGATTTCGGTATAGCTCGCTTTTTTACTAAGGGTAAAAATGTTGATACTAGAGTTTTAGGAACGCCCGGTTATGCCGCTCCCGAGCAATATGGTCGAGGGCAATCGGATGCTCGCACCGATATTTATGCTTTAGGAGCTTCTTTGCACCATTGTCTCACCGGAAAGAGTCCTGAAGAGAGTATGTTTTCTTTTCAACCTCCCAGTGAGTTAGTGCCCTCTTTGCCTAAAAAGCTTGATGAAGTTATTCTGAAATGCTGCCGTTTAAAACCAGATGAACGCTGGAATAGCGTTAAGGAATTTGAACAGGCGCTTTTAAGTGCTATTCCGGTAAGTTTAGTCGCTCCGGACTCTGCTTATGCCAAGGCCTTTGCTGTAAACTTATTTAGAACCGGTTCTATGGCTTCTGCCTCAGTTTCGCCGAGCAATGTTTCTCAAGCACCCTCAGTTAACAATTCCAGAAGCAGTTCTTCGGCATCGGTTATTGCTGCTGCACCTACAGGGACTGAGCGATCAATTTCTTCGGCAACTAGTTCTCAAACCGCAGGAACCAATATTACCAAAGTAATAGAGGAGCCGAATTCAGGGCCTTTTGCTCAGTCTTGTTTGGATTTCGGTTCTCATTATGCTTATGAAGGGGCCCAAAAGACGAAAATCTGGTTACAGGGAGAAGTTGATGGTCGCTTGGAAGTCAGTGAGGATTGGATATTTTGTAAGCCTGAATATGTTAAAGGAACTGATGTAGCCGTAGAAATTTTTGCCGATCCGGGCAAGATGAGCCGTTCTGGGCAACATAGCGCCCAAATAAGACTGGGCAAATTCAGTATGTTGGTCAGCTTTGTGCTGTCGGAAAGAGAATTGGGGTGCTTTGCCTGGACAACTATTCTGTTTTTGACTGCTTGTTCCATTATTCCGTATATCGGTTTGATTGCTACTATTGCTTTGTTGGTAATGTGGTTCTTTAACGAAAAAGAACTGCGCCCGCGTATTGTTACTTTTTTTATTATTAGCTTAATTGTATCTGTTAGTGCTACTGTGTTAATGATAATAATACAATATCTGTTTAAATCATTATTTTAGGTTCATTCCAAGCTTTGTATGGATATTGGTAGGGGCAGAATGTTTTTTCCTTGTTGGCGTTGAAGCTAAACGGCGGAGACGTTTTTACAAACGGTAAACTGGCCGTGAATAGTTTGAGGCGGAGGATAAAGGCTCAAAGATGATTTGTCCAACTTGTGGCTGCGAAAACAACAAAGAAGATATTTATTGCGATGAATGCGGAGCTCAGTTGAAGTTAGAACAAGTTAATAAATATGAAAAGGCACTTAAAAACGGCCCTTTGGAAGTGGGACAAATTGTTTGGCAGCATTATGAAGTTGTTTCCGTGTTGCAAAGTGACGCTGATTGCATTTTTTACGAATTAAGAGATCTGAAGGTTGCCGATACGACCGATCCGACATGTGAACAACCAGAAGCTGAACTTCAAGAAGACGTCTTTAAGGAAAAGCCTGGAACTTCCGAGAGCCAGTCTGAATCGGCCTCTGTAATTAGTGAAGAAGCGGACAGGAGCCTTTTGCTGTGTGAATTTCCCTCCGATCCTGCGAAAGCCTCTGAGGTATTTGCCGATCTTTCCCCTGTAGATCATGATTGTATGTGGTTACTTTGGGAGCTGAAAGAAGCAGAAGACGGCATTGGCAAAAAGTATTTGCTGGGACCGAATCCCGGTATTCCTTTGCGCCAATATTTGCAAAATAATTCTTTGAGCGTTGCCGAAATCAATCAGATCGGCTGTGATATTTTAAGTTCCTTAAAAATTTTTCACAATATGTGCAAGCTCTTTAACGGTATTTCTTTAGATTCGGTTTGGATCACTCCGCAAAAGAGGGCTGTGCTCACTCGCTACGACCGCGTAGTTGCCAAGTTCCAAGCCAATGATGTGTGTACAGTAATAGATGGTTTCTCCGCTCCTGAAGCCTATGGCTTAGAAGGGGGCGAACTTAGTAGGCGCTCCGACATTTTCAGCGTTGGTGCTCTGCTTTTTTACTTGCTTACTGGCAAAACGGTAAGCATCAGCGACATGTCGGCTAATGTCTTTCCGGCAGCTTTGCGCCTTAAGGCTAAGGCTCTCACCAGAGTGATCACGCGGGCCATTAAGCGTAACCCTCAAGAACGCTGGCTTTCCGCCTCCGAAATGGCTGAAGCTTTACAGGCTTGCGTTTCTATGCCTGGTGTAAGTGCCGAAGAAGTGAGCGAGCCGCGAGAGAAACCTGGCTATAAAGTAACTCGATCGGTTTTTGGCGGTTACACTGTGGCCAAAAAGACCAATGTTGGAGCGGTGCGTAAGATTAACCAAGACGCTTATTTGGAACTGACGCTTTCTGCTTGCGAGCGCGATATTCCGACTACTGTTCAATTTGTCGGAGTTATCGACGGTATGGGTGGAGAAGCCGAAGGCGACAAGGCGGCTTCTCTGGCAGTTAGGGCTATTGCTGCTGAATTGGTACGTCTCTTTATGCCCCTTAAAAATGATGCGGCCACGACTTTGCTCCTGCCAGAGAAGCCTTTGGAACGCAATGCTTTCATTTTGGAACATGCCATTAAAAGAGCCAACGAGATTATTTTTAATTATGCTTGCAAATCTCCGCGCCGTCGCGGTATGGGGTGCACTATTTCTTGCGTACTTCTGGATGGAGAGAATGTCACTTTTGGCCATGTAGGCGATACACGCGGCTATCGCATGTCCAAAGAGCTTGATCAGGTCACCACAGATCATTCTGTAGTAGGTCAGTTGGTGCAAATGGGTACTTTAACTAGGGAGGAAGCGCGTCGCTCTCCCAAGCGTTCTATCATTTACCGAGCTTTAGGTACTCAGACGGATGTGGAGGTAGAAATTTACCGTCGCACTTTAGCTCCGGGAGAATATCTCATGCTAAGTTCAGACGGGGTGTGGGAATATTATAGCGATGAAGAATTATTCTCTTATTTCCAGAAGAATTTAGCGCCTGCTCAAATCTGCGAATTATTGGTAAATACTTGTTTGGAGCGCGGAGCTGACGATAATACCACTGTCGTAGTAATCAGAAAAAATTAACTTAAATTGTTAATATTGTTAAGAGCATTTGCACTAAGTGCAGCTTAGGAGGAAGCGTGGCTGAAGTAAATCTGTATACTAGCTTGAGCTATCAGGCAGTTATGACTACCAGCGAAAATAAACTGACTTATCTTTTGGCCGAGGTATGTCCTGGTGAGGAAATTGGTTCAGGACCTATGGGACTGAATTTGGCGATAGTTTTGGATAAGAGCGGCTCTATGTACGCTGAAGGTAAACTTAATTATGTTATCCAAGCTGTAAACCACGCCATAGATATGTTTCGGGCTAATGATTTATGCTCTATTATAGCTTTTGCTGAAAGAGCTCGAGTGCTTATTCCTTCCAGTCAGCTCTACGATAAAAGTACAGCCAAATTGATGGTCAACAAGATCGATCATGTCGATGTGGGTGCCGGTACCGACATGCTTAAAGCCATTGATGCGGCTTTGTACGAAGTGCGACGCAACTTTTCTCGCGATAAGCTCAACCATATTATTTTGCTTACCGATGGTCAGACTTTGAACGAAAAGCAATGTTTGGATCGCTGCATTATGGCGGCTGAAGAGGGAATTTCTATTTCCACTATCGGTGTAGGCGACGATTTTAATGAAAAGTTTTTGCTAAAGATCGCCAGCATGTGTCGAGGCACCTCCTACTATATAGATCGTCCCAGCAATATTCAGGATATTTTCGCTCATGAATTGGCTGGTGTACAAAATGTGGTCGTTAAAAATTGTCAGCTCAACTTGAAATTGCCCAAAGATGTGACTGTACGTCGAGCTTATAAAGTTAAGCCGCTTATTAATGATTTGGGCACTCCTCAAGTTATAGATAGAAAGTGTTCGATCGGTTTGGCTGATTTACAAAGAAATGAAAAACAATCGGTTCTTTACGAGCTTGTTTTGCCTTCTCGCTATGCCGGTGTTTATCGTATTGCTTCGGTCAGTGTCAGCTATGAAGTTCCCGGTCAGGGAGTTTACGACAATGTAAACCCTCAAGATGTAACTATGACCTATACTGACGATCCCTCTCAGGCTTCAGTTGTGGTTCCCAAGGTTATGCAAATTGTGGATAGTGTCAGTATTTTCCGTCAGCAAACTAGAGCCTTGCAATTGGCTCAGGAAGGCGAACGCGGAAAAGCTACGCAGTTGCTGCGCTCTGCGGCTACTCAGTTGCTGCAGCAAGGTCAAACAGAATTGGCTGACCAAGCTCTTTCCGAAGCTAACCGTTTGGAAAGAGGCTCTGCGGCCAGTGCTGCTGGTACTAAAAAACTTGAGTACGGTACTAGGAAATTGACCCAGCTTCTTTCTGAAATTCCCGATTTCGATTCTCCTGTTGGAGTTGTTGATTTAACCAAGAAGTAAAATAAGTTTGTCCTGCTAAGGAAGCAAAGGGGAGGCAGTCTTTTGGTGCTGCGGCCCCATTGAGTTTATTAAGGAGATAAATTATGAAGTGCAACGTTTGTGGCTCTGATAATGTGGAAGGTTCTATTTTTTGTGAGGATTGCGGTTCCAAATTGGCTGCTCCCGCCCCGGTGATTGCTGCTGCTCCCGCCGCTGCACCAGCTCCCTTTGCTCCGACTCCGGCCCCGGCTCCTGTTGTAGAAGCTCCCGCTCCTGCAGCTGCCCCGGCTCCTTTCTCTGCTGCTGTTCAGGCTGCTCCCGTAGTTGAAGTCCCTGCGGCCGCCGCTCCAGTTGCGGCTTCGGCTGTTTCCTGTAAAGTTTGTCCCGCTTGCGGGGCCAATAATGAAGCCGGAAGCAAATTTTGCGAAGATTGTGGAGCTACTTTAGGTACTGTAGCTGTCGCTCCGGTTGCTACTCCGGTTGTTCATAATGAACCGGCTGCTGCTAAGGTTACGCCCGTTGTCGCTTCTCCCAGGCTGTTCATGCCTAACGGTGTAGAAATTCCCATTACTGCTGAGCATACTTTATTGGGACGTCAATCTCCGGCTGATAATATTTTCCCTGAGGTAGATCTTACCGAGCTCGATCCCGAGTCTTACGTTTCTCGTCGTCATGGTCAGATTACCCGCCAAGGCTCTAAGTATCTTTACGAAGATACAGGTTCTTCCAATGGATCTTATATAAATAACAATCGTTTACAGCCTGGCATCCAGACTGAATTGCACGATTGTGATGTGTTGCGTTTAGGACGTACGGAAATGACTTTCCGTGCTTAGTTCTTTGTGGACAAACTGGAAGAAATCGTCTTTTTCTCGGAAAGGGGATTGGGCGGCTTCTTCCTTGTCTTTGGTAGCAGCGGATCAGTAAGACAAATAATTATTGCACAAAACTCTGCGCTGGAGAGGTTAAAAAATCTGTGGCTGAACAGTCTGATATTTTATCGAAACTTAAAGACGGCTTCGGTTTGGCCGGTAAATTGGCTGGTAAAGGCGTTAATGAAGTCTCTAATATGTTTAAGCGTGATGATAATTCTCGCTCTCCTCAGAGCGGAATTTTCTGGAATCGCGGTAGTTGGAGCACTACATCGGGATTAGCGCCACAGATAGATTTTTTTGAACCGCAAGTTGGAGTAGGGTTTGCTTCGAGTATGATGCAACGCCTCACTTTATCTAAAGCAGAACGTTTATTTGGTGAAGCTTGCAGCAATTTGATTTGCGTAGAAACTGAAACAGCTGTCAATTGCTTGCGTGAAGCAGTGCAATTAGATACTCAATTTACTGATGCTTATTTCTTGCTGGGTTGTATTTTGCTGGAATTTGGAAGTGCAGCCGAGGCTGGTTCCTTTTTTCAAAAAGCGCTTTTATGTCAGCAAGGCTTGGGCAATAAATTAAAAAAGTATTTGCCTTCATTTAGAGTTATTTTACCTTTAACTCCTTGGAGTTCTGTGGCTCTGTTACCGGATTTATTGGGAGTGAATATCCTTTTATCGTTAGCTTGGCGCCGTTCCGGCAATTTAGGGATGGCCGTTTCAGTTTTGGAGCAGATTCTTAGCATTATGCCGACTTCCGCTCTGGCTAGGTTTTTTATGGGTATTTTGCGTCTTGAAGCCGGGCAATATACGGAAGTTATCAATTTATTTAATGATTGTAAGGTTGAATCGACCATCGAAGCAGCCAGTTTACTTTTAGTCGGTAAGGCTTACCAGAAGATAGGCAGTGTCACCATCCTTGCCGATCTTTATGATCAAGCTTTAGCTAGAGCTGACATAGATGTGGTTGTGCGTTACGACTTACTTTTGTCACAGAGTGAGAACCGCTCTTTGTCGCCTAACAGTCGTACTCAGGTTGAGGCGCAAATTTTAAAAGAGTGCCCTCAATATGTCGATTTCTTTAAGCGTTTAGGCATTGAGCTTGGCAACCAAGCTGTGCCTGGAGCTCAGGTCGATTTTAATAGTATTCCGGCAGTCAATTTTGAGTCCCTATCCGGTGATACGACAGCTTCTGCAGCTCATAATCCAACACCGTCTACGGTTGCATTCACGCCAACTGCAACGGTATCTTCTACAAGTTCTGTTTCTGCAGCATCTGGTGCGCCTGTACCTAATACAGCTTCTACTTCGACTTTTGTACCTCCAATTCAGGCCGTTCCCGCTGAAGAAGGGCCGCGTACCGCACATATACAATTGCAGGAAACTCAGCCTGTTTCGCTTGCCGTTTCTCGACCTGCAGCCGTTTCTGAAGCTGATTATCTCAATTTGCAGCTTAGTTTGGAAGCTTTGGGGCAACTTTATCCCTTGCAAAACAGTGTCACTGTAATAGGACGAGAGAGTGGGGATATTGTGCTTAGTTCAGATTCCTCCGTATCTTATACTCATGCTCGGATTGTTAAATCACCTGCCAACGGTCATTGTTTTTTGGAAGATTTGGGGTCAACTAACGGAAGCTGGCTTAGTGGTAATCGTTTGATCAGCAACCAAAAGTATGAACTGAAACGCGGTGATTTTATTAAGCTGGGACAGACTATTTTTAAAGTAGTTTAGCCGGTAAAATATATAAGTCTTGCTTTTGTTCTTTCAACGTGATAAAATAGCGGGGCCTTAATAGAAGGCATTAATTTTTTCTAGGCCAAGTTTACCCGGCGGGCCAAGTGCGGCCGTGGATTCGGCCCCAAGCCATATATCCGGAGGCAATCAATGTATTTAATGGATCTTACCCGTTTCGCCCACAAAAAAGGTGCCGGTTCTTCTAAGAACGGTCGTGATTCCCAGCCTAAGATGCTCGGAATTAAACTTTACGGTGGCCAGAGCGCTATCGCTGGAAATATCATTCTTCGCCAGCGCGGTACCCGTTTTTACCCTGGGAAGAACGTTATGATGGGTCGCGACTTCACCTTATTCGCCACCGCTCCCGGTGTTGTAAAGTTCACGAAGCACAACGCTAAGACTGTGGTAGAGGTAGAGGGCTAGTTTTCGCGTACATTCCTCGATTATTTAGCGAGGGATTTGGCGTGCATCGCTTTTTATTCTATTTTTTTTGAAGGTACTCCAGTTTGTTCGCAGGAATAGCTGGGGTATTTTTTTTTGAGGTTAAAGAATCTTTGAGACTTCGTGATATTTTTGGGACTATAGGTGCTTGGAGCAGCTTTGCAGCTTCTCTTTTGGCTTTCGACCCTGCTTTGCGCATAGCGCGTATCTTTGGTATTGAGTCTATGGATAAAGTATTAGTAAATTTGGCTCATGTCTTGAAATACAGTATTAAAGCTGGTTTATGCCAAATAAGGGTAGAGGGTCAAGAAAATATTCTTCAGAGCAGTGGAGCCATTATAGTAGGTAATCATCAATCTTTGGTAGAGAGTTTTCTGCCTTTTTACGAGTTACGCACTATGAAGCCTAAATATATTTCTAAAGATATTTTAGGCCATTGTTTTATTCCTTCGGTTAGTTTTGTACTCAGAAACGGTGGTCATTGTTTAATTAATCGCGGAGACAGAGAGCAAGCTTTACAAGCTATTGAAAAACTTGGTCTGGAAGTCAATAAGAGAAAATGTTCGGCCATAATTTTCCCTGAAGGCACTCGCAGTTTACAAGGCGGTTTGCAGCATTTCAAAACTGGTGGTTTGAAGACGCTTTTAAAATGTGCTCCTGAAGCTCCCGTTTTTATAATGATTATTCACAATGGAACCAAGATCTATCCTAAGGGGCTGCCTAGGGTGACAGCCGATTCTGTTGTTACTTTGCGCTTTTTGCCAGTTCTAAATCAAGCTGACTTCGCCAACGAAGACGAATTGATTGAACATATTCATAATTTAATGGCATTCAATTATACCGAATTAGAAAAAGAAGATCACCAGCGACTCAGTTCTGCTGTAGGGTAAAAGCGAATTGGATTATTTGCGTTTATTTTAGCAAGCAGAAAGTTACAGTCGACAGTGGGAATAGGATATATACAAGGGGAAACGAAAAATAGCGTGCAATAGATAGGCTCTCCGGTATTTTATGGCATTTTGTTTTAATGCATTACATTGTCTAATTTTAGAGAGAACTAACAGTGTAGCGTGAGTCAAGTCCAAAATTGTGTGTAAATTATTTTAGGCATAATATTATGAGGCTGCTTAAGCCTCATAGTTACCAACCACCACAGATGAATGACACTGTCAAGGCCGCCATAGCGAGGCGTTAGCCGGTGCCTTGACTGCGCCAAACAGATGTGTTAATCATGCTGCTCTAAGTCTCTGCTGTTCTTCAGCCACAACGATCAGCTTTGCTGGAACATTGGAGCTCATAAGTGTGGTTAATGAATCTTTGCTAAAGATGGCTCGTCCAGCCAACATGGCATCGTGAAGTTCCATTAACACAGAGCCCATGAGTCTTAGTACGGAGCTCTCGTTAGGAAAAACTCCAATTACTTTAGAACGTCGCTTTAATTCCTTGTTCAATCTTTCGATATGATTGGAAGTACGGTAGTAGCGTCTTAAACAAACAGGAAGAAGCATTACCGTCATGGAGCTTTCAAAGCCATCATCAAGGCATGACATAGCTGCTTCTGCAACATCGCGGTAATCTTCAATAATTTGATTACGAACCTTACGAGCTTCGGCCAAGCTTTTACTGTTGAACATATCCTGAAGCTCAGTTTGGAGTCCAGCTTGGTATTTCTTTGGTGTTTTATCTACGATGTTTCTAACGAAATGAAACTGACACCGCTGCCATGGAACAGTTGGAAATACTTTTCCGATGGCACTCAAAATACCCTCATGAGCATCTGAAGTAATCATTAACATGTTATTTAGGCCGCGCTTTTTAAGTTTCATGAAGAAATCCGTCCATGTATTGGCAGATTCATTGGGATAAAGGTCAAAGCCGATAATTTCACGATGTCCATGTATATTTGTACCGTAAGCGATAAAAAAAGCTTTTGAAATTATTCGACTATTCTCTCGCACCTAAAAATATGTGGCATTCACGGTGAGAAACGGATACTCTCCATCAAGGGAACGGTTTTGAAATTCGTGTACAACTTTGTCCATATCTTTACAGACTTCAGATACTTTGGATTTAGAAAAAGATGTACCACATAGTGTTTCCATGACCTTAGAAACTTTGCGAGTAGACACACCATTGACAAACATTTCCGCCGTACTTGCTATGAGCGCTGCCTCGCTGCGTGAATAGTTATCGAAAACTAACGTTTTGAACGGTACATTTCTATGCCTGGGAACATGCAAAGTAATTCGTCCGATTCCAGTGTCTAACTCTCTTTCGCGTACACCGTTCTTACTGTCTGTACGTTCTTCCGAGCGTTCATAAGGCTTTGCTTTTAATTGCTCTGATGATTCTGCTTGAAGAATTTTATCAAGGCTAGTTTGTAAAATATTTTTAAAGGCATTACCAGGATTATTAGATAGTAGTTGTAGAATTTCTCCTCGGTTTAATGTAATATTGATTTGGGCCATTGGTCTTCTCCTTTTAGGTTGTCTGTGGTTGGACGTTTTTATTATACCTAAAAGTAAGAGCCAATGGCTCTTTCATTTTCCCATTTTTAATTTACACCATTATACGGACGTAGCCGTTCAAGAACGTTTTAAACGCTTTTGAACACCTATTTTAGCTAATAACCAACACGTCCAAACTTATTGCGGCTGTGGGTTGTATAGTTGTCATAAGTTCCTTTTAGCTCAACACCACGCTACTTATACCAATCCTTACGGCGAAAAGGTACTTTCCAAGTGTTTCTGGCCAGTAGCTTTTAAAAAAGGCGGCTTGCGCTGGTGGGTTACGGCAACCGAAAAGTACGGTACTCCGGCTATTTTGGGCAAACTCCCTCGCGGTACTGATCCTAAAGAAATTGCCCAATTCCTCGACAATTTAGAGCGTTTAGTGCAAGACGCGGCCACGGTTATTCCCAACGATAGTGCCGTAGAAATTCTCGATGGCAACAGCGGGCGCGGCAGCTCTTCTTCTAGTCCACATAAAGAACTCATCGATCATTGCAACGCTGAAATCGCGTTGGCTATCGTGGGCCAAACTCTCAGCAGTGAAGTAGGCTCAACCGGCTCCTATGCTGCTGCCAAAACGCATAACGACGTGCGGGAAGAGATCGTAGCTTCCGATAAGCGCATGATTGAGCGCGTTATTCAGTGCTTGGTAGAATGGACTTTTAATTTCAATTGGCAAGGCCAGACGCCTAGTTTTGAGCTTTTCCGTGAAAGCGATGTAGACAAAGTCTTAGCTGAAAGAGACAAAATTCTTTACGACAGTGGCCTAAAGTTCACCAAAGCCTATTTTATGAAGGCTTACGGATTCTCGGAAGATGATATTGAGCTAGATAACGGCCCGGCGGTCAGTTTTGCTGCGCCTACTAAAAAGATTACTTCCGAAAACTACATGCCCAAAGAGCAAAGCTTGCACGAGCTGGCTGGCGACCTTATCCAGCCGGTTATTAACCTTATTAAACAAGGCCAAAGCTTGGAAGAAATGCGCCGCTCTATTATGGGCCTTTATCGGCAAATCGATACTAAAAAGTTGGAAGAGGCCCTGAGTTTGGCCTTTTACATGTGCAATGTAGGAGGTAGCGTCAGTGCCAGCCGATGAGTTTAGCTTTGACATAACGCCTCAGGACGCCATCGACTACTTGAGCAAACGCCGGAAAACAGAGTTTTCTTGGCACTGGTCTGACGTGCAAAAGCAAGAGCATATGCGAGCTTTTACGGTAGCCAAAATGACTTCGGCTACTTTGCTTGATGATGTCCGTAAAAGCTTAGATAAAGCCATGGCGGAAGGGAGCCTGTGAATAAAAGTCTGTAAAAATAGATCTAAACTATTAAACCTTCTGTGGTAAATTAAAAATATCATGGGA
>CAKTUZ010000017.1 GCA_934621605.1 uncultured bacterium | reverse complement strand
GCCTTGGGAGCGACAGTAGGTTTTTTGTCCTCGGCCTTGGGAGCTGCGGCAGCGGGCTTTTTGTCCTCGGCCTTGGGAGCGACAGTAGGTTTTTTGTCCTCGGCCTTGGGAGCGGCAGCGGGCTTTTTGTCCTCGGCCTTGGGAGCGACAGTAGGTTTTTTGTCCTCAGCCTTAGGTGCGGCGGCGGGTTTTTTGTCCTCGGCCTTGGGAGCGACAGTAGGTTTTTTGTCCTCGGCCTTGGGAGCGGCAGCAGGTTTTTTGTCCTCAGCCTTGGGAGCTGCGGCAGCGGGTTCTTTGTCCTCAGCCTTGTGAGCGACAGCAGGCTTAGCGCTAAGTAAGTCGACAGGCAGTACGTATTTCACGCCCTTGACATTCTTTATCGCTGGAATTTGGAAAACTTTAATATTGGGTTCATTAGCTGCACGGATATTAACGACTACTGTCTCATCGTCAACTTGACTGATCAGTGCTTCTTTAGCATTGTTGCCTTCCAAGGGCACCACTTGAGTGGAACCTTTTAAGGAGGCCCCATCAATAGTAATTCTTGCTGTTCCGTTGCTGTATTCCGACTTAAAAATAGGGGAGGCCTCGTTAGCCCAAGTGACGCTTATTTCTAAAATTCCGCCTTTTACTTGAGCGACAACCCGCACAGGAACAGTAGAGGGAGCAGCTTCAGCAGGCGTACAGACGTAAGAGACTGCGCTTGCACTTAATAAGGCTGCCAGAGTCGCATGGCGTAACCAACGAGAATTCATGAATGTCCTCCCAAAAGAAGAAAAAATAATTGAGGGTGTGTTTTTGTTTTTGTCCTTGTACATCCTGCTTAAAAAGCTACTGCTACTGGTGAAAAGAAAAAAGGCCTGAGAGGCAAGCTTCAGACCTTTCGTTCGCTAAAGATATGTGCAAAACAATGTTCGGTTATCTGCTTAACTTCTTAATGGAAGCTAAGATATAGCGGCCACTTTGTTTATCGCGAGAAACTTTAATTTGAACTTTATCGCCGGGACGGAAACTTTGCTGAAGCTTGTTCTTATAACCTACTTCGGCGGGAACAAAAGCTGTTACCACTTTTTGATGTTCATAATTAACTACGTTAACCGAAATATTGGAAACTTCTGTCAAAGTTCCGGTAAACTTTTCCAAAGTGATGCTGTCGAGCAAACCGGCCTGACTGGGGAGAACCCATAAACACAGAGCTGCTACAGCTAATATCAAACTGAGAAAAAACTTTTTATTCAGCATAATCAAAAAACCGTAAACCTCTAAATTTTAAAGGCAAATTTCTTTGATAGCCTCACAATCCCTGCCGAAAGCTACTTGAGAGGAGAGGCTTTTTATACCGGAGCAACCAAAGTGAAAAACGAATAAAAAATGACACATAAAAAAAGACAAAGCATCCAACCTACGAAAGATTGAATGCCCGTTGTGCCTTATTTATTCTTTTACGCAATGGCTCCGACAGCAGGATTTGAACCTACGACCGATCGGTTAACAGCCGATTGCTCTACCGCTGAGCTATGTCGGAATATAAAGTTGGCTCCGACAGCAGGATTTGAACCTACGACCGATCGGTTAACAGCCGATTGCTCTACCGCTGAGCTATGTCGGAATATAAAGTTGGCTCCGACAGCAGGATTTGAACCTACGACCGATCGGTTAACAGCCGATTGCTCTACCGCTGAGCTATGTCGGAATCTCCATGCTCCTCTCTCAAGGAACATGCGAATTCTAGCACCAGCCTCTATTTTGGTCAAGCCCCTAAAGGCAAAAAAGATATATTTTTTCGTTTATGCCTGTATGTTGGCGCAGCAAGTGCAACAATGTTGCGCAGGCCCAAAATTGATTTTTATCTTAGCGTGAAGCACTATTTTGAGAATAAGAAGGAAAAACTATATTGTGACAGTATGGCATAAGAGACTGTTTATCTTGTGATTGATAGTTTATATGGAACAAAAAAAGGAGATAGAGGGTTATGGTTGATACGAAGAAAGAGCAAGAGCGTGATGAGCTTCACCGTGCGATATGGGCTATTGCTGATGAGCTTCGGGGCGCCGTGGACGGCTGGGATTTTAAGCACTATGTCCTTGGAACTATGTTTTACCGCTATATCTCCGAAAATTTGACTAACTATATCAATGCTAATGAATGTGAATGTGGCAATTGTGACTTTGACTATGCAAAAATATCCGATGCTGAGGTAAGAGAAGAAAATCGTGAGGACTTGGTAACAGAAAAAGGCTGTTTTATTCTTCCTTCGGAGCTTTTCTGTAATGTGAAACAAGCAATCTGATAATGACGAAAATCTGAACGAGACCTTGGAGCGTGTATTTAACAATATCGAAAGCTCTGCAAGAGGCTCGTCTTCCGAAAGCAACTTTGCCGGACTCTTCAATGATTTTGATGTTAATAGTAACAAGCTCGGCTCTACCGTTGAAAAGAGAAATGAGCGCCTTGTCAAGCTCTTGCACGGCGTAGCCAATATGAACCTTGGCGATGTGAAGGATCATGATATTGATGCCTTCGGCGATGCTTATGAATATCTAATGACCATGTACGCATCCGGCGCAGGAAAATCCGGCGGCGAGTTTTTTACCCCTGCGGACGTTTCCGAGCTGCTGATCAGACTTGGCACGGTGGGAAAAACTGAAATCAATAAAGTCTATGATCCTGCCTGTGGATCCGGCTCTCTGCTTCTAAAAGCGGAAAAGGTTCTCGGCAAAGAGGCGGTCAGAAATGGCTTTTATGGACAGGAAATAAATGTTACTACTTACAACCTGTGTCGTATCAATATGTTCTTGCATGATATTGAGTTTGATAATTTTAACATTGCTTGCGAGGACACACTGACCGCACCGCAGCATTGGGATGATGAGCCCTTTGAACTGATCGTTTCCAATCCTCCTTATTCTATTAAGTGGGCTGGTGATGATAATCCTTTACTGATTAATGATCCCCGTTTTTCTCCGGCTGGCGTTCTTGCACCGAAATCTAAAGCGGATCTTGCCTTTGTCATGCACTCCCTTTCGTGGCTGGCCACAGACGGCACGGCGGCGATCGTCTGCTTCCCCGGCATTATGTACCGTGGCGGTGCAGAACAAAAAATAAGAAAGTATCTGATTGACAACAATTTTGTAGACTGTATCATTCAGCTGCCAAGTAACCTATTTTTCGGGACTTCCATTGCTACTTGCATTATGGTGCTAAAGAAAAGTAAAGTCGATAACAAGACTCTGTTTATTGATGCTTCCGCCGAGTGCGTTAAGGTAACGAATAATAACAAGCTGACCCGGGCGAATATAGAAAGAATCGTCGATACCTTTGCAAAGCGAACTGAGGAAGCACACTTCTCCCATTTGGCAAACTATGAAGAAATCGAGGAGAACAATTATAATCTTTCCGTCTCTACCTACGTGGAAGCCAAGGACACCAGAGAAAAAATTGACATTGCAGAGCTTAATGCCAAGATTGAACAAATTGTAGCCCGCCAACAAATTCTGCGCAGTGAAATTGCGAAAATTATTGCGGAAATTGAGGTGGGATGATGAAGAAGGACAAGCGTGAAATCAGCATCGTTCGTTCCTCCGCTGCGGAGTATCTGACATTTGTTGCCTCCACAGGCGCAGACGAAAAGAGCATAGAGATGCGTTACGAAGATGAAAATATCTGGCTGACGCAAAAAATGATGGCTTCTTTGTATGATGTGGATGTACGAACCATCAATTACCATATTAAAAAAATATATTCCGATTCAGAATTGGAGCAATCGGCAACTATCCGAAAATATCGGATAGTTCAAACTGAAGGTTCCCGTCAGGTTGCCCGTGAAGTAAATCATTATAATCTGCAAACGATTATTTCAGTTGGCTTCAAGGTGAATAACGAGCGAGCGGTGCAGTTTAGAAAATGGGCCAACCAGATTGTAAAAGATTACACCATTCAAGGTTGGGTTATGGACGATGACCGTCTGAAAAACAGCGGAACGGTGCTGACAAAAGAATATTTTGAAAAGCAGCTGGAAAAAATCCGTGAGATTCGTCTTTCAGAAAGAAAATTTTATCAGAAAATTACCGATATTTATGCCACAGCTTTGGACTACGACCCTTCTGCAGCGGCTACAAAACGCTTTTTTGCAGCGGTGCAAAACAAATTGCATTATAGTGTTCATGGACAAACAGCAGCCGAGGTTATCTATAACCGGGCGAATGCGGAAAAGGAGCACATGGGGCTTACCACATAGGACGATTCGCCCAAAAGTAAAATTCATGCCTATGATGTTGTGGTAGCGAAAAACTATTTGACCGAAAAGGAGCTTTCCCAGTTGGGACGCATTGTTTCGGCATATCTGGATCTGGCAGAAGCGCAGGCAGAGCGGCACATTCCGATGACAATGGCAGATTGGGAAGAACGGCTGAATGGTTTTTTGAAGGTTTGGGACAGAGATGTGTTGCAGGATGCCGGAAAAATCTCCGCAGAGCTGGCAAAAAGCCATGCCTTGAGCGAGTTTGAAAAATATCGCATTGTGCAGGATCGGCTGTATCAAAGCGACTTCGACAGGATACTGTTGGAGGAAGCAGCTCCGAGGTTCCCGGAATCGATTGAAACTGAGATTGTGCACTCGTGCGTTCACAATCCGCTTCAAATAGAGGAAGGCGGTGAGGACGAATGAGTAATGAGAGAAAACAGAGCAAGCTGGACGAACTGATTCAGCAATACTGCCCAGATGGGGTGGAGTATAAAACACTTGGCGAAATAGCAACCGATGTTTTCCGTGGCTCTGGAATAAAGCGTGACCAAGTTACCAAGGATGGAATTCCTTGTGTTCGTTACGGAGAAATCTACACAACATACGGCATTTGGTTCGATTCATGTGTATCTCATACACGGCTTGAGTATGTGCAGTCTCCCAAATATTTCAGCCATGGAGACATTCTGTTTGCCATCACTGGAGAGAGCGTTGAAGATATTGCAAAATCATGCGCATATGTAGGCGATGACGATTGTTTGGCAGGTGGGGATATTGTTGTTCTAAAACACAATGAGAATCCAAAGTTTTTGAGTTATGCGCTTGCAACCGAAGAAGCAAGACGGCAAAAAAGTGCGGGGAAGGTCAAAAGCAAAGTTGTTCATTCGAGTGTACCTGCAATAAAAGCAATCCGAATTCCCGTTCCTCCTTTGCCAGTGCAGAGTGAAATTGTCCGCATCCTGGACAATTTCACGGAGCTTACAGCAGAGCTTACAGCAGAGCTTACAGCGAGAAAGAAACAGTATGAGTTTTATCGGGATAAATTGCTGACTTTCCAGCAAAAATAAAAAATGGGGAAGATGCCGCGTGAGTAATTACAATATTATTATTGAAAGTAATGACAGCACCGTAGCTGCTGAATATACGCCGGAAAGCTCACGTTCTGACAGCTTTCAGAGCGAAGCGGCTTTGGAAAAGGAATTTATCCGTCTGCTGACTGCTCAAGGATATGCGTATCTTTCCATCCATGATAAAGAAAGTCTGATTGTCAACCTTAGACAGCAGCTGGAGCGTTTGAACGATTATACTTTTACCGACGGCGAGTGGAAGCGGTTCTTTGTGGAAAATCTTGCTAATGCCAATGAGGGCATCGTTGAGAAAAGTCGCACCATCCAGATCGACCATGTAAAGACACTTCGCAGGGATAACGGAACTTCCAAGAATATTCGGCTTATAGATAAAAAGAATATTCACAATAACAGTTTGCAGGTTATCAACCAGTATGAGGAAATCGAAGGCGATCACGATACACGCTATGATGTGACTATTTTGGTCAACGGTCTGCCTCTTGTCCATGTGGAACTTAAACGCCGTGGTGTTGCCATACGGGAAGCCTTTAATCAGATCAAACGCTACCAGAGAGACAGCTTCTGGGCTGCTAGCGGCTTGTATGAGTATGTGCAGATTTTCATTGTTTCCAACGGAACACACACCAAATATTATTCCAACACCACCAGAAACAGCCACATCAAAGAGATGGGCGAATCTGCAAAACGGAAATCGAAGAAAACCAGCAATAGTTTTGAGTTTACTTCCTTCTGGGCGGACGGCAACAATAAGGTCATTGCCGACCTGATCGATTTTACGAAAACCTTCTTTGCCAAGCATACCATTCTGAATGTGCTGTTCAAATATTGTGTTTTCACAACAGAAGAAATTCTGATGGTCATGCGCCCCTATCAGATTGCCGCGACTGAGCGTATCTTAAACCGTATTGAAATTTCGACCAACTATAAAAAGATGGGAACGACTGAGGCCGGAGGTTATATCTGGCATACCACAGGAAGCGGCAAAACCCTAACTTCCTTCAAGACCGCACAGCTTGCGTCCGCACTTCCTTATATAGATAAGGTTTTGTTCGTTGTTGATCGCAAAGACCTTGACTATCAAACTATGAAGGAATATGACCGCTTTGAAAAAGGCTCTGCCAACAGCAATACCTCTACAACAGTTTTGCAGAGACAGCTTGAGGACAGGAATGAGAAAGGCGGGTTCCATCAATATAAAATCATTATCACCACCATCCAGAAGCTGAACAACTTTATAACGAAGAACAAGGGACACGAAGTATTTGGCAAGCATTGCGTGATCATCTTTGACGAGTGCCATCGCAGCCAATTCGGCGATATGCACGCTAAGATTGTAAAGTCCTTTAAAAATTATCACCTGTTCGGCTTTACGGGCACCCCCATTTTTGCCGCCAATGCAGGAAAAGGCAAACGCACGGAACTTCTGACCACGCCGCAGACCTTTGGCGATCAGCTGCACAATTACACCATCGTGGATGCTATTAATGACGGCAATGTGCTTCCGTTCCGCGTCGACTATGTGAATACGGTTAAGGAAAAAGAGAACATCAAGGATAAGAGCGTGGCTGCAATCGACAGTGAACGGGCGATGGAGGCGCCGGAGCGTATTCAGGAAATCGTTAAATACACGCTGGAGCATTTCGATCAGAAAACCAAGCGCAATAGTTTTTACTCTTTGAAAGGCAAACGGATGGCTGGTTTTAACGCCATATTCGCTGTCAGTTCCATTCCCATGGCAATAAAGTATTACAATGAGTTTCAGAGACAGATTTCCGAAAGCCGCCGTCAGTTTACAATTGCCACTATTTTCAGCTACTCTGCAAATGAGGATGATCCCGAAGATGTTCTGCAAGAGGAGGGCTTTGATACCGATGCCCTGGATCGGAATTCTCGCGGGTTCCTTGAAAATGCCATAAAAAAATACAACGCTGCGTTCAGAACTAACTTTGATACCTCCTCTGACAAGTTCCAGAACTATTATAAGGACTTGTCCATGCGAGTAAAGAATCGGGAAGTTGATTTGCTAATTGTTGTGAATATGTTCTTAACGGGCTTCGATGCTACCACACTGAACACTCTATGGGTGGACAAAAAACTTAAGATGCATGGGCTGATTCAAGCTTATTCCCGGACTAACCGTATTTTGAACTCTGTAAAGACCTATGGCAATATAGTTTGCTTCCGTGATTTGCAGCAAGCCACAGATGATGCAATCGCCATCTTTGGCGATAAGAACGCGAGCGGTATTGTGCTGCTCAAGAGCTTCAACGATTATTGGAACGGCTACGAGGACAGTCGAGGAAAATATCATCCTGGCTATATTGATTTGCTTGAAAAGCTGGAAACAGAGTTTCCTTTTGGTGCTCAGATTGTCGGAGAGCAGGCGGAGAAGGACTTTATCAAACTGTTTGGCTCGATCCTCAGCATAAGAAACATTCTTTCATCTTTTGACCAGTTTGCAGAAAAGGATAATATCTCGGCCAGAGACTTGCAGGATTATCAAAGTGCTTACCTTGATCTCTACGACAAGTACCGCAGAAAAAAAGATGCCGAAAAAGAAGATATAACTGATGATATTGAATTTGAAATCGAGCTGATCAAGCAAGTGGAAATCAATATTGACTATATATTGATGTTGGTTGAAAAATATCATGACAGCAACTGCGAAGATCAAGAAATCCTCACTTCTATTCGCAAGACAGTTGAGGCAAGTACGCAGCTGCGCAGCAAAAAAGCGCTTATCGAAGCATTTATTGGTCGTGTCAATACTGACACGCAGGTTAATACGGATTGGCGGCGTTTTGTTCTGGAACAAGAAGAAAATGATTTGACGGAAATTATCAGGAACGAAAAGTTGAATCCGGAAGAAACCAGAAAGTTTATTGACCGCGCCTTCCTTGACGGAGAATTAAAAACAATAGGAACAGGAATCGGCAAGCTCATGCCCCCAATTTCACGCTTCGGCGGTAGCGGCAGAGACAAGAAGAAGCAAGGTATAATCGAGAAGCTGAAAGCCTTTTTTGATAAATACTTCGGGCTTGGAATTGCAGAATTAAAGTCCCGAGAATAGAAGCGTTTTGCTACGCTACACTAATGAACGCTGCGCAGGCCCGCCGTTGTCGATTTTTGTGTAAGCTGCAGTTTCGGCCAATTGCCAGGCAGGCTTTTTTTTATAAATAAGAAACTCTGGAATAGCGCAATTCCTAGAATTATGCGAGTTTTTTTGTTTTGGATTTTATCATATGGTAGCTGAATCGACTCAAAAAAAGAACAATTCCGACACTTGGCAGGGAAGCAAACTATATAACCATTACACTTATACCAGTCCTGAAGAAGCTACCGAGAGCGGCTCTGATTTGGTTACGGCTGATCTTATGCTTTTGGAAGGCAATTTTGAACAAGCTCTCTCTTTTTATAATAAAGCCGCTCAGAACGAAGAAGAAAAAAGTAAAATATTAGGTTTGCGCGGTTTTATTCATTGTAATTTAGTTCAAGGCAATGCTGATAAAGCAGTGCGTTACGGTGAAAGTTACATGAAGCTTTTTCCCGATTTGGCTAAGGCAGAAAGCACTTGGCTTTATGCTTTGTCCTTTAATTTGAAAAAAAATGATCAGAATAAACTTAAGGAAGCAATAGAAAAAGTTTACAGTCCCGAAAAGTTGCTACAGAATGATGAAGATCCTATTTATTTAATGGAACGTATTTTTGTTCTCTACAAAGCAAACTTGCTTAATGAGGCGACAAAAGCTACTGAAGATTGGAAAGGTCGCTTTGGTAGCGATTTAAATATGTGTCAGCGTATGGGAGAAATGTTCTATATGCTGCAACGTTATAACAAAGCTTTTGACTTTCTACAAATTGCTGTACAGCGAGGAGTAAACAGGGCTAGATTATGGTATTTACATGCCATGTCGGCGGCAGCCAATAAAAATTTTGATATAGCCGAACGCTCGGTAGAAAAAGCTGCTCGCTTAAATTGTCCTTTGCCCTTTATGGAAAATTTGGCTTCTGAAGTTAAACATTTAAAAAAACAAGCTAATGGCGGCTTTTTTGATTTCGTTAAAAATATGTTCATGCCATAAAAAGTGCTATAAAAAAAGCCCTTCCTCTATTTTATAATACGGAGGAGGGGCTTTATTTATTTTAGGCTGAATTAGTTGCAAAAACTACTTTTTGAGTTTGGCAGCCTGTTCGCGTAAAGTCTCGGCTTTGTCGGTTTTTTCCCAGGTGGCACCGGGAAGAGTACGGCCAAAGTGACCATAAGCAGCCAAGGCTTTGTAAATGGGACGACGCAATTTAAGCTTACGAATAATAGCGCCGGGACGCAGATCGAAGTTTTTACGTACTAAAGCTATAATGTCGGCTACAGGAATAGTCTCGGTGCCGAAAGTATCGACAGATACGCTTACAGGTTCAGCTACGCCGATAGCGTAAGCGAGAGCAACTTCACATCTGGAAGCCAAACCAGCAGCTACGATATTCTTCGCTACATAACGAGCAGCGTAGCAGGCAGAACGGTCAACCTTTGTCGGATCCTTGCCGGAGAAAGCGCCGCCACCGTGAGCAGCCATGCCGCCGTAAGTATCGACGATAATTTTACGTCCGGTCAAGCCGGTGTCACCCTGAGGGCCGCCGATAACGAAACGACCGGTAGGATTGACTAAAATGCGAGGAGAGACGATCTTATCGCCTTCTTTTTTGATAAACTGAGCGGGTACGATAGGCAGAATCACGTGCTCAATCATATCTTTGCGAATTTGCTCTAAGGACACATCGGGATCGTGTTGAGTGGAAATAACGATAGTGTCGATAGCTATGGGCTTTCCGTTTTCGTAGCGGATAGTGACCTGAGTCTTTCCGTCGGGACGGAGATAACTCAAAACGTTGGTTTTGCGAACTTTAGCCAACTGGATAGCCAAAGCGTGAGAGAGCTGAATGGGCAAGGGCATAAGCTCGGGAGTTTCATCGCAAGCATAGCCAAACATCATGCCTTGGTCGCCGGCGCCTACAGCGTCTTCTTCCTCAGCTTTTTCTTTCTCGTCACGTACTTCCAAAGCGCAGTCTACGCCCTGAGCGATGTCGGGAGACTGACCGTCGATAGATATGAGCACACCGCAGCTGCGTCCGTCAATACCGTAGTCGGGGCAATCATAGCCAATCTCGACCAAAGTTTTACGTACAATGTCAGCAATATCGATGTAGGCGGAAGAAGTGATCTGGCCGGCAATATGAGCGCAGCCGGTGTGGAGGAAAGTCTCGCAGGCTACGCGGGACTGAGGATCCTCAGTTAAAAAAGCGTCCAAAATAGCATCAGAAATCTGATCGGCCACCTTGTCAGGATGTCCCTCAGTTACAGATTCTGAGGTGAAAAGTTCGTAATTACTAGCCAAAATAAATAAGCTCCTTAATTGATTCACAGCTTCAACTTGTAAGCTGTCATACACGCCGCTCATTTCTGCTTCTGAGGGGTAAAACAAAAACAAGCTCTTCCTCTTTAGGCGCACAACTTTGAGGGGGAAGAAGAGCTGCCTAACCTTAACGGCCATTCTAGCAGATAGGTCTTGCTTTGACCAGAGTCTTTTTCGCTATAAAGTGTCCGTCAGAGAATTGTCTTCCGTCTTTTTGGCTTTGTCCTGCTTGTCGGCAGCAGAAGTTTTGTCAGGTTTGGCTTTTTCTTTGCTGTCTGAGGCTTTGGAATCAGAACTCTCAGCAGCACTGTCGCGCAAGTTCTTGGAGTCCTGGTCGTCTACCTTGTCTTTGTCTTTTTTAGCTTCGGTCTTGGAAGTGCTGCCTCCGGAACTAAATTCGTCAAGCATAGAATTGCCGCCACCTTCGCTCTTTATTTGTTGCTTGGCAGTTGGGTAAGGAGAAGGTTTGGGACCATATAAGTGAATAGGATCGCGCTGGTGAATAATTTGAATGCGGTTGCTGCCGGTGTCAGCTACATAAAACATCTGATCTAAGCCTTCAGAAATTTGCTGCGGACAATGCAGAGCGGCATTTTCGCTTCCGCCAACTCCCCATTCAGTAATGAAAACACCATTGCCAGTAAATTTTTGAATGCGATTGTTACCAGTGTCGGAAACTAGTACATTGCCGTCATACATAACCAAAACGTCGGTGGGCTTATCAAATTCACCAGGGCCTTTGCCGGGAAGTCCCCATTTAAGCAAAAGTTCGCCGTCGGCATTAAATTTCAAAATCTGATTGGACTTAGTATTGGCCACATAAATTTCGTCATTGACATTTAAGTCCAGGCCCCAAGGTTGATTTAAATTGAGGGAACCGTTGTTTTCCAGAGCGGAAACAAATTCACCCTTAGGGTTGAAAAGCTGTAAACGATTGTTGCGAGCATCTGTAACCCACATATAACCTTCGCTATCGAAAGCTATACCGATGGGAGCTGCAAACTGGCCCTCGCCTTGACCTAAGGAGCCGACTTCACCGAGATATTCACCTTGAGTTGTAAAGTGAAGCAGACGGTTATTGCCAGTATCTGATACCCAAATGGTGTTATCGGGAGCTAATTTTATGCGCAGAGGCTCTCGCAATTGAGCGTCTCCGGAGCCCTGGGAACCCCAAACATCGATAAGTTTACCTTGCGGATCAAAACGCTGAATGCGACAATTTCTGGTATCTAAAGCGTAAATATTGCCACTGGCGTCGACAGTAACTCCGGTTGGTTCGTGTAACTCACCGGCTCCCTTACCGGCAAAGCCTGTACCAATGGTTCTTTCAAATGAGGGGGGAAGTTCGTTTTGGGTATAATACCAGATTAAGGCCGCTGCCCCGCCCAGAAATAGTACAAAGACGAACGTCCATATCAGAAGGCGATAACTACGCACGATAAACTCCGAAATACTATGTTGCAGACTTTGTTATTTTAAGCTGCTTAGACTAAGTCGAAAAGGCTCAAAATAGAAAGTCAGAACCCGCTAATTGGGGCTTAATTTCCTTTCTTTTTGAGGACTGGTCTTCCTTCTTATAAAATTTCGGCTTAGGGGCCTCGATTACGGTTCAGTTAATTTAAAATTTAAACATTGGCAAGACAACTTGAGTTACCGCAAGTGCCGTAAAGCCCCTGCCTTCAGGCATGGGAATATAAGTCACGTCCAGTCTTAATTGTGGCAGCAGACATAATCGTGATAGAAATGCTTCAGTAAATATAGAGCGTGAAGGCAACTGTATTCTCTTCGCATAGTTAGTACATAAGTGTATGGGCAGGGCATTGTCCATTGTAGAGAGAGCTCGTAAGACCTGCAGATTCTCAGTAGGCAAGGCTCGTTAATTTGGGTTGAGTGTTAAGTTGTATATAAGTCCCATTAAAAAGTGATATGAAAATAGTGTATTTGTATATACATTTAATATTGACAGTTTGCGTAGGAATCTATAAAATATAACCGGCAAAGTGTGCTGTTTGTATCTTGTGCTGTAGAAAAATGGGTAGGGGCAAATGAAGATGCAACTAATAAAATTTGCTGGTAAGAGTTTTTTTAGATTGGCGATTCTTGTCATAGTTGCAAGGCTGCGAGGTAGAGTTGCCGATTGGGCTGTCGGTCTTGGGGAAGGGTTGGCAGCTTTTGATAAAGCGGAGTGCAAGTAGATAATGATAAATAAGAATGCCACCAAAACCGGCATGAAGAGCAGAGTTACTTTTAAGTTAAATAGCGAGAAGGCTGGCGATTTTAACGCCCGTCGTGTTATAGTGGTGGGCGATTTTTGCGATTGGAAAGTAGAACAAGGCAAAGAGATGTCTCTTTTGAAAGACGGATCTTTCAGTACTACTATCACTTTAGACGCCGGTAAGAGTTACCAATTTAAGTATGTGGTCAATCCCGGTGAGGCCGATTGCCGTTGGGAAAATGATGAGCGACCTGATGATTGGGTGACTGATGCCAGCGGAAATAGTAACTCCTTAGTAGTAATAGAATAGAATTTTACCTATAAAATTGCTAAGAATAACCGCTTGGAGCAACAGTTAGATCGAGTGTGCGGTCGCTCCTAGCGAGGGTTTGTTTGAATGTCAAGGTAAAAACGTCCGATAAATGAGGCAGATTTTAGGCTGTCCGCGGCAAACATTTGTCGGCGCTTGAGTTCTGCAGTTTGCTAAAAAGCTTCCGAGGCTGTGGAAATTTAGATTTTCAGACAAAAAGAGGGCCATGCAAAAGTGTCTTTGCTTGGCTCTTTTCATTTTTTATGAGTTATTTCTTTTTGCCTTTTAATTCTTGTAGGCGTTGTTGCAATACTTTTTGTCTTTGTCGGGTAGCTTCAAGCTCTTTTTGAGGCAAACCGCCAACTTCAAAGAGTTCTTCTTGGCTTTTTAATGTTCTTTCACATTGACTAAGCTCACTCTTTACTTGTAAAAGCTCTTGAATGTAGGCATCTTGCTTGTCTTTTTTATATTCTTTAACCGTTTTACTTAAATTTTTGTCTTGAGCCACCAAATTATTGATAAAATCTTGCACATCTTGCCAGTTGAGGCCTCGCTTTTGAGCCTCTTGTTGAGCCTTAACTGTGCGCTTGTGGCAAAGATCGAGCTGTTTTTGTAACTTTTTGAGCTTATCTGGTGTTTCTTTTTGTGAAGTTTTCACTTTGAGTAAATCGAGACGGGTATTTTCCAGGTTGCGGCGCGTTTGTTCTACTTCTCGACGTGAGACCAAGCCGTCTTCAAAATATTTTTCCATATTGCGCAAAGCCAGGCGTTTTTCTGTATAGCGCTCTTCCAGTTTTTGCCTTTCAATTTGGTTGAGCTTGTTTTCTCTGGCACGGGCTTCAATTTCTTCTTTAACCGTTTCTTCATTATTGTTGGCACTTAACCAAGCGACCATAAGTTGTTCGCGGCTGGTAATAGGCTGTACTTGCAAGGCTCCGGCCATAACCGCTTGTTTATCTTTTTCGCCAAAAGGAATATAAGCTCCGTCGGCGCCGCGCATTTTTACGTCTACATGGTTGACTGCGATAGTGCCTACAGTATCGCCCACATTGATCACTTGGCCTAATCTAGCCACTGGCACTATATGGCCATAAGTAACTTCTATACCGTTGGAAGAAGCTACAGTGACGCCCCATTCACCGTCGGCCCAAGGCGCGATAGAAACAACCGTGCCTGGCCAACCGGCGCGGGCAGCGGTACCAGCTTGCATAGCAATATCGTAGCCTAAATGCAAACCGGCGCGGCGACGATACATAGAGACAGAGCGATAATCGTAAAAAGTGCTAGTGACGCAAGCCCAAGAACAAGATTGGCGTTGCAAATTAACTAGATCGCTTAAAGAAGTAACTTGCGGCACGGCAGCTGGAGTAGGCTTAGTAGCGCTAGGTATGCCATATTTTTTTTGGGCAGCTTTAATTACTTCCGGTACCGCCGCGCTGCTAGGCTTTTTTTCAGCCATCGCTGCACTTGGACTCAACAAGCAAGCCAACACTGCCGCAGTGAATAGACATTTATGTGATAATGAATACTGACTAAACATAATGAACAAATCTTTCCTGGGGGTAGATTATCATTAACTGTTTAGTCAGTCAACGAAAGAAGCGAAAATAGACAAATTAGTTATGACACCACACATAAGCAGTATAACGGCCGCCGCCAAGTTTGTGTATTTTGTTGGCTTTAAGCAATTCAGCCAAAGTGCGCTGAATGGTAGTTTGGCTTATATCTGGACATTTTTTCACTAGCTCAGCTTTAGTTATGGGGCCGAGGTGAGCTTTAATAACTGCTTCCAGACGTTCGACTTTAGTTAAGTTGCTAACAGTTAAAATTTTCACTCGCGAAGCGAATTCTTTATAAGCTGCTACTATAACTCCCAGCATATAGCGCACAAAAGGAGCATAATCATTTTGGCCATCATGCCAACCGACAGAGCTGGCTTTTAAGCTTTCGTAGTAGGTTTCTTTGCTTTGCTCAATCAGTTTTTCAATACTTATATATTTTCCCACAATATAACCGGCGCGGTACAATAAAAGCAGCGTCAGCAAGCGGCTCATACGTCCATTGCCATCTTGGAAAGGATGGATGCAAAGAAAATCCAAAATAAACATAGGAATTAAAAGCAAGGGATCGAGCTGGCTATTTTGCAAAGCGCTATTGAAAGAAGCGCACAGAGTTTCTATATTTTCAGCAGTTTCCCAAGCGGCCACCGGTTGGAAGCGTGGTTTTTTATTGCCTTGGCTGTCTATTTCAGCGATTTGGTTATCGACAGCTTTAAAAGTTCCGCCAATACTAGCGGAAAATTTGTATAAGTCGCGGTGCAATTGCAGCAAGATAGAAGGTTTAATTGGTATATAATCGTGACTTTCGTGGATAGTGTTAAGCACGTCTCGATAGCCGGCGATCTCTTGTTCGCTGCGCGTTTTAGGAGCAGTTTTTTCGGCCATAAGCTCTTGCAAACGCTCGTTGGCAGTGTAAATGCCCTCAATTTTATTGGAAGCTTCCGTACTTTGAATTTTGGCAACTTCGACCAATTTAGCTAAAGTATCGCTTTGAGCCTCAATAAATAGATTTTGCTCTCCCTTGTATTCGCGAATAGTTAGCAATAAAGAGACAATATCCGGTTGCAACAAGGCTTTATAGTTATTTTCAAAGTTATAATTAGGCATACTTTCGCACCGCATTCTTATTTTGGTTGGGCTTCAGTATACCATTTCAATTTAGTCATCAATAGTTTTAATTTAGTCATTTAAAGCTAAAATGACTAAATTAAAATAGGGGATGGTGTAATTAAAAAAGTTGTGTAGCGCTTAGCAGCCTTAAAGCATAGCTGCGGCGGCAGTATTGTTGGCGCTACGTTAGTAACGTTTGGCGGCAGTATGGCACTTAGCAATATGGGCGGTTGCCTCTTAGTTTGCCGTAGGTAGCTTTAAATACCATGTTGCTGAGCCATTCTTTGAAGCTGGCATTGCTTTGGAACTGGTCAAATAGTTCGTACCAGTCGCTAAACCTAGCCAATATAGCTTCATCTAAGGCTTTGTCACTTTCCATTTTGGCATTTTCTTTATCGGAATTTTTGGCCGCATTTTTGTAGTTTTGGTTTTGAGCTACAGCTTGAGGCAAAGTGGAGATCTGTTGCTTTATGTTGTCTTTGTCTTGCCAATCGATATTGCCAAAAAAGCTGTTAAATTCGTCTAAAATGGCTGTTAAAGGATCTAGTTCAGCTTCTTTAGGTTGCATGGCTTGGCCTACTGGAACTGGATTTATTTCGGCGTTGGCGTCTTCTAGGCGGATAGACATCATGCTTTGGGCCTGGATCCTGTAACTATCTAAGTCTATAGCTTGCAAAATACCGGCAGTAAGATCGTCTTCTAAAGGCGCTGGCAACTTGGGTAAAAGTAAAGTTAAGAAAATAGAGAGCTTTTCCCACTCAGGGCTGCCGTATGGCATAATAGCTCCTAAAAAACTGTAAGTCCTGACAAATGATTTGGCGGCACTCTTAAATTTTACTTGATCTTCTCTGTCTAAGTCTTTGTAGTTGGCGGCACAATTATCCAAAATAGGATCAAGCTGGTTGCGGTTGGCTTTATGTAAATACAAGTCTACCAGCAAATTTATTTGGCTTTGGGTGTAAACTTGGTGATTTTCCATTTCGCAGACCAAGTCGTTAAGCTTATTAGGATCGGTTTCTCCGGAAAGAATGGTCGTGCGATAGTAAGCGGAAAAAGCTTCTTCTATGGTTTTGGCATCGTTAGCAAAATCGAGCACAAAAGTATCAAATTTTTGCGGATGAGCTCTATTTAAGCGGGAAAGCGTTTGTACGGCTTTTATGTCGCTTAGTTGTTTGTCTACATACATAGTATGCAAAAGCGGCTCGTCAAAACCAGTTTGGAATTTATTAGCCACAATTAAAAAGCGATAGGGATCTTCCTTAAATTTATCGGGAATTTGGCTGCTGGGAAAACCGTTGAGGCTGGCTTCCGTGCAAATTTGGCCGTCATATTCTTTTTCACCAGAAAAAGCGACGATAGCTTTATAAGGGCTTTTCCTTTCGGCCAAGCACTTTTGGAAGGCGTAGAAGTAGTCGATAGCTCGCAAAATGCTGCCAGTAACTACCATAGCTCGAGCTTGACCGCCAATTTTATTTTGGCCAATTACTTGAGTGTGGAAGTGTTCTATCATCATGGCTGCCTTTTGGCTAATGGCAAAATGGTTGCTTTCCACAAAACTGCGCAATTTGGCTTGAGCTTTCTTTTTGTCAAAAAGGGGATCGTTTTCTACAATTTTGGCCAATTTGTAGTAGCTGGAAATGGGCGTATAGTATTGCAAAACGTCCATAATAAAGCCTTCTTGAATGGCTTGCTTCATGGGGTAGTTGTGGAAAGGAAAATGGCGCACGCTGCCGTCGGGCTCAATAGCAGCTTTACCGAACATTTCTAAAGTTTTGTTTTTGGGCGTAGCTGTAAAGGCGAAATAGCTGGCGTTAGTGAGCATTTTGCGCCCTTCGATGGCTTCATTGATTAAGTCTTCGGTACTTTTAGCGTCGTCAGGATCGTACTGGCCGGAAAGGGCAGTATTCATTTTGGCCGCAGTGCGACCGCTTTGGCTGGAGTGGGCTTCGTCGATAATAATGGCAAACTTGCGCCCTTTGTGTTCGGTGCCCAAGCTTTCCAAAATGTAAGGAAATTTTTGGATAGTAGTAATAATAATTTTTTTGCCAGAGTCGATAGCTTGGCGCAAATCGTTGGAATGATCGGCGTGAACTACGGTGCTGCGTACTTCGGTAAATTGTTTAATGGTATTTTTTATTTGATCATCTAAGTTGCGCCTATCGGTAACCACAACTACCGAATCGATGATATTTTGGCCGTCTTTTTCTAGTCCGATCAATTGATGGGCCAACCAAGCAATAGAATTAGATTTGCCGCTACCGGCGCTATGTTGAATTAGATAGCGCTGGCCGACGCCTTTTTCTTGGACGTCTTTAAGTAAAGCATTTACTACCGCCAATTGGTGGTAGCGGGGGAAGATTTGTTTACTGCCTTTATCGACAACTTGAGCATAATTTTCGATAATATTGGTAAGCTGATTTTTAGTGAAAATATCTTTCCACATGTAATCAGTTTTGATACCGCTAGGATTAGGCGGATTGCCTGCGCCGTCATTAAAGCCTTTATTGAAGGGGAGGAACCAAGACTTTTTGTCGTTTAGTTTAGTGCAGAATTTTACTTGCTGATCGTCAATAGCAAAATGGACGAGGCAGCGTTTAAATTGGAAGATAGCTTCCCGAGGGTTGCGATCGGTTTTATATTGCTCAACAGCGTCTTCTACATTTTGGCCGGAAAGAGTATTTCTTAATTCACAAGTGAGAATAGGCAAACCGTTAATAAAAAGAGCCAAATCTAAAGCACAGCGGGCAGCCGTCGGCGAGTATTGTAGCTGGCGAATAACGCTAAAAATATTTTGCTGAAAATGTTCCTGGGCCTGAATATTTTTTTCTGAAGGCGTAAGGTAGAATAAATCCAAATGGGTAGGGCCGTCTTTTATGCCTTTACGCAAAACGTCCACAATGCCGCGTTTAATAATTTCACTTTGCAAACGGTTAAAAAATTTAGTGCGCCGCAAATCATTACCAGGCAGCCCCAGTTTTAGCATTTCCTTAGGCTGAGTTGCTTGCAAAAAACGAAAAAGGCGCTTTTCGTCTATAGCGTATTCCCGATTATAATCGGCATTAACGCCTTGTTCATAGCCATTATTTTGCACTAAGTAATTAACAATAATGTCTTCTAAACTTTTTTCCGTCACATTGGTTGGCATAGCTTTTATTGATATCCTTTATAAGTTCATGCTTTGAATGAAATCCTTTATTGTGTTGTAAACTGGATCAGTTAAATCTGGATAGTCATGTAAAACTGTGTCGACCCAACTGGGGCCATGTCCGCCTACTTCTTTTACAAAATTTTCAAGTTCACCAACTGGAACTATAAAGATACCCGCTGCTTGTAGGAATTTTATTAGGTTTCTGTAGCTTGAAGTTGCATCACCACGAGGAATAGATTGTTCGCCATTTTCCTTTAATTCGTCCCATCCAGATGAAATTTTTAGAAGTTTTTGGAGTTTTTGTACATCTTGATTGTTTATAGTTGCACTATTTGAAGAACGTAATATCTTTTCTATCTGCTGTTGAAGAATTGTTCTGTTTAAATCTTTTTTTTGGCTTTCTATACTGGAAGAAAAAACTTTGTAAGATTTACTGATTTGTTCCCAGTCGGCTTTAAAGTTACTGACAAGCTTTTTAATCAAATTTTCATTCTTAAGTATATCTATATCAGCTATAACGTATAATTTTACGCCTAGAGCGCATAAAGCTTTGGCTATATCTGGAAGTTTATTCTTTCCGTTACAGTGTATAAACAAAGTCTCTGAATACTTGCCTTGCTGTTCCTTTAGATGTCCGTCTATGATTGAATACATCTTGCAATCTGATTCACTCTCACAAAGCACGATTTGTTGATAAAACAGACTGGACATTATGTTTGAATATTTTAAAAGTGGGTCATTCCAAACTTTTTGTAAATCTTCATTGTTAAGTATTGCAAAATGATTGCTATTATTTTCCCTAGTTATGCGTATAACTTTTACACGCCTTGGACATTTTTCTAAAAGTCCTTTAATTACTTCTTCACTATGGGTGGCTATAAAAGCTTGTTGTTGCTCTGACAATGTATCTCCAATAATTTGCCCCATAATATGAGCTTGTGGTGGATGAAGAAAAGCTTCTGGTTCATCAATTAAGTATACGCAATAATGATCAAGTATTAAGTATAATAGTATGCTGACAAAACTTTTTATACCATCTCCCTGATTTTGGACTTGAGGATATGTTGCTAATTTACTGGCATACGCTTCTAGACGTTCTTGCTCATCGTTATATTCGTCAGAAAGTTTTATAGGTTCACCTATGCATAAAGGAATACGTGAGCCATATTGGGGATACGGTATCAGACCAGTTTTAAATGCACGTTTAAAAATCTCCGACAATTTAGATCTGGAAGAGGAATCGAAAGTTATATATTGTATCGGGTGGGTTTTTACTTCATCTTTCGTCGTATTCTCTGCTGGATGACATGTTTGTAATCTATGCCAAGTATCTAAATTTATAACAAATGTATCTCCAAATATTCCGAAACTTTCCGGAAAATTATTACGATAAAATGAATCGCTAATGTACATTCCAAATGATTCTGTATTACCTTTGAAATCAGATCGTATCTGATTTCCATACTTGTCTTTAGAAAAAGTTCTATTAATAATAGGTTCTATTGACACATTATTTTTATGTACAAATATATTTGACACTACAATATTGCTTGTTTGAATATCATTTTTATCACTCTTGGCCAAAATATAAATATCCCTTATGACTTGACTTTTACCGGCATTGTTTGGCCCAACTAGCACAACTATATCATTTTTATTTAACTTAAGTTCCTGTCCATTGTTAAAAGTGATACTTTCAATGTAGCCGCCTGGCTTTTCTTCAGTAGAAGTTGGTTGATTATCTGTCATTGGTTACTCCTCCGTGGTGTTGGTTTCGTCTTCGGTGGTTTCGGGTTGGTCGATGGTTTCGGTTACGGTTTCGTAGTTGGGAATAGCAATGTTGCGCACGTCGATTTGGCCGGTGACAACATCGGCCACTAGGCGGGTGCGGTATTCTTGAAGGAAGGATATTGTTTTATTTATATTTGCAATTAAATCATCAATAATGGCACATTGATCAGTTAAATAGTCAACAATGTGTTCTTGCTCGTGAAGAGGAGGGAAAGGCAGGCGAAACTGTCTGAGTATGTCTTGATTTATGTTAGGTTGTCCACCTCCCTTAGCTTGCTCAATAAGGTCTTTTTTACCTGCAATAACGTTGTAATATACATACTTCAAACTTAAATTCTTAATTGGCTTAGAAAAAACACAGCATGCTTGGTTGCAACAAAATTCAAATGGAACTATAGATATATTGCCGACTGAGGCTCCATACATTGCTATAGCAATTGAGTCAGCATTGTAAAGTTTTAATGTTGAAAAACTATTTAATGCTAGTTCTGTAATATGTTTTGCTGTCTTTTTTATTACAGGTTTGTCACCGTATAAATCGCCAGAATTAAGCCACGGAATGTTTCCGTTATTATAAAAATCAATGCTACCAGAACTGGGAGTTGTGCCGCTGCCAATTAAATTAAAGAGGCGATTCATTTTGTTGATTTGCCAATGCTCAGGTATTTGGCCGATCCAGTCTATGGCGCTGTCTTTTAGGGGGGCGTGGGGATCTAAGCCTTTAGTTACGGCTTGGCTAATTAAAGCTTGCTTTTGCTCTTCCAGTAAGGCAATTTCTTTTTTCTTGGCGTTGATCAGCTTGTTTAAGCGTGAATTTTGCCAATCCAAATAGCGCACAATTTGCTCTTGTTCGTGAAAAGGAGGAAAAGGCAAACGAAATTGCTTCAGTATGTCCTGGTTTATATTAGGTTGCCCGCCTCCTCTAGCTTGTTCAATGAGGTCTTTCTTGCCTGCAATAACACTATAATATACATATTTTAAATTTAAATTTTTAATTGGCTTAGAAAAAACGCAACAAGCTTGGTTGCAACAAAATTCAAATGGAACTATAGATATATTGCCGACTGAGGCTCCATACATTGCTATAGCAATTGAGTTAGCACTGTAGAGTTTTAATGTTGAAAAACTATTTAGTGCTGATTGTGTTACATGTTTTGCTGTTTTCTCTATTAAAGGTTTATCCCCGTATAAATCGCCAGAATTAAGCCACGGAATATTTCCGTTTTCGTAAAAGTTGATCTTTCCAGAATTGGGAGTTGTGCCGCTGCTAATTAGATTAAAAAGGCGATTTATTTTGTTTACTTCCCAATGCTCCGGCACACGTTTAAGCCAGGGTAAATCTACGTTTTTGTAACTTTTATAAGCCTTCATCGCCATTAGCTTAAGCCTCCTCGCCGATAATTTCTTCTAATAAGCCGGCCGTTTCGGCTTCTAGGGCGCGAATGTCGGCTACAATTTCCGCTAAGGGGCGCAACTGAATGGGCTTGTAAAAATATTTAGTAAAGCTAAGCTTATAGCCAATTTTGGTAGCCGCTTCATTTACGTAAGCATAGGGAGCGAAGGGGCGCACCTCTTTATCTAAGAAAGCTTCTATGCCGCCTTCATAGCGAAGAGGAATTATTTCGCTATCTTTTTTATCTTTATCTTCAATAAAGTTGCCTTTTTTGTCGCGCAAGGGCTGGCCTTGTTCATCAAGCTTGGGTTGCAGCACTTCTACTTTATAAAAGCCAAATTCGCTATTAGGGAAGATCTTAGAATACTCGTTCTCTTCCATATTGAAATATAAATCGAGAATCTGCTGGCGAATTTCGGGAGTAAATTCACAGTTTTTCTTACCCAAATTCTTACGCAGCGGCGCTTTCATAGAGGTAGCGTCAATTAACTGAATTTTGCCGCGACGGCGCTCTTCTTTGCGGTTGGAAAGTACCCAAATAAAAGTAGCTATACCAGTATTGTAAAACATACCTTCAGGTAAAGCGATAATAGCTTCCACCAAGTCGCGCTCAATCATATGGCGGCGAGCGTTGCTTTCGCCTTGGCCAGCATCTCCAGTAAAGAGGGAAGAGCCGTTGTGAACTTCCACAATGCGCGAGCCTAAATCGGTACTTTCTTTCATTTTGGAAATATTGTTGAGCAAGAAAAGCAACTGACCGTCGCCAGTAGCAGAAAGCATACTAAATTCATTAGAATTTTTAGCTTTTTTCTTTTTGGCAACAGCTTCTTCTTGTTGTTCATCTTCATTGGCGCCAATAACAAAACGCGGATCTTTTATGCCACTTTTGCCGCCCATCTTTTCGGCGTCGGTCTTCCAAGATTTGCCATAGGGCGGATTAGATAACATAAAATCAAAAGTTTTGTCAGCTAAACCGTCAGAGGAAAGGGTAGAGCCATAAATAAAGTTGTCCTGTGAAGTTTCACCTTTACCTTTTAAGATCATATCAGCTATAGCAATAGCGTAAGTTTCGGGGTTAATTTCTTGGCCATAAAGATGGATAGACACTTGCTTGCCCTTTTGCTTAGCAATTTGGCTGAGCCTTTCCTGAGCCACAGTGAGCATACCGCCAGTACCCATAGCGCCATCGTAACAAGTATAGGTACTATCTTTAATTTTATCGGCTACCGGCAAAACGGCCAAATCGGCCATAAGGTACACCACATCGCGAGGAGTCCAGTGTTCGCCGGCTTCTTCGTTGTTTTCTTCATTAAAACGGCGCACCAGCTCTTCAAAAATAGTGCCCATAGCGTGATTGTCTAGGCCGGGAATTTTTACCAGTCCAAGGTCATCTAAAACCGGCTCGGGACTTAAATTTATAGTAGGGGAAACAAACTTTTCAATAACGGCGCCCAAAATATCGGCTTCTACCATAGTGTCAATTTGGTTGCGGAACTTAAATTTATTAAGTATTTCTTGTACGTTTTCAGAGAAGCCGTCCAAGTAGGCGATAAAGTCGGCTTTAAGTTGCTGAGACTTGGCGCGTGAAGTTAAATCTTTTAAGCAAAAAGGGGAACTGTTACAAAAAGCTTGCCCGGCAATTTTACATAATACCCGTTCCTGTCCGGCTATATGTCTCTCGTCTAGTTGCTTTTTAGTTTTTAATATCGCTTCTTTAGTCTTTTCCAAAACAGCATCTAAACGGCGGATAACGGTCATAGGCAGAATCACATCGCGGTATTTGCCGCGCACATAAACGTCGCGCAAACAATCGTCGGCCACGCTCCAAATAAAACTTACGATCTGGTTGTGAATCTGGCTATCCATAAGAAAAAGTGCTCTCCCAATTGTATGAAAAATGGCGCAGAGCACTTTCCGCAGCTTATCATTTTTACCCTGCCCCAAAAATGTCTAGTTTGGTGCTATTTGTGCTAATAGCGCTGCTTAGCTATACGTGTAGCTAACTAACTTGGCGGGAAAAAAACTATGAATAAGAGAATTTCTAGCGCTGATTTATGTGGGAGCTGCTAGTGCTGTGTCTGTTGATGTCAACTACCCATCACCTAAAGGTAATGGGCTTGTAACTGCCCAGTCGTGGTAACGGGTTACCCCTCCGACTTTTATTCCTTAAGTATCGCTATCTAAGGTGGCGTTACATCGTAGGGTGGTTGACAACACCCTTTACAGCAGAGATTTACTCTACTGTAACTGTATCAGGTACTTGACTATCTCTAAGATAGTTTACCCCCATGTGATACAGATTCATCGCTCCAACACGATCATCATTTGATTTGTAGCCACAGCTTTTACAGCTAAACAGATGTGTCTTTTTGTTGCGATTGGCTTTTTCAATGTGCCCACACACCGGACAACGCTGGCTTGTATAACGAGGGTCAACCTTAATTACTATAGATTGATTTTGTTTAGCTTTGTAGATAAGCTTCTGTTCAAGGTCATAGAATGACCACGATACAGATACATAGCGATCTTTTGTTTTAACGCGCTCTGTGGCATTTCGAACGCCTGACAAGTCTTCAAGGACAAATAACGTATGCTTGGGATTGGCTTTCACGAGTGCCTTTGATACACAGTGGTTAACATCTTGCATCCAACGGTTTTCTCGTGAACCAATAGCTTTAAGTCTACGTCTTGCCGACGGAGTTTGACGCATTTGTAATTCTTTACGAAGTTTTGAATAGTTAGCACGTTTTTGTTTTATAATTCTGCCATTGACAAAATCAGATCTGTGCTTACTGTCGTAAGTAGCAACAACAAAGTTAATACCTCTATCAATGCCAACAATGTTGCAGATATCATAGAGTCTAACTTCTTCAATATCATAAGTAACAGCGATATGTAAAAAATACTTACCGCACTTATTTACAAGCTTGGCAGTACCAAATTTATAAATAGTATGGTCAAAATATTTATACATACCTTTAGCAAAATATGGCAGTTTAATACGACCTTTCAGTGTATTTACTGAGAAACAGTTCCTAGCAAGAGAATAGTCTCTATTCCATACAAGATCATATTGTGGCCTCTTGAAACACGGTTTAATCCACTTTTTCTGATTTTCCAAAATGGTCTTATATCTGGCAATTACAGTTTTTAAAACAGATTGAGCCATTTGTGATTTAAGACTAAACTTTTCTCGAAGTATTGAATATAGAGCTTTGTTAAGAGAAAACTGTTTTAAGTCGTGAGTGCGGAATACATAGTCAGAAACATAGTTGCAGGCAGCAGAATAGGCAGACATGGTTTCGTCAAGCAAAATTTTACTATCCATATCTACAGATATTTGGATTTTAGCTGTGGCAACCATCTGCTTCATATATGTACTCCTTTCACTTATATATTACTAAGTATATTTTAATAATATATATTAATTAAAATCAATACTTTAAAGGGAAAATACATGGATAACAAATATAATCGTCATAACAGACGAAAATATAACCTAAAAATTCATATAGTTCTTGTCACTAAATATCGTAAACAACTTCTTACAGGTTCTATAGTTGACGACGTAAAACGAAAATTTTATGACATCTGTGCTTTTAGAGGCTATGATGTTATAGCAATGGAGGCTGATAAAGACCATATACACTGTTTAATAAGTTATAATGCAGTAGACAGAGTTTGCGATATTGTAAAAGTAATTCAGCAAGAAACTACATATTACTTATGGCAAAAATATCCGAACTTATTGTCCAAACAATATTGGAAAAAGAAAACCTTTTGGTCATACGGTTATTTCATGCGCAGTATAGGCGAGGTATCATCAGTTACTATACAAAAACACATAGAAAACCAAGGTTAATGTCCAAAAATTTACAAGGCTCCTCCCACCGCCTAAAGGCAGTGGGTTTCCGCCTACTACAATTGGAAGGATTTATATTTATGAAGCCGTCTAAATTGGATAAAATAACAGTTAGAGGATTTAAGTCGATAAGAGAACTCGTCGATTTCGAATTGCGCAACATTAACGTTATTGTTGGAGCCAATGGAGCCGGAAAGAGCAACTTCCTGGAAATATTCGAAATTCTTTCGGCTATGATGAAACCGGAAGGACTGTCTGAATATGTGGCTGGAGCTGCTGACGCTTACTTCTTCGGCGGCCCTAAATTGACACGTAAAATTGAAATTCAACTCAGGTTGGGAAAAAACGGCTATGATTTCAATTTTATACCGAGTGAAAATGGTGATCTTTTTATAACTAAAGAACAAAGGCATTTCAATAACGGTTACTGGAATTTTACGCGTGATTTTCCTGTTCCGAGTTATGACGCTCAGCTACCGAATGAGTTAAGTTCAAAGGCTACAGAATATACTTATAATTCTATAAAAAACTGGAAGATTTATCACTTCCACGATACTAGTAAATTCGCTCCTATGCGTCGAGAGTGTGATGTAAATCATGGCGAAGTCCTAGCTGCTGACGCTGGAAATATCGCTGCTTTTTTGTATAGATTGAAAAGCGAGTTTCCTGTAGAATATAGCCAAATTGTTAATGCTGTTCAGCTAGTTGTGCCGTTTTTTTATGATTTCATTTTAAAGCCTAATTTCAATGAAATGATAAGATTAAACTGGCAACAAGTAGGACTCAATGATTATCCTATGCGGCCAAGCCAACTTTCTGACGGTTCTATGAGATTTATTTGCTTAGCTACTGCTTTACTTCAACCGCAGCCGCCAGCTACTATTATTATTGATGAACCTGAGTTGGGACTGCATCCAGAAGCTATTGGCATATTGGCAGAACTTATAAAATTGGCTTCCGCACATACGCAGGTTATTCTAGCTACACAGTCTCCACTTTTATTAGATCAGTTTTCAATAAAAGATATTATTGTAGCTAAACGTAAAAATGGAGCTTCTACGTTTGCTAGACTAAATGAGCGAGATTATACTGCTTGGCTTGAAGATTACTCTGTTGGTGAATTATGGATTAAAAATGTTATTCAGGGAGGCAGCGCCAATGAGTAACTTTCTGGAAGTTGTCGTTTTAGTTGAAGGCCAGACCGAGCAAAAGTTTATAAATGATGTGCTGGCCCCTTATATGGCAGTCAAAGGTATATACATGACCCCTATCATTATTTCTAAGAAAGGGCAAAAGGGTGGAGATGTTAAGTTTCAACGCGTTAAGACGGATATATGCAACCATTTGAAGCAGCGCAACAATACCATTATATCTACATTTGTTGATTATTACGGTTTAAGCGAGTGGCCTGACAAAGATAAAATAAAAGTTCACGATACTCCGGAACAAATAGCCCATACATTAAATAGCGCTGCGCAAAAAGCCATAGCTGAAGCGTGTGAAAATAAAAATGTACGGGGACGCTTTATTCCATTCATGGCAGTACATGAATTTGAGGCACTGCTTTTTAGTGATAGTGAAATTTTGTCTAGTTATTTGAGTATTTACAAATCAGAAGTAGACAAGGTTATTGAAGAATGTGGTTCTCCTGAAAAAATAAATAATAGTCCACAGACTGCTCCATCAAAAAGGTTGGAGCGTTGGGCTCGTGGTCGCTACGGAAAAACAACATCAGGAATTGTTATCGCTAAAGCTATTGGAATAGATAAAATGCGCAACCAATGCCCATTATTTAACTTATGGCTCTCAAAGCTTGAGTCGCTTGCAAGTTGTAGCACACTTTAAATATGTATACGTAAATTATTTTTTTAGCCGTCAAAGTTTAATTGCGCTAGTTAATTGTACTAGGGGAGGGAGTTCTACGCTTGGCGAGAATTGGCAAGCGATATTTGTTTTGAGGGGTCTAAGAAAGGCTGAATCCCATTATGCCCCCTTCTTTAAGGAGTTCCGTTTATATGATGTTTGGCAGATACCCTGGCATTGAGAGAGCCCAGCTTATTCCTATGGTGATTGAGCAAACCGCTCGCGGTGAACGGGCTTACGATATTTACTCTCGCTTGCTCAAAAACCGCATTATTTTTGTGGGCGACGCTATTGACGATGAACTGGCCAATTTGGTTATCGCTCAATTGCTTTATCTCGAGCAGGAAGATCCCGATAAAGATATCGATATTTACATTAACAGCCCCGGCGGTTCGGTAACAGCTGGCCTCGGTATGTATGATTGTATGCAACTTATCAAGCCGGATGTTTCTTGCATTTGCATGGGTATGGCTGCCAGTGCTGCGGCTGTGCTTTTAGCTGGCGGTTGCAAAGGTAAGCGCTTTGCCTTGCCTTATTCGCGTATTATGATCCACCAGCCTTGGATTGGGGAGATCGGCGGTCAGGCCACCGATATTGATATTCACGCTAAACAAATTTTGAAAACGCGTGAAAACCTCAATCGTATTTTAGCTAACCATACTGGCCAAACTTATGAAAAAATTTGCGAAGATACTGAGCGCGACCATTACATGTCTAGTCAGGAAGCTCTCGATTACGGCATTATCGACTCTATTTTGACAAAAGATCAGCGCTAGTCGTTATTTCCGGTTTTAGAGATGATTTAGCGGTGTTGTACGGCAGCTGCGTTTAGTCTTTTCTTCGCTTGGTTGAGGGAAAGGTCGGGGCGGGCAGCTGCTTTTTTTTGCCACTCAGGCTCCTACAATAATAGAGGAAAAATGTACAAATATTCCGACGATTTAGAACATCTTTGCGGTTGCGGTCTCGATATAGGTGGAACTCTTACCAAAATAGCCGTTGCTCGTCCGGGCGAAGAGCTAGTGCTTACTTTTTTAAAAAATTATACTTGTGACGAAGTGTTGGATTATGTTACTAACTTGGGCGTACAATTTTGCGGTGTCACCGGCCGCGGTGCTTCTGAGTTTCGTCACTGTACTCGCTGTCGACGCAATGAGTCTACAGAGGCGCACGTTCCGCAAGTATTCGGTGTAAATGAATTTGTGGCTTGGGGAGCGGGCGCTTCCAAGTTGTTGCCTGGCTCCAGCGGAGTAGAGTTGCCCTATCTTTTGGGGTCGGTGGGCACCGGCACTTCGCTGCTGCTGGTGAACGGCTTCTCTATCAGTCGAGTGGGAGGCTCAGCTTTGGGAGGCGGCACTATTTTAGGCTTGGGGCGCGCCCTTATTCCTGGTAGCAGTTTTGAAGACGTTTGCCTTTTGGCTCAAAAAGGCAAACGAGCCGGAGTTGACCTGTTGCTTAAAGATATTTATCCACCAGGCCAAGTAGGTATTGCCGATAATATTACTGCTTCCAATTTTGGGCGTTTGGCCGGAGACCGTGAAATCGAGCGACCTAGTGATGCCGATATTATGGCTGGTATTATGGGGATGGTGGGCGAGAATATCGCTCTAATTGCGGCCGGTATTATGAACCAGTGTCGCACTCACACTATAGTGTATGCCGGTTCGACATTGCGTAACAATCCCGTTTTGCGGGCTGTTTTGGTGCGAGCTGGAGTTTTGCTTAACCACAGAGCCGTAATTTTGGAGCGCGGCGAATTCAGCGGCGCGGTGGGAGCCTATCAGTTAGGTTTATCAAATTGGAGTTTAAATCAATTTTGAAATAGCGGTTATTAAACTTAAACTGCCAAATTAGCGCTTGGCTTCGGGGCCAAAGCGATCTTTGATCTTTATGTAATCTTCTTCCGACATGTATTGACGCAAATTATCTAAGGAAGCTTGAGCCGAGCCTACTTTAGTAGGATCGTACTTGCCGTTGGCTTCTTTGCTGGCCTGTTTGAAAATAGACTTTAATTCGCTTTCGCTGGCTTGGCCTTTAGATTCAAAATAACGCATAGCTACTTTGCCCAAGCCGTAAGTCCAACCAAAAATAAAGGGAGCACTGACTAAGGACCCGATAATGGGGATCAAATTGCTCAAAAATACGGCCGTCAGTTGGCCGAAGACGCTGGCACCGCAAGAACCGGCGATAATAGCCAAAATGCGCTCTGGAGTTTCGTTTACTCCATAAACTTTGCCTACAGCAATTACCATAGCCGACTGGATAGGCATGAGCAAAACTAAGTCACAGAAGGGAATAGGTACCAATACTATGGCAGCGGCCCAAAGGGAAAAGTTCATAATAGTATCTTCGGCCAACTCGCGTTTGTTACTCTCTTCATTATCTTCGGAACCGAAGAAATCGCTTAAGGGAGGCAACGGCCGCGAAGAATCGCGCAGGGGAGCAGAGGGAGACGGTGTATAAGATGAAGCAGTTGTTGGCCGACCGGCAGCTGACCCCCCGGGTTCAAAATCGTAGGATTGAAAAAATTGTGGCGTTTGAGGAACCGGGGGAACGGCTGAAGAGGCTGCGGCTGTTGGAGGTGTTGAAGGCGAAGTTGGAGGGAGCGCTGCTGGAGAAGGCGTCGCTGGCGTTACGCGAAGCTGATTGCCGCAAATATTGCAGAAACGGGCATTCTCTCTTACCTGTGCGCCACACTTATTACAAAACTTTGCCATATTTTTATCCTGCCTGCCGAATATTAAAATATACCAGCCCTTCGCTCTTGGTTATGGCTAAGCCTTCACACACTTGTAGGCTACATCTCGAACAGGTTGAAGCTTTAGAGCAAGCTTTGCTAAGCAAGCAAAAAAGAAAAAATACTAGGTTTATTCGTTGCGAAAACGAAAAAATAAGCTTTACGATTGAAAAACAATAAGAAACGGAGCTGCTGTCTACTATGAGTGAAGAATTTTATAATTCTGGCTTTCGTCAAGATGAAGATTTCGATTATTCTCCTATCAATAGCCAAAATTCAGCTTCAGATTCTCTAAATGACAATAATAGTGGGGAAGTTAGCAATGATTCTTCCGCTTGTCAGCCTTCTGCTTCTGAGTCTGTTGTTCCCCAAAATGACAAAGAAATCAAAACTGGTTCCAGAGTTCGTCTCTCCGCAAAGGTTATCATATGCATAATTGTGGTGGTTTCACTGATAATTTGCTTGCTAAAAACATTTTTTGGAGTTTATCGAAAAAATATCGTTTACGAAGCAGCCCGTATGGCTCCGCGTGGCAGTGTGGCCGTTATAGCTCTGGACTTGCGCGAGGAAAAGAATTTAAATAATCTCTTTGGCGGTTTGTTGCAAGGTTTGGCTGGTAATACGGTACTTAAAGCGCAGCTCAGTCAAGTGTTGCCTGCCGAAATCAATTTCAGTTTTATTCAAGATTTAGCTATACATGCCGAAGGGGCCGGAGCCCTGATTGCCTGCCTTCCCGGAGAAGATACTCCCGGCTTATGCGTTTATATGCAAAAATTTAAGCCCAAAGCTCCTATTGAGCAGATGATGAAAAGTTTTCAAGATTTGTCTGTTAAGAAGAACCCCGGCTTGAAGTATGTCACTGTTCCCACTTTTGACGGCTTTATCTCCTGCCCTGGCGATAATCAGAGGGGCTTTTCTTGGATTATCCAAGGTAACACGCTTTTTGTCGGTACTTCCGGTCAGGATTTAAATACTATTTTGGCTACTCGTGAAGAAAGAGATTCTCTGCTTGCGGAGCCGAATTTCCAAAAATATGTTGGTAAAATAGACGGTGATACGCTTGGTGTAGGTTTTATAAATTGTCAACATTTTATCAAAAGTTCTGGTTTGGTGCAGATTCTCGAAACCGACCATGCTGATACAGATTTGATAAAATTTGTTGAAGCCATCCAATGTGTCTCCTTCAAAAGTAAAATAGGGAGAACTAAAACGGGTAAGCAAATCAATTTTTCAGCTCAATTTGTCTGCGACTCTCAGGATATCGGTAGATACGGCAAGCGTTTTCTGAATAAAGCCAACAATATAGATTTTCAGTCCTTAAAATATCATCCTAATGCTAACAGCAGTTTAATTTCCGTCAATATCCAAACAGTTTGGAAAATAGTCTACGACATTATGGGGTTGACTCCTGAAGGTAGAGAACGACGTCAAATACCTGATGAAATGCTGCGCCGCGTCGGCAGTAGCATGGATAAGCTTTTAAGTATGCTTACCGGAGAATTTACCGTATCTATCGATGGTTTGAGCCGACTTCAAGGAGAGCAATTTGTCAATGTAGCTACCAGCAATCCACATAAGGCTGCCAGTATGCCGGTGGTAGTTACTTTAGGACTGAAAAACGGCGGAGATTTTGAAGGCTTCCTGCTTAGTTTGCCTAGCGTACCTTTATTTGCCGCCATGTGCCCTTCTTACGACATAAATAATTGTCGCGTCTATAAGATTCCTTTTGGCCGTAACACTTTCTTAACTATTACCAACGATCAGTTGGTAGCGGCTTTCAATATGGAAAGTCAGACAACTTTTGATGATATGTTGTCTGGCAAATATGCAAAAACTTGGGCTGATGTACCTTTAATTAAACAAGCTGCCCAAGAGGGTAAACTTTGTGGCTTAGTTTTTAGTTGCGAAGATATTAAAGCCAACAGGAATGATGCTGCTGCTGGTATTAAGAGTCGCCTTTCTTCTGCTGTTTTGGGTGATAAAAAAATGTTGGAAATTTTCTGCCAAGCTTTAGAAGATATGGGGCGTACTATGGGCTATGGCTATTCGGTTGTATCTTTGCAAGAAGACGGGTGCGTTATGAGTGGCGTAGCCGAAATTAAAAAGAATAGTATTCCTGTTAATGTAGATCCCAAGAAAGATAATACTAAATAGCGATGGCTTTATATCGTTAAAGAGATACGGCCAACTGGGCAAGTTTCTTAGCAAAAGTTGCTAAGTAAAAATGAGCTTGGCGGGCCGTTTTCTCTTTAAGGTTTTAGGGAAGCTCGATACTTTGTATAAAAGTAGCTATCTTTTGAGCCCAAAAGTTATGGGCAATGGCAGCAGGGTGAAAATCGAGTCGGTTTTTAACGTGATATTCTGGCTTATAAAGATCTTCACAGTTGGCATCCAAGTACAATATCGGTGTAGCGGTCGGATTATTATCAGTGGCTGTAAAGGTGGAAACGTCGGTTAAGTTTGGGGTAGAAGAAACAGCGGCTGAATTGGAAGCGGTAGAGACGGAAGAAAGTGCGGGAAATAGCCAATTGCTGGAAGTATCTAGGCTGACTATTGCCAAGACTGCTCCGTTTTTATGGCACAAATCGGCCATTTGGCTCACTAAGTGGCGATACACTTGATGAGAAGCTTCTTTATCAAAGCCTACTTGGCGTGTTTGTTCAGTTAAACGATTTACATAAAGGCGATTGGCAAAATTGACCGTGCGTAAATATTTTTCGCCTGGCCAAGCCAAATGGCGCAGCGGGTGAAAAATGGTCTGACCAGAGGGGCGCACTTCAAAGTATGGCGTTTCGATAAAGTCGAAACTTTCGGCCGCTTTGCCAAAAATTCGACAAGACACATTGCGCATTAAATGATCGTTTATAAAAGCATAAATGACTAGGCGCGGCTTGGCTCCTTGGCGGAAGAATTTTTCTAAGCGCTTTAGGCATTGATAAGTGCTATAGCCGATAACTCCTCCGTTAGTGAAATAGAAGCGCTGTTGCTTTTGATTGAGTAACCAGCCGAAAGTTTCTTCGTCTTTTACGCCCATGCCAAAAGTGTAGGAGCAGCCCAATAAAAGGGCTTTCTGGCGCTGCTTAGCTAGCCAAGCAGCTTCTTCCGGAGGGCAGGAAAGGCGGCAAAAGTTAGTACCAACAGTAGTTGCAGCTTGCGGATCCTCTCTAGAGTAAGAATGGCCAGGAGTAGGTAACCAACCGCACTCTGCATCATCAAAATGGGCTGCTTCCAAGTTATTCGGATCGGGAAGAGCATAGCCTTTAAAAGTTAGATAAGCTTCACTGCTCAATAGTAGCAGCAGAAAAGTAACTAAAATGGCGCAAATTTTTTTTAGCATAGAAGCAAAACTTTCGGCTATTGAAGATGGGGCTTGTTTTTAGCTCAACTGTCAGCAAATTCCCTGCTCCTTTTGAATAAGGCAAAGTTTTTACACGGGTAAATCGAAGGAATGTGCAGTAAGGGGCCTTCCATTTTCATAGCCTTTATGATATAATTAGCGCCGTTCATGCTGGGTTCATTAAAAACCTAGAAATCTAGCAACCCTGAAACCGACAAAAAGGCGCGGTGTTAAGGGTACAAAGAGGGTAAAAACGTGAAAGCAAACACTCATCCGAAGTTGCACAAAACAACCATTCGTTGTTCCTGCGGCAACACTTTTGAGACCCTGGCTACCTTGGAAGACATGCGCGTTGAAATTTGCAGCGCTTGCCATCCTTTCTACACCGGTAAGAAGCGTGCTGTCGCTCGCGAGGGACAGGTAGAGAAGTTCCGTCAGCGTTATAAAATTAAAGATTAGTTGCTATAGGGCCGGTTTTAGGCCGGTTTTGCGGAGTAGCGTTTCTAGGGTCAGAAGTATCCTCGGGAACGCTTTCTGCGTTATTAGGGGGAAAATGCAGCGAATGTTCTGTCTGGGCATTTCGTTGTTTTTTAGTTTTTTTTTGAGGTACGAATTATGCTCGATTTATCCAAACTTAAGGAAATGGAGCGTCGCTTTGAAGAGCTCGAACACAGTTTGTGCAATCCCGAGGTATTGAGCAATCCTGCCGAGTATCAGAAGCTTTCTAAAGAGCGCAAGTCTATCGAAGAGGTGGCTTTACGTTCTAGGGATTTAGGCAATGTAGTCGAGCATATCAATGAGAGTCGTCATGCTTTAACTAGCGAGAGCGATCCGGAGATGCGCGATCTTTACCGCAGTGAAATTGAGGAACTCGAGCAGCGTCGCGTTCAACTGGAAGATGAACTTACTCGCTTGCTTTTACCTCGCGATCCTTATGCCGGACGCGATGTTATTGTGGAAATTCGTCCTGCTGCCGGCGGTGAAGAATCGTCCTTATTCGCTCAGGAATTGTTCCGCATGTATTTATATTACGCCGACCGTATGGGCTGGAAGACTGAAGTTTTGGCTCGTCAAGATACCGATTTGGGCGGCATGAAGGAAGTTACTTTCTCTATCACCGGTCATGATGTTTATCAACATATGAAGTTTGAGAGCGGTGTTCATCGCGTTCAGCGCGTGCCTGCTACTGAAGCTTCCGGCCGTATCCATACTTCCACTGTCACTGTAGCAGTTTTGCCGGAAGTGGACAGTGTAGATGAAGTACCTGTCAACGAAAAAGATTTGCGTATCGACACTTATCGCTCTTCCGGTGCTGGCGGTCAGCACGTAAATAAGACTGAATCGGCTATTCGTATCACCCACTTGCCCACTGGTTTGGTAGTTACTTGTCAGGACGAACGTTCTCAGCGTCAAAACCGCGAAAAGGCCATGCGCATTTTGCAAGCTCGTTTGTTGGAAATTGAAAGACAAAAAGCTGAAGACGAGCTTACCTCTAACCGCCGCTCTCAGGTAGGTCAGGGGGACAGATCGGAAAAGATCCGCACTTATAATTTCCCGCAGAGCCGTGTTACCGATCATCGCATAGGTTTTACTGTGCATAATATCAATGCTGTTATGGGCGGCGATTTAGAAGACATAGTTAAGGCTCTTTGCGAAAATGAACAAAAAGAGTTGATGGATAAATTGGGTCAAGACTAGCTTTTTGTCAGAGGGGGATTTGCTTTTACTGTCACGATAAAATTGAGCAGAGGTTTAGGGGAGTGCCAGAAATTAAAGACAATTTTCCTAGGCCGCCCATTCTCCAAAGTGTTTTGCGTTGGGGGCAGGCTCTGCTTAAAAGCAGCGGATCTTTTAGCGGCAGTGAAGCTCGCCGTGAATCGGAGATCGTTGTGCAAGGCTTGGCTGGTTTGACGGAAGTTCAGCTTTTTACTCAGGCGGAACAGACGCTGACCGAGGAGATTGCCAAAAAAGTAAAAGAGGGGCTGCTGAGGCGTTTTCGCGGCGAGCCTACGGCTTATATTTTACAAGAGCGCGGCTTTTATGGCTTTACTTTTAAGGTCGGTCCTGGAGTATTGATACCTCGGCCCGAGACCGAGCTTTTAGTAGATACGATTTTAGGCTGGATAGATGAAAGTAAAGTCGTAAATTGTCAAAGCGTCGGCGGTAGTGTAGGCATTAAACGAGTGCAACCCAGGGTGTTGGATCTTTGCACCGGTAGCGGTTGCGTCATTTTGGCCATAAAAGCTATGCGTCCCGAAATTAAAGCTGAGGCCCAAGATCTTTCGGCTGAAACTTTCCCTTATTTTTCGGCAAACAGAGACAAGCTGGGCCTGGCGAATGACATCAAATGGTATGGTGGTGATCTTTTTGCCGAAATTAAAGGTCGTTTTAACTTTATTTCGGCTAATCCACCTTATATCGGTACGTTGGAAGGGCCTGCTGCTGATAAAGATGTGGCTAAGTATGAGCCTGATTTGGCACTTTTTAGCGGTCGAGACGGTTTGGATTTAATTAAAAAGCTGGTCGGTCGGGCGCCTCAATATTTGGAGCCCGGTGGCGGTTTGGCTTTGGAAATAGGCTGTACGCAGGGCGAAGCGGTAAGCTCGCTTATGCAAGCGGTTGGTTTTGAAAATATAAAAGTCTTACAAGATTTGAATAATCTGGACAGAGTTGTGTGCGGACGTTGGCAGCTTTGAGCTTAGTCTTCCCCTCAACAAATTCGGTTCGGTGAAGTATATTAATCTGATGTTTGGGATTGGTAAATATTATCATGAGTAATGTTAGACTTGTTGGTCGCAGCAGATTGGGAGAAGAATACATCGAAGCCTCTAAAATGCGTGACGAGTATGAGAAGGAGGGCGGCTTTACTTCATCGGTTTGGGCAGATGACGCTGTTCGTTATCGCAATGAATTATCCGATCCCGTTAAGCGTGCTGTTATTTTTGCTATGCAAGCTCTTTATCAGCGCGAGCTTAATTTCACCGATTTTGTGCCCGACGGTGAGGGAAGCTCTCAAGTGCGCCACCTTGTTCTTTCCGATGTTCTTTATTATGAATCAGATCGCTATATAAAAGATCTCACCGCTCGCATTTTTGATGGTGTCAATCGCCATTTGGTCGAAATTGATACCCTTTTGCAAAAGCATATTACTTGCAATTGGCAAGTAGAACGTTTGGCTGTTGTTGAGCGTAATTTATTGCGTATCGGTATTTTCGGTCTTTTGTTTGATGAGGAAGCTGCTCGCAATATTTCCGAAAAAGCTATTATCAATTGTTGCTCTGATCTTTCCGAGGAGTATTCTACCGAGCGTTCCAAAAACTTTGTTTTCGGTGTTTTAAGTGAAGTGAGTAAGGATAAAAACCGCGGTAAAAAGGTTGAATCGACCGAAGAAGAAGCACCCGAAATTGAGGAAACTCACAAAGAGGCTCAGCAAGAAGCGTAGAGGAACCGTCCTTCGGGTCGAAAATTCTCTCTTCGGACATTGCTTAGAGTCGCAGACCGCTTTAGCTGTCAATTTTTTTAGTAATAGGTAAGTAAATTCTGATATGAGTAAAGGCGAGAACGGCGCTTCCCCCCAAAAGCCTAAGAGTAACTTTGGATGTTTGGCTCGTTTAGGTAAGATTCTCTATTGGGTTAGTTTCTCTGTCCTGTTGATAATTTTGGCTGCAGGTGTAGCCGGTTACGTTATTATCAACAACTATGCTAAGGGATTGCCCGACGTCAGTAAGTTGCATCAATACGATCCAGCTGAAACTACGCGCATATATTCTTCCGACGGTCAAGTTATTGCTACGCTTTTCCGAGAGAATCGCACTTGGGTTCCCTTGAAAAAGATCTCGCCCAATATGCGCAATGCTATTTTAGCTATTGAAGACTCGCGCTTTTACGAACACCACGGCGTGGATCCTGTTGGTGTAATGCGTGCTGCCGTCGATCTTTACCGCTCCGGCGGTCAGGTTCATCAGGGCGCTTCCACTATTACCATGCAATTGGCTCGTGCCTTCTTCCTTAATGATGACTTGAGTTTCCATCGCAAGATCCGCGAAGCTCTTTTGGCCTTACAAATTGAAAAAAGCTTCAGCAAGGATGAAATTCTGGAGCTTTACCTTAATCATGTTTACTTGGGCGCCGGTGCTTACGGCGTCCACGCTGCTGCCAATGTCTATTTTTTAACTACTCCTGATAAACTTACTCCGGTACAAGCGGCTATTATTGCTGGATTGCCTGCTTCGCCCAGCTATTATTCTCCTTTGGTGGACGAACGTGCTGCCACTTCGCGTGCCTTAGAAGTTTTGGGTCGTATGCGCCAATTGGATATGATTACTCAGAAGCAGTATCGCGAAGCGGTTAATACTTTGCGTAAGGGTATAAAGTATGCCAATAAGGGACGTACCGAGTTTCAGGTACTTAAGGTTCCTTATTTTACTACTTACGTCTTGAAAGAGCTCAACAGCCGTTATAGTGAGGATATGCTCTATCGCGGCGGTTTGAAAATTTATACCACTGTCGATCTTAAACTTCAGGAAAAAGCTGAGAAGATTGTGACTGAGAAGATCGCTAAAAATAAAGAGTGGTACAACGCCAGTACGGCGGCTGCCGTAGTTTTGGAAAACTCTACTGGTTATATCCGCGCTATGGTAGGTGGTGGTGGTTGGAGTAAAAACAACCAGTTTAATCGCGCTTGGCAGGCTCGACGCCAGCCCGGTTCCTGTTTTAAAGTATTTGTCTATACCACAGCTGTAGAATCTGGTTATGGCCCCGATACTATTATTTCCGATAGTCCGACTACCTATAAAATTAGCGATACCGAGACTTGGTCTCCCAAAAATTCCGACGGTAAGTTCTTGGGTAATATTCCCATGTTGCGTGCTCTTATGGGATCGCGTAACGTGGCAGCCGTAAAGTTGCTGACTATGGTTGGTCCTGAGCGAGTCATTGAATATGCTTATCGTATGGGCATTAAAGAACGTTTAGAGCCGAACCTTTCTTTGGCCTTGGGGTCGGCTGTGGTAACGCCTTTGGAAATGGCTTGTGCTTTTACTTGCTTCCCCAACGGGGGTATTAAAGTTCAACCTAGCGGTATCAAGTTAATTTATGACAATAACGGCAATGTAATTGAAGACAATACTTTCCCTCGTCAAGAGGAAGTTCTCTCTGAGTCTACTGCCTATACTATGTGTTCTATGTTGCAAAGTGCCGTCGAAGGCGGTACCGGGTATGCAGCTCAAATTCCCGGACGTGCTGTCGGAGGTAAAACTGGTACTACTGACAATTATCGTGATGGTTGGTTTGTAGGTTTCACTCCTCAATATACTTGTGCCGTTTGGACAGGTAATGATGACTGTTCTTCTATGTGGTACGGTTATGGAGGTGATGTAGCTGCTCCTATTTGGAAAGCTATTATGAGCTATGCCGTAAAAGATCTTCCCAATAAGCAATTTGAAAAGCCTAAGTCCGGTTTGGTATCTGTGCTTATGTGCAGCGAGTCAAAGTGTCGTGCCGGTGCCAAGTGCATGAATACTTATAAGGAGTATTTCCGTCCTGGCGAAGTGCCCACTAAGTTCTGTCCTGTTCACGGTGGGGGAACTTCGGTACTTAGTATTGCCGCTCCTAAAGATGATGGCTATGGTACTAAAAAAGAGGTGCAGAGTAGTGCTCCGTCTCGGACCGAAGTTGAACCTACACCTATACCTGCTGATGCTCCCCAAACTTGGAGTGAAGTGACGCCGGACACTTCTTTGGAACATTCTGAGTCGGTAACTCCTGATTTGACGCCGGAAAATATACCTGTTCCCGATACGGTGTATGCTCCTGACACGGCTGCTCCGCCGCCAGTAAGTGCTCCGGCTGCCGAGGCGCCTGCAGCTGTTCCTCCGGAGCCGCAAGCTGTTCCCGTAGGAGGAGCTTCAGAAGCGGCTGGAGGTTCTGCTGAAGCTCCAGCAGAATAGCGGGCAGTTCCGAGTGCAGATAAATTTGGCTTTTGCACAAAAATCTTAATGATGCGATTCGTTGTATTCAGAACTTTTGCAATTCGGTCTAATTACGCCGGGGGCAGAAGGGCCTAAGCCGAGTCGCGTAAAAAGTTCTCCTTCGGAGGTTGGATATGGAAGAGCAAGTTATAAGTGGAGGCACCGTCCAGAACGAGTGTCAAGGCGATTGGAATTACCCTTATGTTACCTTAGAAAATATCGGTAAATATGTCGGTCAAAAGGTCGTTATTAAGGGGTGGTTACGTAAGTTGCGTTCTAGCGGCAAGATTCTTTTCTTGCAAATGCGTGACGGTACGGCCACCATTCAAGTGGTAGTTGTTAAGTCGGAGTGCTCTCCTGAAGAATTCCAGGTCGCTAAGAGTTTAACTCAAGAATCTTCCTTCGAAATTGTCGGCGTAGTTCGTGAGGATAAACGCTCGGCCTGCGGTTACGAAATTCAGGCTTTCAATGTGCGTCTTATCTCCGCTTCTGTCGATTATCCTATTACTCCTAAAGAGCACGGTACTGAATTCTTAATGGATCATCGTCATCTTTGGATCCGTTCTTCTCGTCAACATGCCATTTTACGCATTCGTGCTGAGATTATGCGCTCGATTTGCGAGTGGTTAGATAATAACGGTTTCTTGCGTGTTGATAGTCCTATCTTAACTCCCAGCGCTTGCGAAGGTACTTCGACTCTCTTCGAAACAGATTATTTCGATACTAAAGCTTATCTTACTCAGAGCGGTCAGCTTTATGGAGAGGCTGCGGCTATGGCCTTTGGCAAGGTTTATTGCTTTGGTCCTACTTTCCGTGCCGAGAAATCCAAGACTCGCCGCCACCTTACTGAATTCTGGATGGTCGAGCCGGAAATGGCTTTCACCGACTTGGATCAGAGCATGGAAGTGCAAGAACAAATGATTAGCTACGTAGTAGCCAGTGTTTTGCGCAATCGTTTGCCTGAGCTTAAGATTTTGGAGCGTGATTTAAGTAAGTTGGAAGCTATTAAGGCTCCATTCCCGCGTTTATCCTACGATGAGGCTGTGGAGTATTTGCAAAGCCAGGGCGTAGACTTTAAGTGGGGCGATGATTTCGGTGCTCCTGACGAGACTATTATCGGTCAGCGTTACGATAAGCCCGTCTTTGTACACCACTATCCTTGCAGTTGCAAAGCTTTCTATATGAAACCTGAGCCCGGACGTCCTGAAGTCTGCCGCAGTGTTGATACTTTAGCTCCTGAAGGTTATGGTGAAATCGTCGGCGGCAGTCAGAGAATCGACGACTTCAATCTTTTAGAAGCTCGTATTAAAGAGAACGGTTTGCCTTTGGAAGCTTATCAGTGGTACTTAGACTTGCGCCGTTACGGTTCGGTGCCTCACTCTGGTTTCGGCTTAGGTGTTGAAAGGGCTGTAGCTTGGATTTGCGGTATTGAGCATGTGCGCGAGGCTATTCCTTATGCTCGCACTATGAGTCGTATCCATCCTTAATTTTTGTTAAGAAATTAGTTCTATTCGGTTGAGCCGATCTTCTCACCTGGGGTTTTTGTCCGGTAAACTGAAGAACTTAGTTAGGTAGGTCGGTTTAACCGGCGGAGTCATCCGCATTCTTGTTCGTCTGCAAAGGCGATAAATTTGGAGGTTCCTGTGTCTGGTCACTCAAAATGGCATAACATTCGTTTGAAAAAAGGTAAAGTTGACGCTCAGCGCGGCAAACTGTTTACTAAGCTTTCTAAAGATATTTATATGGCTGTTCGTAAAGGTGGACCGGACCCTGAAACCAACTTTATTTTAAAGATCGCCATTCAAAGAGCTCGTGCTGTCAATATGCCTGCTGACAATATTAAGCGCGTTATCGAAAAAGCTAGCGGTTCTGGTGATGGTGAAGATTATGTAGAAGTCAGCTATGAAGGTTACGGTCCTCATGGTGTGGCTATTATAGTAGAAGCTGCTACCAATAACCGCAACCGTACTGCCGCCGACGTGCGTTCTACTTTCTCCAAGTTAGGCGGAAACTTAGGCGAAACTGGTTGTGTAAGTTGGAACTTCACCCGTTATGGTGTATTGCAAATTCCCGCCGAAGGTGTAGATGAAGAAGAGCTTCTTATGGCTGCTCTTGACGCTGGCGCCGAAGATATGAATTCCGATGAAGAATATTTTAACGTACTTACCGAGCCCAACAAACTTCATATAGTTAAAGACGCTTTAGAAGCTGCCGGTTACACTATCGAAGATGCCAGCTTCTCTCAGGTAGCTAAAGATACTGTGGAGTTGAGCGTAGAACAGGCTAGAGGCGTAGTACGTTTAATTGAAACATTGGAAGATTTTGATGATGTACAGAATGTCTATTCCAATGCCGATATTCCTGATGAGGCTATGGAAGACTAGTTTTGTCTCAACTTGTTTTAGGTATCGATCCCGGTAACGCTCGCTGCGGTTGGGGGATAGTATTTGTCTCCGATGATGGACAGCTTTCCATGTTGGATTGTGGTTGTATCGAAACAGGCAAAGACAAAATCGCCGGTGAGCGTTTAGCGGCTGTATATACTGGAATAAAAGCGGTCTTGACTAAGTATCAGCCTGAGCAACTGGCCATAGAAAAGTTGTTTTTCAATCGTAATATTACCAGCGGTATGGCTGTGGCCGAGGCCAGAGGAGTTATCCTTTTAGCTGCGCAAGAGGCGGGAGTGCCTGTCTTTGAGTATGCACCGTCGGAAATAAAAGAGACGATGACTGGTGATGGCAAAGCTAAAAAAAAGGATATTGGAGCGGCGGTTGTGCTTACTTTGGGATTGGAAAAGCCTCCCACTCCAGATGATACTGCCGATGCAGTGGCAATAGCCATAACCCATTTATTCTGGAGCAGCTTTAATGGCGGAATTTAGCAATAACTTAAATTCTGCTACCGATGCGTTAGAAAAGGCACTTATCCTTACGCTTGTAGGGAGTGAGTGCCTTTTTTAGATCTCATCTTCTCGAAAGCCCAAAATCATCTTTGCCTGTTGAGTAAGAGCTTCCATGGAAAGGCCGTGCTCTTCTAAATTAGGGCTGTAAGTAGTATGTTTGAGGCCCACAGTGCGCAATTGCACATGATCTTCCAAATCATTTTGGGCCAAATATTCAGATACAACCGAAGCCAAACCGCCAATATCCGAGTGCTCTTCGACTGTAATTATTCTTCCTATTTGAATTGCTTCTTGCAATAGAGTTGTATCGAATGGATTTAACCAAGCCATATCGTAAACGGCCGCTTTAAAACCCCAAGTTTTTAAATTATGAGCTGCCAAAATAGCATGATAGGCTACACTGCCCAAACAGACAAAGGCTAAATCAGAGCCTTCAATTAAACAGCGGCCGCACAACCTCTCTTTGGGCATAACTTTATCGGCCTTGGGTAGACCGACCGCAGAGGAACTGCTTAGGCGCAGCAAACCGGGTTCGGGGCCGGATAATAAGGTCAGCAACATACTGCGGACCTCTTCCTCATCGCTGGGTACGCCGATATGGATATTTTCAAAATTACGCAGCATAGCCAAATCGTGAAAATTGGCAATGGAAAGCGGTTTTTCCTGATTACTAACTAAACCGGCGTCGACCAGTAACATCGTGATAGGAAAAGAAGATGTATTAAAAAGTTCGTTGAGCACTTTGGGAAGATCGGTGGCTGAAATAACTATTAAAGGATGGATCCCGCAAACGGCTATACCTATAGCTTGTAATATCACTCCGTCCGTGGAAGCGAGCTGTAGTCTACCGCATAACGCTCTGAAAGGGCCCGGATCTTTGCGACAAGTCCATAGGCAAGATACTAAATTCTGTTCTTTTAAGTCGGCAGCAATATATTTTAGAGCCACTTCCTCAAAAGTAGGAGCTAAATCTGAGTTTACTTTTGCGGTGTCGCTTTTGTTGGCTTTCTCAGATACAGATGTTATAGGACTGAGAGTAACTTGGCTGGTGGCCTCGGCGTCAGATGGCTGCTCCAAGCCTAAGATATGTAAAATCTTTACTCCTTTTTGGGATGCCAACGAAAGTAAAGCCCTACTCAGTCCGTTAAAGTTGTCGCAATCGACGGGAGGAGCGTACAGTAAGCCTCGAGCTGTAGCAAAAACTCCTGGATAAGTGTAGAAGCATGACTCACTGCCTTTGCCGGGATATTTTTTTATATAACGTTCGAAGTAATCCAAAAAAAGGATTATGATTTCTAAACGACTTTGCTGCAACTTTTCTAAAGTATCTAGTAGTTTAGGGGAAAGATCGTGGCAAATAATTATCAAAGGCTGACTTTGCGTCATGGATATTTCTTGGGGCATGACGGCATGAGCTCTGTACCAACCTGCAGCTAAATGGCATAAAGACACATCATCATCAGCTAGAGAAGCCAAAGCAGCCAAACTTCGACTGTGATTAAGGTTGGTCTGATAATAAGCTTTGCCGCCGGTACCGCGCCAGGCTACGCTGCGTAGAGCCAGTTCTTGCAGAACTGTGGCAACGACAGCATGCACTTTCAGGTAAACGCTTTCTGAGGTCACGATCTTAAAGTCCCAACTGCAGCTTAAATAGTGCGTACTAACAAGTAATTGGCTAAAGCTGCCAAAGGAATGGCCTTTTCTCCCAACGGTTCAATAAGCTCTAAGGCTCGGGCTGTTTTTTCTTTAGCTATACGTTTTGATTCTTCCATGCCAAAGAGAGTGGGAAAACTAATAGGATCGGGATCGTCGGCGCTATCCAAAATATCGTCGGTAATTTGGAAGACCAAACCTAAAATTTCGCTGTATTCGGTAATAGCTTCCAACATAGCGGGGTCGGCCTGAGCGGCAATGGCACCCACACGGGCAGCACCGCGAATTAAAGCGCCAGTTTTACCTTTGTGTACTGCTAAAAGCTTTTCTTGATCGGCTCCGTGATGTTGAGCTTCCATATCTAAAATTTGACCGCCAACCATACCTAAGTGTCCGGAAGCTTCGGCCAGTTCTTTTACTATGGCGATAGTCAATTCAGGATGATTGGGAATAGCCGTTTTAGCAGCTACATTAAAAGCTTCGATAACCAAAGCGTCACCGGCCAGCAAAGCGGTATCTTCGCCGTAGGCTTTATGTACAGTAGGTTTACCGCGTCGCATATCGTCATTATCCATGCAAGGTAGATCGTCATGTACCAAAGAGAAACAGTGAACTAACTCGAAGGAACAGGCAGCGGGTAGGGCCAGCTGAGGGTCTAAGTCTAAAGCTTCGGCTACGGCTAAGGTCAGAATTGGGCGAAAACGTTTACCGCCGGGGAAAAGACTGTAACGCATTACCTCACCCAAGTTGCCGATATAAGTGGCATGAGCAGGAAGATAAGATTCTAAAGCCCGGTTGACGACCTCAGCTTGCTCTTTGAGATAAGATTTTAAGTCAAAATTAGAAGTATCGATCAATTTTTAGTACCCTTCTTGGTAAAAATCTGTGCGGCGGCTTTCAGAAAAGATGAAGGCCGATCCTTCCGAAAAAAATTAGCATATCTCCGAATCAGCTTGCAAAATCTCCAGTTGTTTCTGTGCTTCTTTGAGCTGGTTGCCGCAGTAGTCCAAAAGAACTTTCGCTCTGGCTACCAATTGTAAAGTCTTCTCCAAACTCTGATCGCCTCTTTCCAGAGTATCGATAATAACGTTGAGTTCTTGATAACTTTCTTCATAGGTTTGGGCTCGGGAAACTTCATTCATAAATATAAAATAACTCCTGTGGTAAATTTCCAAAATGGCGATTTCTAGTCGAAAAGGGCGCTTTGTTCCAAAGAGACATTAAGCGTATCATCATCTTTTTGAGGTTGAGCGTATCGATTCTCACACAACGCTTCCAAAGGATCGCCCTTAATAAATTTGTTAATTTTGGCTTCCAGATAACCGAACTTTAGGGCTATGCGTATATTAGCTCCGCGTTTGACATCTTCTGCTTGCAGAATGTGTCCCTGATTGGAGGCAACGATGGCATATCCGCGATCCAAAACACGTTCCGGAGAGAGCGATTTTAATTGAGAGCATAAACTGTCGAGTTTTTCTTTCTGACGCGGCAAATAGCTTTGCAAGTAAGTTTGCAACCTGATTTGCAAGCTTTGTAATTGCTCGTATTTTTGCTGCCATAGGCGTCGTCCCAATTTGTGCAATTGCTCAGTTCTTTTGGCTAAATCTTGGCGGCGTTGAGGCAAATAGCGACTGGGATTACAAAGATTGAGCCTGTGTCGCAAACCGTTCAGAGAATTGGCGCCTATCTCCAGCTTGTGGCGCAGAAGTTGTGGCAAGCGGGAAAAGAACAATTGCAAACCTTCTTCTCGATGAGATAAATAACGATAGACAGCTTCTGTAATACGGCTGCGCTTAAGATCCAATTCGCTCAACCGCTCTTGGCGAGTAATGGAAATGAGTTCGGCCGCTTGCGTGGGAGTGGAAGCACGCCTGTCGGCGGCGTCGTCAGTCAGTAAGTGGTCGCCTTCGTGGCCTACGGCCGAAATAATAGGTTTACCATAAGTTGCCACAAATCTTACCAATTCCTCATTGTTATAAACATGTAAATCACTTTGTGAACCGCCGCCGCGACCTACAATAACGCAGTCTATATCTGATCTTCGCTCCAAAGCTTTAAGCGCTCTTATGATAGAACGTTCGGCGCCTTCGCCTTGACATAAGCAGGGAGCTAGCACGACTTTTATGTGTGGGCAGCGATTTTTTAAGGTGCGGAGTATATCTTGAATGGCTTGTCCGCTTTGAGAGGTGGCTACGCCTACAACCTTGGGAAAAACCGGCAGGGCCCTTTTGCGCTCTGGAGCGAACAGCCCTTCAGCTTGTAATTTACGGCGCAATTCTTCCAGCTCTTCTAGCAATTTGCCCTGATCGCAGGGGATAATATTGTCAGCTTCAAAATCGAGTTTACCGTTTCTATCATACAGACTAAAGCGGCCCGTTAAGATCAGATTTTGTCCCGGTTTAAGTTTTTCTGGCTTAATTTTATTTTTGAGCAGACGATTTCTCCACATTTTGCAGCTGATAACGCCCTGATTGTTTTGGTCGCGCATCTCAAAATAAAGGTGGCCGCTGCTGTGGACAGTAAGTCTACTCAGTTCTCCGATTATACAAAAGTAAAGAATTTGACTCTCCTTAAAGAGCGAGTTGAGAACAGCTATAGCCCGACCTACCGATACCGGAGCTTTTAAGCTACCGGCTAAGTTTTCTCTGACAACATAAATATCTCCGGAATTGTCTGGTATTTTTTCTCCTCGGAGAATTTTTCTTTGGCAATCGTCCCATTGAGTTGACAACGTGGCAGACCTCCGGAATGCTGGGCAGAAGAAACTTTGATATTAATAATCTTCAGCAAGATAAATTTGCATGTAAGTATTTTTCTGGTATTTTCAAAGTGAAACCTGCTTATGCCCCTTGACGGCGGCAGGATTAGAAAGCGAAGGAGTGAAGCCCAGTTGTAGGGTAAAATGACCGCTCTTCGGGCTCTTGAACTTTTTTAGAAACGGAAGTTGTCACTTAAAATATGCTGGACAAAGATTTTTTTAAACAACTTACCGCTGTGCGCGGTGTCTCCGGTTGCGAAAAAGACGTACAATCAGTCTTTTTAAGTCATATTCGTCACCATGCTGATAAGCTTTGTTCGGATGTTATGGGGTCTGTATGGGGAATACTTAATCCGGGTGCTCCCAATAAGGTGTTGATAGATTGTCACGCTGATGAAATAGGTTTTTTAATTCGCTATATCTCCGAGGACGGTTTGCTTTATTTGCAACCGGTAGGCAGCCATAGTGTCAAGACAGCTATTTCTCAGCGTGTGGTTGTAAAAACCGAAGGACGCGATATCTATGGCGTTATTGGTACCAAGCCACATCATATGCAAAGTGACAGCGAACGTGCCGCAGCTCCGCCTATTACTGGAATTTGGGTCGATATCGGAGCCAGAAATGATGTAGAAGCCAAGCAAATGGTTCGTTTGGGCGATCCTGTCAGCTATGTCTCTGAGTTGACTGAATTGGGGGGACGTCGCGTCTCTTCTCCGGCTTTAGACAATCGAGCCGGTATGTATGTTGCAGCTGAAACTTTTTCTCGCTTGAGCGGCAGCTTAGCTAAAGTTGAGTTGACTGCTTTGTCTTCTGTGCAAGAAGAGGTTGGTATGCGCGGAGCTGAGGCGGCCATAGCTAAAATTAACCCTCAGATAGCTTTAATTATTGACGTTTGTCATACTATGGATACTCCGGGATTGGACAAGCGCCTCTTGGGCGATGTCTCTTTGGGGCGGGGACCGGTTATTGTACGCGGTCCCAATACCAGTCCTTTTGTCTTTAAGCGTTTAGTTGATACTGCCGAAGGTTTCGGCATAAAATATCAAATTCAACCTTCTTCGGCAGTAACTTCCACTGATGCCGGAGTTATTCAAGTTGCTAACAGTGGAATAGCGGTAGGCATCATTTCTGTACCCATACGCTATATGCACACGCCCAACGAAGTAATGGAATGGTCCGATTTAGAAGCAACTGTAGACTTGGCGGAAGCTTTTGTGCGCAGTTGTTCTTCCGGAATTAATTTCAATGAGGTTTGCGAGTTGTCGGCCGTTTAGTTGTTGTAATGTATTTGTTGCGGTTGGCTCGTTAAAAATGCTGCGTTAGGCAGAAACTGATAACCAGGAGCTTTTGTTATATTATGATTATATTGATATTGCTCGCTTTCTTTGTCATTGCTTATTACTGTTATGTTGCCATTACCACTTACAGTTATGTAGGTGATTTAGAACATACTTTGGGTATGACTAAAGCCAAAACTCAATTTGCGGGCAGCAGCGTAATCGTAAGCGGAATTTATCGCGGCGTATTTACTACTATCCGAGGCTTCCTCAACTTTACTCCCTGGAAAGCCAAAAGCAACAAGATTATTTACACTATGCAACAGCGTTCCAATTTTAATGCCACTATTTCCGTAGGAGAGGGATTCGGAGCTAAAGAACTTCAAGAAAAGCAGCGTTTGGCTAAAGAAGAGTCCTCTAAAAAAGTTTGGAATCCCAACTTAACCCAAGAGGAACGGCGTATTATTGAAGAACGCCGTAAAACTCGCGGAGACGATGAGGAAGTTTCCGGTAAAGATGAGTTTAAAGTTGTTTCTGCCACTCCCAGAGATGTAAATCATTATTTAGATCAAGAGGGACGTCGTGAAATTGTAGCCAGTTTGCTTCGCAAAGGTATACTTTCCATCAATATTTCCCGTTCCGATCTTTTTATGGAATTTGATAAAGGCAGTGCTGAAGATTTTAAAGCTCCCAATGTGGAAAAGACTCTCAAAGATATGCAAAAATTGATTGTAGAAAAGATTGAGGGTTAGCCCTATATTTTGGAATTGTTTGTGCTCCGGCTGAAAAGTTTACTTGGCCCAATCGGGCTGAGCTGGCATTTGTAGTCGGAGTATTTTTTTTCTAATTTAGCGGAGTAAGATCAACGGTTGTGGTCAACAGATTGGCAAATTTTGGCAGTAAATTGAGAGTAATAGTGGGCGGTCTTTGGGCTCTGGGAGTGGTAATGTTGCCACATTTTGTCGGGGCTCAGGAAAGCGATCCGGGGCAGCAAAATTTTGCTCCTCCGGCCGGTTTCGTTCAGGACAGTTTGGCTACTGCCGATTTGAGCGTATTGGCTACGCGCCAGCAAATGCTCGTAATTTTATTGGCTGTAATTGCATTAGCTGTCTACGTCGCTGTGCGCTATGTAAAATACGAACGCCGTTTCAAGTGCTTGGAAGCTCAATTGGCCAGTCCCGAACTTGGATTGCATGGCGCCAAATATGAGCGTTTGAAATGGGATGAACTTTTCCGTTCCGTCGAAGAGGGACTGCCAATTTTGCCGGGACTGAGTTTTGACAGGCCGCGTCTTTTAGTGCTGGGTTGTCCCGGAGCTGAAGAGGTGCCGCCGCGTACGGAATTTGCTCGTAATCCGCGTTTAAATCTTCTGTTGAATTGTGCTTTCACTGTGCTCAGCGAACCAACCCAAAAATTGTTTGTTTTTTCACGACGTTTGGGAGTGCGCCAAATCGGTTGGGGATTGTTGTCTCTGGCAGCTCGAACCGATTTTAATAAACTTAGCGACACAGAAAAAGCGGAGGTGTGGCAACAAGTCGATTTGGACGATTGGGAAGAGAGCTTATATTGCTTTTCCGGTTATTCTACTTCATTTGCTGAATTGCATCGTCTGTTGAGCAATTTTGCCGAAAAAGATTTAGAATTTACCTTGCTTCTTGACGGTTGGGATTTTTTGCAATCAGATAAAATCAACGAAGAGGAGTGCAGCACAGAAGAACTGCAAGAATTGTGGCAAGGGGTAGCTCAAAAACTGTCAGTTTTAGCTGAAAGAGGTCATGCGGGCATTATTTTATTGCTTAATACCGATAGTCAAGCTTGGCAACAGCGTGGGCTTTGGGCCGAAAATTGGGCAGAGGTAGAACTAACTTCCGAGCCTAAGGTGCGCTATAAGGCTCAAGGACAGTGGACGAATTATGACGGTTCGCGAGTAGCTATTGAGCATTGTTGGGAATATGATCCTGAAAGCGGCGCTTTGAGGTAGTAAAAAGTGGCTGAACCGGATTTGAAGTCAGAAAAATATCGTCTGTATATTATCGGTCTCGTCGCTCTGAGTCAGTTTTTTTTGTTGGGTTATATATTGGCTTATTTTACAATTTTTTCCAATGAGTCCAAAATAAATCTTGAGGCCGGAGTGCCTGTTCAGAATTCTGACAATTTGGCTTTTTCTAAGCAAGAACTTTTGGACACGGTTGCTATCCTCAGTGGCAGCCAATTTACCGGGCGCAATGAAAGTAACCCTTTAAGTTTTAATATTAACTATTCTGGTCATAACATGATGTGGTTTATGCTGGAGCGTTCCAATGACTCAGAGATTCCTGTATTGAACTGGCCTAAAAAACGTATTTATGTTAAAGGTAAAGTTTGGCAAGAGTTTAGCCGCAATATTCAGGATGGGGTTCTCAATTTTATTTACGATACTGGCTCTAAATTCTCTATGGGGGATTCTTGGAGCGGTTTTGTAGTGGAAACTCTCAATCGCTCTCCGTTTATGCCTTGGCAAAAAAAATTAGATCTTGTAGTTATGTCTGCGCTCGATTGTGATGACGGTTTCGATTTTATCAATAATCTAAACAGAAATACGATCTTCCTTTGTCCTAATATTACCCCGTGTGATTTTGCGGAAATTACTTCTCCGGATATAGCCAAAGATGTACAAGTTATTGCTGCTCCGCCAGGAATTTGTCCGCTTTTTGAAGGGGTTTGGACCTTGGTTGTGCCCATAGGAAAGAATCAATTTGCCCTGGATTTATTGGTGCGTCGCCATGATGGAAATTTAGTTCTTTTCTGCGGTTCCGGTCATGGAGATTTTGCGCACAAATTTTCTCTGATTGACAATTCTCTTCATGAAGTGCCCTCTTTAATAGTAAGTAATTTTAGAGACAGTTATTTAATGTGGAATGACTCCAACCTCAAATATATGAAGCAACTGGTTGCCAAATATCCGCGATTAAAAATTGTCGCTTGTGGTGGAGTTGGTTTTTCCGAATATGAATTTTTGCGCAGTATTTTCGGTGATAATGTATACTGCAGCACTTTGGGTGAGAGGATCTCGCTGTGAATTGGTTCAAAAATAACAAGAATTGGCTGTGGGGGACGGCGGCTCTGCTTAGTTTTATAATCTTGGTTTTTGTGCTGTTTGGCGGTGTGAATTTTCCTTACACTTCAGTTTATGCTGGTCGCCCTGGAGGAGAACTTGACGGTTGGCTGTGGCGTTATTGGTGGACAAAAAAGCTTATTTCCACAGCTTGGTTCAGCGGCGCTTCGCTACAATATATGCTCTGGCTTATATCTGTAGCCGGATCTTATCCCGAAACTGGCAATTTGGCCGATTTATGGCTTTTTTCTTGGCCTTTGGAGACTATTTTTGGTGCTCCGCTTTATTTTAATATCAAAACTTGGCTGGTTTTTGCTTTAAACGGTTTCAGCGGTTATTGTCTTGGTTGTTATTTATTTAAAAACAGAGCAGCTGGCTGGCTTAGCGGAGCGGTGATGGTTTTTTCGCCTTATTGCTTAACAGAGTTGGATAGTGGCCGTATACGCCAAGGTATCATTTTTCCTATGATCTTTTACTGCTTGGCTTTAATAAAGCTTTACTGTCGGCCTAGTTTGTTGCTGGTGGCAATTGTAGGATTTTGGGGCGGTTTGTCAACGGTAATTTATCTTTTTTACGGCCAATCTTTGCTCATCTTTACAATAATTTTTTTGCTTTGGAACGGTTTGTTCGGCAGTTATGGCCCATTCACTAAGTCTAAAGCGCTGTATTTACTGGCCGCTGGTATTGTGACTGTAGCTGTAGCTTTGCCTTCCGGATTGGCTTATCTGGCCATGATCTTTCGTGGTAACGATTTGCCAGAACTGGTACTATTTAGCAACTTCCCTTCTTTAGATGTGTTGCTTTCGCCCGAGCCGGAGAGAATTTTGCAGCAGAATGATCCCTTGCTTACTTCTTTCCAACGTTTTCGTTTCGATTCTTTGCCTTGGCAATATCCTTTTTCGATAAAATATAACCGCAATTTACCCCTTCTGGTGACTTTGTTGAGTTTATGGGCCGTTCCTTTGCTGTGGTTGAAGCAAAAAATCGGCTCTTGTTCTGCTCAAGAAGAAACTTTAATTTCGAGTAGCGTTGAACAAACTGAGCCGAAAACGGAGATGTTTTTTACTTGTGCTCAGGCCGGCCCTTGGCTCTTAAGTTTGTTGCTGTTTTATTCGCTGACTTTGGGCCCTTATTTGCAAGATATAAATACTGGTGATTATATTAACAAACTGCATGGCGGCTTAGCTACTCCTTATGTGCTGTTTTTCAAATATTGGCCGGCCTTTGCTCGCCTTTTTTCTCCGGTGCGCATGAGCGCCATGCTGATTATTTCTGCCTCTGTTTTAAGCGGATCGGTTATTTATGTTTTACAAAAATGGCATCATCGTCTCTCACTCAGTTGGATTTTGGCTTTGATGTTCGCTTTTCTGATTGGAGCCAACAATTTTTATTGTCAAGCTGCTCCTATTACAGGTTTTAATATTGAAACTCCTCAATGTTACTCTCGCTTAGCGGCTCAACCGGGGGTGTTTATGGTAGCTGAAGTGCCCATACGTACCGGTGATTATTTGCAATATTATCAAATTACGCACGGTAAACGTTTACTTTTGGGCTGGGCTGACGGCGCTACTCCACCAAATTATCCTGAGTCTGATTTGCAGAAACTGACCAAAACTATTCCTGATTTGGAAGAAAATACTTTTTTGCAATTTATTGAGCAATTGAATGTCGATCCCAATTCCGATATTGAATTTGATTATTTGGATTATCAAAAGCTAATTGAAGAGGGGTTGCGTTATATTATTGTACATGAACGCAGTTGCTGGAATATAGATCCTCAGAACGGCAAGTATTTTTATGACAGTTATTGTACTACGCTTATGACGCTCTTCGGTCAGCCGCAGGAGCAAGATATTGAGGAGGTATTGGAGCAATACGGTAGCTCTCCGAATCAGTATAGAATTGCTGTTTTTAGAATAGATGAGCTTAAGTTGCCTTAGCTTTCGGACAAAGTCGGGGCAGGGGCTGTAGGTATCGGTCGCGTAACTAGAGACTCTACGCAGATTAGGAAAGCAGTATTAGTAAAAATGAGCAGAGCGCTTATTATTTTAACTTACGATGAGATTGCCGGATCTCGAGCTCTATGGAATCGGTTACCCTTGGATAGCTTCGACGAGGTCTTAGTTGTAGACGGAGGCTCTTCCGACGGAACGGTTGAATTCTATCGTGAGCACGGATTAAAAGTCGTCGGTCAAGATATCCCCGGTAGAGGCGAAGCTTTCAGAGTTGGCGTAAAAAATACCCGCTCTTCGATTCTGGTCTTTTATTCTCCGGACGGTAATGAAGATCCTGACGATATTGTGAAGCTGTGCGAGCGTTTGGAAAATAACGAAGCTGATGTGGCTATTGCTTCGCGTTTTATGAAGAATAGTCGCAATGAAGAAGATGAACAATTCTTCCGCTTTCGAGCTTGGGTAAATCGAGCTTTTACTTTTATAGCCAATATTTTATTTAATAAAGGGCCTTACATTACCGATACTATTAATGGTTTCCGTGCGGTCAGACGTTGCTCTTTCGAAGTATTGAATTTGGATGAATGTAGTTTTCCTATCGAATACCAGATGAGTATTAGAGCTATGAAAAATAAGCTGCGCATAGTAGAAATTCCTACTATAGAGGGAAATCGTATCGGTGGTAAGTCTAAGTGCTTGTCTTGGCCGGTCGGTTGGGGGCATGTAAAGGTGCTTAGTGCGGAAATTTTGGCTGTTTGGCAAGAAAAATTGCGCTGTCTTTTCTAAGAAAACTTGTCTAGAGTATAAAGTTATGATTGCTTCTATTGAGGGATTATGTGTTTACGGCGGCCAAGATCGGGTTGTACTGGAACTTAACGGAATAGGCTACGAAATTTTTGTGACCGAGTCTTTTGCAGCTCGCTGTGTTATTGACAGACACTATCGTTTGCAAACGCTTATGATAGTGCGTGAAAATGAAATATTTTTAGTCGGTTTTGCTACGCCCTTGGAACGTGAATTTTGCAAGTTATTGACAACTATATCTGGTATAGGCCCCAAAGCCGCTCTAAAAATTCTTAATAAATACGCTCCTGCCGATTTGGCTGCCTGTATTTTGGCTAACGATGTCGACTCCCTGAAAAAAGTGCCTGGTGTGGGCCCCAAAACGGCTAAAAGGCTGATTTTGGAGCTCAATGAAAAGATTGGGGCCATCTCTGAAAATATGTCTTTGGATACAGATACTTTGAGAGAGCGCCAATCGCAAAAGGCTGTCAAGCCGGAAAGTTCCTTGCCGCCTGCCGCTTTGGAAGCTGTGGCTGTATTGATCGGTTTGGGTTGTACTGATGAAGAAGCGGAGAATGCCGTCAAAGCTGCTTTGGAAGCTGGTACTTCTGCTGATTCTTCTGATTTAGTTATGGCCGCCGTCAGTGAGTTGGGAAAGAATTAAAGGTTTATGTTTAATTTGCCTCGTCAGCTTTCGCCTCGTCAAACCTCTGTCGAAGAGAGCGAAAATGAAAAGAGTTTACGCCCCCACAATATAGCCGAATATGTGGGCCAAACTGACATTGTGGAAAATTTGCGCGTTTTTATTAAAGCGGCCTCCCAGCGTCGGGAACCTTTGGATCATATTTTGCTTTCTGGCCCGCCCGGTTTGGGTAAAACTACTTTAGCTCAATTAGTCGCTTCAGAGATGGGGGTGGAAATGCGGGCTACCTCCGGTCCGGCTATTTCCCGGCCTATCGATCTTTTGGTACTTTTGCACGGACTTAGGCCTCGCCAAGTACTATTTATAGATGAGATACATCGCCTTTCCCATGTAGTCGAAGAAATACTTTATCCAGTTATGGAAGATCTCTCGTTTGACCGCATTATTAGCAAAGGCAATTCCAAAGGCGCTATTCAGCATCGAGTAGCTCCCTTTACTTTGGTGGGAGCTACCACTCGTTCCGGAGCTCTGTCTGCTCCTCTGCGCTCCCGTTTCGGCATTTTAATGCAACTAAATTTTTATACTCTTGACGAATTGGCCAAGATTGTACGTCGTTCCGCTTCTTTACTGGATATAAGTATCGATAAGGGAGGTAGCTTGGAAATTGCTCGCCGCTGTCGGGGAACTCCGCGTATTGCCAATCGTTTAATTAAGCGTGTGCGTGATTTTGCTCAAGTTGAGGGAGAAAAGCAAATTACGGCTGAAATTGCTGCTTACGCTCTGGAGCGTATGTCTATTGATTCCTGTGGTCTCGATTCTATCGATAGGCGCATTTTAGATATTCTTATCAACACTTATAAAGGGCAGCCGGTGGGATTAACAACTTTGGCGGCAGCTATAGGCGAAGAACCGGACAATTTGGAAGATGTTTATGAACCTTATCTTTTGGCCTCCGGTTTCTTGTTAAAGACTCCGCGTGGTCGAGTGGCTGGCCCTAAAGCTTACGAGCATTTAGGACTGGAACCGTTTCCAGCTGCTGACGGAGCTTTAGATTAAGTGGTGCTTTCACACAGAAAATACAGCCGTTTTTAGGGAGTAGTTTTCGTTTAGCGGAGCACTCAGAAAAAACGGCTGTATCCATTTTGTCGATAAAAGTCAATTAGGGTTATTTGGAGTTAGGAATAAGCTCTTTAAGTAATTCGTCAGCATGGTAAACGTGACGCAGAGCTTCTAAAATAGCCGGAGAAGCTACCGAAATATGGCGGGCTTTTACTTCGTCATAGACAAAGTTGCGCACCATACCAAATTGGTTGCGATCAAAATTAAGACCGATCAATTCGCCTTGGGTATTGAGCACCGGACTGCCGGAGTTGCCGCCGATAGTATCAGAAGTAGCCACAAAAACCATATTGGTATTGGGATCGACTTCTGCCTGATGAGTGCGCCAAGATTGAGGCACTTGGAAAGGAATCGTATTCTGATGTGAATCGGCGCGTTCGTATAGATCGCCCAAAGTAGTACGCCAATTTACTGCTTGGCTACCATCTTGATAACCCTTCACCATACCGTAAGAGAGTCGTAAAGTAAAGGTGGCATCCGGAGGAGTGGCTCCTTGGTCAAGATTAAAACGCTCGGAAGCTATTTTGGCATAAGCTTGAACTGAGGGAGCTTTAAAAATTTTCTCATAAGCTTGGCGCACTTGGCGAGCTTCATTATCTACAGCTAGAGCCAGCTGGATCATGGCGTCGTCTGATTTTTCTAATTCCGACAAACTGAGCTTGGCTAAACGTTGCCTCTCTTGTACATCAGCCAAACGGCAATTGTCTACTAAGTAGCCAGCTCGATCGGCCGGACTTTGACCTTGCAATACAGTTTGTACTTGAGCGTTATCAGCTCCCAAACGCTCGGCCAAGAAGGAGAAGCTGGCGTTGAGACGAGCTTTTTCTACATCGGCGTAAATAGGGGCAGGTGAAAAAAGTTTCTGTCTGAGCGAATCGAGCTTAGTCGAATTATATTCTGGCAAGTGGAGCTTCGCGTTATCTTTTTCGCGAGCCAAACGGACAATATGTCTGGCTATGGAGAATAAGGGACTGGGGTAGGCGTCAGCTCGCTCCAAAAGATTGTAAGGTTCTTCGATTAAGCAAGCTTTTTGGCAAGCTTCTTCTATCTCTTGCCAGGGAGTCTGATCTTTTACTAAACTGCGTAACTTGTCTTCCTGAGCCTTTTTGCGCTCCATAATGGAAGTTTGACACAGCCCTTGATACATGCCAGTATAGGCTTTGCGCGAATTGGCAATAGAGCGTATATCGTTATTTATGCGCCTGGCATTTTCTGGAGAACGTTCGGCAAATTGTAAATAAGCCGCTTCCATAGCTCTGGCTCTGGCCAAACGATAAGGCAGACTGAAGTTGCGTGTGTGTACGGTCTGAGCGTAAGTTTCCAGACGATTGGTAGTACCAGGATGGCCTATCACAAAGACCAAGTCGTTTTCGGTCGCCCCCTGAGGATTGATAGCAAAATAATGTTGCGGTTTTACCGGTTGGCCGTTTTCATAGACGCGGAAAATGGTAGCATCTAGGCAAGTGCGCGGATACTCGAAATTGTCCGCATCGCCGCCGAAGAAAGCTACGTCTTGTTCGGGAGCCCACACTAAACGCACATCAGTGTATTTTTTATAGATATAAAGACAATATTGTCCGCCTTGATAGAGCGTTACCACATCGCAGCGCAGTTTAGTGCGTCGATTGGCTTCTTGCTCTATTCGGGCAATATTGGCTTTGCGAACTGAGGCAGCTTCTTCGGCGCTCATCTTAGGGGTAATGGAAGCATTTACTTGCTCGGTAACATCGGTAATAGATTGCAAGCAATTTATCTCTAAGTTGGGGGCTTTCAGCTCTTGGGCTCTGGTTCGAGCCAAAAAACCTGTAGCAATTAAATTGCGCTCAGGAGTGCTCAGTTCGGAAAGAGTTTCATCAGCTATATGATGATTGGTAATAACTAAGCCTTCAGGAGAAATAAAACCTCCGGATCCGCCGTTATTAAAGCGCACAGCGGCATGCATAGCTTGATTAAGCCATTGATCACTCAGGTTAAAATGATATTTCTGAGCTAATTGGGTTTTGGGAGGAGCGTTGAAAGGGAACATACCTTCGTCGGCATGGCTCAAAGAAGGTAGAGCTAAAGCAACGGCTACACTAAGTAGTAAAGCGGAAAACTTAAAATTCATCATAGTATCGATATTTCCCATTAGTTGCGTTTCTTTTCCTGCCACCCGTCTCTTTCAATTCTTAGCCTGCTCAAAACGGATACTTTCTTTAGAGAGGTTTAGTGCCTCAAACAGCAGAAGCTCCTCGACGTCGATTGTAAGGTTGTAATAAATCGTAATCTTGGCTCGGTTTGGATTTGAGCCAGGTTTTATTTTTTAGCGGCAGCGGTGAAGGGAACATTTCTATGAGCCAGCAGATTCTTATTATAGGCTTAGGCCAATTCGGCATGTCCTTGGCCAGAACGCTTTCCGAAAAGGGAGTGGAGGTTTTGGCTGTAGACCAGGATTTAGCTTTAGTGGAAGAAGCTTCCCTTTTCGTAGCCGACGCTATGCAAATTAGGGTAATTGACGAAACCGACATGTCTAGGCTCGAGCCCTCCAAGCGCGATGCTGCTGTTTGTGCTATTGGCGAAGGCTCTAAAGAAGATTCGATTATTTGTACAGCTTTATTGAGCCAGTTAGGGGCGCCTTTTATTGTTGCTCGGGCGCGTGACTCAGTACATAAGCGTATCCTTAAAGCTGTGGGAGCCCATTTGGTAATTAACCCCGAGCGAGAATTCGGTCGTCGTTTTGCCACTCGTTTAATTAACCGTAATATGGTAGTTGATACTGATCTCGGAGACGATTGTTTGCTAACTGAAATTAGAGTACAGCCTGGTATGGTAGGTAAAAATTTAATTGAACTAGAATTGCCTAAGCGTTTTGAAGTTATGGTAGCCGGCATTCGCAGCTACGAAGATCCTTCTAAAATTATTCATCCCAATCCTAGCATTCCCTTAAGAGCTGACGATAGGTTGATCATCGTTTCTAATGAACGGGCTATCGCTGAATTGCAAAAAAATTTCCGTTAAAATTACTGAGTTATGCTAAAAAAACTTACGGCCATATACACTCGTTTTGGCGAAGCAGCCAACGGCTCGGCTTTTAGCAGTGCGGCTATGGTTTTGGCTCCGTTAGCTTTTATATTTTTGGGGCTTGACTTAGATGACGGTGCTATCTCTCTGTTCAGAACCACTTGCGCTATCCTTACGCTTGTATTTACAGTTCTGATTGGCCTATTTTGGGATAAACAGCCACGCTTAGGTAAATATTTGGCCTTAGCTGACGCTTTGGCTTGTGTAGGCGCTGCTTGGCGCTATCTTTTTAGTGATCCCTTTTCGGCTTTAACAGTTTTTGTGGCTGTTTCTGTTTTGGTTAATGGCGTAATTCACTACCGAGGCAAAAGCAAGTTGCAGGCTCAGCTTTCCAAGCAAACCGGCATAGAATCGATAGGCGGTGCTGTAGGCGGCTTTGTAGGCTTATTTTTTATTACTTGGTTTTTGTGCGGTTTAGAAAATCGATTGGGATTGTCTTTATGTGCTTGCGGAGGCTTAATCTGTCAGCTGATTTTTTATAAATGGTCATTGAAATTAAAGTCGCGTTTTCCTAAAACTGTCGTTTTAGTGTGCTTTTTCTCCATTTGCTTAAGCTTTATCGCCCAGGGTACTTGGCTGACCGTTACTTGTCTGGCGTTGACTATTTTTTTGGATGTTTTTTTTGTCAACAGTTATGGCAATTTGAAGTTGCGCGAAGATTTCGGTTTGGACTTTTTTCTCAATCGCCCCGCTCGTTTTTTACTTTTGACTTTCGTGCTTCTTTGTACAGTTGGTTCCATTCTACTTTATTTGCCCATTGCCTCTGCTCACAACTTGAATTATATTGACGCGGCTTTTATGGCTGTAAGCGCTTCTTGTGTCACCGGTTTAACTTGTTTGGACTTAGAACATGATTTTACTGTTTACGGCAAAATATTTTTTGTCATATTGGTGCAACTGGGTGGTTTAGGCATGATGGGTACAGCCTCTTTGGCTATGCATGCCATGGGACGCAGGCTCAGCTTACGTCATGAGCGTCTGTTGGCCTATTTTTCTGAAACTGAAAGTGGCCCCAACCTTATACGTTCCCTTTATATTATCGTTATTTACGTTTTTGTACTGGAAAGTATTGGGGCGGCGGTTATGACTGCTTGTCTTATGGGGCAGGGGGTGCCCTTCCCGGATGCTTTGGGAAAAGCAGTCTTTTTGGCCGTTTCTGCTTTTTGCAACGCTGGCATGGCTCCGGAAAGTGGCAATTTGGTCAATTATGTGCATGTGCCCGGTATATTGTATACTGTGGCTTTGTTGGTTATTTTTGGTGGTATGTCACCTTTAACTTTTTTGGCTTTACCTTTATGGTTTAGGCGTCGTCATATCTCTTTGGCAAGTTTTTTAGCTTTAGTGACCACAGCTTTTTTACTGCTTTTAGGCACTGTAGCTTATTTATCTTGGGAATGGAACGGCATTTTTGCCCAGCTGACGCCGCTGGATAAGTTGAATAACGCTTTTTTTATGGCAGCCGTAGGTCGAACAGCCGGTTTTAATGCTGTTGATGTCAGCACTTTAGGCCCGTTGAGTACAATTATGACACTTGTTTTCATGCTTATAGGTGGTTGCCCTGGAGGTACTGCAGGCGGCATGAAAACAGTTACGGTAGCTATTATGTTTTTGGCTTTTTGGACTGATTTGAATCAAGAAAAAGAAGTTGTCTGTCGCCGTCGTTTGATACCGTACGATGTAGTTAGACGTACAATTACCATTTTGATGGCCTTTATGCTCACTTTAGCCACTGTTTTAACCTTGCTTTTTATGACTCAAACAATAGCTCCTAGGCTGTTAATTTTTGAAGCCGTTTCCGCTTTGGGTACTGTGGGTATGAGTTTGGGAGCCACTTCACAGTTGGACGAAATTGGCAAAATTATCATTATGTTTACGATGTTTTGTGGTAGAATCGGGCCCATTTCCATTTTTGCCGTTATGGCTGACGAGAAATCGGTAAAACATGAAGTAGGTTATCCCCAAGAGCGTATTCCTTTGACATAATTTTGTAACGGATAGCTGCTGAGGTTGAAAAATGAAAATCGCAAAATCAATCAAAATAAGCATTTGGTGCTTTATACTTTTCAATTTGGCCGTTGCTTACTGCTGTATTTGGATTTTTGCCCGTATGCTGCCTTCTATAGAAGCGGTAATGGCTAATAATGAGACGACTATCCATGCTTCTATGGGCATGATGGCTATGCTTACCCAAGAGAATAGTGGACTTATTACTAGGGTAAAAGCTCAACCCCAGTTTGAACATTTTTTATGGGAAGCAGAAAGCTGCGTCAGCGAGGAAGGCGAGCAAAACTATATCGATATTATCAAGCAAAATTATAAGGCCGCTTTCGACAGTAAAAAATTGGAATTTAATATTGTAGTTGATGCTGTAGTTCAGCTGGAAAGGCTAAATCAAAAGGCTATGCATGATTCCATTAAACAAGCTGAACATATGGGACGCACCGGAGCTTGGGGGATTGTATTTATGGCTGCCATGAATTTTGTGGCCGGTTTACTCTTTTTGCATAATTTAAGTATAAAATTTATTGAACCGCTCGAAGAAGTTGAGCGTACTATCAGCGATTTCAAAAAAGGTAATACTATGCGTCGTTGTGTCGTTTCCAATCAATCTACGGGCATGGAAAAAGTTATGCGTAATCTGAATGATCTACTAGATTCTATCAATAGCTAAACAATTTGTTTGATTTCTGAGGTTAAATATAGTATGGAACTTAATCACTATACGGTTATTGATGTCGAGTTGGCTAATTTACAGCCTAGCTCCATTTGTCAGATTGCTATTCAAGAGGTGCGTAATGATCAAGTCATTTTTGAAGCTTCATCATTGATTAATCCCAAGGAACGATTTTCTCCTATTTGCATAGATATACATGGTATTGAAGATCCGGATGTAAAAAATGCGCCTACTTTTGCTCAATATTGGCCGATTATAAAGGATCATTGTTTAAATACTGTTTTGGTTGCCCATAATGCTATTTTTGATGTTTCGGCTTTGAACGCTTCTTTAGAAAAATATCACATTTTGCTGGATGATAATTTACCTTATTTATGCACTATGCTTTTGGCTAAACGTCTCTTGCCTCAGCGCTCCGCTAAATCTCCCAAAAAAGAGCTTTCTGATGAAGAGCGAGTCAATTACGGTTTTGGTCTAGCTGCTTTATGCAATTATTACCATATAGATATGCTCAAACATCATGATGCTTTTTCTGATGTATTGGCTTGCCGTTGCCTACTGCAAAAATTGCTCAGTTGCGGAGAACTGATAAATGCTGATATTCATGAATTTCGTCATCCGGCTTCCAATGGATTGGCTTCAGCTCTTGTGGCTGCTGGGAAAGCTGGGCCGCGTACTTTACCCAAGATCGGTCAAAATGGGGTTAGATATTGTTTTACCGGCAAATTTTCCTGCGGGTCGCGCTCTTTAGTAGCTGAAATGGCGGAAAAAACCGGTGGTATAGTACATTGTTCTATACATTTAGATACAGATTATTTGGTATTGGGTAATAAGCTTCACGCTAAAGCTAGTATTTCCGTCAAAGAGCAAAAGGCCAGACAAATGATTAAGCAAGGTTATCTTCTGGCTATTATCAGCGAAGAAGAATTTTTACAAGGTATGAAAAATGTCCGCTTGAATCCACAAGCGGCAAACCGTCAGTCTAATTGTTTTGTTCCAGAGCCTCAATAGCTTTCTTCAAGCTGGCTTGGGTAGGATCTTCTTCAACTGGGCCGTTGGCATAGAGAGGCTCGCGGCTGATACTTTTATCGATATAAAGTTTTTGCTCTTTGTTGAGAAGTTGCGCTATTTTTTCATTGGCTCTGGTTTCGGCATATTTGTCATTTTCGGCTTCTTCAATCAGCTTTAATATGTAACGGGCCTGGGCCGGACTCAGAGCTAGTTCTCCGCCTGCTTTTTCCAAAAGCATAATGGCAATCAGGCAGCGCTCGTAATCGTTATTAACACGCTGTCGGTTGCTTGTCTGCAGCATTTTCATATACTCATCGGAATAGCCTGGCCTAATCTTTTCAGATTGAGCTGAGGTAGGTAAATTTTTTAAGTGGGCTTGGGCCATTTGCATAGTCAGTTGAGCCGAATCGGCTTGGTCTAATTCATGTTTTGCATCTTTGGAGTTATTACCTAAAGCCGATTTTAGTTGCAAATTGCTGGCAGGAGAGCCTTTTTTTTCTGCTACTGAGTCGGCTGCTTGAGGAATTGAACCTACAAAAATTGAGCTATTATTTTTTACTTGAGGCATACCGACGCGGGTAGGTACATTTTGCGGAGCATTTTCACCAAAACCGACAGCTACATTTCCGGTATTAGATTGCTTGGTAGATTCGGCAAATTGGCCTTTAGGATCTTGGCCCGGAGTAGGCTGAAGTTGTAAAGGTTGGCTTTTATCTTGGTTGGTTTCGTTTATTTCAGGCTCAATTTCTGACAAAAAAGCAGCCGAAGAGTTTTTGTTATCGTGGCCTTGAAAGACCAAGTTTTTGTCCGCTTGAGAGAGTGGCCCTATTTCTCCAATTTTGCTCGTAAAGATAAAGTAAAGCTGCACAGCCACAAACACGACGGCAGCCAGCAAAACGGCTCTGGTCAACTTAAAGCGAAACATGGCCGCTTATTAGCAAACTGAACTTAAAAATACCTGCTAACGGCTGACTTCTTCTTGACAAAGGGCGGCTATGTTGTAGACTTTTGAGGCGTTTGTCTTCTGCGGACTGCAAAAATATCAGAAAGCGTATTTATTGTGAGCTTTAAGAATTTAGCTAAGACTTTGGGACGAGTTCTCAAATATCTCTTGCCTTATTGGAAAATTGTCGTTATAGCGCTGCTTTTTAATTTGTTAGCTACAGGTACTCGTCTGTGTCAAGCTAAATTTGTGGGTTGGATTATGGAGCTTATGTCCAAAGGCAGTCCGGCTATAGCTGCCGTTTTAGACCAATCGCCTCATCCGGAAGAACAAAAGCTCAAACAAGCTGGTATTACACCTTACGGCGAAAAAGCTAAACAAGGTCAGGGACAGCTTGTAGCAAGCACCACCAGTTCAGCCGAAAATGGCGCTGAGTCTGGGGCCTCGAAAGCTGATATCGATAGATCAATAGATAAACTAGTAGAGGCTGGATCTGGACCTGTTGACGGCGGTCATTCTGACGAAAGCACTAAAGTCAGTGCTCAGGAAGCTGCCTTCAATCAGTTCTTTAGCTACGACGACGGGCGCGATCCTTTTATGACGCTCAATTATGTCTGTTTGCTATTCTTGATTGTTATGGCAGTAATGGGCGTTTGCACCTATTTCCAGAAATATTGTACCGATCAGTGCGGTCAATTGGCTATACGTGATTTCCGCAACAACGTTTTTTGTTCGCTGCAGCGTTTGCCTATCAAATTTTTTGACAAAATGCGCTCCGGTGAAGTGCTCTCTCGCTCTACTACCGATGTTATTACCGCTTCGGGTGTTTTTAGTTTACTTTCCGAGTTTACTAAAAACTTTTTAATGGTAGTTGGTTGCTTTGTCTGGATGTTCTGGCGCGATTGGCAAATGACTATTGTGGTCTTGCTTATTAGCCCTATGGTAGCTATCGCTATTAGCAATTTTGGCGCCAAAATTGGTCAAAAAACTAGCAAATTACAAGCTCGTTTAGCCGACCTTTCTGCTTTGCAATTCGAAAATGTTTCAGCTATAAAAGTTGTCAAAGCCAATAGCCGTGAAGACTATGAATATAAGCGCTTTTTAAATCGCAATGAAGACAACTATGCCGCCCAAATGAAGGTTGTACAAGTACAATCTATGCAATCTCCTGTAGTGGAATTTTTGGGCATTATCGGCATTATTATTATCGTTTGGTTTGGCGCTACTCGTATTTTGCAAGGTCAAGTCAGCTTCTCCCAAATGACTGAATATTGGGCCCTTATGGCTATGACTAGCCACCCTCTGTCGGTACTTTCCACCTTCTATGGCAGTTGCCAAAACTCAGCTGCTGCCGCTGTACGTGCTTTCGAAATTATCGATTCCGCTCCCGAAACTTCCAGTCCCGACGCCGTTGAGTTACCTCAAGTAAAAGGCGAAGTCGAGTTCGAAAATGTCTCCTTTGCTTATGAAGAAGACAAGCCAGTTTTGGATAAGGTCAACTTAAAGATTAAGCCTGGCGAATTTGTAGCTATTGTCGGTACCAACGGTTCAGGAAAATCTACTTTGGTCAATATGTTGGAGCGCTTTTATGCTCCCGACTCAGGTAAAATAAAAATTGATGGCTATGATATTGCCCAAGTCACTTTGGATTCGTTGCGCTCGCAAATCGGTATTGTTTTCCAAGAATCGATCCTTTTCCGCGATACAATTTACGAAAATGTGCGTTATGGCAACTTAAAGGCCAGTGATGCTGAAATAAAAGAAGCTATCACTATGTCTGGCGCCGACGAATTTATCGCCAAATTCCCTGAAGGCTTAAATACCAATGTGGGCGAGCGCGGTTCTGCTCTTTCCGGCGGTCAACGTCAGCGTTTAGCTGTAGCTCGAGCTTTAGTACATAATCCGCACATTTTAATTTTGGATGAGTATACTTCCGGCTTAGATGCCAATGCCGAGAGCAATTTAACCGAAGTAATCGACCGCTCTATGAAAGGGCGCACTTGTTTAGTTATCGCTCACCGTTTAGCTACTATTAGACACGCCGATCGTATCGTAGTTATGAATGCCGGCAAGATAGCTGAAGAAGGTTCGCACAGCGAACTTATGGCTAAAAACGGCCTCTATCGCCAAATCTTCGAAACACAAGCGGTAGTCTAATCAAGCTCACACTAATGGAGCTGTGGCTAAATTAGTTTAGCGCGGTTCCCTTCAAAAGCCCTTCGCTCTATACCATAACGAAGGGCTTTTTGATGTTTTATGGACAAAAATAGTATCTATTGACAGTAGTTAAAGGGTTTGCTTACATACTGGCATATGCTTCCGTCGAGGATCCATTTATAAGATACCCAGCCAGAAAACCCACGGTCTTTAGACCGTGGGATGAATGGCGTCAACTTTGGACGGAATGCAGCCTTGCTGTGATATAATATTCCGGTAACACACATGGTACTATTCTAAATCTATAGAAAGGAGAAATCATATGTATCTTACTGTAAAG